>NZ_CP080524.1:631666-1263333 GCF_024746795.1 Mesorhizobium sp. AR10
GGACGTTTCGGTCGCCGACATGCGGCGCGTCATGATGACGTAGAAACAGTTCGACAGCATCGAGCAGAGCGCGAAGAGATGGCCGACGCCGAAAACACCGACGCCCGGCCGGGTGATGATGAGGACGCCGGCAAAACCAGTCAGGATCGCCAGCCAGCGCCGCCAGCCCGCCCATTCGCCGAGCAGCGGACCGGCAAGCGCGGTGATCACCATCGGTGCGAAGAAGAAGATCGAGGTGGTTTCGGCCAGTTGCAATGTCCGCAGCGCCAGGACGTTGAATATGGTCGATCCGAACAGGAACAGGCCACGCAGGATATGGGCCGGCAGATTGTTGGCGCGAAAGCGTGCCGGATCGCGCCAGCCGCGCAGAAAGATGCCGACAATCAGGACGTGGACGGTAAAGCGCGCCCAGGCGACGATCAGCGCCGAAACGCCGGCCAGGACAAGATATTTGCTGCTGGTGTCGAGAAAGGTGAAACACACATAGACGGAAAGCATGCAGAAGATCGCCGCGGGGGGCGTCGCGCTTTCGTCTTGTCTGGGGGAAGCGTTCAATTTCAGGCCGGTGGGAAGCAAGCTAGACGCCACCTTTGCGGCAATTGCCACCAGCCGGCAAGCCAAAAGCGACTGGCACAACAGGCGCTGCCGACAGACTCAGGACCGATACGATCAGGGATGCATGCGGGCACCCTTGGTGATCTTGTCGACAAGCTTCCTTTCTGCGCGAAGCGCAATGCCGACGACTTTGGCGTCGTCTGGCGCGAATTCGGCAAAGACGGCTCGATTGGCCACGTCGTGGCCGGTCGAAAACATTTCGTCGACATAGAGCGAGGTTTTTACATCGCGCTCCAGCGCCCGCCGGTGGATCGCGCTGAGCGTCGGGCGATCGGCCGAAAGCACGATGACCGGCTGGATCGACAGCGGGTTGTAGATGTTCCCGGCGCGGTCGCGGTAGGGCTCGCCGATGATGTCGGGAAACTGCGCGACGACACCGCTGGTCAAAAAGGCGGTGACGTTCAACTTCTGCCAGACGGGAAGATCGTCCTGCAGCACGATTGCGAATTTGGTATCGAACATGAGCGTCCCCAATCAATCGATCCGAGACAGATAGGGGCGACCGTTGGCCTCCCGCAAGCCATGGTCCGAAATCAAGACCGATCAGTCGTCGACGTCGGCCTCGTCGTCGATGAGCACCATGTCCTCGTTGGAAAGGTTCGCCTCGATGCGGGCAAGCAGCTTGAACAGCGCCTTCTGGTCCTTTTTGTCGAGGCCCTTCAGCGCCTGTTTTTCGGTCTTCTTCACCGATTTCTCGATGGCGTGGATGATGTCGCGGCCAGTGTCGGTGAGGAAGATATGGGCCTGGCGGGCATCGGCCGACGAGGCGCGCTTTTCCAGAAAACCCTGCGCCTGCAGCCGGTTGATGGTCTTGGTGATGGTCGGCGGGCGTACGCCGAGGCGGCCTGCGAGATTGCCGGGCGTCTGGCCGTCCTCGCGGTCGAGCGCCAGCATGATCTGGTCCTGGCCGGCATAGAAGCCGTGCGCCAGAAGCCTGGCGGCGAGTGCCGTACGCGCCAGTCGGGCCGCCGAATGCAGCCGGCTCATTGTCGCAGTCTTGTCCGCCTTGGCCATGGTCATCCCTCTTCGGCCGAACCGGTGCCGGCAGCATAGACGCAGCCGCCCGGTTGGCAATCTACGATCAAAAAGATACCGGCTTTGCAAAACAGCTTTGCCGGCAAGCATTGTGATGTCCGCCGTGGTCAATGCCAGATGTTTATTTCAGTTAGATGACAAAAGACTTTTTCAGCGCGAGGACTCTTTCAGCGAGACGCCCCACACACGAAACGAGGTCGCTCAACCGGCCTTCACCGCGACGACCAACAAGGCTTGATAGGCGTCCGTCACCTCGCGCAATGCCGCCTGCGACGCCGGTCCGGCCTGCCGGGCGATGCCGTCTCTTGCATTCGACGTGTCGCGTTTGCCGGGACGGTCATTGTAGGGAGCGACTGTTGCGAAGATCTGCTCGCTGAGGCTGTCGGGGAAGAACAGCTGGCCGGTCATCACCGAATTGTCGTTCGGGAAGACCTTGAAGTGAATGTGCGTGGTGCGGCCGCGATACCAGCCGGGATAGATGGTGGCGAAGGAAACGATGCCGCTGTCATCGGTCTTCTGCCAGCCGCGCAGAAAGGTCTGGCCCGAGGTGTCGACATCCTGTCCGTCGCCCTGTCCCGGATAGCCGGAATAGGCGCCTTGCGCATCGCAATGCCAGATGTCGACGCGCGCACCGGCAAGCGGGCGGCAGGCCGCATCGACGATTTGCAGCCGCACATTGAGGGCAACGCCCTTCTTGCCTTCGGTGACGTCGGTTCGTTCGAGCTTCGGGTCGAAATAGAACGGCCCCTCGGTCACCTCAGGCGTGATGGTGCAGACGCCGGCGCCACTGTCGAACAGGGCAAGCCCGGCATAGGGCGAGGCGGCCCTTGCGGCAGCCGGCAAGAAGACGCCACCGCCAGCGGTCACGGCGATCAGGCCGAGCGCCTGGCGCCGGCTCAATGGCAAGGAGGATGACTTGTCGGGCATCTGGCACCTCTTCAATTCAGTTCGAGCAGCCTCCCACATCCGTATCTAGGCGGCATGGCCAGCCTGTGCCAATGACAATTCGGTAATATCGGCAGACCCTTTGGCCCATCGGTTTGCCGCGTGCAAAACCGGTGGGGGCATCCTATATGGAGCCAACAATCCTTTTCGAGGCCAGATTTTTCGCGGCCCAGATCCTTCGAGGCACGACATGAGCGAAGCACAGACGCAGATTCCCGTAACCGTTCTCACCGGCTATCTCGGCGCCGGGAAGACGACGCTGCTGAACCGCATTCTCTCGGAAAACCACGGCAAGCGCTATGCCGTCATCGTCAACGAATTCGGCGAGATCGGCATCGATAACGAATTGATCGTGGAATCCGACGAGGAAATCTACGAAATGAACAATGGCTGCGTCTGCTGCACGGTGCGCGGCGACCTGATCCGCGTCGTCGAAGGCCTGATGCGCCGGCCCGGCCGCTTCGACGCCATCGTCGTCGAGACCACTGGACTGGCCGATCCAGTGCCGGTGGCGCAGACCTTCTTCATGGACGACGACGTACGCTCCAAGACCAGGCTCGACGCAGTAGTGGCGCTGGTCGATGCCAAGCACCTGCCGTTGCGCCTCAAGGATTCCAGGGAGGCCGAGGACCAGATCGCCTTTGCCGATGTCATCGTGCTCAACAAGACCGATCTGGTCACGCCGGAAGAGCTGAACAAGGTCGAGGCGACGATCCGCGCCATCAACCCGGCGGCAAGGATCCATCGCACCACCCGCGCCGGCGTAGCGCTGTCCGAGGTGCTCGATCGCGGCGCCTTCGACCTTTCCCGGGCGCTGGAGAACGATCCGCATTTCCTCGAGGCGCATGACGACCACGACCACCCTGACCACGACCATCATGACCATGACCACGATCATCACCACCATGATCATGACGGGCACGATCATCACCACCATGCGCATCCTTCCGACATCCATGACGTGACGGTACAGTCAGTGTCGCTGCGCGGCGGCGAGATGGACTCGAAAAAGTTCTTCCCGTGGATCGAGAAGATCACCCAGATGGAAGGTCCGAACATCCTGCGGCTGAAGGGCATTATCGCGCTCAAGGGCGATGATGAGCGCTATGTCATCCAGGGCGTCCACATGATCATCGAAGGTGACCACCAGCGCGCCTGGAAGGACGGCGAGAAGCATGAGAGCCGGCTGGTGTTCATTGGCCGCGAACTTGACGCCGAGCGGCTAAAGAACAGCTTTGACGCCTGCCAAGCCGCCTGATTTCCAGATTAATTTGGGGCGTTGGCCATTCTTCCCTTCGCCCCTTGTGGGAGAAGGGAAGAGCCGCACCTAGCTGCAACGTTGGCGACCTCTCTCCCGTCCTTGCGGGGTCCGAAGGGCGGGTTGAGACCCGTGGCTCAACCCCGTAAGGGTGAGGGGCAGCAAAAATTTCGAATGGAATAGTCTCTCATGCCCACCGTCGCCCCGCTTGATCTCCAGGGACATTGCATCGCCGCCGTCTTTCTTGGCGACGTGCCGCATTTCGCGCTGGCCGATGGCGCCGTCCACCGGCTCGACCATGGCCACAAGACGATGCAAGCCAATGACGGGCTGCTCGCCGCCTTCCATGACGCGGCCAACGACCGGCTGATCACCGGCGGCGAGGACGGCAAGATTTTTTCGACTGCCGCTGGCGGCAACGTCCAGGAACTGGCGAGCGCCGGCAAAAAATGGATAACCAGCGTCGCCGCCGGACCGCAAGGCGCCATCGCCTATGCCACCGGCAAGACCGCCTTCGTGCGCTTTGCAGACGGCAAGACCAAGGAATTTGCGCACCCGCGCTCGGTCGAGGGGCTGGCGTTCTCGCCCAAGGGCATGCGTTTCGGCGTCGCCCGCTACAATGGCGCGACACTGCATTTCCCGGCGGCCGAGGGCAAGCCGGTCGAGCTCGAATGGGCCGGTGCCCATACCGGCATCACGTTCTCGCCGGATGGCGCCTTCCTCGTCACCACCATGCAGGAAAACGCGCTGCATGGCTGGAAGCTCGCCGACGGCAAGCACATGCGCATGACCGGCTATCCCGGCAAGGTCAAAAGCCTGTCGTGGAGCGCCAAGGGCAAATGGCTGGCGAGTTCCGGCGCGCCGGCAGCGATCGTCTGGCCGTTTTCGGGCAAGGACGGGCCGATGGGCAAGGCACCGCTGGAGCTCGGCACGCGCGGCAACGCCATGGTGACGGCGGTCGCCTGCCATCCGAGCCAGGATGTCGTCGCCGTCGGCTATGACGACGGCATGGTGATGGCGGTGCGCTTTGCCGACGCCAAGGAGGTGCTGCTGCGCCGGCCGGGCAAGGGCGCCATCACCTCGATGATGTGGGACAAGGAAGAGCGTCGCGTCGCCTTCGGCAGCGCCGCCGGCGATTGCGGCGTCATCGACATTTCGGCGTAGTCTTCCCTATTCGACTCCACAGGATACCTTGCCGGTGACTTCCACCGGCTTGCCTTCCTGGTCCGTATCCGCAGCAGCGTCATAGATGGCGAGCGTATAGCGCCCGTCATAGACCCCTTCGTCGCTGGTCTTGGTCAGGATCGTCAGTTCGACCGAGTTGAAGCGTTGCGCGACCTCGTGTTCGCGATAGATGTTCAGCCGCAGTTCCTTGCCGTCGAGCCAATACTGCGTCAGGTTGGAATCCTCGAAGACCGTCTTGCGCAGGCTGTCGTCGGAGGGTCGGCCCAGAATTTCGAGATCGCCGCGAAAGTTGAAGGTTGGGCCGCCCATGCCCCGGGTGACGCCGGCTTCGACCTGGAATGTTGCCGCTGCATCCTCGGCGGAACACCAGATACCGCCGCTCGCAAAGGCAGTACCGGCCGATAGCAGCAGCGTTGCAGTGCAGATGATCGTCCGCATTTTTCCCCCCTGACCAAAAACCTTGCCGCATTGATGCTGGACCGCTCCCTGAGGTCAAGTGTCCGTCACTGTGGCCGCTGAACCAATGCAGGGTAGCCAGGCGGCCAATTGCGGTTGCGGATCGCTAATGTCTACAGTGCCCGGCGAGAGGGGCCTTTATGCATTCAATCGACCATTCGAGCACACCGATCGGTGGCATCAGCGCCACGCGCATCGCCGAACTGCGCGAAACCGAGGCGGAAGCCTTCCGCGAGGCACGGCCGAAATCGGCGGCGAAAATCGGCAATGGCCTGCCCGGCTTCTTCGGCGGCGTACCGATGCACTGGATGAACGACTGGCCGACGCCGTTCCCGATCCTGGTCGACAGCGCCAAGGGCGCCACCATCACCGATATCGATGGCAACCGGATCGATGATTTCTGTCTCGGCGACACCGGTTCTATGTTCGGCCATTCGCCGCCGCCGGTCGCCCGTGCCATCCGCCGCCAGGCCGGACGCGGCCTGACCTACATGCTGCCCAGCGAGGATGCACTCGCCATCGGCCCGCTGCTGCAACAGCGCTTCGGCCTGCCCTTCTGGCAGATCGCAACGACGGCGACCGATGCCAATCGTTTTGCACTGCGCGTTGCCCGCGCCGTGACGGGTCGGGAAAAGATCCTCGTCTTCAACGGCTGCTATCACGGCTCGGTCGACGAGACGATGGTGCGGCTGGTTGATGGCAGACCGGTCAACCGGCCTGGCCTGGCGGGTGAATTCCGCGACCTGACCCGGGCGACTGATGTCATCGAGTTCAACGATCTGCCAGCGCTGGAGGTAGCACTCCGGGACAGGCAAATTGCTTGTGTCATCACCGAGCCGGTGCTGACCAATTCCTGCATGGTGCTGCCCGATCCCGGTTTTCACGACGCACTGCGCAAATTGACGCGTGCGGCCGGTACGCTGCTGTTGATCGACGAGACGCACACGATCTCGACCGGCCCTGGCGGCTATACCAGGGCATACGGGCTTGAGCCGGACCTGTTCGTGTTGGGCAAGCCGATCGCCGGCGGGGTGCCGGCAAGTGTATGGGGCATGAGCGACGACGTCGCCACGCGCTACGCCGCCTACAGCAGGACCAAGGAGCCGGGCTATTCCGGCATGGGCACGACGCTGTCGGCCAACCCGCTGCAGTTCGCGGCGATGCGCGCCACGCTCGAAGAGGTGATGACCGATGAGAACTACGCCCGGATGGACCGTCTGGCGCGGCGGCTCGACGCCGGGCTGACCGCCGTCATCGACCGCTACCGCCTGCCCTGGCATGTTGCCCGTGTCGGCGCTCGCGTCGAGTTCATCTGCGCGCCCGGCTCGCTCAGGAATGGAGGCGAAGCTGAGGCGGCGCACGCGCCGGAACTCGAAGCCGCAATCCATGTTGCGCTGGTCAATCGCGGCGTGCTGATCGCACCCTTCCACAACATGATGCTGATCTCGCCGGCGACCAGCGCTGCCCAGGTCAACCGGCTGATCACCGCCTTCGCAGCGGTTGCGGCAAAGCTTGCGGCATGAGACAAGCGGCCATGGACAACCCCAATGCCATGCTGACCTCGCCTTCGGGGTCCTCGCCCACCGAAGCGCAAGCCTTTCTCGACGCCCATCCCGAGATCGAGGCCTTCGACATCGTGCTGACCGACGCCAATGGCGTCGGGCGCGGCAAGATCGTGCGCAGGCACGAATTGATGAGCATCTTCGAAGGCGGCCGGCACATGCCGATCTCGATCCTCGGCCTCGACATCACCGGCGAGGATGTCCACGAGACCGGGCTGATCTGGACGACCGGCGACGGCGACCTGCGGGCATGGCCGATCCCCGGCACACTGGTGCCGCTGTTCGGCACGCAGCCGCCGCGCGGCCAGGTGCTGATGGCGATGTACCATCTCGACGGCCAGCCGATGTCGTCTGACCCTCGGCTGGCGCTGGCCCGCCAGGTGAACATACTGGCGGCGAAAGGCCTTTATCCGGCCGGCGCCTTCGAGCTCGAATTCTTCCTGCTCGCCAACGAGCGCGATGCGGACGGCAAGGTGAAGCCGGCGGACGCCGTGCTCGACGGCCGTCGTTCGGCCAAGACCGAGGTCTATTCCGTCGACCATCTGCACGGCATGGAACCGCTGTTTTCCGACATCTATGCGGCGGCCAAGGTGCAAGGCATTCCGGCCGAGACGGTCATCTCCGAATACGCGCCGGGCCAGTACGAGTTGACGCTGAACTACCGCAAGGACGTGATGCGCGCGGCCGACGACCTCGTCATGCTGAAGCGGCTGGTGCGGGCGCAGGCGCGCCGTCATGGCGTCACCGCCTGCTTCATGGCCAAGCCGATCGAGAAATATGCCGGCTCGGGCATGCATTTCCATGTCTCGCTGCAGGACAAGACCGGCAGGAACGTGTTTGCCGAAGCCGGCGGCGAAAGCTGGTCGCTGCCGCTGCTGCAGGGGCTCGGTGGGCTGATCCAGACCATGGCGGAATCGATGCTGGTGTTTGCCCCCCATGCTAATTCGTGGCGGCGCTTCGTCTCGCAATCTTACGCCCCGGTGGCGCCGACCTGGGGCGTCAACAACCGTTCGGTGGCGCTGCGCGTGCCGGCGGGCGACGCCAAGAACCGGCGCATCGAGCACCGGCCGTCCGGCGTCGACGCCAATCCCTACCTGATCGCGGCGACGGTGCTGGCCGGAATCGTCAAAGGTCTGGACGAAGGGCTCGACCCCGGGCCTGAGACCACCGGCAATGGCTACGAATCAGCAATCACGCGCACGACAATGCCGGTGGACTGGCGCGCCGCGATCGAAGCGGCAAGGGCGTCCGACTTCCTGAAAGGCGCTCTCGGCGAAGACCTGCACCGGACATTCGTGGCGATCAAGCAATCCGAATATCTGCGCGTGGCACGCACAGTCAGCGAACTGGACTACCACCTCTATCTGCACGAGGTGTGATCCGCGCCGGAAGACAGCTGATCCGAGCGGCGATCACTTTTTCACCGCCTACGTCAAATGTGATAGCGTGGCAGCTGTCTAGAACATATCATGAACGTATGGCCACACTTCCCGTCCGCGAAAAACTCGCGATCCTGTCCGATGCCGCCAAATACGACGCTTCCTGTGCGTCGTCTGGCGCGGCAAAAAAGGATTCGCTGAAATCCGGCGGCATCGGTTCCACCGAAGGAATGGGCATCTGCCATTCCTACGCGCCGGACGGTCGTTGCATTTCACTGCTGAAAATCCTGCTGACCAATTTCTGCATCTACGACTGCAGCTATTGCATCAACCGCTCATCCTCGAATGTGCGCCGCGCCCGCTTCACCATCGATGAGGTGGTGAAGCTGACCATGGATTTCTATCGGCGCAACTATATAGAGGGCCTGTTCCTGTCTTCGGGCGTCATCCGCTCGCCGGACGAGACCATGGGCGAGATGGTCGAAGTCGCGCGGCGGTTGCGGCTGGAAGAGAAGTTTTCCGGCTACATACATCTGAAAACCATCCCTGAAAGTTCGCGGGAACTGGTCGAGAAGGCAGGAATCTATGCCGACCGGCTGTCGATCAATGTCGAGTTGCCGACCGACGAAGGGGTGAAAAGACTGGCGCCGGAGAAGAAGCCGGAAACGATCCGGCTTTCGATGGCCAGACTGCGCCAGAAGATGGAGGAGAAGGCCGAACCGACGCTGAGGACCAAAAAGCGCGAACGCTTCGCGCCAGGCGGCCAGTCGACCCAGATGATCATCGGCGCCGACAAGACCTCCGACGACGGGATATTGCGCACCAGCGCGCGCCTGTATGGCAGCTATCATCTCAGGCGCGTCTACTATTCCGCCTTCAGCCCGATCCCGGATTCGTCGTCGTCGCTACCCTTGCAGAAGCCGCCTTTGATGCGCGAACACCGCCTTTACCAGGCTGATTGGCTGATGCGCTTCTACGGGTTTTCGCAGCCGGAAATCCTGGCCGGCAGCAGCGACGGCATGCTTGACCTCGCCATCGACCCGAAGCTGGCCTGGGCGCTGCGCAACCGGGGACAGTTTCCCGTCGATATCAATCGCGCCGACCGCGAAGCGCTGCTGCGGGTTCCGGGTCTCGGCACCAAGGTGATCGCGAAAATCCTGGAGACGCGCCGCCGCCGGCGGCTGCGGCTCGAGGATGTCGGACGGCTGTGCCAATCGATCGCCAAGCTGCGACCATTCATCATCGCCGAAGGATGGTCGCCGGGCGCGCTCACCGACAAGGCGGGCCTGCGCGACAAGATCGTGCGATCCTGCGAACAGCTGTCGCTGTTTTGACCATGCAGCCGGCTGAGCTCGATCTTGCCCGATACTATGTACGGCTCGACAGCGAGACCGACTTCGCCGGCTGGCGCGACGCGGCACGCCGACTGGCACTTGATGAAGTCAGGCCCGAGGACATCAGTTGGAGTGTCGCTGCGGACTCCGATCAGGCCTATTTGCCGGCTGTGCCGACGGGAGCACAACTCGTCGTACCACGCGATTTCATCGAACACGCTCAAACCGCTTTTTGCCATTCCGATCCCGGCCGGTTCGCTTTCCTCTATCGGATGCTTTGGCGCTTGCGCGACGAGCCAAAGCTGCTGGCGATCGCATCGGATGTCGATACCAGACGCCTCGAAACCATGGAAAAGGCGGTGCGCCGCGACATCCACAAGATGCGTGCCTTCGTGCGCTTCCGGAAGATCGACGATGGCGCCGGCGAACGCTATGTCGCCTGGTTCGAGCCTGATCATTTCATTGTCGAGCGCAATGCGAGCTTCTTCGTCAAACGCTTCACCGGCATGCGCTGGACGATCCTGACGCCGTATGCATCCGCCGATTGGGATGGCGAGAGACTGGCGATCGGCCCCGGCGCCGCCAAAGGCGATGCGCCGGCGCAAGACGATGCCGAGGCGCTGTGGCTGACCTATTTTAAGAACATCTTCAATCCGGCGAGGCTCAAGGTGAAGGCAATGCAGAAGGAGATGCCTAAGAAATATTGGCGGAACCTTCCCGAAGCCTCGCTCATTCCAGAGCTGATCGCAGGAGCGGACAAGGCCGCCATGGACATGATTGCCAGAATGCCGACGACACCTGCACCGCACCACGCCAAGGTGCAGGCAAGACACTGGCCGAAGCATGAGCCTGCAGAAACGGTAAAGGACGATGACGCCGGCACCATTTCCGAACTGCGAGAGGTGGCGAAGGGTTGCCACCGCTGCCCGCTGTGGCGCGAGGCGACGCAGACCGTGTTCGGTGAAGGGCCCGACAATGCCAGGGTGATCTTCGTCGGCGAACAGCCTGGCGATCAGGAAGATCTCGCCGGCAAGCCCTTCGTCGGCCCGGCTGGCAAGGTCTTCGACGTGATACTGGACGACGCCGGAGTCGATCGTCAGAAAGTCTATGTCACGAATGCGGTCAAGCATTTCAAATTCGAACCGCGCGGCAAGCGTCGCATCCATTCCAAGCCGAATGCCGGGGAAGTTCAGGCCTGCCGCTGGTGGCTCGACCGCGAATTCGAACTGATCAAGCCGGATCTCGCCGTGGCGCTTGGTGCAACGGCGGCGTTGTCGCTGTTGGGGAAGGCGATCCCGGTGACCAAAATGCGCGGTCAAGTGATCGAGCGCGAAGACGGCTTGCGCGTCTTCATCACCATCCATCCCTCCTTCATCCTGCGTATTAAACAACCTTCGGACAAGGAGGCCGAGCGCGAGCGGTTCCTGCAGGATATGAAGCAAGTGAAACGACTGATGGCTGCCTGATGTATTTTGTTTCGCAATTCCCGTGACCCACTTCCCCTGGTATTGCCCTACCGGATCAGGATCGCCCTGAGGTCATTCACATTGGTCCCGGTCGGGCCGGGCAGGAAAAGATCGCCGACGGCGTTGAACGCTGTCCAGGCGTTGTTGCCTGCGAGCATGGCCTTGGCATCGACGCCCGTCACCCGCATCCGCGACACCGTCGAGCCGTCGGCGAAGGCGCCGGCATTGTCTTCCGAGCCGTCGATGCCGTCGGTGTCGGCGGCCAGCGCATGGATGCCCTCCGCGCCGCTGATGCCGATGGCGAAGGCGAGCAGGAATTCGCTGTTGCGACCGCCCTTGCCTTTTGCCCGCAAGGTCACGGTCGTCTCGCCGCCCGACAGGACCAGCACTGGCTTCCTGAATGGTCGGTTTCGCGTCGCCACTTCGCGCGCGATCGCCGCGTGGACGCCGCCGACCTCGCGCGCCTCGCCCTCGATCGAGTCGGAGAGGATAATCGCTTCGATGCCTTGCCGTTTCGCTTCCGCTGCCGCCGCTTCCAGCGACACGCCGGCCGAGGCGATCAGGTGCACTTCATTGCGGGCAAAACGCGCATCATCCGCCCGTGGCGCGTCGGCCGCCGGCGAATTGATATGCGCCATCACAGCGGCCGGCAGCTTCATGCCATAGGCTGATATCGACGCCAGCGCATCCTCGCGGCTGCCTGAATCGGGAACCGTGGGGCCGGAGGCGACCAGCGCTGGATTGTCGCCGGGAATGTCGGAGACGACCAATGAGACAACCCTGGCCGGAAATGCGGCGGCCGCCAGCCTGCCGCCCTTGATGGTGGAGACGTGCTTGCGGATAGTGTTCATCGCCGCAATCGGCGCGCCGGAGGCGAGCAGCGCCTCGTTGACGGCGATCTCGTCGGCCAGCGTCAGGGTTCCGGCGGGCGAGGGCAAGAGCGCCGAGCCGCCACCGGAAATCAGCGCCACGACCAGATCGTCCTCAGTCAGCCCCTGCACCTTCGCCAACAGCCGGCGCGATGCTTCGAGGCCGGCGGCGTCCGGCACCGGATGCGCCGCTTCGATGATCTCGATGCGTTCGCATTTCGCGCCATAGCCGTAGCGGGTGACGACCAGGCCTTCGATCGACCCGTCCCACACCTTCTCAAAAGCCGCCGCCATCTGCGCCGAGCCTTTGCCGGCGCCGATGACGATGGTCCGCCCCTTTGGCTTTGCCGGCAAATGATCCCTGATGGTTCTCTGGGGATCAGCGGCGGCCACGGCGGCATTGAAGATGGACGTTAGGAAGGGCTTGGGATCGATCTTGGTCATTTGGCTTCCGGTGGCAGTGCCAGTTCGCGCGCGTCGAGGCCGAGATGGCTGCAAATTGCTTCGACGACGACGCCATGGTCGTCGCGCTCCGGCAGGCCGGAGACGGTAATCGCGCCGATGACGCCGGCGCCCTTGACCGTTATCGGAAAGCCGCCGCCGGCCAGCACATAGTCAACGATGTCCAGCCCTTCGCCGGGCTTGAAGCTGCGGTCGGGGCGCTGCTGCTCCAGCACCATGCGATAGGTGCTTCTCAGGAACCGTTTCACCACATTGATCTTGCGCCGTGCCCAATCCGGATTGGAGGCGTTCGAGCCCGGCATCGCCGCGTAAAACAGCGGCCGGTCGAAAGTCCTGATGTCGACGATGATCGGCATGTTCTCGGCCAGCGCCCGCTCGCGGATCACCGAGCCGATCTTGAAAGCGACAGCCTCGTCAAAGGTGGAAAAGACAAGGGTCGCTTCCTGTCTCTTGATGGTCTCGATGTCTTCGGCAACGGCCATGTCGTTCCCCTGTCAATCTCGCCGCACGCTTTGACCGATGGCTGTCGCCGGGTCAAGCCGAGACGTGCGGGACCGGGATCTCGCTCTTGGCCGCCCGTCCCGCGACATAGACCTCGCGCACGGCACGATCATCGCCAAGCGTCTGCAGCAGAAACAGCTCTTCGGCCAGCGTGTTCACCGTCTCCATGCGCAGCCGCATCGCCGGCGTGGCGCTGGTGTCGAGCACGACGATGTCGGCATCGGTACCCTGGTCCAGTGTGCCGACTTTTTCCGCGACCGACAGCGCCTCGGCATTGCCGCGGGTGAGCTGCCAGAAGGACTGGAATGGGTTCAGCTTCTCGCCGTTCAGCGCGATGACCTTGTAGCCCTCGTCCATGGTGCGCAGCATCGAATAGTTGGTGCCGCCGCCGACATCGGTGGCAGCCGCAATCCGGAGGGCTTTGTCACGCGTGCGGTAGCGCTGATAATTGAACAGGCCGGAGCCGAGGAACAGGTTGGAAGTCGGGCAGAACACCGCAACCGAACCGCTGTCCGACAGCGCATCGGCCTCGCGCTCTGACAAATGGATGCAGTGGCCGAAAAGGCTCTTTTTCCCCAACAAGCCGTAGTGCTCGTAGACATCGGTATAGTCGCGCGCCTGCGGATAGAGTTTTTGGGTGAAGGCGATCTCGGCGTGGTTTTCCGACAGATGCGTCTGCATGTGCAGGTCCGGATGCTCACGGCAGAGCGCACCGGCCATCTCCAGCTGTTCCGGCGACGAGGTGATGGCGAAGCGCGGCGTGATGGCGTAGTGCTGCCGCCCCTTGCCATGCCATTGCGCGATCAGCGCCTTGCTGTCGTCGTAGCCCGATTGCGGCGTGTCGAGCACGCCCTCCGGCGCATTGCGGTCCATCATCACCTTGCCGGCGATGTTGAGCATGTTGCGGTCATGCGACTCGGCGAAGAAGGCTTCGGCGGAAGCCTTGTGCACGGAGCAGTAGGCGGCGACCGTCGTCGTGCCGTGGCGCACCATCTCGTCCAGGAACAGCCGCGCGATACGGCGGCCATGTTGGGCATTGGCGAACTTCGTCTCTTCCGGAAAGGTGTAGGTGTTCAGCCAGTCGAGCAGTTCGGCGCCGTAGGAGGCGATGACCTGCATCTGCGGAAAATGCACATGCGCGTCGATGAAGCCCGGCAGCAGCAGATGCGGCCGGTGGTCGATTCTTTTCGCCCCTTCGCCGGCCCGTTTCTCGACTTGCGTATAGGCGCCGGCGGCGACGATCCTGCCGTCGCGGATCAGCAGGCCGCCATCTTCCTCGTAACGCCAGGCGGAATGGTCATCGATGGCTTCAGGCCAGCGCAAGAAGGTGAGCGTGCGGCCGCGCAGAAGTGTGGAGGTCATGCTTATTTTCCCGCGCCTTCGAACCAGGCCACCAGCAGTGCCCGCTCCTTGTCGGTAATCTGGGTGACGTTGGCGGGCGGCATGGCATGGCTGCGGCCGGCCTGCAGATAGATCTCGCGGGCGTGCTCGGCGATGCCGGCATCGGTGTCCAGTATCACGCCCTTCGGCGCATGGTAGATGCCTTCATAGACCGGCTCCGCCGTATGGCACATCGAGCAACGGCCTAGCACCGTGTCGCGCACGGCCGGGAAATGCGCCGAGGCAACATAGATCTCGGCAGCGGCGGAAGCCTTGGGCTCGCCGGTTAGAACCTTCGGCACCGTCGACAGCCAGATGATGACGACGAACAGGATGGTTGCGGCCAGCCAGGTCCAGGTCGGGTTGCCCTTGCGCGCGTGCACACTGTTGAAATAGTGCCGGATCAGCACACCGATGATGAACACCAGCGAGGCGATCACCCAGTTGAACTGCGTGCCGAACGCCAGCGGATAGTGGTTCGACAGCATCAGGAACAGGACCGGCAACGTCAGGTAATTGTTGTGCAGCGAGCGCTGCTTGGCGATCTTGCCGTATTTCGGATCGGGTTTGCGTCCCGCGACAAGGTCGGCGACGACGATCTTCTGGTTGGGAATGATGACCATGAAGACGTTGGCCGACATGATCGTCGCGGTGATGGCGCCAAGATGCAGGAAGGCGGCGCGTCCCGTGAACAGATGGGTGAGCCCCCAGGCGATGAACACCAGCACGCCATAGAGCACCAGCATCAAGCCGGTGTCGCTCTTGCCCAGCGGCGACCGGCACAGGAGATCGTAGACCACCCAGCCGACGCCGATGGTCGCCAGCGACAGGCAGATGCCAACCGGCACCGACATGGCAAGCACATTCGGGTCGATCAGGAACAGGTCGGCGCCGGCATAGTAGACGACGCACAGCATGGCGAAGCCCGACAGCCAGGTGGCGTAGGATTCCCATTTGAACCAGGTCAGATGCTCGGGCATTTCGGCCGGCGCCACCAGATATTTCTGGATGTGGTAGAAGCCGCCGCCATGGACCTGCCATTCTTCGCCGAAGGCGCCGACCGGCATGCCCGGACGCTGGCGCAGGCCAAGGTCGAGCGCGACGAAATAGAAGGAGGAGCCGATCCAGGCGATGCCGGTGACGACATGCAGCCAGCGCACGGCGAAACTCAGCCAGTCCCAGAAAATTGCGAAATCCATCATTGACGTCGTCCCTGCCGATTGGGCGACTTTACGGGCTGGAGCGCAAACGGAAAGGGGCGAGGTGCACGATGACTTTCAAAAAAAAATGGAAAATACTAGGCTCACTTAGCGCAGCCGCATGAGAGCCACGAAATCCGCATGGCCTATCTCGACAACATCGCTGTTTTCGTCCGCGTCGTCGAACTCGGCAACCTGTCGGCGGCGGGCCGCGATATGCGCATTTCGCCGGCGGTTGCCTCCAACCGTATCAAGGAACTCGAAAAACACCTTGGCGTGCGGCTGTTCAACCGCACGACGCGGCAGTTGATGCCGACCGAGCACGGCACGGTGTTTTATTCCGGCGCCAAGCAGGTGCTGGAAGCGATCACCGAAGCGGAAGCCGCGGTCTCGGCACTTTCCGGCCAGCCGCGCGGCACGATCAAGGTGACGGCGCCGCTTGGCCTTGGACGGCGGCTGGTGGCGTCGGGTATTCCCGACTTCCACGACAAATACCCCGATATCGAGGTGCGGCTGAGGCTTTCCGACCACAATGTCGACATCATGAAGGAAGGCATCGATGTTGCCTTCCGGCTCGGCATCATCGAGGATTCCAGCCTGCGCATGCGCGGCATCATGGATTGCGAGCGGGTGCTGGTGGCGGCGCCGAAATATCTGGAGGCGCGTGGCGAGCCGACCGAGCCTCACGAACTGATCGGCAAGAAGCACGACTGCCTGATGCTGCGCTATTCCGGCGCGCGCGAATATGTGTGGACGCTGCAGATGCCGGGCGGTCCGCAGAAATTCGAGGTGCACGGGCCCTACGACACAGATGATGGCGATGTGCTGACCGGCTGGGCGCTATCTGGCCGCGGCATCATCAACAAGCCGCGCTTCGAGGTCGAGCCGTTCATCCGCGACCGGCGGCTGAAGGTGATCCTCGCCGACACGCCGCCGACGCCGGTGCAGTTCGCCGCCGTCTATCCGCACAAGAAGCTGCAGGACCCGAAGGTGCGGCTGCTGCTCGACTTCATGGCCGAGCGCTGCCAGCGGCTGATCAAGGATCTGCTGGCCGGCAAATGATAGCCTGCTGGCACCACGCGCCGGGTTGCTTTCCGCAAAAGCGGACATAGTTTGGCTGGAAATTCTTTCAGCAGAGAAGATTAATGGGCAACGGCGCTACAATGCATCTCGCCGTTTCATTGCTCCCGGGAAATGCTGCTTCCGACGGGATGCCAGCCGCCGGTGCGGACTTCAGCCTTCTGGCCCGGTTCGTGCAAAAGGCCGAAGCGGCCGGGCTGGACATGGTGGTACTTGCCGATTCCGCGCCGGCTTCCGCCAGCGACACATCGAACCGGCAAGTGCCGTTCGAAGCGACGACCTTGCTGGCGGCGCTGGCGACGGTGACGAGCAGCATCGGCCTCGTCGCCGCTGCGTCGACGGTCGCCCACCAGCCCTACAATCTGGCGCGCCGTTTCGCCTCGCTCGACGTCATCAGCCATGGCCGCGCCGGCTGGAACGCGATCCTGTCTGCCGCTCCGCGCGAGGCGGCCAATTTCAGCCGGCCGGACGGGTTTTCCGGCGACGAGTTTCGCCGCCGCACGGAGGAATATGTCGGCATCGTTAGGGGCTTGTGGAACGGGTGGGATGCGGACGCACTGTTGTTCGACAAAAGCGGCGGTCGCTTCCACGACCCCGAAAAGATGCATCTGCTCGACCACAAGGGCGAGTTCTTTTCCGTGCGCGGACCGCTGAACGTGGCGCGGTCGCCGCAGGATACGCCGGTGCTCGTCATGTCCGGCCTATCGGGGTCCGACATGGATATTGCCGCTCGCAGCGCCGATGTCATCCTGCTGGACGAGCAATCGGCCGAACGCGCCAAGGTGTTTTATGACGATCTGAAGCGCCGGGCGCTGGCGTTGGGTCGTGATGCGGTGAAGGTGCTGATGACCATAGCGCCGGTCATCGACAGCACCGACGCATTTGCGGACAGGCTCGAAGAGTGCTTTCGCTCAGAAGCTTGCGACGGTTTCAACATGCTGATGCCGCCCCATGTGTCGGCGCTCGACGATTTCGCCGACCGCGTACTGCCGGAGCTTCGTCGTCGCGGCCTGCTTCGGCTGGACTATCGAGGCACGACGCTGCGCTCGCGTCTCGGGCTTGCAGGGGGAGGCGAACCATGACCGCCGGTCGACGTCAGATGAAGCTTGGCGCCTTCCTGTGGGCGACAGGCCACCACATTGCCGCCTGGCGCCACCCACAAGCGCATGTGACGGCGGGCATCGACATCGACCACTACATCCAATTGGCGCGGACGGCGGAGGCGGCAAAATTCGACATGGTCTTCTGCGAGGACGCCGCCGGCTTGCGCGAGGCCAATGTCGGCATCGCCAGTCAGACCTCGCGTTCGATCGGCTTCGAGCCGATCAGCCTGCTTTCGGCGCTTGCGGTCCAGACCAGCCGCATCGGCCTCGTCTCCACGGCGTCGACAAGCTACAACGAGCCCTACGGGCTGGCGCGGACCTTCCTGTCGCTCGACCAGCTGAGCGGCGGCCGCGCCGGCTGGAACCTGGTCACCTCGGGCAGTCCCATCGAGGCCGCCAATTTCGGCTCGACCGGCCTGCGTCCACACGCAGACCGCTACGAGCGTGCGCGTGAGTTCGCCGAGGTGGTCACCGGACTTTGGCATGGCAAGCTCGACGGCGGCCACGACGGCCAGAGTTTCTCGGTGCGCGACCCGCTCGACCTGCCGCGTTCGCCGCAGGGCGCGCCGGTGATGGTTCAGGCCGGCGCCTCGGATGTCGGCCGCGACCTTGCCGCCCGCACCGCCGACGTGGTGTTCACCGCGGCGCAGACATTCGAGGAAGCAAAGGCCTTCTACGACGATCTCAAGGGGCGCCTGGCGGCCTATGGGCGAGAGCCGAACGACATCAAGATCATGCCGGGCGTGGCGCCCGTGGTGGCCGCAACGGAATCGGAAGCCCGTGAGAAGCATGAGGAATTGCAGGAGCTGATCCCCGACGATGTCGGCGTCGCGCTGCTGTCCAGCTATCTGAGCATCTCCGATCTGTGGCGCTATCCCATCGACGGGCCATTACCGGAGCTGCCGCCCAGCGAAGGGATGAAGAGCCGGCAGGCGCTGGTCGTCGAGCAGTCGCGCCGCGACAAGCTCTCCATCCGCCAGCTTGCGCGCCATTTCGCCGGCGCGCGCGGCCACTGGCGCATCGTCGGAACGCCAGCCCAGATCGCCGACGAATTGCAGGCGCGGTTCGAAGGGGGTGCTGCAGACGGTTTCAATGTCATGCCGTCATATTTTCCCGGCGAACTCGATGCCTTTGCCACGCTCGTCGTGCCGGAACTGCAGCGGCGCGGCCTTTTCCGCAAGGACTATGAAGGCCACACGCTGTGCGACCACCTGGGCTTGAAACGGCCGTTGTCGGCCTGAGCCGTGCGGCTGCGCTTCAGCCGGCGTCCATCATCCGGGCGGTTCCGGAAACCCTGATCGAGCTGCCAGGTGCGGGCGGAATGTCGGCATGCAGGCGCGAACGCATGCCCATATCCTCGCCTTGTACGATATCGATGGCGCCGCCATGCGGCCAGCCAAGGTCGCGCAGATAGCCGGCAAATGCCGCCGTCGAGGCCCCGGTCGCCGGATCCTCATAGACGCCGCCGGAGGCAAACGGATTGCGGGTGTGGAAAAGGCGCGGCGTTTCGGCGTAGGCGAGCAGGATGGTGACCAGCCCTTCGCGCCGCATCAAGGCCTGACCGGCTTTCAGCTCATAGGCCATGGCGGCGAGCGCTTTTCGCGAATTCAGCGCCAGAACAAAATGATCCGCGCCACCATGGATCAGCGCCGGCGGAATCGCCGGATCGAGATCGCCGGAGGCATAGCCGAAAAGCGCCAGCGCCTCGTCGATCAGTGCTGCCGAGGCTGGTTTGCTACGCGTCGGCGGCGACTGCAGCGCGGCGGTAATGTTGGGGCCATCGCGAAAACCTTCGACGGTGATGCCGGCCTGGTTGAGGCTCAACTTGAAGGTCCCGTCGCCAAACTGCCGGACCAGCGCCGCACCAAGGGCGATCGTGGCATGTCCGCAGAAGGGAACTTCCGACTCCGGCGAAAAGTAGCGGACGCGCCAGCCGTCACCCTCGCGCGCGGCAAAGGCGGTTTCAGAAAATCCAACCTCTGCCGCAACGCCCTGCATGTCCGCCGCATCGGAAAGGATATCCCCTATCACCACCCCGGCAGGATTGCCGCCGGTGTCGCCATCCGAAAAAGCCGCGATTCTCAATACGTCCATCTGACCTCGCCTCGTGCTGAATGGCGCGCAGGAAACACTGTCCTTGGCCAATTGAGAACCGAGGAAAGCGAGGAGCAGCTGTGACTTTTGCTCACAGCCCGCAAATCGCGCTGCGGTTCAGAACCCGCAAGCTAATTTGACGGACTTTGATCGGAACGAAAGTCACGTGTTGCCGTTTTGAGCCTTGTATCGGCCGTGCGCGGGCGAGGGGGTCGCGGCCGTTATTGGAGATCGCCCCCCCATATCCACCCCTCTCCCCAACCGCCACAGGAGCCAATCATGGACGCCATCGTCACCAAGAACGATCTGAAATCCAACGCCAAGAAGGAGTCGATCGATCTCTTGAACGCCCGCCTTGCAGATGCCATCGATCTGGCGCTGATCACCAAGCAGGCGCATTGGAACGTCAAGGGGCCGCAGTTCATCGCCATCCACGAGATGCTGGACACGTTCCGCAAGGAGATCGACGGCCATGTCGACATCATTGCCGAGCGCGCCGCGCAGCTCGGCGGCACCGCGCATGGCACATCGCAGGAGGTGGCGAAGGCGACCAAGCTGAAGCCTTATCCGACCGACATCCACAAGACCAAGGATCATCTGGCGGCGCTGATCGACCGCTACGCGGCAGCAGCCAAATTGACGCGCGCGGCGATCGACGAGGCCGCGGACGCCGGCGATGCCGACACCGCCGACATCTTCACCGCCTATTCGCGCTCACTCGACAAATTGCTGTGGTTCCTGGAAGCGCACACGCAGGAGAAGGAATAGACGTAGCGTTAGCCAGCCATCGCCTTGCGATCGGCTTCACCCGGAACTGTCGAAGTTGAACGGGCGACGATCGCTGTCATGATCTCCGCGGCCGCAAGCGCCGCGATGACTTGCGGTCGCTTGTCCTTGACCGCATCGCTGCCGATCGGCGAGACGAGGCGGGCAAAGTCCGCCTCGCTTCCATCGGCCGATTTCAGGAACCAGTTTCTGAACGTTGCCTTCTTGGTCTTCGAGCCGATCATGCCGACATAGGCGCTGTCGTCGCGTTTCAGCGCCTCCGAGACGATCAGGAAATCCAGCGCATGGTCGTGGGTGAGGATGGCGAAGGCTGTTCCTGCCGGGGCCTTGCGCACCATTGCTTCGGGCATCGGTGTCAGACTGGTTTCGACGGTTTCCGGCATGCCTTCCAGCGCCTCGGCCCGCGTCTCGATGACGACGACATGCACAGGCAGCAAGGCCACTGCCGAGGCCAGCGCCTGGCCGACATGGCCGCCGCCGAAGATATAGACATGCGGCAGGTGTGCTTCCTCGGCTTCCGCGGCGGCGATCAGTTCTTGCGCCAGCGCCGCATCGACCAGCCGGATCAGCACCTCGACCCTGCCGCCGCAGCACTGGCCGATTTCCGGCCCGAGCGGAACGTCGAGCGTGGCGCACACTTCGTCGACCCCGATGCGGGTATCCCTCCCCCTTGAGGGGAAGGTGGCGGCGAAGCCGCCGGATGGGGTCGTTGCGGCAGTGCTCGACGTTGTCTTAAGTCGCGCGCTGCCTGTGCCGACCCCCTCTGGCCGCTTCGCGGCCTGCCCTTCGCTATGGCTCCGGGCGCTCGTCGCTGAAAAAACCAAATCGTTGGCTTTTTCTCGGCCTTCGGCCGATCGCTCCTCTTCCCCCTCAAGGGGGGAGAAGAGCATCTGCCGGGCCTTGTCGATCGCCATATATTCGAGTTGGCCGCCGCCGATCGTGCCCGATATCGCTGCGGCCGAGACGAGCATGAAGGCGCCCTTCTCGCGCGGCGTCGAGCCTTTTGTCCCCGCCACCTCGACCAAAGCGATGCGGCCTTGGCCAGCAAGGAAGTCTTTCAGGCTTTGCACTTTCGAGGTCATCATTCGCATTCCCGTGCGGGAAACATAGAGTTTTTCGGCCTGAATTGCACGCCTTGCCGACCCCGGGTCGGACTCAGGCGCCGGCCTTGGCTTCGCCTTTCAGCCGTTCGATCGCCATCAGCACCCGCTCCGGTGTTGCGGGAGCGTCGAGACGCGGACAGATCCGGTGGTCGGCAACGCTCGCCACCGCATCCGACAAAGCATGCAGCACCGACATGCCGAGCGGGAAAGGCGGCTCGCCGACCGCCTTGGAGCGATGGATCGTCGGCTCACCGGCTTGCGGCCAGTCAGCCAGCGTCACGTTGAATATCTTCGGCCGGTCGGAGGCGAGCGGGATCTTGTAGGTCGACGGCGCATGGGTGCGTAGCCGGCCCCTGCCATCCCACCACAGTTCCTCCGTCGTCAGCCAGCCCATGCCCTGGATGAAGCCACCCTCGATCTGACCGAGGTCGATGGCGCGATTCAGCGAACGGCCGGTCTCGTGCAATATGTCGGTGCGCTCGACCATGTATTCGCCGGTCAGCGTGTCGACCGAGACTTCCGAGCACGAGGCGCCATAGGCGAAATAGTAGAAGGGACGGCCCTGACCCTTGTCGCGGTTCCAGTGGATTTTTGGCGTCTTGTAGAAACCCGCAGCGGAAAGCTGGATACGCGCCATGTAGGCCTGTTTGATCAGGTCGGCGAAGGGGATCTCCTGATTGCCGATGCGCACCCGGTTGGGCAGGAACAGCACCTGGTCGCGCGGCACCTGGTATTTCTCGGCGGCGAAGTCGGTGAGCCTATCCTTGATCTGTCTCGCGCCGTTCTGCGCCGCCATGCCATTGAGGTCTGAGCCGGAAGACGCGGCGGTGGCCGAGGTGTTCGGCACTTTGCCGGTCGTCGTGGCGGTGATCTTCACCTGGTCGAGATCGATCTGGAATTCTTCGGCCACCACTTGCGCGACCTTGAGGTAGAGGCCCTGCCCCATCTCGGTGCCGCCATGGTTCAGATGCACCGAACCGTCGGTATAGACATGCACCAGCGCGCCGGCCTGGTTGTAGTGCGTGGCGGTGAACGAGATGCCGAACTTGACCGGCGTCAGCGCCAGCCCGCGCTTGATGAAGCGACTGTTGGCGTTGAAGGCATCGATGATACGGCGGCGGCTTGCATAGTCCGAACTCGCCTCCAGCTCGGCAACGATGCGGTGGATGATGTTGTCCTCAACCGTCTGGTGGTAGGGCGTTATGTTGCGGTCTGAGGTGCCGTAGAAATTCTTCTTGCGGATTTCGAGCGGGTCCTTGCCGACGGCAAAGGCCACCTCGTCGATGACACGTTCGGCGCCGACCATGCCTTGCGGGCCACCGAAGCCGCGAAAGGCGGTGTTCGACACGGTGTTGGTGTAGAGCGGCGCCGATTGCGCGTGCACCGCCGGCCAGAAATAGGTGTTGTCGCAATGGAACAGCGCGCGGTCCGTCACCGGTCCTGACAGGTCCGACGAAAAGCCGCAGCGCGCCGCGAACATGAAGTCGACGGCGAGAATGTTGCCGTCGTCGTCGAAGCCGGCTTCGTAGTCGACGAGGAAATCATGACGCTTGCCGGTGGCGATCATATCGTCGTCGCGGTCGGGTCGGATTTTCACGGCGCGATGGTGCTTCTTGGCAGCTATCGCCGCGAGCGCGGCAAACTGGTTGCCTTGCGTTTCCTTGCCGCCGAAGCCGCCACCCATGCGGCGGATCTCCACCGTCACGGCGTTGCTCGGCACACCGAGCGCATGGCTGACCATATGCTGGACTTCGCTCGGATGCTGGGTCGAGGAGTAGATTGTGACGTCCTGATCCTCGCCGGGTACGGCCATGGCGATCTGGCCTTCGAGATAGAAATGGTCCTGCCCGCCGATGCGCATCTGCCCCTTGAGCCGGCGCGGTGCCTGTTTGATTGCGGCAGCGGCATCGCCCCGCTTCAGGGTCAGCGGCGGCGTGACCAGTTTGTCCTTCCTGGGATTGAGCTCGCCTATGTCGGTGACGAAAGGCAATTCCTTGTACTCGACCTTGGCCAGCCCAGTGGCGCGGCGCGCCTGCTCGCGGGTCTCGGCAATGACGCAGAAGATTGGCTGACCGAAGAATTGCACCTTGCCGTCGGCGAGCACCGGCTCGTCATGGCGGCCGGTCGGCGAAATATCGTTCTCGCCCGGCACGTCCTTGGCCGTCAGCACGTCGACGACGCCGGGCGCGGTGCGTACAGCTGAAAGATCCATCCTGATGATGCTGGCGTGCGTGGCTGTGCAGAGCCCAAGGCAGCCATGCAGCGTGCCGGCCGGTTCCGGCATGTCGTCGATATAGATGGCCGTGCCGCTGACATGCTTGTGCGCGGAATCATGGCGCTGGTCGGTAGCAACGCCGCCGGCAATTTTTTGCGCCTTGAGGTTGGGGGAATGGCTGGTCATGACGCGCCTCTCTTCCCTTCTCCCCGTTCACGGGGAGAAGGTGGCCCGAAGGGTCGGATGAGGGGCAGCACTGACGCTGACGAACTTGCAAAGTGCGGTCGACGACGGCGCCGCCCCTCATCTGCCTGCCGGCATCTTCTCCCCGTGAACGGGGAGAAGGACGCTACTCGCGACCGTCTGGCTGTCTGTTTGCTTGAGCTGATATGCATCACGCCGCCTCGTGCCGTGAAACCTGGAATGGCGCCTTGGTGCCGCTGGTCTCGGCAAAGAAGCGCAGCAGCAGGTTCTTCGCCGCCAGCGCCCTGTATTCAGCCGAAGCGCGCATGTCGGTCAGCGGGGTGAAATCCATGGCGTACTCGGCCATCGCTGCCTGCACTGTCTCCTCCGTCCACGCTTTGCCAAGCAGGGCCTTTTCCACACCCAAGGCGCGCTTCGGCGTCGCCGCCATGCCGCCATAGGCGATGCAGATGTCCGCTACCGTGCCGTCCCTGGCCAGCACCAGGAAAAAGGCGCCGAGGGCGGCGGTGATGTCCTCGTCGCGGCGCTTGGTGATCTTGTAGACGGCAAACTTCGTGCCCTTGGCCGGCACCGGCACATGCACGGCCTCGACGAATTCGCCCGGCTGCCGGTCCTGTTTGCCATAGGCGATGAAGAAGTCTTCCACCGGGATCGTGCGCCGCTTCTTACCGCGGCGCAGCGTGAGTTGTGCGCCGAGCGCGATCAAGGGCGGCGGCGTGTCGCCGATCGGCGAACCGTTGGCGATGTTGCCGCCGATCGTGCCCATGTTGCGCACCTGCTCGCCGCCGATGCGGTCGAACAGCGGCCCCAGTGTCGGAATGCGCTTGGCCAGTGTCGAGAAGGCTTCCGTGTAGGTGACGCCGGCGCCAATCGAAATGATGCCCTTGTCTTCGGAGATCGCGCACAGCCCGTCGAGATTGCCGATGAAGATCACCGGCGAGATGTCGCGCATGTGCTTGGTCACCCACAGGCCGACATCTGTCGACCCGGCAACGATGGTGGCATTGGGTTCCTTCTTCAGCACGCTCGCCAGATCATCGGCATCGGCGGGCACGACCAGCCGCGTCTTGCCGGCGCCGATCTCGATCCGCGCACCGTCATGGATCGCTGCCAGCTTCGCCGTGATGGCCTTGCGCTCCGCCGCCAGCGGGTCCTTTGCCGCCTTTCCGTAGCTGGAGATGGCGCGGGCGGCTCGGACGATCGCCTCGTAGCCGGTGCAGCGGCAGAGATTGCCCTGCAGCGCCTTTTCTATTGCTGCGTCCGACGGCTCCGGCGACCTCATCCACAAGCCGTAAAGCGACATGACGAAGCCAGGCGTGCAAAAGCCGCATTGCGAGCCATGGAAATCGACCATCGCCTGCTGCACGGGGTGCAACCTGCCGGCTTCGCCGCGCAGATGCTCGACAGTGACGACATGTGTGCCGTCGAGCGAACCGAGAAAGCGGATGCAGGCGTTGACACTCTCATAGACCAGCCTGCCACCGGACAGCCTTCCGACCAGCACGGTGCAGGCGCCGCAATCGCCCTCGGCGCAGCCTTCCTTGCTGCCGCGCAGCGAACGGTTGAGCCGCAGCCAGTCGAGCAAGGTCTCGTCGGGAGCGACCGTGGTGAGCGCGACATCCTCGCCATTGAGGATGAAGCGGATCTCGTTGCGGATCTTGACCTTGGCCATGCCTCAGCTCCCCCTGTAGGTCGAATAGCCATAGGGCGAGACGAGCAGCGGTACATGATAATGCACCGGCTCGGCCATGCCGAAGCGGATCGGCACAGTGTCGAGGAAGGCCGGTTCCGGCAGCTTGGTTCCCTGCTGGCGCAGATAGTCGCCGGCGGCAAAAACCAGTTCATATTCGCCAGTGCGGAATTCCGAGCCGGCCAGCAGTGGCGCATCGCAGCGGCCGTCGGCATTGGTCACCACCGTCCTCAGATGCGTCCGCGCCTCGCCATCGAGGTGATAAAGCGCAATCGACAGGCCCGCCGCCGGTCTGCCGGTCGCGGTGTCGAGGACATGCGTCGTCAGACGCCCGCCATCGGCTTTCGACGTTTCTGCCACTGGCCGCCTCCCTTTATCCAGTATGAACAAACTGGCCGGTACAATCGAACATTGCTGATGAATTGTGCGCCAATTAAAGGCGATGCATAAGTCCCGGTCGAGCGGAGTGGGACAAAAACACTTTCAAAAATTTTCGGGGGAATGCGCAGGCGGCCCTTTCGACTATCCTCACCACAATTTCGGGCAGGAGCGACAATGCGTTACACCAGAGACATGCGCGGCTACGGCGCCAATCCGCCGGATCCGAAATGGCCTGGCGGTGCGCATGTCGCGGTGCAGTTTGTCGTCAACTACGAGGAAGGCGGCGAGAACTGTGTCCTGCATGGTGACAAGGCTTCCGAAGCCTTCCTGTCCGAGATCGTCGGCGCCGCACCCTGGCTCGGCCAGCGCCACTGGAACATGGAATCGATCTACGAATATGGCGCCCGCGCCGGTTTCTGGCGATTGTTGCGCCTCTTCACCGAGGCTGAGGTGCCGATCACCTGCTACGGCGTCGCCACCGCGCTGGCGCGTTCGCCCGACCAGGTCGCGGCAATGCAGGAAGCCGGCTGGGAAATCGCCTCACACGGGTTGAAATGGATCGACTACCGCGACCATGCGGCGGAAGACGAGCGCCGCGACATGGAGGAGGCGATCAAGCTGCATTACGAGGTGACGGGGGCACGGCCAACCGGCTGGTACACCGGCCGCACCTCGATCAACACCGTGCGGCTGGCGGCTGAAGAAGGCGGCTTCGACTATGTGTCGGACACCTATGACGACGAATTACCCTATTGGTTCGAGCATGATGGGCCAGATGGCAGCCAGAAGCCGCAGCTCATCATCCCCTATACGCTTGACGCCAACGACATGCGCTTTGCCACGCCGCAAGGCTTCAATTCGGGCGACCAGTTCTTCGCCTATCTGAAGGACAGTTTCGACACACTCTATGCCGAGGGCAAGGAAGGGCGGCCGCGAATGATGAATATCGGCCTGCACTGCCGCCTCGTCGGCCGACCGGGCCGGGTCGCGGCGCTCAAGCGCTTCGTCGACTACGTCAAATCGCACGACAAGGTCTGGCTGGCGCGACGCATAGACATCGCAAGGCACTGGCAAGCAACGCATCCGTTCCGGCTGCCGGCGCTGCGCCCTTCGAAAATGGAATTCGAGGCCTTCGTCCACGCCTTCGGCGGCGTGTTCGAGCATTCGCCATGGATCGCCGAGCGCGCCTATGAGCTGGAGCTCGGCCCGGCGCATGACAGCGCCGGCGGCCTGCACAACGCGCTGTGCCGCATCTTCCGCGGTGCGACGGAGGCCGAGCGGCTCGCCGTGCTCAACGCCCATCCCGACCTTGCCGGCAAGCTGGCAAAGGCCAAGCGGCTGACGGCGGAGTCGACCCGGGAACAGGCCTCCGCCGGTCTCGACGCGCTGACCGACAAGGAGCGCGAGCTGTTTTCCAAACTCAATGCCGCTTATGTCACCACCTTCGGCTTCCCCTTCATCATCGCGGTGAAAGGCAAGACCAAGGAGGGGATTCTCGCGGAGTTCGAAATGCGCATCGGCAACAACCACGCCACCGAATTCGAAACCGCCTGCAAACAGGTCGAACGCATCGCGCTGCTTCGGCTCAAGGACATGCTTCCGCAATAGGTTTGAACTCATGGATACGATCAAGATGGCTGACCGAACCTATTACGCGCCACATGGCGGCCACCCCGGCCAGAGCGAATTGCTGACCGGCCGCGCCGTTTTCACCGAGGCTTATGCCATCATCCCCCGGGGGGTGATGCAGGACATCGTCACCAGCGCCTTGCCGTTCTGGGACAAGACCCGGGTCTGGGTGCTTTCGCGCCCGCTGTCGGGCTTTGCCGAGACGTTTTCGCAATACATCGTCGAGGTCGCGCCCGGTGGCGGCAGCGACCGGCCTGAACCCGATGCCGGCGCCGAGGGCGGCTTGTTCGTGGTCGAGGGCGAACTGACTGTCCTGCTCGGCGGCAGGAAACATGTGATGCGGCCGGGCGGCTTTGCCTTCCTGCCGCCGGCCAGCGGATGGACCGTTCGCAACGAAAGCGGTGCAGTTGTGCGCTTCCACTGGATCCGCAAGACTTACGAGGGGGTAGAGGGCATCGAAGTGCCGCAAGCCTTCTTCACCAATGAACAGGATATCGCGCCGACGCCGATGGCCGGCACCGAAGGCCGGTGGGCGACGACGCGCTTCGTCGATCCGACCGACATGCGCCACGACATGCATATTACGGTGGTCACGCTGGAACCGGGCGCGGTTATCCCGTTCGCCGAGACCCATGTGATGGAACACGGCCTCTACGTGCTGGAAGGCAAGGGGGTCTACCGCCTCAACCAGGATTGGGTCGAGGTCGAAGCCGGCGACTATATGTGGCTGCGCGCCTTCTGCCCGCAGGCCTGCTACGCCGGCGGCCCGGCCAAGTTCCGCTACCTGCTCTACAAGGACGTCAACCGGCATGCCAAGCTTGGCGGCGCCAGCGTGGCGAAGCGCGCGCCGTGAGCCGTATCGTCGCGCGACCGCTGACCCGCGAGAGCTTTGCCGAATTCGGCGATGTCATCGACATGGGCGGCGACAACCACTATCCGATTAACGGCGGCAAGGCCGAGCGCTTCCACGACCTTGCCACGGCGCAAGCCCAGGGGCCGAACGCACGCGTGCTGATCTCGATGGTGCGTGGCACGCCTTATGATTTGCCGCTGAAGCTGACGATGGTCGAGCGCCACCCGTTCGGCAGCCAGGCCTTCATCCCGCTGTCGCCGCGCCCATTCCTGGTCGTCGTCTGCCATGACGGCAAGGATGGTCCGGGCGAGCCGCATGCCTTCATCACCGCACCCGGGCAAGGCATCAACTACCCACGCAATCTGTGGCACGGCGTGTTGACGCCGATCGGGGAGGTTCAGGATTTCCTGATTGTCGATCGCGGTGGCGACGGCTCCAACCTGGAAGAGTGCCATTTCTCTCACGCCTATGAGATCCATCTCCCCGACGGGACCCAAGAATGACCGACATTTCGTTGATAGACCGCCTGCTCGACGTCATCGAGCACGACATCGTGCCGAAGACAGCCGAGGGCGTCGCCCATGGCAACAAGCTGTTCGGCGCTGCGATCCTGCGCAAGGGCGACCGTTCGCTGGTGCTTGCCGAAACCAACAACGAGATGGAAAACCCGCTGTGGCACGGCGAAGTGCATTGCCTGAAACGGTTCTACGAAATGCCGAGGGCCGAGCGCGTCGACACCAAGGATGCGATCTTCCTCGCCACGCACGAGCCCTGTTCGCTTTGCCTGTCGGCGATCACCTGGACCGGCTTCGACAATTTCTACTATCTGTTCAGCCACGAGGACTCGCGCGACAGCTTCGCCATCCCGCACGATCTGAAGATTCTCAAGGAGGTTTTCACCCTCGATCCCGGCGGCTACAATGCCGAGAATGCCTATTGGAAGAGTTTTTCGATCCGCCGGCTGGCGCGTTCGCTGCCCGAGGTTGAGCGCCAGCGGCTGGAAGCGCGGATCGGTACCATCGCCGCCCGCTACGACGAAATGTCCGGCGCCTATCAGGCGAGCAAGGCCGAAAACGACATTCCGCTGAACTGACGCGGATTGACCAGCCGAATTCGTTGGCTGGCCCATGACGCGATCCGGCGGCCTCCATCATGTGGCGGTCCTGGAGTGCGTCCGCATGAAAACCGTCACCGAATTTCCCCGCAAGGTCGTCGAGTTCCCGGATATGGGCATCGTCATGCCCGACGGCTGCCGGCTATCGGCGCGGGTGTGGATGCCGGTCGATGCGGCCGATGATCCGGTGCCGGCAATCCTCGAGCACCTGCCCTACCGCAAGCGCGACGGCACGATCTTTCGCGATCAGCTGACGCATCCCTATTTCGCCGGCCATGGCTACGCCTCGATCCGCGTCGACATGCGCGGCAATGGCGATTCCGAAGGGCTGATGGATGACGAATATTCCGAGCAGGAATTGCAGGACGCCTGCGACGTCATCGCCTGGGCGGCATCGCAACCCTGGTGCAATGGCAATGTCGGCATGATGGGCATCTCCTGGGGTGGTTTCAACTGCCTGCAGGTGGCGGCCAAGCAGCCGCCGGCGTTGAAGGCGGTGATCAGCCTGTGCTCGACCGTCGACCGCTATGCCGACGACATCCATTACAAGGGCGGCTGCCTGCTGATCGAGAATTTCGGCTGGGCCTCGACCATGTTGTCCTATTCGTCGCGGCCGCCGGACCCACTGCTGGCGGGCGACAACCGGTGGCGCGACCTATGGATGACCCGGCTAGAGAACCAGCCTTTCCTGGCGCCGCTGTGGCTGAAACACCAGCATCGCGACGCCTACTGGAAACGCGGCTCGATCTGCGAAGACTATTCCGCCATCCATGCCGCGGTGCTGTCGATCGGCGGCTGGCATGACGGCTATCGCAACACCATTTCCCATCTCGTCACCAACATCGAGGCGCCGGTCAAGGGCATCGTTGGCCCGTGGATCCACAAATACCCGCACTACGCGGCGCCCAAGCCCGCCATCGGCTTCCTGCAGGAAGCCCTGCGCTGGTGGGACCGCTGGCTGAAGGACATCGACACCGGCGTCGAGGCCGATCCCGCCTACCGCGCCTATGTGATGGACAGCGTCCGCCCCGCGCGCTGGCATCCCGAGCGGCCGGGACGCTGGGTGGCGGAACAGGTATGGCCGTCGCCCGACATCAAGATTCAAGCGATCGACCTGATCCCGGAAGGCAGCAAACCCGCCATCGTGGCTTCGCCGCAGTCCTGCGGCCTTGCCGGCGGCGAGTACTTTCCCTTCACCTTTGGCCCCGAACTGCCGGGCGATCAGCGCCCCGACGATGCGCTGTCGGTGTGTTTCGACCAACCGCCGCTCAGCGAGGCCATCGACATTGTCGGCGCGCCCGAGGTTCTTGTCCGGGTCTCGTCGGACCGGCGGCAGGCCAACATCGCTGTCCGGCTGTGCGACGTGCACCCCGACGGTGCGTCGGAACTGATCTCCTATGGCGTATTCAACCTGACGCACCACGACTCGCACGAATTCCCGAAAGCGCTGGTGCCCGGTGAACCGATCACCGCACGCGTGGTGCTCGACCAATGCGCCTACCGCGTGCCGGCCGGCCACCATCTGCGCATCGCGGTGTCGAACGCCTACTGGCCGATGATCTGGCCCTCGCCGGAGTCGGTCCAGCTCGACCTGTCGGCGGCAACCCTGATGCTGCCACTGCGCCCGCTGGCGAAAGGCGACGAAGTCACGTTCCCGACGCCCGAGGCCGCTACGCCCTGGGCGACGGAGACGGTTCGGCCCGCCAATTCCGAGCGTCATCTCGAGCGCGACGAGAAGACCGGAATCGTCACACTTTCCATATCAGACGATTTCGGTGAGGTGCGCGATCTGGCTCATGGCCTCGCCAATGGCAGCATCGCCCGCGAGACCTGGACGATCCACCCTGACAATTCGCTGTCAGCCTCAGGCAAAACGCACTGGACGCAAACGCTGTCGCGAAATGAATGGTCGGTGCGCACCGAAACCTTCGCCGAAATACGCTCCGACACACAAAGCTTCATGGTTAGCGCCAGAATCGAAGCGTATGAGGGTGATAACCTGGTTTTTGAGCGCAATTTCGAAGAGAAGGTGCCGCGCGCCCTGCTTTGAGCGCTCGTGAGATTGGTCCAATTGCGACGTACGATTTACGCCACGGCATGTCGCATTCGGTCTTGCTTACGGCTTTGGCTTGCGGTCATTATTCTCTCGATAAGAAACAACAAAAAACGACCACAAGGTCGATCCAACAGAGTGAGGAACTCAACATGTCGAACGAACTGGAATTTCTGAGCCGGCGCGTCGCTTCCGGCAAACTGAGCCGTCGCGATTTTCTTGGTCGGGCGGCAGCGCTCGGCGTCACTGCGACCTTCGCCAACTCGCTTCTTTCAAGTGCGGCGCGCGCCGCGGGTCCCGTCAAGGGCGGCACGCTGAAGGCTGGTCTGGTCGGCGGCGAGTCCACCAACAGCCTCGATCCGGCCCTGTTCATGACCCAGGTGCCGACGATCTTCGGCAAGTGCTGGGGCGAAATGATCGTCGAGTTGTCCCCGGATGGCAAGCTCGAAAACCGTATCGCCGAGGAGATCGGTGCGTCGGACGATGCCAAAGTCTGGACGCTGAAGATTCGTGACGGCATCGAATTCCACAATGGCAAGACGGTGACCGCCGAGGACGTGGCCGCTACGCTCGAGCGTCATTCGGACGAGAAGTCGAAGTCCGGTGCGCTCGGCTACATGAAGGGCATCGAGAGCATCAAGGCCAGCGGCAAGGAAGTGGTGCTGACCCTCAAGGAGGCGAATGCCGACCTGCCCTATCTGCTCAGCGACTATCACCTGATCGTGCAGCCCAATGGCGGCAAGGACAAGGCCGACGCTGGCATCGGCGCCGGTCCGTACAAGATCGTCACCAACGAGCCCGGCGTACGCCATGGCGGCGAGCGCTTCGCCAACTACTGGCAGGGCGACAAGATGGGCCATGCCGACCAGGTCGAGGTCATCGTCATCAACGATGCCACGGCGCGGACCTCCGCCCTGCAGGGCGGCCAGGTCAACATGATCAACCGCGTCGAGCCGAAGATCGTCGACCTGATCAAGCGTCTGCCCGGCGTTACCATCCGCAACCATGCCGGCCCCGGCCATTACGTCTTCATCATGCATTGCAACACGGCGCCGTTCGACAACAACGACCTGCGCATGGCGCTGAAGCTGGCTATCGACCGCGAGGAGATGCTGGACAAGATCCTGCGTGGTTACGGCTCGCTCGGCAATGACTTCCCGATCAACGCGGCCTACCCGCTGTTCACCGAGATCGAGCAGCGCAAGTACGATCCCGACAAAGCCAAGTTCCACTACAAGAAGTCGGGTCACGACGGCGCCGTGCTGCTGAGGACCTCAGACGTCGCCTTCCCCGGCGCCGTCGACGCTTCGCAGCTGTTCCAGCAGAGCGCCGCCAAGGCCGGCATCAAGCTCGAGCTCAAGCGCGAGCCCGGCGATGGCTACTGGAACGAAGTCTGGAACAAGCAGCCCTTCTCCGCCTCCTATTGGGGCGGGCGCTCGACACAGGACCAGATGTACTCGACCGCCTATCTGTCGACGGCCGACTGGAACGACACGCGTTTCCTGCGTCCGGATTTCGACAAGATGGTGCTGGCGGCGCGCGCCGAGCTCGACGAGGCAAAGCGCAAGCAGATGTATCACGACATGGCTGTCATGGTGCGCGACGAGGGCGGCCTCATCCTGCCGATGTTCAACCAGTTCATCGACGCGACGGGCGCCAAGGTCGGCGGCTGGGTGGACGATCCGCATCAGGAACTGATGAACGGATACGCTCTGGCGAAGTGCTGGCTCGAAGCCTGAGCCGGCCTTGCGGATATGTCCTCACCCATCGTGAAACTTGTGGCCCAGCGCATTGCGCTGGGCATCCTCCTTCTGTTGGCCGTCTCGGTCCTGATCTTCGCCGGCACCCAGATCCTGCCCGGCGACGTCGCGCAAGCCATTCTCGGACAGTCGGCGACGCCGGAGTCGCTCGCCAATCTGCGCGAGCAACTCGGCCTCAACCAGCCTGCCTATGTTAGGTATTTCCAATGGCTCGGCGGCGTGGTGACCGGCGATCTCGGCACCGCGATGTCGAGCGGCCAGGATATTGCGACGTCGATCAAGGGACGGTTGTGGAACACTCTGTTCCTCGCCTTCTGGGCGGCGGTCGTCGCCGTGCCGCTGGCGATCATTCTCGGCCTGATTGCGGTGCGTTACCGCAATGGCTGGGTCGACAAGCTGATCTCGGGACTGGCGCTCGCCTCGACGTCGTTTCCCGAATTCTTCATCGGCTATGTGCTCGTCTATTTCTTCGCGGTGAAGTGGCAGATCTTCCCCGGCATCTCGACCGTCTATGACGGCATGCCGTTCGGCGAGCGCATGCAGGCGATCGCGTTGCCGGCGACGGCGCTGACGCTGGTGGTGCTCGCCCACATGATGCGCATGACGCGCGCCGCGATCCTCAATGTCATGCAGTCGGCCTATGTCGAGACGGCGGAGTTGAAGGGCCTGTCGGCCTTCAACGTCATCCGCAAGCACGCCTTTCCCAACGCCATCGCACCGATCATCAACGTCGTCATGCTCAACCTCGCCTATCTGATCGTCGGCGTCGTCGTGGTCGAAGTGATCTTCGTCTATCCGGGCATGGGGCAGTATCTCGTCGACCACGTCACCAAGCGCGACGTGCCTGTCGTGCAGGCGGTCGGCCTGGTCTTCGCCGCCGTCTACATCAGCCTGAACATCATTGCGGACATAGCGGCGATCGTAGCCAATCCGCGCCTCAGACATCCGAAATAGGGGGCGGGTATGCTCGATATCAAACGCATTCCCATCCCCGCGCTGATCGGCATCGTGCTGACGACATTGTTCGTGCTGGCGGCGATCTTCGCGCCGTTGATCGCGCCGTACGGCAATGGCGAAATCGTCGGTGATGTCTGGGAGCCGATGTCGGCGGCTCATTTGCTGGGCACCGACAATCTCGGCCGTGATCTCTTGTCGCGCATGATCTACGGCGCTCGCATCACGCTGTTCATCGCGGTGCTGGCTACCGCGCTGTCGTTTTCGCTCGGCGCCATCCTCGGTTTCTCGGCGGCGGTTTTCGGCGGCTGGTTCGACACGCTGCTGTCGCGTCTTGTCGATTTGCTGATGTCGATCCCTACGCTGATCATGGCCCTCGTCGTGCTTTCCGTGCTGCCGACCAATCTGGTGACGCTGATCCTGGTCATGGGCATTCTCGACTCGACCCGCGTCTATCGCCTGTCACGAGCGGTCGCCGTCGACATCAACGTCATGGACTACGTCGAGGCAGCCAAGCTGCGCGGCGAAGGCGAGGGCTGGATCATCTTCCGCGAGATCCTGCCCAACGCGCTGTCGCCGCTCGTCTCCGAACTCGGCCTGCGTTTCATCTATGCCGTGCTGTTCCTGTCGACACTGTCCTTCCTCGGCCTGGGCGTGCAACCGCCGGATGCCGACTGGGGCGGCATGGTCAAGGAAAACAAGGACGGCATCGTCTTCGGCATAGGTGCTGCCCTCATTCCGGCAGCGGCGATCGCGATGCTGGCGATTTCGGTCAATCTGGTCGCCGACTGGGTGCTCAACCGCACGACAAGCCTTAAGGGAGGACGCGGGTGATGGCCGACCAGAAACCAAAGCCGGGCGTGCTGCTCGACATCCGCAACCTGCGCATCGAAGCGACGGTGTTCCCGCCGGGCGAACCGCCGAAGAACATCACCCTTGTCCACGACGTTTCGCTGACGCTCGAGAAGGGCAAGGTGCTCGGCCTGATCGGCGAGTCCGGCGCCGGCAAGTCGACCATCGGCCTGTCGTCGATGGGCTATGGCCGAGGCGGCGTGCGCATCACCGGCGGTGAGGTCATCCTGAGCGGCCGCGACATCCTCAAGGGCGGCAAGGAGGGCTTTCGCAAGCTGCGCGGCCGCGAGGTCTGTTATGTCGCGCAATCCGCCGCAGCCGCCTTCAACCCGGCGCACAGGCTGATGGACCAGGTGGTCGAGGCGACGCTGCTGCACGGCACGGCGACGCGGGCCGAGGCTGAGAAACGCGCCGTCGCGCTGTTCAAGAAACTGAGCCTGCCAAATCCCGAGACCATCGGCGAACGCTTTCCGCATCAGGTGTCGGGCGGCCAGCTGCAGCGCGTGATGACGGCGATGGCGCTGTGCTCCGAGCCCGACCTGATCGTCTTCGACGAGCCGACCACGGCGCTCGACGTGACGACGCAGATCGACGTGCTGGCGGCGATCAAGGACGCCATCCGCGATACGCATGTGGCAGCGCTCTACATCACCCATGACCTTGCCGTCGTCGCCCAGGTCTCCGACGAGATCATGGTGCTGCGTCATGGCCGGCTGGTCGAATGGGGCGGCACCCGCCAGATCATCAAGGAGCCGCGCCAAGAATACACCAATGCGCTGGTGTCGGTGCATGAGATCGAACACCAGGAACAGAAGCCCGGCACGACGCCGTTCCTGTCGGTCAAGAACGTCACCGCAGCCTATGGCCGCAGCCATTTCAAAGTGCTGAAGAACGTCTCGGTCGACATCTTCCCGGGCCAGACGCTGGCCGTCGTCGGCGAATCCGGCTCCGGCAAATCGACGCTGGCGCGCGCCATCACCGGGCTTTTGCCACCGGAGGAAGGGACGGTCACCTTCGATGGACGGCCGCTCGCCAACCGGCTTGCCGACCGACCAAAAGAGGATCTGCGGCAGCTGCAGATGATCTACCAGATGGCCGACGTGGCGATGAACCCACGCCAGACCGTCGGCACCATCATCGGCCGGCCGCTCGAATTCTATTTCGGCATACGCGGCCGCGAACGTGACAAACGCGTCGCCGAACTGCTCGACAAGATCGAGATGGGCAAGGGCTTTTCCGACCGCTATCCGGCCGAGCTCTCCGGCGGCCAGAAGCAGCGCGTCTGTATCGCCCGCTCGCTCGCCGCCAAGCCGAAGCTGATCATCTGTGACGAAGTGACCTCGGCGCTCGACCCGCTGGTGGCCAACGGCATCTTGAAGCTGCTGCTCGAGCTGCAGAAGGAGGAAAACGTCGCCTATCTGTTCATCACCCATGACCTCGCGACAGTGAAGTCGATCGCCGATTCGATCGCGGTGATGTATCGCGGCGAGGTGGTGCGCTACGGCCCGAAGAGCAAGGTGCTGGCACCGCCTTTCGACGCCTATACCGACCTTCTGCTTTCCTCCGTCCCCGAAATGGAAATCGGCTGGCTGGAAAAGGCGATCAAGGGACGGCGCATGGCCAGCGCAGGGAATTAGGGAATTCGCGGCACCAGCCGCGAGAACTTCCTTCAACGACAAAGCCTTCCGGAGCAGCCCGTGGCGCTCAAGACAAAACTGTTGCTGATCGTCCTCGACGGCGTGCCTTACCGCAACTGGCGCCGGCTGATGGGCAATCTGGAAGGCTGGGTGCAATCGGGCGAAGCACGTTTCTGGAAGATGCGCTCCGTGCTGCCGTCGACATCGGCCTGCTGCTATGCCTCGATCCACACCGGTGTTCCGCCGCAGGTGCATGGCATCCTGTCAAACGAGAACCGGTTCCGCGTCATGCAGCCGGATATTTTCTCCGAGGTCAGCAAGGCTGGCGGCAAGACGGGTGCGGTCACTCATTCCTACTGGTCCGAATTCTTCCGGGCCTATCCGTTCGACCTGGTCGAGGACATGGAGTTCGATGAACCAAGCGGGCCGATCACGCATGGCCGGTTCCACACCATGACCGGTTACAATGCCCGCAACCAGATGACGCCAAGCGATGTCGACCTGTTCGCGACGCTGACCATGCTAACCAAGCGCCACCGCATCGACTACGGCATCCTGCACACTTGCACGCTGGACTCGATGGGTCATCGCTTCGGTCACGACTGCCACGAGATGGACCACGCCGTCTATGCGATGGACGCTATGCTCGCCGGCTTTCTGCCCCGCTGGCGGGAGGCCGGCTATGAGGTGATCGTCACCGCCGATCACGGCCAGACCGACCGCGGCCATCATGGCGGCCACGACGACGAGATGCAGGATTTCGCGCTTTACTATTTCGGACCCGGCAAGGGGCCGGAAACCGACGCGCTGCTCGACCAGTTGCAACTTGCGCCGACGGTGTTGAAACGCCTCGGCGTGCCTGTGCCAGCGACGATGAAGGCGAAGCCGTTTTTGAGTTGAGCGGGGGTTGGAAGAAGCTCCAGCGTTGCCGGCCCTACGCTATGGCTCCGGGCGTTCGTCACTTCAATCGACAAATCGTTGTCGATTGACCGCCTCCGGCGGGACGCTCCTCACCTCTGGCAACGCCTCCGCTCTTCGGTTAGCCTCGCCAAAAATCCTCGGGCGGAAAGCGGTGAACCTTTTTGGACCTATCAGCGACAGAGCAGACAGGAGCCAGGCGGCTCGACCGGCCATGACGGCAGCGACGGAAACCGATCGCGCGCTTGTCGACCGGGTCGCGAAGGGCGACCGTGCCGCCGTGCGGCTCCTGTTCATGCGCCACCACGCGCGGATCTACCGCTTCGTGGCGCGCCAGACGGGATCGGAAATGATGGCCGACGATATCGCAAACGAGGTCTTCCTCGAGCTCTGGCGCCAGGCCCCTGGCTTCGAGGGACGCTCGGAAGTCTCGACATGGTTGCTCGGCATCGCCCGCTTCAAGGCGCTGTCGTCGCTGCGCAAGAAAAAGGAAACCTGGATCGACGACGATGACGCGGCTCAGATCCCGGACAGCGCCGACACGCCGGAAGTCGCCACGATGAAGGAAGACAAGGGTGCCGCCCTGCGGCGCTTCGTCGATGCCTTGCCGCAAGAACATCGTGTGGTGATCGACCTTGCCTACTACCACGGACAATCGGTGACCGAGATCGGCGAGGTGCTCGACATCCCGGTCGCCACGGTCAAGACCAGGATGTTCTATGCCCGCAAGAAACTCGGCGAAGCCCTCAAGGCCGCCGGTTACGACAGGGGGTGGCCATGAGCGCCGCTGAAAAAATGTCGCGCCGCGACGAAATGGAAACGCTGCTGCCGTTCTATCTCAACGGCTCGCTGGAGGGCTCTGACCTCGAAGCAGTCGAGGAATGGCTGGCGACCGACCCGGCGGCGTTGTCGGCTCTGGGCGAAGCCGAAGCCGAATTCTCCGGCACCGCGGCCGCCAACGAGGCGATCCGCCCGCCGGCCGATGCGCTCAGCCGCTTCGCCAGGGCGCTCGACGCCGAAGCCGGTCCGGCGCGCGCGCCGGCCAGCGCATCGTGGCTGGCGCAGCTGTGGGGCCGTTTCATGGCGGTGCCCGTCGGCGTCGCCTGGGCCGCAGCTGCGGTTCTGCTTGCCCTGGTCATGGTACAGTCGGTTCTGCAGCCCGACGGCAAGGGCGGCAATTTCGAGATTGCCGGCCAGGAAGGCGACCTGGCGAAAATGCCGTTCGCGCTGGTCAAGTTCAAGCCCGACGCGAAGATGTCCGACATCGCCGCTTTTCTCAACCAAAACCAGTTGAAGATTGCCGGCGGGCCGACCGCCGACGGCGTCTTCCGCCTTGGCATGCCGGCAAAGACTGCCGCCGACTATGAAAAACTGCTCGGCCTTATTGCCGCCCAGCCTTTCACGGAAGCTGTGGTGGAGGGAAGGAAACCGGTTGATGGCGGCTAAGGCGGTCATTGGATTTGCGGCAATCCTTGCGGCGGCGATGACAATCGCCGCCGTGCCCGCCTTCGCGCAGACCAATGATCCGAACCTCACCCAGGCAGAGATCGACTGCCTCAACCGGCCAAATGCAGTCGGAGCCGACTGCACCAAGGACGGCGAAACGTCCGGCGCTGGTTCAGCCGCTACCGGCGCCGTCTTTCTTCCCGAGCTGATCGTCGACTTGTTTCCCAATGCGGCCGGAGGTGGCGAGGCGCAAGTGCCGACGCCACCCTCAACCCCGCCGGCCACCGCACCGGCGACACCGGTCGCCGTGCCAGGCAGTCCGATCGTTTCGCCGCCCGATCTGGTGGCGACCGAGCCGCCGCGCGCCGTCATCGGCGATTTCGTGCCCGACGAGGTGCTGGTGACGGTCGACGGCGATGCCGGCGCCGTCCAGCAGATCGCCACCTCCTTTGGCCTCGTGGTGCGCTCGCAACGCCAGTCGAGGTTGCTCGGCACCACGCTGGTGCGTTTCGGCATTCCCGATGGCCGCCCGGTCGGCATCGTGCTGGCGCAGCTTGCCGCCTATGGCCGCACCCTGCGGCGTGAGCCAAACCACGTCTATTCGCTGCAGCAGGCAGCCACCATCGTCAACTATGCCTTCGACCGCATCACGCTCGATGAGAAGCAGGCGAGCGGCGAGAATGTGCGCATCGCCGTCATCGACACCGGCATCGACGAGACCAATCCGGCGCTCTCCGGCGTCATCGCCGACCAGTTCGATGCCATGCCCAACGTGCCGATCGAGGTGCGCGATCACGGCACGTCGATCGACGGCCTGATCGCCGGCGTCGGCGCGCTCAAAGGCATGGCGCCGGGCGCCAGGATCTATCACGCCCGCGCCTTCGAGGGCGGCAAGTCGACCATGGACGTCATCCTTTCGGCGCTCGACTGGGCGGCGGACCAGGATGTCCGCATCATCAATATGAGCTTCGTCGGCCCGAAGAACGACCTGCTCGGCATCGCTTGCCGCAATGCACGGGCGCTCGGCATCGTGCTGGTCGCCGCTGCCGGCAACAACGGACCGAAGGCGCCTTACGGCTATCCGGCCGCCTTCGACGGCGTCATCGCGGTGACTGCCACCGATGCCAAGGACGGGCTGATGGCGCAGGCCAATCGCGGCGCCTATGTCTTCATCTCCGCGCCCGGCGTCGAGATGGTGGCGCCGAGCGGCGCCGGCTCGGATGTGGTCACCGGCACCTCGTTCGCCGCAGCCATCGTGACCGGCGCCATCGCCAATCTGTTTCATGCCGCGCCCGATCGCTCGGCCGACGGGATCGAGAAGGCACTGGCGGCAACGGCGAAAGATCTCGGCCCCAAGGGGCGCGACAATGATTTCGGCTATGGGCTGCTTGACATCAAGGCGGCTGAGGCGGCGAAGGAATAGTCTGGCGCAGGCCGGCATCACCTGAATATCAACACGGCCTAGCCCGGCGCGCCGGCGACCGATCCCCTGACCACCAGGTCGACCGGCCAGACCTCGCCGCGGGCGCCCTCCTCCAGCCCTGATATACGCGCCGCCAGCCGCTCGGCAACGCGTGCGCCAGCCAGTCGGATCGACGAACGCGTCGTCGACAACGGCACGGAAAAATTTTCCGGCTTCAGCCAGGGGAAGACGTCGTCATGGGCGATCAGCGACAGGTCGCCCGGGATAGTCAGGCCGAGATCGCGCACCGCGCGCACGACGCCGAGCGCCATGATCAGGCTGGAGCAAGCGATCGCCGTCGGCGCCTCGCTCTGCTCGAGCAACCGCCGGGCCGCGCGGTAGCCGTTCTCCTCGGTCATGGTGAGTGAACAGACATGGCGCTCGCCAAGCGTCAGGCCGCTCGCCGCCAGCGCCCGGCGCACGCCGCGCTCGCGATGGATGGCGAAGGTCTCGCGGTCGTCGCCGTTGATCAGCGCCAGTCGCCGGTGACCGAGTTGGATGAGCAGCCGTGCTGCCTCGTGGAAAGCGCCCTCATTGTCGATGTCGGTGAAGGGATAATCGAAATCGAAGCCATCACTGCGGCCATGGACGATAAAGGGGATACCGAGCGTGTTGACCAGCGCCACTCGCCGGTCGGCGGGGCGCGGCGAGGAGATGTAGACGGCGTCGACCTGCCTGTTGGCGACGATACGCCGGTAGGTCGTCTCCTGGTCGTCGGCGTCGGCTGGTGACAGCACCAGGTCGAGCTCATGCGAACGGGCATAGTCGCCGAGACCGGAGAGGAATTCGACGAAATGCGGGTCGATGTCGACGGCCGTACCGGTCGGCAAGACATAACCGATCATCCCGGTCTTGCCGGTGGCCAACCGGCGCGCGCTCGGGTTTGGCCGATAGCCATGGCGCTTGGCGGCATCCATCACCCGCCGGCGCGTTTCCTCGTTGACTTCCGGGTAGCCGTTCAGCGCGCGGCTTACCGTGGTTTGCGAAAGCGCCAGCATGTGGGAGAGCTGTTTGAGGTTCACCGGAGGCCTCCAAGCCTCAAAGCGCTTTTAAATTGAATCTATTTGGCCGCCACGGACAGCGCTACCAAGCGTGACGACCATAAGCACCGTTTCGGACAGGTTTGAAGTAGAATTTGCTGATGCACTGCCAAAAAAGCATGCTGCACTGCACTTTCGGCTGCTTTCACTACAAAAATTAAATCGATTAGCCTGCCACCCTCTTGACTCTTGGTCGATTCAATGGCGAGATCAAAAAAGCCAAAGCGCTTTGGAAGACTCTTTCGAAAGGTTGCGGTTCCTTTCTGAGTGAGTCACAGTCCTGCAGCGTCGGCGGACGGAATGGAGGTTCCGTCCGGGTGTTTGTGACCATGGGAGGAATACCAATGAAGAAAATGCTTCTGCTGGGCGCCGCGTTTGCCACGCTCGCCTTCAGCGTACCGGCGCAGGCCGAACTGAAGTTCAAGCCGGGCGAAGACCCCCGCTTCAACTGGGCCAACTACGAAGAGCTCAAGAAGGTCGACCTCAAGGGCGAGACGCTGTCGATCTTCGGGCCATGGCGCGGCGAGGACGAGGGCCTTATTCGCACCGTTCTCGACTATTTCTCGGAAGCCACCGGCGTCGAGATCAAATACTCCTCGTCGGAGAATTACGAACAGCAGATCGTCATCGACACGCAGGCCGGCAGCCCGCCCAACATTGCCGTGCTGCCGCAGCCGGGCCTGATCCAGGATCTGGCATCGAAGGGCCTGCTGACGCCGCTCGGCGACGAGACCTCAAACTGGGTCAAGGAGAATTACGGCGCCGGCCAGTCATGGGTCGACCTCGGCACCTTCAAGGACAAGGACGGCAAGCCCGGCTTCTTCGCCTTCCCCTACAAGGCCGACGTGAAATCGCTGGTCTGGTATTCGCCGGACAATTTCGAGGAAGCCGGCTACAAGGTTCCCAAGACGCAGGAAGAGCTCGCCGATCTTGAAAAGAAAATCATCGCCGACGGCGGCACGCCGTGGTGCATCGGGCTCGGTTCCGGCGGCGCCACCGGCTGGCCGGCGACCGACTGGGTCGAAGACATCATGCTGCGCACCCAGGCGCCCGACGTCTACGACAAGTGGGTGAAGAACGAGATTCCGTTCAACGATCCCGCGGTGGTCAACGCCATCGATATTTTCGGCAAGATCGCGACCGACGACAAGATGGTCGATGGCGGCGCCAAGGCGGTTGCTGCGACCGACTTCCGCGACAGCCCGAAAGGTCTCTTCTCGGTGCCGCCGAAATGCTACCTGCATCACCAGGCGTCGTTCATTCCGACCTTCTTCCCGGAAGGCACCAAGGTCGGCCAGGACGCGGATTTCTTCTACTTCCCGCCTTACGCCTCCAAGCCTGACCTCGGCACCCCGGTGCTCGGCGCCGGCACGCTGGCAATGATCACCAAGGATAGCAAGAGTGCCCGCGCGTTCATCGAATTCCTGAAGATGCCGCTCGCCCACGAGATCTGGATGGCCCAGGGTGGCTTCGTGACGCCGCTCAAGTCGGTCAACAAGGACGCCTATGCCAGCGACGCGCTGAAGAAGCAGGGCGAAATCCTCGCCAATGCCTCGACCTTCCGCTTCGATGGTTCCGACCTGATGCCGGGCAAGATCGGCGCCGGCGCCTTCTGGACGGGTATGATCGACCTCGTCGGCGGCAAGTCCGCCCAGGATGTCGCCACCGACATCCAGAAGAGCTGGGACGCGATCAAGTAAGCAGCCGATTGTTCGGCCGCTGGAAGTTTCGGACTTCCTGATCCTCTCTGGATCCGGGCCTCGAGGCCCGGATCCGACCGGCGGCCCGCGCCGCACCTGATGTCATGCGCACATAGACATTCCGGCAGGAAGCGCGATCAGCAAAAGGGGAAAACCCGCTTTGCATACGATCACGCTCTGACAACTGAATCGGCGCATCTCACCGCCCAGGCCGTCCGGCTTGGCGGGTGACGCGCACGGGGAGGGACCCATGGCGGCTCAGATTTTCTCGGCCATTTTCGTCATCATCGTCGGCGTCGGCGGCTGCGTCGCCTATTTCTGGGGCGCCAACAAGCTGGTGGACATCATCTTCCCGTCGCGCGGCGTCGCCGGTGCTGCGGCCATCGACAATCTGCGCCGGCAAGGGCTGGTCCGGCCATGGCTGTTTGTCGGCCCGGCCATGATCATCCTGACCATCTATCTGATCTATCCGGTGGTCGAGACGCTGAGGCTGTCGTTCCTCGACCGCAGCGGCATTCATTTCGTCGGTTTCGCCAACTATGAATGGGCGTTCGGCGACCGCGAATTCCGCAACTCGATCCTCAACAACATCATCTGGCTGGCGGTGGTGCCTGCCGCCTGCACCTTCCTTGGGCTGATCATCGCCGTGCTGACCGACAAGATCTGGTGGGGCACGATCGCCAAGAGCCTGATCTTCCTGCCGCTGGCCATCTCCTTCGTCGGCGCCAGCGTCATCTGGAAATTCATCTATGAATATCGCGGCGACGGGCAGACGCAGATCGGCCTGCTCAATGCCATCATCCAGTATTTCGGCGGCCAGCCGCAGGTCTGGATATCGCTGCCGTTCTGGAACAATTTCTTCCTGATGATCATCCTGATCTGGATCCAGACCGGCTTTGCCATGGTCATCCTGTCGTCCGCCTTGCGCGGCATCCCGGAAGAAACGCTGGAGGCCGCGGTCATCGACGGCGCCAACCCGTTCCAGATCTTCTGGAAGATCATGGTGCCGCAGATCTGGGGCACCATCGCCGTGGTCTGGACCACCATCACCATCCTGGTGCTGAAGGTTTTCGACATCGTGCTGACCATGACCAACGGCCAATGGAACAGCCAGGTGCTGGCCAATCTGATGTTCGACTGGATGTTCCGCGGCGGCGGTGATTTCGGCCGCGGCGCCACCATCGCCATCATCATCATGATCGCGGTCATTCCGATCATGGTCTGGAACATCCGCCAGGCGAACAAAGAGACGGGAGGACATTGAGATGGCTGTCGCAACCGGAAAGTCCTTTGCCAGCCGCTTCGGCGTTCACATCGCGGTGTTGATCTTCGTCGCGATCTGGACCGTGCCTACGCTGGGCATTCTCGTCTCGTCGCTGCGCGACAAGGACCAGATCATCGCCTCGGGCTGGTGGAACTCATTCTCCAGCTCCACCCAGACCGAAGCCGGCCGGTTGCCGGCCGCCTCGACGCAGGTCGAGAAGGACGGCAAGTTCGTCCTGCAAGGCAACATCTTCGCCGAAGGTGCTGCCCGCAACATCAGCGCCTTCGGCGTCAAGTCGGCCGCACCGACGCAATATCCGGCCGGCACGACCGCCGATCTCGGCGACGGCGTGACCTTGCAGCTCAACGCCGACGGTACCTTCATCATGCAGTCGCCGAAGGCCTTCGAGGGCGATCGCGGCCAGCGCGTCTACTACGCCTCGTCGGCGCCGCCGAAATTCACCACCGACAACTACCAGACCGTGCTGTTTTCGGAAGGCATCGGCCGCTCGTTCATGAACTCGCTGACCGTCACCATTCCGGCGACCGTCATCCCGATCCTGATTGCGGCGTTCGCCGCCTATGCGCTGGCCTGGATGCGCTTTCCCGGCCGGGCCCTGCTCATCGCGGTCATCATCGGCCTGCTGGTCGTGCCGCTGCAGATGTCGCTGATCCCGCTGCTGAAACTCTACAATGGTGTCGGCTCGTTCTTCGGCATGCCCTCGAAAACCTATCTCGGCATCTGGCTGGCGCATACCGGCTTCGGCCTGCCCTTCGCCATCTATCTATTGCGGAGCTACATTGCCGGTCTGCCGCGCGAGATCATGGAGTCGGCGCGCATCGACGGCGCCAGCGACTTCGAGATCTTCGTCAAGATCGTCTTGCCGCTGTCGTTCCCGGTGCTGGCCTCCTTCGCCATCTTCCAGTTCCTCTGGGTATGGAACGATTTGCTGGTTGCGATGGTTTTCCTGGGTACCGAGGCAGACCAGATCGTCCTTACCGCCAAGCTCAATGCGTTGCTCGGCTCACGCGGCGGCGACTGGGAGATCCTGACGACATCGGCATTCGTGACCATTATCGTGCCGCTGATCGTGTTCTTCTCGCTGCAGCGCTACTTCGTCCGCGGGCTGCTTGCCGGCTCGGTGAAAGGAGGCTGAGACAATGCAATCCGCTTTGAAGGCGACCTCGAAGCCCGATCTCGCCGTCGATCGCGACTGGTGGCGCGGCGCTGTGATCTATCAGATCTATCCGCGCAGCTATCAGGACTCGAACGGCGACGGCATCGGCGACCTCAAGGGCATTATCGGCAGACTGCCCTACATCGCCTCGCTCGGCGTCGACGCCATCTGGATCTCGCCGTTCTTCAAGTCGCCGATGAAGGATTTCGGCTACGACGTGTCAGACTATTGCGACGTCGATCCGATGTTCGGCACGCTGGCCGATTTCGATGCCCTGACCGCCGAGGCGCACAGACTCGGCCTCAAGGTGATGATCGACGAGGTGCTGTCGCACACCGCCGACAACCATCCGTGGTTCAAGGAAAGCCGCGCAAATCGGACCAATCCCAAGGCCGACTGGTATGTCTGGGCGGACGCCAGACCGGACGGCACGCCACCCAACAACTGGCTGTCGATCTTCGGCGGCTCGGCCTGGCAGTGGGACACCAGCCGCCAGCAATATTACCTGCATAATTTCCTGGCCGAGCAGCCCGATCTCAACTTCCACAGCCGTGCCGTCCAGGACGCGCTGCTCGAGGTCACCCGTTTCTGGCTGGAGCGCGGCGTTGACGGCTTCCGGCTCGACACCATCAATTTCTACTTCCACAGCCAGGGGCTGGAGAACAATCCGCCACTGCCGCCCGAAGAGCGCAACGACCAGACCGCCCCCGCCGTCAATCCTTACAACTACCAGGACCATCTCTACGACAAGAGCCGTCCTGAAAACCTCGCTTTCCTCGAACGGTTCCGCGCCTTGCTCGACGAATATCCGGCGACGGCGGCGGTCGGCGAAGTTGGCGATTCGCAGCGCGGCCTGGAAGTGGTGGCGGCCTACACCGCCGGCGGCAAGCGCGTGCACATGTGCTATTCCTTCGATTTCCTGGCGCCTGAAAAGATCAGCGCCGCAAAGGTGCGCTCGGTATTGGAATCCTTCGGCAAGGTCGCCAGCGACGGCTGGTCGTGCTGGGCCTTTTCCAACCACGACGTGATGCGGCCGGCGTCGCGCTGGGCCGCCGGCGAAGCCGACCAGGCCGCCTATCTCAAGGTCATCTCGGCGCTGCTGATGTCGTTGCGCGGCTCGGTCTGCATCTATCAGGGCGAGGAGCTTGGGCTCGGCGAAGCCGAGCTGCAATTCGAGGATTTGCAAGACCCTTACGGCATCCGCTTCTGGCCGGAATTCAAGGGCCGCGACGGCTGCCGCACGCCGATGGTGTGGGACGCCACTGCAAAGAATGCTGGCTTCTCTACGGCAAAGCCTTGGCTGCCCGTGCCGGGAAAACACCTTTCGCAAGCGGTCAACGTGCAGCAGGGCGACGACAGCTCGCTGCTTGAGCACTACCGGCGCTTTCTCGCCTTCCGCCATGCCCATCCGGCATTGGCCAAGGGCGATATCAACTTCATCGAAAGCGAGGGCGATACGGTCGCCTTCACGCGCCGCGAAGGCAACGAGCAGATCGTCTGCGTCTTCAATCTCGGCGCCAGGACGGCCGAAATCGATCTCGGCGGCCGTTCGCTGCAATCCTTGCCGGGACACGGGTTTTCCGGACAGACTGGCGCCGGTTCTATCCGCCTTGGCGGCTACGGCGCATGGTTCGGGCGTATCGACTGAATTTACTAAAAGAATTCACTGCTAGAAGAATTCACTGGGAGGAAATCATGGCCGATGTCACGCTAAGGCAAGTGAAGAAATCATACGGCAATCTGCACATTCTGCACGGCATCGATCTCGACATAAAGTCGGGCGAGTTCATCGTCTTCGTCGGCCCTTCGGGTTGCGGCAAGTCGACCTTGCTTCGCTCCATCGCAGGACTGGAGGAAATCACCTCCGGCGAGCTCAAGATCGCCGGAGAGGTGGTGAACGACGTGCCGCCGTCGAAGCGGGGCATCGCCATGGTGTTCCAGTCCTATGCGCTCTATCCGCACATGACCGTCTACGACAACATGGCGTTCTCTATGAAGATCGGCAAGGAGAACAAGGCCGAGATCGACCGGCGGGTGAAGCAGGCGGCGGAAATCCTGCAGCTGACCAAGTATCTCGACCGCCTGCCCAAGGCGATGTCGGGAGGCCAGCGGCAGCGCGTCGCCATCGGCCGCGCCATCGTGCGCAATCCGAAGGTCTTCCTGTTCGACGAGCCGCTGTCGAACCTTGACGCGGCACTGCGTGTCGCCACCCGTATCGAGATCGCCAAGCTCAAGGAATCGATGCCTGCCACAACGATGATCTATGTCACCCACGACCAGGTCGAGGCGATGACGCTGGCCGACCGCATCGTGGTGCTGAAGGACGGGCATATCGAGCAGGTCGGCACGCCGATGGATCTCTACAAGAAGCCCGGCAATCTGTTTGTTGCCCAGTTCATCGGCTCGCCGGCCATGAACATTTTGCCGGCAACAATCGAAAAGACCGGCAACCCGACCGTCGTCAGCCATGTCGGTGGCCGCAAGGCGACGGTGCCAATCACCACGCCGGCTTCAGCAAAGGGTGCCGCGGTGAGCTTTGGCGTGCGGCCGGAGGATCTGGTGATCGCCACCGGCGCGGACTACCTCTTCGAGGGCAAGGTGGACTATGTCGAGCAGCTCGGCGAGGTTCAGCTCATCTATATCGACATCGGCCGTGCCGACCTGCCGCTGGTGACCAAGCTGCCCGGCAATGTCGAGGTCAAGCGTGGCACGACGCTGCGGCTGAGCGCGGATGCCGGAGACCTCCATATCTTCGATGCCGACGGACATTCCTTCGCACTCCACAATGCGGAAGCAAAAGCGGCCTGAGGCCGTCCGGTTCGGATCACATCCGGATCAAAAAAAGAGCGGCGGGCCGGGCCCGCCGCTCTTTTTTCTGGATGTCGACTTCGGCTGTTAGTGGCCGAAGAGGTTCCGGTCGCTGCCCTGCGGAGCGGACTTCTGGACGTCGTCCGACGAGTTGAGCAGCTTGTAGACCGGCGAGCCGGTGTCGCGCACCGAAGACGTCTGCGTGTTGTCGACGTTTACGGTCGCCTGCTTGTTGATGTCGGTCCCGCCAACATTGTCGTTGCGGGCATAGGCGCTGCCGGCGGCAATCAAAAGGGCGGCGGCAGTAAGAGCAATCTTCTTCATTTCAAGTCTCCTGAATTTTCCAGCACAGTGGCGGGCAATCCCGCCGCTGTGCCGGGATCGGCTTAGTTATTGCCGAAGAGGTTACGGTCGCTGCCCTGAACGATGGGCTGCTTGTCAGTCTGAGCCGATTTCTGAACGGAAGCCGTGTACGAGCTGTCGACAGCCGGGGCGGCCTGGTTGGCGCCGTTGGAGCCATAGTTGTCGCTACCGGCAAAGGCGCTGCCGGTGATGGCCAGAACGGCGGCGGCAGCAAGAACAATATTCTTCATTTTAAGTACTCCTTTGATTTCTGAATTCCGCCAAGGCGGCGGGACAAACCCGCCGTCCGTTGGAGATCGGCTGTTAGTTGTTGCCGAAGAGGTTACGGTCGCTGCCCTGAACGACGGGCTGCTTGTCAGCGTGCGCCGACTTCTGAATGGAAGCCGTGTACGAGCTGTCAACCGTGGTGGCTGGCTGGTTGGCACCGTTGGACCCATAATGGTCACTGCCACCAGCAAAGGCGCTGCCGGTGATGGCCAGAACGGCGACGGCAGTAAGAGCGATCTTTTTCATTTTTAGTACTCCAGTATCTTAGTTCGTCAGTCCGTCTAGCGGCGTGTCTTGGAAGGAAATCGCGTCGTTCGGACAGCCCCGATGTGGGAGGGGCCAGCGCCGGTTTCCAATCACGAACTTGTTCCGCGTGGACCAAGACTCTGCACCTTGAAATTGTGCCAAAGCCTCCTACACCTTCTGTTTTAATAAATGATATCAAACGGTTATACTATTCGACCCATGGCCCAGCTGACGAATTTGCAAACCAGCGTTCACACCGTCCTGCACGCTCTGTCAACAGAAACGAACCGTTCGGTTCGATTTTAGAAGCAGCTAATAGTCACTTTTCGAAACTGCTACCATTTTTTAACCCTGTCGCAGGTCGAATCCGATCCGCGAAGCGACGGGCTATAGCCGGCGAAAGCGGAGGGCCTCCGCCGCGAAACCTTGGCCGGTGCGTTTTCAGATATGGTGTCGCGCCGCATGGATGCGATGTCGCTTTCGTGCCGATGGCGCGCCCGCTGTCGTGATTAGATGATGTCATCTCAGGTGCCACTTCGTGACGACGGGCGGAGAATTGGGAAGCCGGTCAGATTCCGGCGCTGCCCCCGCAACGGTGGTGGAGTTCAAGTCGCAACGGGAGACCACTGGGCCGCAAGCCTGGGAAGGTGTCGCGATCGTCCGCAAGGACACTCCAGAGCCCGGAAACCAGCCCGAGGTGATTGAACTCGACTGATCGCGGTGGGCGGTCAAGAGGTGGATGGTGCATGCCCGGCCTTATCGCCGGACTGCGACCGGTCTTTCCTCCATCACCACCAAGTTCAGTCCTTGAAAGATGAGGACAGGACATGGATGTGCGCACTGACATGCTGAGGCTTTTGCACAGCCGCAGGGAAGGCTATTCGCTCGAGCAGCCCTTCTACACCGATCGCGACTACTTCAAGCTCGACATGGAGCTGATCTGGTATCGCGACTGGCTGTTCATCGGCCATGATTGCGAATTGCCGAAGCCTGGCAGCTACATCACCGCCCAGATCGGCGATTATCCAGTGGTGCTGGTGCGCGACCAGCAAGGCAAGATCAACGCCTTCCACAATTCCTGCCGCCACCGCGGCAGCCGCGTTTGCAACAGTGAGAAGGGCACGGCGGCGAAGCTGGTCTGCCCTTACCATCAGTGGACCTACGAACTGGACGGCCGGCTGTTGTTCGCACGGCAGATGGCGGACGGGTTCGACAGGAGCCAGTTCAGCCTGAAGCCGGTGGCTTGCGAAAGCGTCGGCGGCTACATCTTCATCTGCCTGGCCAAGGAGCCGGCGGACTTCGCGCCGATGCGCACCATGATCGAGCCTTATTTGTTGCCGCACCGGCTGCGCGAGGCAAAGGTCGCCTTCGAATCGACCATCGTCGAGAAGGGCAATTGGAAGCTCGTCTGGGAGAACAACCGCGAGTGCTACCATTGTGCCGGCAACCATCCGGAGCTCTGCAAGACATTCCCGGAAGCGCCGACCGTGACCGGCGTCAATGGCGCCGACAGCGACCCGGAAATGCTGGCGCATTGGGCGAAATGCGAGGCGGCGGGCTTGCCGAGCAAATTCCGTATCGATCCCGCCGGACAGTTTCGCGCCACCCGCGCGCCGCTACTGCGCGATGCCGTCAGCTACACGATGACGGGAAAGCGCGCCGTGAAGAGAAACCTTTCCGACAGCGTTGCCACCGACCGCATCGGCTCGCTGCTGCTCTATCACTATCCGACGACCTGGAACCACATCCTCGGCGATCATGCCGTCACCTTCCGGGTGCTGCCGATCAGCGCCACTGAAACGGCAGTGACGACGAAATGGCTCATCCACAAGGATGCGGTCGAAGGCGTCGACTACGACCTTGCCGAACTCACCCATGTCTGGACCGAGACCAACGATCAGGACCGCCGCATCGTCGAGGAGAACGCCTTCGGTATCCTGTCGCCGGCCTATGAACCCGGCCCCTATTCGGAGCTGCATGAGGGCGGTGTCATCCAGTTCGTAGACTGGTATGCCCGCTTCATCGAGCCGCGCCTTGCCGAAGGCGGCCGGCCCGCACTGCGTAGCGTCGCCTGAGAAAGGGTAAAGGGATGAATGCGATGACGGATCTCGGGCTCTACCGCCATCTCGACGAGATGGCGCCTTGGAACGACAGGCTCCAGGTGCTGGAAGTGATCGGCGTCAGCGATGAGGCGCCGGAGGTGAAGACCTTCACCTTCCGTTCCGACAACCAGACTTGGTTTCGCTACAAGCCGGGGCAGTTCGTAACGCTGGAACTGCCGACCGCCGATGGACCGCTGATGCGCACCTACACGCTGTCATCCTCGCCGTCGCGGCCGTTCTCGATCGCGGTCACGGTGAAAGCCCAGGCCGGCAGCATCGGTACGCGCTGGATGTTCGATCATCTGAAGCCCGGCGTTCACGTGAAGGCCTATGGGCCGGCGGGCGACTTTTCGCTGCACAGCCACCCAGCGGCCAAATATCTGTTCATCTCGGCCGGCTCCGGCGTGACGCCGATGATGTCGATGCTGCGCTGGCTGAACGACTGCGCGCCATGGACCGATGTCGGCTTCGTCAACTGCGCGCGGCGGCCCGAGGAGATCATCTTCCGCAAGGAGCTCGAACTGCTGGGAAGCCGTATGCCCGGCCTGTCGCTTGGCTTCATGATCGAGGAGCGCTCCAGCCGCGAGGGCTGGTTCGGTCATATGGGGCGGATCGACGCGATCAGGCTGCCGCTGCTGGCGCCAGATTTCCGCGAGCGCGAAATCTTCTGCTGCGGCCCAGACCCGTTCATGCGCGCGGTGCGGCAGATGCTGGAGGCCTCCGGCTTCGACATGGTGCAATACCACCAGGAGAGCTTTGCCGCGCCCGCCGTGGAGGAAATACCGCCGCCGTTTGCGTTGCCGGCAGACGGTGGCGCCGATGTGCCCGCCGAAGCCGCAACGCCGATCCGCTTCTCGCTCTCGGATGTCGACGCCGAATGCGTTGCCGGCCAGACCGTGCTGCAGACGGCGCGCGCTTCGGGGGTGAGAATTCCGGCGGCCTGCGAATTCGGCCTGTGCGGAACCTGCAAGGTGAAGAAAGTCTCCGGCAGCGTCGAGATGAGCCACAATGGCGGCATCCTCGACCACGAGATCGATGACGGCTTCATCCTGGCCTGCTGCTCCAAGCCGCTGTCGGCGCTCGAAATCGAGGCCTGAAACGGCCGTGCACGGAGGCTCGTATGTTCGGATCGGAACCTATACCCCGTAGCGCTCGGTGCGGATGAGACCTGCCGGAATGTCGGCATCGATCAGCGCCTGGGCGGCGGCCGAGACGAAGGCATTCGAGCCGCAGACAAAGGCGAGCTTTGGCGGCTCGGGCAGCCGCGCCATGGATTGCACCATCATCGCGACATCGATCCGCCGCGAATAGTCTGCCGGGCGCCGGGCGGCCTCGCGTGTCAGCGTCAGCACCAGTTCGAAACCATTCCGGCGGTCATCGAGACCGATCAGCTCGTCGCGAAAGATCACCTCGTCCCAGACCCGCACTGAGAACACCAACGCGACCGGCACCGGTGATTTCCGCGCAACACGATGGCGGATCATTGCCATCAACGGCACCACGCCCGAACCGCCGCCGATCAGCAGCAGCGGTCCGCCGTCACTGTCGGACCAGACGAAATGGCCGCCGAGCGGCCCGCGCAACTCGACCTCGTCGCCGACCACCGCCACCTCGTGGAAGAAAGGCGAGACCTCGCCATCGTCGAGTCTTTCGATCGCCAGTTCGATTGTTCCTGCGGCTTCCGGCGCAGAGGCGATGGAGTAGGAGCGGCGCGCCTGATAGCCGTCCGGCGCCGTCAGCCTGACATCGACATGTTGTCCGGCCCGGCTAGTGAAAGGCCGCGACAACAGGAAGAAGAAACTGGTGACGCGCGGTGTGCGCTTCTCGATGCGGGTGATCCTGGCCGTTTGCCAGGGCGATTGCGCCGTCGACGGCTCGCTCATGGATCGCCCGTATAGCGCTGTTCGCGCCACGGATCGCCATAGATGTGATAGCCGCGCAATTCCCAAAAGCCCGGCTCGTCACGCTCGGTGAACTGCAGCCCGTTCAGCCATTTGGCCGATTTCCAGAAATAGAGATGCGGAACGAGCAGCCGCGCCGGACCGCCATGGTCTGACGTAATCGGCTTACCTTCGTAGAGCAGCGCCACCATCGCTTTGCCGTCGGTGAGATCCTTGGTCGGCACATTGGTGGTGTAACCGTCGAACGCGTGCGCCAAGGTGAAGCCGGTCGGCGGCTCCAGGCCGGCGTCGGCGAAAATGTCGTCGACCAGCACGCCTTGCCACGGCGTATCGAACTTGGTCCATGCGGTGACGCAGTGGATGTCGCGCGTCATCTTGGTCAGCGGCAGGGCGTTGAACTCGGCCCAGTTCCATTTCTTGATCGGGCGCGGCCCGTGCTTCAGCGTGAACGACCAGTCCTCGGTGCGCACACGCGGCGTCGGTCCAGCCGACAGTACCGGAAAACCCTGTTCGAGATACTGCCCTGGCGGGATGCGCGCATCCGTATCCGTCGGAGGCTTTCGCCCGGATGAGAAGCCGCGAGTGACCATCGGGAGTATCCGTTTGAATCAGGCCGATTGAATCGGCCGATTTGCACCACGCCGTTTGTAACCCTCGGCAGTCTTCTAGAAGATGTTGCGGCGGGCAACAGAAATTTTGGGGCGGCCGGCGGCGCGCCTGCGATCGATCCCGCAAGCTAGCCACCGACCAGGGCCGCCTCAGCCGTTGGCGAAGGGCACGGCGACGAAGATCTGTGCGTCGCCACGTTCGACAAGCAGGAGCACGGATTTCCGGCCGGACTTTCCTGCCTGCGCAATCGCCTGGGTTGCCTGCCTGGCATTCCTCACCGACGCCTGATCGACGGCGACGATGATGTCGCCCGGCTCAATGCCGGAAGCCGCCGCCGCTTTGTCCGGATTGACGCGCTCGACCAACGCGCCGCGCTGGTTGGCCGCCAGATTCATGGCTTCGCGAACCTCCGGGCTGATGTCGACCAAGCCAAGGCCCATCGCGGATGCGCGAAGGCCTTGCTCTGCCGACGGCTGGCCGGAATCGCCGCTCGCCGATGCCGTCTTCACATCGTCGCCATTGCGCCCGATGTCGACCGAAATCTCCATGCTTTTGCCCTTGCGCCAGACATCGAGCGTTTCCTTGATCCCTGGCGAGACGTCGGCAACAGCGCGCGACAGATCCTTAGGATCCTTTATGTCCTGACCGGCGAAACTGGTGATGACATCGCCGGTCTCGATCCCTGCCGTGGCGGCCGGCGATCCGTCATTGACCTCGGAAACCAGCGCGCCGCTGGCGCGATCGAGGCCGATGGCGCTTGCCACATCGGGCGTCACCGGCTGGATCTGGACGCCGAGATAGCCGTACTGGATGGAGCCGCCCTTCATCAGCTTGGCGACCACCTTTTGCGCCTGGTCGGACGGGATGGCGAAACCGACGCCGACGCTGCCGCCATTCGGCGAATAGATCGCCGTGTTGATGCCGACGACATTGCCGCTGACATCGACCAGCGGTCCGCCGGAATTGCCGTGGTTGATCGGCGCGTCGATCTGGATGAAATCGTCAAACGGGCCGCTGTTCAGATCGCGGCCACGCGCCGAAACGATGCCTGATGTGACCGTGGTGCCAATGCCGAACGGGTTGCCGAAAGCCAGCACCTGGTCGCCCGGCATGAGCTTGTCGGAATCGCCCCACTTGACGATCGGCAAGGACTTGTCGGATTTGATCTTGAGCACGGCGAGGTCGTTCTTGGTGTCGCGGGCAATCAGCTTGGCGGGAAGCTCGGTGCCATCATCAAGCGTCACCTTGATCGATGTGGCGCCATCGATGACGTGGTTGTTGGTGACGATGGTGCCGTCGGCGCCGACAATGAAGCCGGAACCGAGGGCTTCGGCACGCTGCGCCTGTTGCTGCGGCGGGGCCTTTGGTCCGGGCATGCCCTGGTCGCCGAAGAACTGGCGGAAATAGTCGTCGAAAGGCGAGGACCCATCGAGGGGCGAGGCGTCGTCGCTGTCCGCCGGCTGCGCCTTCATGACCGTGGTGACCGTCACCACCGCCGGTTTGTCGGCCGCCACGATGGGGGCGAACGAGCCGTTTGGCGCCGCTTTCCCGGCCACGGGCGTCTGGGTCGTCGCAACAGTGTTGCTGGCGCTTTGGGCGAAAGACACGACGAGGGGACTGACGATCAGCGCAGCGCCCAGCAAGGCCGCGACGCGATGTCTGCGAAGGATATCTGACATGGTCGTTTGTCCGGGCGAGAGTTGGTCCGTCGCCGTGGCGCGTCCCGATTTAGGGAACCGCCTATTCGGCGTGTCGACGATCGGATTGCCTGTCTCGCCTGGCATGGCAGCCGACCGGATCGACAGCCCTGCATCTAGGGTGCCCATAGGCCCGAATTAGGGTTTTCGGCCGATGTTACGAAGATTTAATTTCCGGACGGCAGCGGATCACAATGCCGTCAACACCGGACCGAGGGGCGCGCCGGACGGCAGCATCAAACCCCGCCGGTTCGCCTGAGATAGGCCGATGCCAGTTCGCGCATCCGCTTGCCATCAAAGCTCGGTCCGTGGCCGCCATGGCCGATGCGGACCGGCAGGTCGAGCAGCCGCTGCATCGTGCGGCGATAGGCGGCCCGGTCGGAATCCGGCAGGTCGTCGATCAGTATGGAATCGTAGATGGCGTCGCCGGCAAAGAACAGGCCATCGGCCTCGTCGAACAGCGCGATCGAATCGGGCGAATGTCCCGGCAGGTGCAGCACTTTGAATTGCCTATCGCCGAGATCGACGACGTCGCCCTCGTCGAGGATCCGAGTCAGCGGCGCCGGTGGAATCCTGTAGTCGGCCGCCTTCCAGCCCGGCGCCGGCAGCTTCGAGACGGCGTCGTCGAGATTGTGGAACATGTAGGCGTAGGTCACCGCCTCATCCATGGTGTCGAACGTTGCGGCGCTGTGCCTAGGCCCTGCCCGCAACGGGAATTCGTGCAGCGAGCCGACATGGTCGAGATGGATATGGGTGGCGACGGCGAGCAGCGGCTTGCCGGCCGGCGTGTCGATCTCGGGCGCCAGCGGGCAGATGCCCATGCCGGTGTCGACAAGCAGGTCGACGTCGCGGCCTTTGAGATGCCAAATGTTGGCGCGCACGAAATCATGCACGAACGGTTCGGTCAGCATCGTCGTCTTGGCGTCGACGATGGTCTTGCCGAACCAGTCGCCGACCAGACGATCGCCCATCAGACGAAGGGCTTTCCGACCTTGTATTTCTGGGGGACAAGCCGCTTCAGATAAGCCATTCCCGTTTCGGACAGCTGGTTGACGTCCGGCAGCATGAAATCATCCGGCATGTGGCGGGTCTTGCCAGCAACGTTCTTCAGCGGCACTTTCTTCAGCACCGTTCTTGTGCCGTCATATTGCAACGCCACCGAGCCGCCGCCCTCGTCGGCGACCGCGACCGCAAAGGCGCCGGCATCGAAGGCTTCCTGCGCATCGACGGCGCTGATGGCGCCGACATAGCCGCGCGGCATGTAGCCGAGCGCATCGACCCTCGCCCGCTTGCCCGGCAGGCCTTCGGCGAGGGCGCGCTCGAGGGCTGCCGGCAGGTCGCTGCCCGACAGCTTGACGTTGCCATGCGCGTCGCGCTCGAGCTTCTCTGGCGGCACCAGGCTTTCGACCAGCGCCTTGCCGTCGGCGGTGCTGACGCCTTCGGACACGGCGACGATGCAGCGCTTGTGGCGGTCGAGCGTGGCGCGCACGTCGTCGATGAAGGCGGCGGCGGAGAACGGTCGCTCCGGCACGTAGACGAGGTGCGGACCGCTGTCGGGGTCAAGCTGCCAGGCGGCCGCCGCGGCGGTGAGGAAGCCGGCATGCCGGCCCATGACGATGCCGACATAGATGCCCGGCAGAGCGCGGAAATCGAGATCGACGGAGAGAAAGGCGCCGGCGACGAATTCGGCCGCGGAAATGAATCCGGGCGTGTGGTCGTTCTCCTCGAGATCGTTGTCGATGGTTTTCGGCGCATGGACGAACGCGATGCTGCCGCCGGCGGCGTCGGTCAGGATCTGCTGCGTGCCCGATGTGTCGTTGCCGCCGATATAGATGAAGGCGTCGGCGCCGGCCTTCTTCAGGCCGTTGAGAATAACTTCGCAATAGGCGGCATCCGGCTTGTCACGCGTCGAACCCAGCGCAGCACTCGGCGTTGCCGCAATCAGCCGCAGCCGGTCCTCGGGAATAGAAGAAAGATCGGCATAGTTGCCATCGCGAATGCCGCGCACGCCATGGATGGAGCCCAGAACCTTGGCGCCGGGGTGCCGCTTGCGGATCTCGAGCGCGGCGCCAACCATGGTCTGGTTGATGACGGCAGTCGGGCCGCCGCCCTGCGCGATAACAAACGTTCCAGCCATTCCTGAAGTCTCCCGGGCGATGAATTCGCAGGCACATTCGCCTGTCTTGGCGCATCACGCAACGGGAGAGTCGAGAGCATGATCCCGAAAAGTGGGAACCGGTTTCGATAGAGATCATGCTCAAACAAGAAGATTTCACTGCGGCTGCGCAAGCGGCCGAGAGGTCAGACGACGACGACCGGGTTCTTCTTGGAGACGCGGCTGTAGAGGTCGATGATGTCCTGGTTGATGAGGCGCACGCAGCCCGACGACATGGCCTGGCCGATGCTCGCCCATTCGGGCGAACCGTGGATGCGGTAGCCGGTGTCCTTGCCGTCCTGGTAGATGTAGAGCGCCCTGGCTCCGAGCGGATTGGTGAGGCCGCCGGGTTGTCCGCCCTGCCACTTCACCAGTTCCGGCTTGCGGGCGATCATCTCGGCCGGCGGGGTCCAGACCGGCCATTCCTTGCCATACTGGATGTTGGCGCGGCCCGACCAGCGGAAACCATCCTTGCCGATGCCGACGCCGTAGCGGATCGCCTCACCGCCCGGCTGCACCAGATAGAGCAGCCGGTCCTGCAGGTGGACGACGATGGTACCGGGCTGCTCGCCGGTCGGATCGACGACGATCTGGCGGCGGAATTCCGGCTTGACCTTCTTGTAGGGCACTTCCGGCAGCGTGAACCCGCCATCAGTGAGAGAGGCGTACATCACGTCAGGGCCAGTGATGTTCTTGTCGACGCTGATGCTTGGGCGGATGGGCCGCACCGAACCGGTGGTGACGTCGTCGAGTTGCAGCGACGGCAGATCCAACGTCTGGCTGCAGCCGGCGACGCCGAGCAGCACCAAGGCGCCGGCGCCGGACAGCAACGCGCGGCGGGAAAGCTGAATTTCGGTTTCGATTGCGTCGCCACTGTGCGGCGGCGTCAGACTTTGCGGCAACTCACGCATGTAACCCAAACCCTACGCTATCGGCGGGAAACACGGTCCGGCCGGATTATGCGTATTTTCGCCAATCATGGTTGAAAAAGCGTGAAGGGCCGCAATCTGATCTTAACGCGCCGGCCACCGAGACAGCGGAACACCGGATTGAAGATTTTCGATGTCACCTCTTTACATCTTCGCGAGGCCAAGGATTTATCCTCTTCTTTAAGCTCAAGGAGAAGACCATGTCTTTCGAAAACTGGGCCGCCTTTGCCGCCGCCTCCACCATCCTGCTCGTCATTCCGGGCCCGACCATCCTTCTGGTGGTGTCCTATGCGCTCGGCCAGGGCTGGCGTACCGCGCTGCCGATGGCGGTCGGGGTGGCGCTTGGCGACTTCACCGCAATGACGCTGTCGATGCTGGGCATCGGCGCGCTGCTGGCGGCGTCGGCAACCGTGTTCACGGTGCTGAAGGTGATCGGTGCCTTCTATCTGATCTACCTCGGCATAAAGCTGTTCCGCGCCGGCGGCGCGCTGAGAGCCGAGCCGCGCACCGATGCTGTGTCTTCGGCCAAGATGGCGGCGCATGCCTGGCTGGTCACCGCGCTCAACCCGAAGAGCATCACCTTCTTCGTCGCCTTCCTGCCGCAGTTCCTTGACCGGCACGCCGATTTCTGGACGCAGATGCTGATCTTCGAAACGACTTTCCTGGCGCTCGCCTTCGCCAATGCCTTCGGCTACGCGCTGGTTGCGGCCAGGGCGCGCAACGTCGTGCGCAATCCCAAGGCGATCCGCATCTTCAACCGCACCGGCGGCACACTGCTGGTCGGCGCCGGCATCGCCACGATGGCGATGCGTTCAGGTAACTAGAGGCCGGGAGGCGGGTAGTCGCCTCCTTCACCATTTGACGCTGAAGCCGAGATTGGCTTCGAGGATGCGCCGCCTGTCACCGCCGAGATTGGTGGTGTAGTCGCCGGTGGCAAAAATGCTGACCTTGTCAGTCACCCTGGCGACCACGCCGCCGCCGAATTCGAGCGAGGTCGACTTGCCTTCGGTGGAGATATCGGTGGCGCCGAAATTGACGTGGTCGGTGCCACCGAAATCGTGCCATAGATTGGCCTTGAGGTAAGGCTGCAGCGCGATGCCGTTCAGCGTCGTCTCGCCCTGCAGCCGGAACCCCAGCCTACCGTTCAGGCCGCCGTCCACATCGAAGGAGACGGCCGAGAAACTGTCCTCGACATCGTTGAGCGACAGATGCTGCCAGACCAGCTGCGCCTGCGGTTCGAGCGTCCAGCCTTCGGCCAGGACAAGGGGATAGCCACCTTCGAGCGAAGCGGTGATGCCGGTCCCCTTGACATCGATGCCGATGCCGCGGGACGAGCTCGCCGAGCCGCTGAAGAACGTGCCCATGACGACGCCGTCCAGATACCAGCCGCCCGGGTCGATCCGGGTCCAGTAGCCGCCAATGCTGGTGCCGCCGAGATCGATGCCGCCCACAGACAGATTGTTCCAGCCCAATGCCTGGCCACGCACATCGCCATTCATGCTGCCATAGGCGATGAACAGGCCGGCGCGGTCGACCTGACCTGAGGTGGTCTCACGGCCAAAGGCATCGAAGCCGGCCTGGAAGCCGAACAGGGTGCCGTCGAAGGAAGGCGAAACCGTCCCCGACCAACTCATCTTGGCGTCCTGGCCGAAGACGCGACCCCAGATCGGCTGCAGTTCGGTGTTCGACAACAGGCTCTGTTCGCCGCGCCGCTCGTGGAAGGTGCCGAGTGTTGCCAGTGCCAGATGCTCGGCCACCGGCGGCACGGCCGAATAGACCGGCACCTCGATGCGGTAGAGCAGGATCGCGGCTGCCTGCACCGGCGTCGCTCCGGGCGTCGGCGGCGACGGCTGCACCGGCGGCGGGCCAGGCAGCGTCGGCACCGGCAGAACGGGGACCCCGGTTGGCGGTGGTGGCGGTGACGGTGGCGGGTCCGCAGGCGCCGCCGGCGGCGGCGGTGGCGGGGGCTCGGGTTCCGGATCGCTGGCCTGAACCGGCGGCGTCGGGTCCACGGGCGGGTTGTTGATATCGCCTTCGGTCGGCGGCGGCACCGGCGGCAGTTCGGATGGCGGTGGCGGCGGCGCGGTCTCCGGCGCCTCCGGCTCCGGCGGCGGTGTGGGCTCGAGTGCCGGCGGCGCCGGCGCCGGCGGTGCCGGTGTGTTCAGCGTCGAGCGCAGATACCAGTTCTCTTCGCTGCCGGCGCTGACGCCGCCCTTGAACAGATAATATTCGAAGGCGCCGGCGGCGACCGGCGCGTCGAGGGCAAAGGTAGTGGCACCGGATGTGGCGCCATTGATCGCCTGGACGACCATGATGCCGTCTTGCGTGGTCGAAGCGCCGGCGCCGCCGAAATTGATCACCGAAATACCGGTCGAGCCGGAAGCGGTCCCGCCCGACAGAACCAGCCTGTCCGAGGCGGAGGAATCATCGCCAAGCACGGTCTGGACGAGCAGCAGGCCGCCCAGCCCGACATAATTGCCGGATATCGTCAGCCGGTCGGTCGCATCAGTGCTGCCATTGGTCAGGTCAATGCGGCCGGCATTGGCGACCTGCGCCAGCTGGCCGGCGGCAAAGGCCTGGATCGAGGCGTTGAAGCCGCCGCCGAACAGCGTACTTGCCGCATCGACATTGAGCGCGCCGGTGCCGCTGTCGCCAAGCACCAGATTGCCGTCCAGCATCAGTTCAGTGTCGTTGGTGGCGTTGATGGTTTCCCAGTTCTGAACCCGACTGATCCCGTCGAGCGAGACGTTATCGAAGGTCAACGCGTCGGTGCCGAGACCCCCGCTGATCGTATCGGAGCCTCCGAGATTGGCACTGGTGAGATTGCTCAGCGCCGCGGTGTCGTTGTCGCCGCCGAGGTCGACGGCGCCATAGATGATGCCGCCATTGTTCCAGACGAAGGTATCGGCTCCCAAGCTCATCAGCACGTCGCCGCCGATCGTTCCCCCGGTCACGGTCACGCTGTCATTGCCGCCACTGACGCTGATATTGCCGCCGATAGTGCCGCCCGAGAGGATGACGGTGTCTTCGTCGAAGCCGGTGACGAGGTTGCGGTCGATGATGCCGCCGGACATGTTGAAGTAGTTCTTGTCAAGTTTCATGTTGACGCGACCGATGCGACCACCGGTCATCACCGCACGGTCGCCATCGTCGAAGAAATCGACGATGCGGCCGCCGGTCATTGTAAAGGTGTCGAGCCCGTCGCCCTGGTTGAGCGAGCCGATCTGGCCGCCGCTCATGTTGAAATCGTCGATGCCGGCGCCTTGCTGGACATTGCCCCCGATCGTGCCCGCACCGATGGTGAAGAAATCGGTGCCAGCGCCCTGGTCGACGGTGCCGGTGATGGAACCGGACTGCATGTCTATGCGGTCGGTGCCGATACCAAAGGTGACATTGCCACTGACCTGCCCTGAGCCGCCAACGGGAAAGGTCAGCGTGTTGTCGCCGCCCGTGTCGGTGAGGCTGCCGCTAGAATCGCCGCTGTCGCAGATGGAATCGTTATTTCCCGGGGATGGGACCAACACGCATGCGGCAAAGGCCACGGAATTGGGCAGAAGCGTCAACGTTGTAGTTGCGAGAAAGCTAATAAAGCAATGGTGCATGTAACGTGACTTTCGCCACACCAAAGCAACCGTTTCCCTCGTGTCTTCCGAACAGTTGCTCGGAAGCTTCTCCTTCAAGTGCCGCATCGCGCCCTCGTGGTTTCGCGATTTCAATCCCCGGCCCGGCGCCACGATGAAGACACAATCTGGAAAATTTTAAAAATCTTAATCTTCACCTCATGGTTGATGAACTGCGAAAGTATTCGGATTTACCTGAGTATTGATTGGTCCAGAACGTGGTTGGCGCACCTGCCGTCAATGCTCTAGGATCGGGCTGGAATTGTGTGGTCATCAAAGGACATGACATGGCCATTAGGGACGCATTCGGCCTGACGTTTTCGGGTGCGACGGAAGCCGGGTTTTCGCCTTACAGCCAGGCCGTGCGCGAACTGCAATGCTTCATCGGCGACCCCGTCGCCTCAGCCGACCGCGCCATCGCCGAAAACCCCGATTTCGTCATGGCTCATGTGTTCAAGGGCTATCTCTTCGGCCTCGCCACCGAGCGTGAGGCGACGGCGGTGGCCAGGACATGCCATCAGGCGGCGTTGCCGCTTGCCGCGACGGCGCGCGAACAGGCGCATGTCGCAGCCCTTGGCCACCTCGCCGGGGGGCGCTGGCATGAAGCCAGCCGCATCCTCGAGGATATCGCCATCGACTTCCCGCTCGACATGTTGGCTCTTCAAACCGGCCACCAGATCGATTTCTTCACCGGCAACGCCCGCATGCTGCGCGACCGCATCGGCCGCGCCCTGCCATCCTGGCAGAGCGGCATGCCCGGCTACCATGCCATTCTCGGCATGCAGGCCTTCGGGCTCGAAGAAATGGGCGATTATGCTCGCGCCGAACAGCTTGGCCGCACCGCAGTCGACATCGAGCCGCGCGACGGCTGGGCACAGCACGCCGTCGCCCATGTCATGGAAATGCAGAGCCGGCAAAAGGACGGCATTCTGTGGATGCGCGCCAATCCCGAGGCGTGGACGCGGGAAAGCTTCCTGCAGGTGCACAATTGGTGGCATCTGGCGCTGTTCCACTACGATCTCGGCGAGACCGACGAGGTGCTGGCGCTCTATGACGGGCCGATCTATGGCGAGCCGTCGACGCTGGCGCTCAACATGGTGGATGCCTCGGCGATCCTGTGGCGGCTGCATCTCGGCGGCGTCAATGTCGGCGACCGCTGGACGGCCCTCGCCGCCAATTGGCCCAAGGCCGGGGCCGGCAATTATGCCTTCAACGACGCCCACGCGATGATGGCCTTCGTCGGCGCCGGCCTCGAAGCGCCGGCCCAAACCCTTCTCGACGTGCAGCGCGAGGCCATGCGCGCCGCAGATGACAATGCCGCCTTCACCAGGGATGTCGGCCATCCCCTGACGCTGGCGATCAAGGCGTTTGGTGACGGCAACTATGCCGAGACGGTGCGGCTGATCCGGCCCATTCGGGCGATTGCCCACCGATTCGGCGGCAGCCATGCCCAGCGCGACGTCATCGACCTGACGCTGATAGAGGCGGCGTTGCGTTCCGGTGATGGAGCCCTGGCGCGGGCGCTTGCAGCGGAACGCTCGCTGGCGCGACCCGACAGTCCGTTGTCGGCACTGTTTTTGCGGCGCGCGGCCGATCTCGCAACGAATTGACCGGCGGCAATTCTTGCCTTAAAAACTGGTTCGACCAAATTATTTCGAGTGTCGAAAAAATTCGTGCGTTGACCGGATAGCGTTTCCGGCGGCACGATTTCGCCGGATACCTTCTTCGCCCGCGTTGCAACACAGAGGGCGAAGAAGCAAGGAAAGGACCGTCGCCGCCAGACGCGACGGGCATGGGAGGAAAACATGTATCTCGGCCTCGATCTGGGCACGTCGGGCGTCAAGGCGCTGCTGATCGATGCCGGGCAGACTGTCGTGGGTTCCGGCCATGCGTCGCTTGACGTGTCACGGCCGCATCCCGGCTGGTCGGAGCAGAACCCCGCGGACTGGACCCGGGCCTGCGAGGCGGCGGTCGCCGAGCTGAAAGCCGCCCATCCGAAAGAACTTGCTGCGGTGAAAGGCATCGGCCTGTCCGGCCACATGCATGGCGCCACGTTGCTTGACGCCGGCGATCAGGTGTTGCGCCCCTGCATTCTGTGGAACGATACGCGCAGCCATGCCGAGGCCGCCGCGCTCGATGCCGACCCACGCTTTCGCAAGCTGACCGGCAACATCGTTTTCCCCGGCTTCACCGCGCCAAAGCTTGCCTGGGTGAAGAACCACGAACGCTCCGTTTTCGCCAAGGTGGCAAAGGTTCTGCTGCCGAAGGATTTCCTGCGGCTCTGGCTATCGGGCGAGAATATTTCGGAGATGTCGGATTCGGCCGGCACCTCCTGGCTCGATGTCGGCAAGCGTGCCTGGTCGGCCGAGCTGCTCGAAGCCACCTCACTCGATGAAAAGCAGATGCCGTCGCTGGTCGAGGGTACCGAGAAGGCCGGCGGCTTGCGCGGCGAGCTGGCTTCAAAATGGGGTATGCAGGCTGGCATCCCGATCGCCGGCGGCGCCGGCGACAATGCCGCCTCGGCCTGCGGCATGGGCACGGTCGGCGCGGGCCACGCTTTTGTCTCGCTCGGCACGTCGGGCGTGCTGTTTGCTGCCAACGCCACCTATCTGCCCAACCCGGCAAGTGCTGTGCATACGTTCTGCCATGCTCTGCCCAACACCTGGCACCAGATGGGCGTCATCCTGTCGGCGACCGATTCTCTCAACTGGCTGTCGGAGATATCAGGAAAAGGCGCAGGCGAGCTGACCGCCGAACTCGGCGACACGCTGAAGGCGCCGACCGGCGTGTCCTTCCTGCCCTATCTCTCGGGTGAGCGCACACCCTACAATGATTCCGCCATTCGCGGCGCGTTCACCGGGCTGGCACACGAGTCCAGCCGCGCCGTACTCACCCAAGCCGTGCTCGAAGGCGTCGCCTTCGCCTTCCGCGACAGTCTCGAAGCCCTGAAAACAGCCGGCACGACATTGACGCGGGTGACGGCGATCGGCGGCGGCTCGCGCTCGCGCTACTGGCTGAAGGCGATCGCCACTACGCTCGGCCTTCCCGTCGACATCCCCGCCGACGGTGATTTCGGCGCCGCCTTCGGTGCGGCGCGGCTTGGCCTGATCGCGGCGACGGGCGCCGATCCGCTTGCCGTCTGCACGGCGCCGGCTACTGACGCCACCGTCGAGCCGGTTGCAGCGCTGATCGGAGCCTATGCGGATGCGTATAGCCGCTATCGGGCGCTTTACCCGGCGATAAAAGGTGCGACGACGTGAGCTTGAACGTACCCCCCTCTGCCCTGCCGGGCATCTCCCCCTCAAGGGGGGAGATCGGCAGCGTCGACGACCATGCCAGTCTTGCAAGGTCGGCGATTGGCGAAGGCAGGAACGCCAGCCAATCTCCCCCCTTGACGGGGAGATGGCCGGCAGGCCAGAGGGGGGTGAGTGCCCCCCGTCTTGCCAAGGTTACCTCACTGCGCCGGCACCTTGTCGAGAAAGCCGGTGACGCTTTTCAGACGGCCGTTCTCGATGATTCCGATGTCGGTGCCTTCGATGACGGACTCGGTGCCTTCCGGCCCGAGGTTCCACGAGAAGCGAATCTTGTCTTCAAAACCATCCGGCTGGCCCTTCAGCGAAAAGCGGAAGCCGGCAAAGCGCTGCTGCACGCCGTCGATGAGTGCAGCGACGCCGTCATGGCCGTCGCCCTGCATGATCGGATCGCGGTAGCTGACGTCCTCGGTGAAGGTCGCCTCGAGCAAGGCTACCCTGCGAGCGGCATCGCTCTCGTTCCAGGCGGTGATGTAGTTTTCGGCGATCGTGGTGAGGTCGGTCATGGTCTGTCTCCTTCGTTGAGTGGTTTTGACATGACCCTTTTCGACCAGCGCCGGCGTGAAACCAATTACGCCTGAGGTAATGGCGGCAGAACTTTGTGAGAGGACAGAAATCATGAGCAGCGGGTTTTTCGGCGATATCAAGAAGATCAAGTATGAGGGTCCGGATTCGACCAATCCGCTGGCCTACCGGTTCTACAATCCCGACGAAGTCGTCGCCGGCAAGCGGCTGGAAAACCACCTGCGCTTTGCCGTTGCCTACTGGCATTCCTTCGCCTGGCAGGGCGGCGATCCCTTCGGCGGCCAGACCTTCGACCGTCCGTGGTTCCCAAAGGCCGGCGGCACCGACACGATGGAGCTGGCCAAGCTCAAGGCCGATGTCGCTTTCGAGATGTTTTCTCTGCTCGGTGCGCCCTATTTCTGCTTTCACGATGCCGATGTACGACCGGAGGGCAGAGACTTTTCCGAAAGTGCGGCGCGGCTCGACGAGATATCAGACTATTTCGCGGGGAAAATGAAGCAGACCGGCGTCAAGCTGCTTTGGGGCACGGCGAACATGTTCTCCAATCGCCGCTTCATGTCTGGTGCGGCCACCAATCCCGATCCGGATGTGTTTGCCTATGCGGCAGCGACGGTGAAGCACTGCATCGATGTGACCAAGCGGCTGAAGGGCGAGAACTATGTGTTGTGGGGCGGGCGCGAGGGCTATGAAACACTGCTCAACACCGACCTGGCCCGCGAACAGGAGCAGGCCGGGCGCTTCCTCAACCTGGTCGTCGACTACAAGCACAGGATTGGCTTCAAGGGCACCATCCTGATCGAGCCGAAGCCGCAGGAGCCGACCAAGCATCAGTACGACTACGATGTCGCGACGGTCTACAGCTTCCTCAAGCGTTTCGGCCTGGAGAAAGAGGTCAAGCTCAATATCGAGCAGGGTCATGCCATCCTGGCCGGCCATTCCTTCGAGCACGAGCTGGCGCTGGCCAATGCGCTCGGCGTCTTCGGCTCGATCGATATGAACCGCAACGACTACCAGTCGGGCTGGGATACGGACCAGTTCCCCAACAATGTGCCGGAGATGGCGCTGGCCTACTACTACGTGCTGCAGGCGGGCGGCTTCAAGACCGGCGGCACCAATTTCGACGCCAAGCTGCGTCGCCAGTCGCTCGACCCGCAGGATCTGCTGATTGGCCATATCGGCGGCATGGATTGCTGCGCGCGTGGCCTGAAAGCGGCTGCCCGCATGGTCGAGGACAAGGCCCTGTCCGGACCGCTCGCCGAGCGCTATGCCGGCTGGAACTCGGCCGAGGCCAAGGCGATGCTTGCCGGCAAGCGGACGCTGGAGGAGATCGCCGAGCGCGTCGTCAAGAAGAAGATCGAGCCGCAGCCGCGCTCGGGCCGCCAGGAGTATCTGGAAAACATCGTCAACCGCTACGTCTGAGGCGGGAAGCCGATTCGTACTGTTCGAGGGGCGGCTGGACAACACCCCTGCCGCCCTAAAGCGCGTCGCGTTGAAACGGATTCAGTCGACGCGCTTCAGTCTACGCACCTTTGGGGCGACATGCATTAGAACGAGTTTGCGCGAGGCCTTGTCCGACGACAAGGTTTTGCCTCGTGCCGCCCCTCAATCACCTCGCTCTTGCCTTCAAACAGCCGTCACGAAGCTCGTATAAGGATGGCTCTGTGGCGGGTGAAGAAGAAGGAGGCGAACCGATATGCAGCACGAACGCGAAATCGACGCCCTGCTCTCGTCCGGCGAGACAGGATCGATCATCGATCGGCTGATGGCGTTGCCGAGACCAACCGACGATGTAAAGAACGAATGGGACCGTGCAGTCAGCAACCGTTTCGAAGTCCGTCTGGCGAGACAGATGCGCTCCCAGATCGACAGCGGCACAGATCGCCGGAACGCTGCCTGATCCGACTAACCCCGGCGCAGCCTGACCGGCGCTTCGCCGAAAGCTCTTGAAAACGCTCTGGAAAATGCCGCGGCGGACGAAAACCCCGTCCGCCCGGCAATATCGGCCATGGCCACGCGCGTATCGACCACCAGCCGGCGCGCTGCGCCCAGCCGCAGCCTGAGATAGTAGGCGCCTGGCGTCTCGCCGATCGACTTGCGAAAAATGCTTTCCAGCGTTCGCGCCGTCACCCCGGCGCGCTTTGCCACCGCGGCGATGGTCAGCGGCCGGTCGACATGGGCTTCCATCAGCCGAATGGCTTGCGCCAGCCGCGGGTCGTAGCCGTCGAGGCGGCCAAGCGAGACCAGCGGCTGCGCGTCGGTGGCGGCGCGGGCCTGGTCGTAGATGAACACACTGGCCACATCGAGCGCCACCGCCATGCCAAGCCGGGTGCGGATCAAATGCAGCATCAGGTCGAAGGTCGGCGAGGCGCCGCCCGAGGTGAACACCGGTCCGTCTATGACATAGCGGTCGGGACGAACATCGACGCCGGGAAACGCCGTCGAAAAGTCCTCCATATCCTCCCAGTGGGTGGTAGCACTGCGCCCTTCCAGCAGGCCGGCGCGGGCCACCAGCCAGGTGCCGGCCTCAACGCCGCCGCAGGCACGCGCCGCACGCGCCGCACGGCGCAGGCCGGCAAGCAAGGCTGATGTGGCATAGTTCTGCGTGCCGAAACCGGCGACGACGACAAGCACATCGGCTGGTTCAGCCGCATCGAAGCGGCCGCTGACCGCCACCGGCAGGCCGCAAGTGGTGACTGGCGCCTCGCCGGTGACCGAGACCAATTTGAAATCGAACAAGGTCTCACCGGCGATGCGGTTGGCGGCGCGCAGCGGATCGACAGCTGAGGCCACGCACATGATCGACGAGCCCGAAAACACCAGCAACGTCACCTTGAGCGGCGAGCGCTCGGCACGAAAGATATCAGGTTTTTCGCTTTTGATCATGCCGCCTTCGTAAAACGCAAAACAGTTTCCGACAAGTCAGGCATTGTTGGGGTCGGTCTGGATTGGGAGGAAATTTCATGCCGCTCTCGATGAACCGTGAGGTTTTCATTACCTGTGCCGTTACCGGGTCCGGTGGTTCGCAGGACCGCAGCCCGCATGTACCACGCTCGCCCAAGCAGATCGCCGATTCGGCCATCGATGCGGCCAAGGCCGGTGCGGCGATCGTCCATTGCCATGTCCGCGATCCAGAGACCGGCAAGCCGCGTCGCGATGTGCATCTCTACCGCGAGGTGACCGAGCGTATCCGTGACGCCAATGTCGACGTCGTGCTCAACCTGACCGCCGGCATGGGCGGGGACATGGTGTTCGGCTCGCCCGAGGCGCCGCTGCCGCTGAATGAAAAAGGCACCGACATGGGCGGCGCCACCAACCGCGTGGAACATGTGCGCCAGTGCCTGCCGGAAATCTGCACGCTCGATTGCGGCACCATGAACTTCGCCGAGGCCGACTATGTCATGACCAATACGCCCGGCATGCTGCGCGCCATGGGCGGCATGATGACGGCGATGGGCGTCAAGCCGGAGATCGAGGCCTTCGACACCGGTCATCTGTGGTTCGCCAAGCAATTGGTCGAGGAGAAGGTGCTCAACCCTGACGCGCTGGTGCAACTGTGCATGGGCGTGCCGTGGGGGGCGCCGGACGACCTCAACACCTTCATGGCCATGGTCAACAATGTGCCGTCGACCTGGAACTGGTCGGCCTTCGCCATCGGCCGCAACCAGATGGCCTATGCCGCAGCCGCGGTGCTGGCCGGCGGCAATGTCCGCGTCGGGCTCGAGGACAATCTGTGGCTCGACAAGGGCGTGCTGGCCACCAACGCGCAGCTGGTCGAACGGGCCGCCAGCATCGTCACCAATCTCGGCGCCAGGATCCTTGGACCCGAGGAAGTGCGCAGGAAGCTGAACCTGACCAAGCGTGCACCAATAGCCGCATGAGCTGAAACAGCCGGGAGGTCGGCATGGCTACCGTCAAGTTCACCGCGATGAAGGATGGCGACAAGGACGACTACGAGTTCCTGACCGCGCATGAAATCGACTATGCGGCCAAGACCGGCGAGCGGCTGCTCGACGCGCTGGTGCAACTGGATGAGGGCCTTTCCGGCTACAAGATCACCCGGCTCGGCCATTCGCTGCAGGCGGCGACTCGCGCCTGGCGCGACGGCGCCGACACCGACTGGATCGCCTGCGCGCTGCTGCACGACATCGGCGACATCTATGCACCCTACAATCACGATGAGTACGCAGCTTCGATACTGAAGCCCTTCGTGCGTGAGCAATGCACCTGGGTGGTGGAGAAGCATGGCGACTTCCAGCGCCTCTACTATGCCCATCATCTCGGCGGCAACCCTCATGCCCGCGACCGCTTCGCCGGACATGTCTATTTCGACGATTGCGATGAGTTTTGCGAGCGCTGGGACCAGTCGAGCTTCGACCCGGACTACGAGACGCTGCCGATCGACTTCTTCCGGCCCTTCGTGCTCGAAGTGTTTGCCCGCAAAGCCTACGACCCCGCCGTGATCCGCGCCGGCGAGCGCGTGCCCCTCATCGATCCCCAAACAGCCACGACAAGAACCGGAGCCTCCGCATGAGCATCATCAACAAGGCAGCCGCCATTGGCGGCGGCGTCATCGGCGCCGGCTGGGTGGCCCGACTGCTGCTCAACGGCATCGACGTATCTATCTTCGATCCCGATCCCGAGGCGTCGCGGAAAGTCAGCGAAGTGATGAAGGGCGCGCGCCGCGCCTATAAGCAGATGGTTCCGGGCGGCTTGCCCAAAGAGGGCAGACTGACCTTCGCCAAGACCATCGCCGAGGCGGTGGCCGACGCCGACTTCATCCAGGAGAGCGTGCCGGAACGGCTCGACCTGAAGCACCGCGTGCTGGCAGAGATCGATCTTTATGCGCCGGCCAACGCCATTGTTGGTTCTTCGACCTCCGGCATCAAGCCGACCGACATGCAGGTGGCGATGAAGAAGCATCCGGAGCGGCTGGTTGTCGGACATCCCTTCAACCCGGTCTATCTCCTGCCGCTGGTCGAGATCGTCGGCGGCGAGCAGACGTTCCCCGAGGCGATCGAGGTCGCCAAGGAGATCTATGCCTCGATCGGCATGAAGCCGGTGGTGATCCGCAAGGAGATCGAAGCGTTTGTCGGCGACCGCCTGCTGGAGGCGGCATGGCGCGAGGCGCTGTGGCTGATCAAGGACGGCATCTGCACGGTCGAGGAACTCGACGACATCATGCGCTATGGCTTCGGCCTGCGCTGGGCGCAGATGGGCATGTTCCAGGTCTATCGCGTCGCCGGCGGCGAGGCCGGCATGCGCCACTTCATGGCGCAGTTCGGCCCGTGCCTGAAATGGCCATGGACCAAGCTGATGGATGTACCGGAGTTCAACGACGAGCTGGTGGACCTGATCGCCACCCAGTCTGACGACCAGGCACATGGGCTGTCGATCCGCGAGTTGGAAAAGATCCGCGACGACAATCTGGTCGCCATCATGGAAGCGCTGTCGAAGCAGAACAAAGGCAAGGGCTGGGGTGCCGGCGCCTTGCACAAGGACTATACCAAGCAGTTGGCCAAGCTGGCGGCGAAGAAACCGACCGCCTCCAAGGCGGCCGAGAAGGCCAAGGCAAGCAAACCAGTCAAGAAGGCCGAAAAGCCGAAGAAAAAGAAGAAGGGCTGAGACCATGGATTTCGGTCTGTCGGAGGAGCAGAAGCTCATCGTCGAGGCGACGCGGGCGTTCGTCGAGAACGAGCTTTACCCGCATGAGCGCGAGGTCGAGCGCACCGGCGTGCTGCGTCGCGAGCTGATCGAAGAGATCAAGGTCAAGGCGATTGAAGCCGGGCTCTACGCCGCCAACATGCCGGCCGATGTCGGTGGCGCCGGGCTCGATACTGTGACCTGGCTGCTCTACGAGAAGGAACTGGGCCGCGCCAATTACGCGCTGCACTGGACCTGCGTGGCCCGGCCTTCCAACATCCTTCTGGCCGGCACGCCGGAGCAGCGTGAAAAATACCTGTTCCCCTGCATCCGCGGCGAGAAATGGGACTGCCTGGCGATGACCGAGCCGGGCGCCGGCTCCGACCTGCGCGGCATGAAGGCGACCGCCGTCCAGGATGGCGACGACTGGGTGCTGAACGGCACCAAGCACTTCATCAGCCATGCCGATCTCGCCGATTTCGCCATCTGTTTCATGGCCTCGGGCGAAGAGGAGTCGCCGCGCGGCAAGCGCAAGAAGATCACCGCCTTCTTCGTCGACAAGGGCACCAAGGGTTTTACGGTGCGCGACGGCTATCGCAACGTCTCGCATCGCGGCTACACCAACGCCATCCTCGAATTCGACGATTGCCGCCTGCCGGCTGCCCAAGTTCTCGGCGAGGTTCACAAGGGCTTCGAGGTCGCCAACTCATGGCTGGGCGCGACCCGGCTGCAGGTCGGGGCCACCTGTCTCGGCCGCGCCGAGCGGGCGCTTGGCCATGCCGTCGAATACGCCGCACAGCGCCAGCAGTTCGGCCAGCAGATCGGCAAGTTCCAGGGCGTGTCGTTCAAGCTCGCCGACATGGCGACCGAATTGAAGGCCGCCGACCTGATGGTGTTCGAAGCCGGCTGGAAGTACGATCAGGGCACCGTCACCGAACAGGACATGGCCATGGCCAAACTGAAGGCCACCGAAATGCTTGCTTTCGTCGCCGATGAGGCGATCCAGATCCATGGCGGCATGGGGCTCATGGACGATCTGCCGCTGGAGCGCATCTGGCGCGACGCCCGCGTCGAGCGCATCTGGGAAGGCACTTCGGAGATTCAGCGACATATTATTTCGCGGGCGCTGCTGCGTCCGTTCGGGGCTTAGAGCATGATCCCCAAAGCCGGGATCCGGGTTTTAGAAAAGATCGTGCTCAAACGAAAAGATGACCATGCATAAACTCGAACGTCTCCTGCGCCCAAAATCGATTGCCGTGTTCGGCGGGGCGCAGGCCGCCGCCGTCGTCGCCCAGTCGATCAAGATGGGCTTTGCCGGCGAGATCTGGCCGGTGCATCCGACCAAGGACGAGGTCGCCGGCCGCAAGGCCTATCGTTCGGTGGCCGAGCTGCCGGGTGCCCCCGACGCCGCCTTTGTCGGCGTCAACCGGCATTTGACCATCGAGGTGATCAAGGCTTTGGCCGAACGCGGCGCCGGCGGCGCCGTCTGCTTTGCCGCCGGCTTTCTCGAGACCGAGGCCTATGACGACGACGGCGAGCGGCTGCAGGCCGAATTGGTCACTGCTGCGGGCCAGATGCCGATCATCGGGCCGAACTGCTATGGCCTGATCAACTACGCCGATGGCGCGTTGCTGTGGCCCGACCAGCATGGCGGCATCAGGCTGCCCGAAGGCGCCAAGGGTGTCGCCATCATCACCCAGTCGTCCAACATCGCCATCAACATGACGATGCAGAAGCGCGGCCTGCCGATCGCCTTCCTGATGACCGCCGGCAACCAGGCTCAGACCGGCCTTTCCGAAATGGCGCTCGGCCTGATCGAGGACGATCGCGTCACTTCGCTCGGCCTGCATATCGAGGCCTTCGATTCGGTAGCCGGCTTCGAAAGGCTGGCAGCACGTGCCCGCGAGTTGAAGAAACCGATCATCGCCATGAAGGTCGGCCGCTCCGAACAGGCACGGCAAGCAACGGTGTCGCACACCGCCTCGCTGGCCGGCTCCGATGCGGCATCGGGCGCGTTCCTGAGGCGGCTGGGTATTGCCCGCGTCGATTCCATCCCCGCCTTCATCGAGGCGCTGAAGCTTCTGCACATCACCGGCCCGCTGCCCGGCTACCGGCTGTCGTCGATGAGCTGCTCGGGTGGTGAGGCTTCCGTCATGGCCGACAGCGCAGAGGGCCGCTGGGTCAATTTCCCGGAGCTCACCAGCAAGCACCGCGCCCATGTCAAATCGACACTCGGGCCGCTGGTCGCGGTCGCCAATCCGTTGGACTACCACACCTTCATCTGGAACAACGAGCCGGCGATGACCGCTACCTTCACCGCCATGGTGTCGGGTGGCTTCGACCTCAACATGCTGGTGCTCGACTTTCCGCGCCCGGACCGCTGCTCGGTGACCGATTGGTGGGCGACGCTGCGCGCCTTCGAATCGGCGCTGAAGACCAACAAGGCGCATGGCGCGATCGTCTCGTCGTTGCCGGAGAACCTGCCGGAGGAATATACCGCCGAGCTGATGGCGCGCGGCATGGTGCCGTTGTTCGGCATTTCCGAGGCCATGGACGCCGCAGGGGCGGCAGCCTTCATCGGCTGGGCCTGGGCCGAGCCGCAGGCGCAGCCGATCGACACGACAGCTGCCGGCGCCGCCGGAGGCGACCATGTGACGCCAGACGAGGCCGAAGCCAAGGAGCGGCTGATCAGGGCCGGCTTGCCGGTGCCGAAGGGCGAACGCGCCGCCAATGCGGTCGAGGCCGTCATCTCGTCCATGGCGCTCGGCTTCCCGGTGGCGCTGAAGGCGCTCGGCGTCACCCACAAGTCGGAGGTCGGCGCTGTCAGGCTGAACCTCAAGGACGCCGAATCCGTCAGCACAGCGGCGCATGATCTCCTGCCACTCGGCACCGGGCTCTATGTCGAGCGCATGGTGCGCGACGGCGTCGCCGAACTGATCGTCGGCTTCACCCGCGACCCGATGTTCGGCGCCGTGATGACGCTGGGCACCGGCGGCGTGCTGGTCGAGCTGTTGCGCGACAGCGTCACCTTGATGCTGCCGGCGACGCGCGACGATATCGAGGCGGCGTTGCGCCGCCTGAAACTGTTCCCGCTGCTCGAAGGCTATCGCGGCCGGCCCAAGTCCGATGTCGCGGCCGCCATCGAGGCCATCGCGGGCATTGCCGCCTTCGTGCAGAAGAATGCCGGCGAGATCGAAGAACTCGACATCAACCCGCTCATCGTCTGCGCCGAGGGCAAGGGCGCCTGGATCGCCGACGCGCTGCTGGTGCTGGGAGACAAGAAGAATGTCTGACGTCATTTCGACCCGTCGCGAGGGCACGATCCTCGAAGTCACGCTCGACCGGCCCAAGGCCAACGCCATCGATCTCAAGACCTCGCGGCTAATGGGCGAGACGTTCAAGGCGTTCCGCGACGATCCAGGCTTGCGTGTCGCCATCGTCAAGACGGCCGGCGACAAGTTCTTCTGCGCCGGCTGGGATCTGAAGGCAGCAGCCGGCGGCGATGCCGTCGATGGCGACTATGGCGTCGGCGGTTTCGCCGGGCTCCAGGAATTGCGCGACCTCAACAAGCCGGTCATCGCCTGCGTCAACGGCATGGCGGTCGGCGGCGGCTTCGAACTGGCGCTGTCCTGCGACCTCATCTATGCCTCGGACCATTCCTCCTTCGCACTGCCCGAAATCCGCGCCGGCACGCTGGCCGATGCGGCGACGATAAAATTGCCGAAGCGCATCCCCTATCATGTCGCCATGGACCTTTTGCTCACCGGCCGCTGGATGGATGTCGCCGAGGCGCATCGCTGGGGCCTGGTCAACGAGGTGCTGCCCAAGGAGAAGCTCGAAGACCGCGTCTGGGAGATCGCCCGCCTGCTCGCCAGCGGTCCGCCGCTGGTCTTTGCCGCGATCAAGGAGACGGCACGGGTGGCCGAAGCGCTGACCTTCCAGGATGCAATGAACAAGGTGACGCGTCGCCAGCTGCCGACCGTCGATGCCCTTTATGGCTCCGAGGACGGTATGGAAGGCTTTCGTGCTTTTGCCGAAAAGCGCGACCCGGTGTGGAAGGGGAAGTGAGCGGCAGGCTCCGATGACCGACTACAAAAAACTCATCGACGCCGAGACCTGGGCCTTCATCGAGCGCACCAATTCCTATTATCCGCCGGACACGATCGACTACACGATCGCCGAGCAGCGCAGCATCTACGATCGACTGTGCCGCGAGTTCTTTGCCGGCTATCCCGAGGGCGTGACGGCGGAAACCACTTTCATTGCCGTGCCGAAGCATGACATCCCGATCCGCATCTATCGCACCCCGGCGCCGGAAGCAGGGGCGATGGTGCTTTATTTCCATGGCGGAGGCTTCATCCTTGGTGGGCTCGACAGCCATGACGACGTCTGCGCCGAGCTTTGCGTGCGCACCGGCTACGAAGTGGTTTCGGTCGACTGCCGGCTGGCGCCTGAACACCTTCACCCGGCCGCTTTCGATGATGCCGTCAGCGCCTTCGAATGGGCCGCCACCACCTACAAACGGCCAATCCTGCTGTGCGGCGATAGTGCCGGCGGCAATCTCGCCGCCGCCGTCAGCCATGCGACACGCGGCCACGCGCGCAAGCCGATCGGCCAGGTGCTAATCTATCCCAGTCTTGGCGGCGACCGCTCGCAAGGATCCTACGTGACCCACGCCGAGGCGCCGATGCTGACCATGCGCGACCTCGATTTCTACAAGGATATCCGCACCGGTGGCGCCGATCGCAGCGGCGACCCCACGCTGGCGCCACTGGCCGACACCGATTTCGCCAGCTTGCCGCCGACGGTGCTGATCACCGCGCAATACGACCCTCTGTCGTCCGACGGCGAGATCTATCGCGATCGCATCATTGCTGCTGGCGGGCGCGCCACCTGGCTCGAGGAGCCGGGGCTGGTGCATGGCTATCTCAGGGCCAGGCACACGGTCGGCCGGGCACGCGCGAGCTTTACCCGGATCGTCGATGCGGTGTCGGCGCTGGGAAAAGGCGAATGGATCTGGTGAGCACCCTCTTTCCCTGAAGCTCGGCTCCAATGAACCTTTCCGCGTCAGCCGGCGACTGACGCTCAGGTGCCGCATGGTGCGGCCCGGAAAGGAAAGCCGCCATGACCAGAAACCCAGAGACTCCACGGTCTCCGGGAACAACAGGAGCTCAGCGCGATCACCGCCTTCGGGACCGGGTCGACGCGCTGGGCTTTTCGCTGATTCCGTTGACCCTGCGTAAGAGCAGGCGTATCGTGACCAGGAGGACTGCAGACAATTCGATCAGGGAAGAACGTGCCGGAACGCCGCGCCTTGCCCTGATCTGGGCGGCAAGACTGGACGTTACTCCCGTAGCTAGTGGGGGTAGCTCAATGTCTTGCGATCACGGCACGTTTGTGCCCTTTCATGCTGGCCGTTTGCGCCGCGCCATCCACCTACCGAGTAGATTCTTGGCAACCAGCGGATTGCTGGCACTGGCGCTGACCGCCAGCCTCTGGCTTGGCGGACCTGCCCAGGCGCAGGAAACCCAGATCATCTATCCGGGCTCGATGGCGGTGACCGGATTTTCCGGCACCATCATTCCCAATTTCGAAGAAGGCCTGCCGCCGGGTGTTGATCCGGTCGACGAAACCTTCATCGACACGACGCGCGCAACCTTGCGCGTTTTCGACGTTTCAGGGCTTGGCGGGCCGGCCTCCGGCCACCTCGTCAACACGCCGCCACCCTTCGAGGTGACGGCCGAGCAGATCGGCCAGGTGTTCGGTATCACCTATGATGATGGCGTGCGCGACGGCATTCCCTCACGCATTCCGAACCTCTATGCCGGCGCCACATCGCTGCACGGCATCCGCATCGTCACTCCTGACGAAGACGCGGACGGCCGCCCGGAGCGGCAGCGCCGCGGCACAGCGGGTGCTGTCTTCATGGACGGCCAGTTCGGCACCGAAAACGGTGGCGGCCCCGGCACGATCTGGAAGATCGACGGCATCACCGGCGCCGTATCGAAATTCGCCGACATCGACACCGACAGCGGTCCCGGCATCGGCGACGTCACCTTCGACGCCATCCACCGCCAGTTTTTTGCCAGCGATCTCGACATTGGCCTGATCCACCGCATCGACGCCAACGGCACGCTGATCGATACGTTCGACCACGGCGTTGCCGGGCGCCCGGCGCACGGGCTTGCCCCGCTCGCCGACGACGGCTCGGTGATGGACATACAGGGCGCCGCCTTCGACAGCGAAGCCCCCGATACGTGGGGCTACACGCAGGACGAACGCCGTGTCTGGTCCGTCGCCTATCATGGCGGCCGGCTCTATTATTCGGTCGGCGAGAAGGCAGAGATCTGGTCGGTGGGCATCGCCCGCGACGGCAGCTTTGCCGGCGACCCGCGCTGGGAACTGACGGTCAATGCCGACGAGGACCATGCTGTCACCGATATCGCCTTTGACAACAAAGGCTTCATGTACCTGGCCCAGCGTGGTCCGGTGGAAAACCACTATGACTACCGCCAGTTCGCCGATTCCGGCAAAGGCGAGATCATCCGCTATTGGCGCGAGAACCCTGACGATCCGGCGACGGAATCGGTCTGGGTGGAAGTGCCACAGGAATATGCGGTCGGCTTCCCGGAAGGCAACCGCCAGTCGGCCGGCGGCCTCGACCTGCAATATGGCTATGATTCCGACGGCAATCTCGACACGCGCGTCTGCACCGAAACGCTGGTCAACACCGGCGACAAATTGCGCGACAATCCAGCCCTTGCCGAACAGCTCGCCGCTGGCGGGCCGCTCGCCGTGCACGGCGTGCAGATCACACCGACGCCGCTGGTCAAGCCGGCCAACGTGCCACCTTTCGGCTCGTGGTTCGTCGACTTCGACAGCTATTTCGAAGACCCCGAGGTTGAAGGCCATGTCGGCGACGTCGAGGTCTGGCACCCCTGCGAAGGCCGTGCCGGCTACTACGAAGAAATACCGGGCGGTTATCTGCCACCCTTCTATCCGCCGGACTTCCCGCCCCCTGGCAACCTGCCTCCATGTCTCGATGTGGAAGACGTCCAGTATTTCTGCACGCCATCCGGCCTCGAGGCCGATCTCTATCTCCATGACCATGCCGGCTTTGGCGGCGATTCGATCAAGGCTTCGTCCAGGACACCAGGCGTCGGGGTGACCTCACCCATGTCGCATGTTCCCGGCGCGCCCTACACGGTCAACATCACCGGCCACTATCCGGGCGACACCGTCGATGTCGGGCTCTGCTTCTACAGGCAGTCCGACAAGGACAAGGGTGGCTACTTCCCTTGCTGCAAGATGACCGTGCCGCTCAGAACCCCGGCCGTCAGCTGCGAACCGTGAGGAGGGGAAGATGATGAATCTCGCACTTTCCCCGCTCGCCCAGAGCAGCCAATCAACCGGCAGCCAATCGACCGGCAATCAACCAACCGTCATGGAGACGATCATGAAACCCCTGTCACTCGCCAGGCGCGGCGCGCGCTGGCTGATGGCGGCCGGTATCGCGGTCGCCATGCTAACCCCGGTGCAAGTCTTCGCTGAAGACGCTGTCCCGATCGGCCCGGAACTTAGGCTCGACCTCGACAATCCGCGCGTCGTCAATCCGAGGCCGGACCGGGTGGTGCCCTTCTTCACCAAGAAAGGCACTCAAAGAGGCTGCGATTACGTCGTCTATTCCCTGAGCTTCGGCTTGCGCGGCGATCCGCAGAGCTTTGCCGATCCGAACCTCGTGGCCAGACTGAAAAAGCTCAAGATGGACTTCAAGGACCAGCTCCCGGCTGGCCTTGAGATCGTCAACGTCAACGTGTCCGGTGACGGCACGGATTCGGCCGGCGGACCGCTGCCGGGTGCAACGATCAGCACCTCGGCAAATCCGAACGATACGGCAACGGTTTCCGATTTCCGGATTTCCGACAGCGATCTCGACGGCGCCGGCGCTGCGAACGAGCGCGTCATCACCTTCAAGATCACGGCCAAGATCGACCATGCGGCGTTTCCATCGCCGACGATCGTCGACAACCAGGGCCTGATCAAGGTGACCAATGGGCCCACCGAGATCATCATCCCGTCGCAGGATCCGAGCAAGCCCGACGACGGCGATTTTCTCACCGGCGTAAAGACTTCGATCAAGATCGACGTCACCAAGTGCAACCCACCGCCTCCACCTCCCGGCAAGGAATGCTTCAAGGTGGAAAGAGGCACGGTCGATTGCGTGCCCGGCGGCGGCGCCTTCATCTACCACATGCCGCTCGGCCCGGAGATGGGTGGCAAATGGGTGCAGGTCTCGACGACGACGCCCGGCATCACCATCATCCCCGACACGCAGTTGGTGCCGGCGGGCGGCGGTGTGCTCAACTGGAAGATCGTCGGTGCATCACCCGGCGACGTCATCCACCTCATCGTCAGCGGCATCGAGACCTATGCCGGCCCGGAGGAAGGCTGGGGCCTGTGCTGCACGCAGACGATCGACATCGTCATTCCGCGCGACCAGAGGTGCCCGCCGCCCAAGGAACCGGATCTGAAGGTCGAAAAACGCGCCAATGTCCAGCGTTGCACGATGGCCGGCGGTTGCGACTTCACCATCAGGGTCACCAATGTCGGCACGGCACCGTACAACGGCAAGATCGTGCTCGACGAAGTGACGCTGCCGCCCGGCTCCACCCTCGATTCAGGGCCGAACCCGCCCTGGGTCTGTGCGCCGGCAACCACCCCGATGACGTGCACCCATCCGGTGACCACGCTCAACCCGGGTGCCTTTGTCGACCTCAAGCTCGGCTTCAAACCGGCCGGAGGCTGGCAAGACGGTGCTTTACGCAACTGCGCCACCTATAATTATGGGGCCAGCGGCAAACCGCTGTTCGGCAGCCAGCAAAACGATCGGGGCTGTGCCTCGATCCCGATCTGCCAGCGCGGCGATCGTGACCGCGACTGCCGGCCACCGGTCGAGAAGAAGGTCGACCTGATCCTGAAGAAGCGTGCCCGCACCCCGGTCTGCTCGGCCGACGGCATCTGCTATTTCGTGATCGACATCATCAACAACGGCAGCGTCCCATATAATGGGCCGCTGACGGTCATAGATACCTATCCAGGCGGCGCACCGACATCCTCGTCTTTCGGCCCGACCCCGCCCTGGACATGCGGACCGAACGGCCCCGGCCAGTTCCGCTGCGACAATGCCGGCATCGTGCTGTTGCCGGGCGCCTCGACGCCGATCTTCGTCAAGGCGGTAATGCCGGCCGGCTATCGGCCGGATACGGTCGAGAACTGCGCTGCGGTGAAGGCCATTCCCGGTGAGAACGACCTCACCAACAACAAGGCCTGTGCCAAGGCACGCTTCCCTCATCCCAATGGCGGCAAGCCGGCCATGCGCATCACCAAGGTGTGCAGCGGCTCGCTGGCTGGTGCTGCGCTCATCTCTTGCCGCATCACCGTCATCAGCGTTGGCACCGCTGCCCCCGCCGGTCCGGTGCGGGTCAACGATGCCGCCAAGCTCGTGACCGGCGGAGCGCCTGTCCAGATCCAGACCGTCACCCCTGACGGTGCGGAATGGGCTTGCGGACCGGTTCCGGCCAATGCGCTGTCGTGCCAGATTCCCGGCGCCGTGATGACGCCCGGAACCAGCCGCCACTTCGACGTGACGGTTTCGGCCAATGGCGAGTTCGAGAACTGCGCACGCGGCTCCTATGGTCCGGCCCCGGGAGACGACATCGTCTATCCGATCGGCCAGGCCTGCGCCAAGGGCGGCGGCACCTCGACCATCCGTGTCGAGAAGACCGGCGATACCGAGTGCAAGCTCGGCCAACCCTGCACGTTCGAGATCACCATCACGAACGATGGCGAGAGCGCCTTCTCCGGTCCGGTTCGCATCGGTGATGCGATCGGCGTCGAAGGCCTGGGCCGACTGGAAGGCGTTGCGATCACCTCGATCGAACCGCCCTTCGGCTGCTCGCCTGAGCCGGCAACGCTGCCTGCATCCTGCATTGCCAACCTGACGCTCGGCGCCGGGGAAAGCCGCGTCCACCATGTGACCGTGGTCATTCCCGACGACGGCCGCCTGGCCAATCTGCAGGGCAACGTCAACGGTCAGAACTGCGTCGGCGTGCTGTCACCCAACACGAAGGTGCAAGGCGGCGGCGACGTGCTCCCCGGTGATGCGACCAACGTCCAGGGCGATCGCGGCAAGGCCTATGCCTGCCATCCCTTCACCATCAGGAATGAGGTGAAGAAGGAGTGTTCGGCAGGCTTTGTCCTGAACAATGCCGGCCGGTGCGTCTGCCCGCCCGGCACCACCTTCCGCAACGGTCAGTGCTCGCCTGACGGCGGGGTCATCATCCCGCCGAAGGAACCGAAGCCCTGCGTGTTGCTCAAGGGACAGATCCGTACCGAAGACGGACGCTGCATCTGTCCGCGCGGAACATCGCTCAAGAATGGCGCCTGCGTGCGGGACAAGCCGAAACCCGAGCAGTGCACCATTCGTGGCCAGGTTCACAACTCCGCCGGAGATTGCGTCTGCCCGAAAGGCACGGAAGTCCGGGGCAATGCCTGCCGGCCGATCAAACCAAAGCCGGAGCAGTGCACCATTCGTGGCCAGATCCTGAACTCCAACGGAGATTGCGTCTGCCCGAAGGGTATGGAAGTCCGGGGCAATGCCTGCCGACCGATCCGGCCAAAGCCAGAGCAGTGCACCATCCGCGGCCAGGTCCACAACGCCAACGGAGATTGCGTCTGCCCGAAAGGTACGGAAGTCAGGGGTAATGCCTGCCGACCGATCCGGCCAAAGCCGCAGCAGTGCACCATTCGCGGCCAGGTCCTCAACAAGCGCGGCGAGTGTGTCTGTCCGCGTGGCACGCAGGTGATCAATGGCGCATGCCGCAAGCGGCAGGTGGAATGCGCGCCCGGCTCGCAGATGATCAACGGCCAGTGCCAGCCGATCATCACGCGGCGCTGTCCGGCCGGGACAGTCGGAAGGTACCCGAACTGCACCCCGATCCGCAGGCAGCCGACGCTGAACCAGAACCTGCTGAACCCGGACGTGCTGCAGCAGCTTCTGCCAAGGCGCAAGCCGCAGGCGGAGCAGCAGGATCCGGCGACCATCCTGAACTCCAAGCCGTAGTTCGGCGCCACGCAAGACCACAACCCCGCCGGAGCAATCCGGCGGGGTTTTTCTTTGGCTTGGATCGTTGCGTGAACCTTACCGGGCCAAGCGACGACCAACTCCTGAAGGACACATCAGGAGAGAGAAATGTCTTCAGCCAGGTACGTCTTCCGCAATACGGCGACGACTGTTGCTCTGATCGCAGGAGCGCTCGCCACCACACCGGCCTTCGCCAAGCAGGCGAACATCAAGTCAATGTCATTCCACACAGAAAGCGCCAATACGACGATCCACGTCGGCTCGAGCGACAAGCAAAAGTGGGACACACTGAAAAGCGGCAATGTCCAGTTCTGGGGCCACATGAAGATCAACACGCGGTGGCCAGGTTATGTGCAGGATGTCGCTGTTTCTCTGGGCACATGCGGACCCAGCCAGTGCGGCGTATTCCCGCCGATCTGGAGTGCATCGCCTGTAAGCCGCGATTACAATCACCAGGAGAATTTCTCCTTCAACCCCTCCACCATACCGCTGTCGTCGAATACGGGCATCGCCGTGGTGCCTTACGGTGATCAGATCGTCGCCAAGTGCAACCAGCACCTCCAGCCCGATGGGCCGACGAAGTCCTATTCGTTCACTCACACCTTCCACGCGAGCTTCTCGGCACTTACCGATACGGCGCTCGACATGGACAACGCAGTCAGCGAGGCCAAGGCCGGTAACTGGCCCCATCCGATTTACGATTCGCACTATGCCGAACACGGTTCGTTCGACGTTCAAGTCGTCTGCGACCCCGTCATCAAACCGAACACTCAAGACATCGCTACCGATTTCGGCGCGTTCGAGGTGAAGAACGTCAAGCTGTTTCTGACCACCTACCAGTCAAACCAGCAGGGATCGACACCCGGCACCGTGTGCCCGGCGCTCAAGGTGACCAGCCGCGCGCAGGCCAACCAGGCCGGGCCGGTGTCGATGCGCATCTGGCGGCAGAAGGACAACGGGCCGATCACCTCGGAGTTCAAGCAGGTTTGGGCGTCCTACGACGCGGGCAAGAACGGCTACTTCGCCACCGACGAGAAATGGGAGAATGTCGGCGCGACCGCTTACTTCCAGTACAAGACCGAGATCGTCGGCAACGGCCCGTTCGAGCCCTTCGACGGCTGGAAGGACATAACCGTCCACTGCACCGGCGCGGGCGGCGGCGGCTTCGCCGACACACCGCAGGACGACCCCGACAATCCGCCGGCGCATTCGGACTGGCACGGCGAGGTCACCGTGTCCGACAGCGCCGGTTTCAAGAAGCTCTGCCCACGCAAGGGCCAGGTGGCGTTCGAGGTCGAGCGCGATGCACCGGGCGCGTTCCACTATCGGATCAGCTGCTCGAACGGCGCCTTCTTCACGGGCACGACGGTCGCCTTCAATCAGGGCGGCTCCTTCAAGGCGAGCGCTGCGCATGATCTCAGCATCGTCAGAACGCGCTCGATCCAGTGCACACTGCAGGAGATCAAGCAGGGCGGCGCTATCGCCACCGTCGACAAGGACAGCGAGGATTTCACCTGCATCAAGCGCAATTTCGACCCGAACGCTGACGACCTGACCGTCGATACGCGGCCCGATCCCGGCAAGCCGGAGCCACAACTTCCTCCGGTCGTCGTCGATCCCGGCCGCTCATGCTTGCCGAGCCAGAGGTTGATCCGGGGCAAATGTGTCGACAAGCCGCTTGTGGCTGCATGCCGCAGCACCGAAAAGCTCGTCAACGGCAAGTGCATTGGCATCAGCATACACTGCCTGCCCGGCTATCGGCAGGTCGGCCTGAAATGCGTGAGGAATCCGGTAATCGCAGACAGGTGCAAGCGCAACGAACAGCGTGTCAATGGAGTGTGCGTGCGCAAGCCTCCCATCATTATCGACTGCAAGCGCGGCTACCATCTGGTTGGCAAGGCATGTGTAAAGAACCAGGTCATCGTCACCGCCTGCCGTGCAACCGAAAAACTGGTGCGTGGGCATTGCGTGCCCAAGCCACCTGTCAAAAAGTTCAGTCTGCAAAAGGTGAAGCAAGGCAGCGGCAAGCCGTTTCTGCCAGGACGGGCCAGGCCGCCGCGGCATGTAAACTGAAATCCGACGCCCGCAAAGGAGAGAGGCGGCCTACCACCGCCTCTCTCCTTCCGTTGCACAGACGAGGCGCCGATGCCGGATTCCTGTCGACAAGCAGCGCTGAGACGATTAGAGCGACCTGCGTCCATTTGGGCGCACAAAGTACGCTCTAACACTTTGAACCCACGCATCGTGCTTTCCGAAAATCAATTCCGATTTTCGGGTCGATGCGCCAGGGCGAGAGCGGGCTCAAGAACGGGAAGCGGACATGGCTCACAGAACCCTGATCGCGCCATCGGTGCTGGCGTCGGATTTTTCGAAGCTCGGCGACGAGGTCGAGGCTGTAGCGGCGGCTGGGGCCGACTGGATCCACCTCGACGTCATGGATGGGCACTTCGTGCCCAACATCACCTTCGGCCCGCCGGTGATCAAGGCTATCCGCAACCGCACCAAGGCCTTTTTCGACTGCCATCTGATGATCGCACCGGCAGACCCCTATCTGGCGGCCTTTGCCGAAGCCGGCTGCGACGGCATCACCGTGCATGCCGAAGCCGGGCCGCATCTCGACCGCTCGTTGCAGACGATCAGGAACCTCGGGAAGAAGGCCGGCGTTTCGCTCAACCCGGCGACGCCGGAAACCATGATCGAGTATGTGCTCAACCGGCTCGATCTGATCCTGATCATGACCGTCAACCCGGGATTCGGCGGCCAAGCCTTCATTCCTGAGATCGTCGACAAGGTGAAGCGGGTGAAGGCGATGATCGGCAACCGGCCGATCCGCATCGAGATCGACGGCGGCATCTCGCCGCAAACGGCGCCCCTGGTTACCGCCGCCGGCGCCGACGTGCTGGTGGCCGGCGCCGCCATCTTCAAGGGCGGCAGCGTCGAAGCCTACCGGGCAAACATCGAGGCGATCAGGGCGGCTGCGGACCGGACGCCCGGCTGACGCTCTCGTCGAGAACAAATCGCGGACATTATGATGTCCCTGCTGGGCGCCGAGACACCGTCGGCAAAGCTGTACAAAATTTCCCAAGAAGAGCAAGATTTTCACGACAAGCGTTACTTAGCCAGAGCATGATGGGGTGACCCTTCCTCTTTAAGTACAATATCATGACCTTTCTCTTTGGCGTGGAAGCCTGACACGGTAGAGTACATGTACGAGATTCGGACTGCCTCGCGGACAGGATGGCGGAGCTAACGCAGACAACAGGAGCAACGTTGACATACGGAACCGCCGATCTGAGCGAAGAAGGCCCAGGGTCCAAGAGCACGCTTGCCAGCGCGGTCTATACTCAACTTCGTGACGATCTCCTGCGTGGCGTGCTCGAAACCGAAAGCAAGCTGCGGGTCGAATGGGTGGTCTCCCGGTATGGCGCCGGTGCCTCACCCGTCCGCGAGGCCCTCAACCGGCTTGCGTCGGAAGGTCTTCTCGGTCGGCACGACCAGCGTGGCTTCTTCATCATGCCGGTCAGCGCGGAGGAATTGGAGGAACTGACGCGGACCCGCTGCTGGATGGAAGAGCGGGCGCTTCGCGAATCCATCGCCCACCGCACCGGTGAATGGGAAGAACAACTGGTGCTGGCCTTGCACCGCCTGGCACGCTCGCAACGCCGCTTGCCCGAGGATCCCGCGTCCAACAATCCGGAATGGGAGAAGTTGCATCGTGCCTTCCACCGCGCGCTGATTGCGGCCTGCCGGTCGCATTGGCTGGTTGGGTTCTGCGACCAGCTTTCCGATCAGGCCTCCCGCTACAGGCTGATGTCGCAGGCCAGCCCGGCAATCGAACGAGACGATCTCGGCGAGCATCGCTTGATCGCGGAACGCACGCTGGATGGCGACGCCGACGGCGCGGTTGAAGCACTGCTCAACCACTACCGCCTGACGGCGGCAATGTGCATAGAGCGCTTCAGCCAGAGCGAATATCCAAAGGCAAGCAAGACCCTGCGCGGCCGCAAATAGCTGCTCGTGAACTGCCGTGCAACACGGTGGGCAAGGTGCAGAAGTACCTGCTGCGCGAGACCTACAAGGGCCTGTACGACAAAGCCGGCTAACGACCAGGATTTGGGTACAAAAGCGTAAGGACATGGTAGCGATAGCGAAGCTCGCGGTGAGGCCGGGGCTCTCGATGCCAAACAGGTTGACGATCTGTCCGGCGCCATGGTCGGCCGGCCCTTGCACCATGAAGTCAGCCGCCGGCTGGCCCGGGCCGGACAGTTTTGGCCTGACGCCGGCATAGGCCGGGTGCAGGCCGCCATCCGGAAGGCCAGGCCAATAACGCCTGATCTCTCCGTAGAATGAATCGGCTCGGCCGGGATCGACCGTATAGTCGACACGGTCGATCCATTCGACATCAGGGCCGAAGCGCGCGCTGCCGCCAAGGTCCAGGGCCAAATGGACGCCAAGGCCGCCATCGACTGGAACCGGGTAGATCAGCCGCGAGAATGGCGACCGACCGGAAAGGGCAAAGTAGTTGCCGCGCGCCAGCCATAACGGCGGAATGCTGTCTTGCGGAAAGCCTCCGATGCGAGCAGCCAAAGCCTGGGCGTCCAAGCCTGTGGCGTTGACGAAGGCGCCGGCCTTCAGTTCGAACGCCTCGCCGCTGGCATCCTGGGTGCGGATTTCGACCCCGTCGGGCTCAGCGACCGCAGCGGCAACAGCGGTCAGAAAGGCGAAGGATGCGCCGGCAGCTTCCGCATCGCCATGCAGCGACAGCATCAGCGCCTGGCTGTCGATGATCCCGGTCGACGGAGACAACAGCGCACCGGCGCAATTCAACTCGGGTTCGAGGCTTTCAGGTTGCGCGCGCGTCAGCAGTTCGAGGTCTGCAACCCCGCATCGTTCGGCGTTGTTGCGGATCGCCCGCAGCTTGTCCAGCTGTGCAGGTTCGACTGCGACGATCAGCTTGCCGGTGCGCGCATGGCCAATGTTGCGGTCAAGGCAATAGGCATAAAGACGCGCGCGCCCTTCGACGCAGAGCCGGGCTTTCATGCTTCCCGGCGCGTAGTAAATCCCGGCATGGATGACTTCCGAATTGCGCGCGCTTGTGACCGTGCCGATGGCGGCTGCCTTTTCGACCACCAGCACCTCGCGGCCCGACAAGGCAAGCGCCCGGGCAACGGCGAGGCCGACGACCCCTGCTCCGGCGACGACGCAATCGACTGTGTGCATAGCTTCGATCTTCAGCGCAAAGTGGCGCCAAGTGCAAATACTTTGGTGCCGCCGATCCAGACGCCCTCGACGTTCAGATCATCAGACAATGCGACGATATCGGCCGCGGTGCCGTTGGCAAACCGCCCCAGCCGGTGCGATTGGCCAAGAGCTTGCGCCGGATAGAGCGAAGCCATGCGCAAGGCTTCCGACAGATCCAGTCCGACAATGCGGTGGACGAAGCGCACGGCGGAGATCATGTCGAGATCGGCGCCCGCCAGCGTGCCGTCGGCAAGCCGCAGGCTGCCGTCCTTGCGGTAGATGGTGCGGCCGTTGAGCGTGAAGGACGTCATGTCGGTGCCGATCGTGGCCATGGCGTCGGTGACCAGCACGATCTTGCCCGGTCCCTGCTTGGCCCGCAGCGCAATCGCCATGGTGGCGGGATCGACATGGATGCCGTCGGCGATGATGCCGGCGAACAGCGCGCCGGTATCGATGGCAGCACCCGCAAGGCCTGGCTCACGGTTACCGATCTGGCTCATCGCGTTGAACAGATGGGTGACCAGCGTCGCGCCGGCACCGGCGAAGGCGCGTGCCTTGACGTAGCCAGTGTCGGAATGGCCGACGCTGACGACGATGCCGGCCTCGGCAAGTGCTGACACCCGGGCCGGCTCGACGGATTCAGGTGCTATCGTCGTCAGCAGCACCGGCAGATTTTTGCGCGCCGCGACCAGCATCGCCTGGTCGGCGTCGGTCATCGGCCGGATCAGCGCCGGATCATGCGCGCCCTTGCGGGCAACCGACAAATGCGGACCTTCGAGATGCAGGCCGAGGAAGCCTGGCACTTTTTGTTGGGCGGCTTCGGCCCCGGCGGCGACCGCCGCAGCGGTGATATCAGGCGTGTCGGTGATCAATGTCGGCAGCAGCGCCGTCGTGCCGAAGGGCGCGTGCGCTCGGCAGATGGTTTCGATCGACGCGACATCGGGATGATCGTTGAGCATGACGCCGCCGCCGCCATTGACCTGCAGGTCGACGAAGCCGGGCGCAAGCATGCCGCCGCCGGTCTCGACTTTACGAACGTCGGACGGAATGGCGCCGGCGAGAACGATGGACTCGACGAGTCCGTCGCGCACGACAAGGGCCGCTTTGTCGTGCCAGTCATCGCCATCGAAAATCCGGGCGCCAGTCAGGGCAAAACGGTCGCTCATACGGTTTCGGTCACCTTGCGCAGATTGGGTGGCGTGTCCGGATCGAGGCCGCGATGGCGGGCAAAGGCCTCCACGAAGCCATAGAAGGACACGATCAGCGCCAGCGGGTCGGTCAGCGGATGGCCGGTGGCGACATGCGGCAGGTGCTGCGCGCTCCTGGCCTTGTCCGAGGTGACGAAGACGGCCGCGCCCTTGCCCGCCAGGCTGTCGGCGGCCTCGGCAACCGACGGCTCGGAAGCATCGCGGGCGGCCAGCGCCAGCACCGGAAAGCCTGGGCCGACCAGCGCCAGCGGGCCATGCATGACTTCGGCCGCACTATAGGCCTCGGCGTGCATGGCGCAGGTTTCCTTGAATTTCAGCGCCGCCTCGTTGGCAATGGCCGAGGACGGCCCCCGGCCGAGGATGAACAGTGATTTCGGCGTCTCAAGTGCTGGGGCCAGCGCCATCCAGTCGCATCCGATCGCCTTGCGGAAATGCTCCGGCAAGCGGGCAAGAGCTGCCAGAAGCTTGTCGTCGCCGGTGCAATGCGCCATCAAAGCGAGGCCGGCAACAGCCGAGTTGACGAAGGTCTTGGTCGCCGCAACGCTCCGTTCCGGACCGGCCAGAATGTCGATCGCATAATCCGAGGCCCGCGCCAGCGGCGAATCTGCGGTGTTGGTGATGGCGACGGTCAGCGACCCGCCGGCCCTGGCGGCTTGCGCCATGGCCACGATATCCGGGCTTTTGCCCGACTGCGAGATCGCCAGGCAAGCGGAGCCGGCGAGCCTGAGTTTGGCGCCATAGATCGAGGCGATCGACGGGCCGACCGAGGCAACAGCCAGGCCGGCGGTCAGCTCCACGGCATATTTCATGAAGGTGGCGGCATGGTCGGACGAGCCGCGCGCCACGGTGACGATGAAATGTGGATTGCGTTCGCGAATGCCGCGCCCGGCCTCGGCCAGCACTGCAGCCGAACCGTCGAGCAGGCGGGCGGTGGCCTCGGGGATCTCCTCGATCTCGCGCCGCATATGGGTGGTGGTTGCGTTCATGGCCGGCCCTCTTCGCCCGGCCCGCTTAGCCGGAGTTCGGCGACGAAATCATAAGCGTCGCCCCTGTAGATGGAGCGGGTGAATTCGATCACCTTGCCGCTCGCCAGATAGGAAATGCGTTCGATGTGGAGGCCGGCAATGCCGGGCGGCACTTCGAGCAGGCGCGCGTCGCTGTCGCCGAGATTGGCGGCGGAGATGCGCTGCACCGCCCGCACCGGGCGGTTGCCGGTCAATTCCAGCGCCGCGTAGAGCGAGGAGCCTATTGCCGCCGGATCCGGCAGCACGCTCGCCGAGATTGCCGCGCGTTCGATCGCTAGCGGCGTGTCGTTGGCTATACGCAGGCGCGCCACGCGCGCCACCAGTTCATTCGACGATAGGCCAAGCACCATCATCTCGTCCGGCGACGGCGCATAGAGGCCACGGTCGAGCCATGCCGAACGCACGACCATGCCGCGCCTGGCCATGTCCTCGGTGAAAGAAGTGAGCCGCGACAGCGATTGCTCGACGCGCTCCATGCGCGGCGCCACAAAGGTACCGGAACCGTGGCGCTGGACGAGGATGCCGCCCTTGACCAGATCCTGCACCGCCTTGCGCACGGTGACGCGCGAAATATCGGCCTTGCTGGCGATGTCACGCTCGGACGGCAGTGCGTCGCCCGGCCCGATCAGGCCGCGATTGACCGCGTCCTCGATGCTCTTGCGAAGTTGTAGATAGAGCGGTGCACCGCTTTGCGACGACTGTTTCAGCGTGGCGAAAATCTGGTCGGCAGCCACGCTCATCGCGTCGCCTCCGCCACTTTGGCGAAAAGGCGAACCGCCATCTGCACCGCGCCGCCCAGCGCGTCGTCGAGCGGCGGCTTCAGCAGCGCCCGGTAGCGCGCCGACAGGCGCGGCGCATAGAGTGGCGCCAGCCCGCCGAGCAGGCAGAGCGGAGCGTCGCCCGAGAGATCGAGCGCACCAAGAGCGGCCGCGACATCGGTGACTGCCTTGTCGAGGATCCAGTTTGCGACGATATCACCCTTTTCGGCATGCTCGAAGACCTTGGGCGCGAAGCCGCCGAAATCGCCGGGCTTGGCTTTGGTGGTGAATTCGACCACGTCCTCGGGGTTGTTGCGGAAAGTGGCGAGCATGGCCTGCGTCAGCGGCGAGCCCTCGCGTATGCCGTCATGGGCAAGCAATGTCTGCTCGAGCAGGTCGCGGCCGATGCGGGCGCCACTGCCCTGGTCGCCGACCTGGAAGCCCCAGCCGCCGATGGCTCGCGACTTGCCGTTCCTGCGCGCCATATAGGCGGTGCCGGTGCCGAGGATGGCCATGGCGCCGTCACCGGAACCGACCGCGCCTTCCAGCGCAATCTCGGCGTCGGTCTCGACGCGGCTGATGCTGAAGGGAAGGATCGCCTCGAGCTGCTGCCTGTAGGTGCCGACATTGGCACCGGCGAGGCCAAGAATGGCCGGGGTTTGCGGGATCATTTCAGGATCCTGCCCGGCGGCGACAAAGGCCTGCCGTGCCGCATCGACGATGTTGGTCCTGGCGCCGGTCAGGTCGGTGCGGATGTTGGCGGCTCCGCTCTTGGCGCGGCCGACGACGGTGCCGTCTGCTGTCGCAAGGGCTGCTCTGCAGCTGGTGCCGCCGCCATCGATACCGAGCACGAAATTCACGCGATTTCTCCTCCAGGCGAATAATACCAATAAAATACCAATAGCCAAGGATTAATTTCTGTTTCAAAAAGATTAAGGCGTATTTTATTGAAAAATCACCATATTTTGTCGACCGACCGGTTCCGGAGCAAGGAATTCGTTAATGCGTGTAGACAAGTGGTATTTTTTTGGTATTGTTCCCCGATCGGAGGGAACGGGATGGCCGACACGCGCACCGAAGCGCTTCACCAGAATGCCGAGGGACTGGACATCCAGGCCCCGGACGCCATCCTTTCCTCGCTGGCCAATGCGCAGATCGAGGCCGCCAAGGCCGTGCGCGGCGCCATTCCTGCAATCGCTGCCGCCGCCGAAATCATCGCAAGCCGGTTGAACAGCGGCGGCAAGCTTGCCTATGCGGCCGCCGGTAGCTCGGGCCTGATGGCATTGGCCGACGCGCTGGAGTTGCCCGGCACCTTCGGCATTCGGCGCGACCGTATCGCCATCCTGATTGCCGGTGGCGATGAAGCCTTCAAGACGCTTGCCGGCGGGCCGGAGGACGACACCAATGAGGCCTCGGCAGCAGTTGCCAATGCCGGTATCGGCAAGGGCGACTGCCTGATCGCCATCTCGGCCAGCGGCTCGACACCCTATGCGGTGCAGGCGCTGGAAGACGCCAGGCGCCGGGGTGCCGCGACCATCGCGATCGCCAACAACAAGGACACGCCGCTGCTGCGGCTGGCCGACACCGCCATATTGCTCGAAACGCCGCCGGAAGTGATTGCCGGCTCGACGCGCATGGGAGCCGGCACTGCGCAGAAGATCGCGCTCAACATGCTATCGACGCTGACCGCCATCCATCTCGGCCATGTGCATGACGGCTACATGGTCAACCTCACCGCCGACAACATCAAGCTGCGCGACCGCGCGGCGCGCATCGTCGCCGCCATCAGCGGGCGAGGCAAGGACGATGCGGCGCGCCTGCTCGAAAAGAGCGGTGGCGTTGTCAAGACTGCCATTCTGCTCGCCGCCGGCGCTGCCAACGCCGATGCGGCCGAGAAGATACTGGAAGGGACCGGCCAGAAGCTGCGGCCGGCGCTTTCCTTGATCGAGGGGAACAAGGGCACGAAGGCCCCTGTTCTCAACACCGAACCTGAAAAAGGTCAACAGGGAGACTAGCATGAAAACGAAACTACTGACGGCACTTCTTCTCGGCACAAGCATTCTCGGCACCGCCGGGGTGGCTTATGCCGCTGACGTAACGCTCAACATCGAAAGCTGGCGCGGCGACGACCTTGCCATCTGGAAGGACAAGCTGATCCCGGCCTTCGAGGCCAAGAACCCGGGCATCAAGGTGGTGTTCGCACCCTCGGCGCCGACCGAATATGACGCCGCACTCGGTGCAAAGCTCGCTGCCGGCTCGGCGGGCGACCTGATCACCTGCCGTCCGTTCGACAAGTCGCTCGAGCTGTTCAAGAAGGGCAACCTCGCCGATATCTCGACGCTGCCCGGCATGGAGAATTTCTCGCCAGTGGCCAAGGCCGCATGGCAGACCGACGACGGCAAGGCGAGCTTCTGCGTGCCGATGGCCTCGGTCATCCACGGCTTCATCTACAACAAGGACGCCTTCGACAAGCTCGGCATCAAGATCCCGACGACGAACGAGGAGTTCTACGCCGCGCTCGACAAGATCAAGGCCGACGGCACCTACATCCCGATGGCGATGGGCACCAAGGATCTCTGGGAAGCCGCGACCATGGGCTACCAGAACATCGGCCCGAACTACTGGAAGGGCGAGGAAGGCCGCGCTGCGCTGATCAAGGGCGAGCAGAAGCTGACCGACGCCGACTGGGTCGCGCCCTATGCCGAACTTGCCAAGTGGAAGCCTTATCTCGGCGATGGCTTCGAAGCCCAGACCTACCCCGACAGCCAGAACCTGTTCACGCTCGGCCGCGCCGCCATCTACCCGGCCGGCTCGTGGGAAATCGGTCTGTTCAACACGCAGGCGCAGTTCAAGATGGGCGCCTTCCCGCCGCCGGTGCAGAAGGCCGGCGACACCTGCTACATCTCCGACCACACCGATATCGGCATGGGCCTGAATGCGGCGTCCAAGAACGCGGATGCAGCCAAGACCTTCCTGTCCTGGGTCGCCTCGCCTGATTTCGCCACCATCTACGCCAACTCGTTGCCAGGCTTCTTCAGCCTGAACTCGACGCCGGTGAAGATGGAAGACCCGCTGGCGCAGGAATTCGTTTCCTGGCGCGACAAGTGCAAGTCGACGATCCGCTCGACCTACCAGATCCTGTCGCGCGGCACGCCGAACCTCGAGAACGAGACGTGGGTTGAATCGGCCAACGTCATCAACGGCACCGACACGCCGGAGGCTGCCGCCAAGAAGCTGCAGGACGGCCTCGACAGCTGGTACAAGCCGGCGAAATAAGAGCTCAGGCAACGGACCGGCCGGGCATATGCCCGGCCGGATTTCAGACTTCAGATTGCGATTGTCGGCACCGCCTCGCGGCCTTACCCTGCTCTGTGTGGGAAAGGCTAGCTGACCTGTCGCAAGCCTTTTGTCCTTGCCCGACGGGGGAAGGACATTCGGGCCGTGCATCGAGGCATCATCTAGCATCACACCCTATGGAACCGAGAGACGGCGGGGACCGAACTCATGGCCGCAGAAACACGACCAAAACGACCGTTCCGCTGGCATATCGGCGTCTTCCTGGCGCCGGCTTTGCTTGTCTATACCGCGATCATGATCCTGCCGCTGGCCGGCACGCTGCAGCTGTCGCTGTTCCGCAACATCGACCAGCACCAGGTCTTTGTCGGGCTGCGAAACTTCCACACGCTGTTTGGCGATCCCAACTGGTCGGTCAATTTCTGGAATGCGCTGCGCAACAACACCTGGTTCTTCATCATCCACATGCTGGTGCAGAACCCGATCGGCGTGCTTCTGGCGGCTTTGCTGTCGAGCCCCAGGCTCAGGTTCTCCGCCTTCTACCGCACGGCGATCTTCGTGCCGACGATCCTGTCCTTCGTCATCGTCGGCTTCGCCTGGAAGCTGATCCTGTCGCCGCTGTGGGGCGTGGCGCCGAACCTCCTCGACCTGGTCGGCCTGAAAAGCCTGTTCACGCCATGGCTCGGCAAGGAAGAATATGCGCTGACCACGCTCAGCCTGATCTCGGTGTGGCAGTTCGTCGGCATCCCGATGATGCTGATCTACGCCGCACTGCTGTCGATCCCCGAAGAGGTGATCGAAGCCGCCGAATGCGACGGCATCACCGGCATGTCGCAGTTCTGGAAGATCAAGCTGCCGCTGATCCTGCCATCGATCGGCATCATCTCGATCCTGACCTTCGTCGGCAATTTCAACGCCTTCGACCTGATCTATACCGCGCAAGGCGCGCTGGCCGGACCGAACTATTCGACCGATATTCTCGGCACATTCCTCTATCGCGCCTTCTTCGGCTTCCAGTTGCAGGTCGGCGATCCCAATATGGGCGCGGCGATCGCCACGATGATGTTCCTGATCATCCTTGGCGGCGTCTGCGTCTACCTCTTCCTCGTCCAGACGCGCTTGCGTCGCTACCAGTTCTGAGGGGGCTGAGATGTTGAGCTTGAACACCCCCCTCTGGCCTGCCGGCCATCTCCCCCTCAAGGGGGGAGATTGGATGTCATTGCCGGTTTCGCCAATTTTCAACGTCGCAGGACGTATGCTGTCGCCGACCCTGCCGATCTCCCCCCTTGAGTGGGAGATGTCCGGCAGGACAGAGGGGGGTGCCCGGGCGCTGTTCTTTGGAAATGCAGCTCGTCAGGAGACGTTCCAATGAGCATCGCAACCCGTTCGCTGCCCCGTACCATCGGCGCCCATGCGATCTTGCTGACCTACACGGCGATCGCGCTGTTTCCGGTGATCATCGTGATCATGAATTCATTTAAATCCCGCGCGGGCATCTTCGGCGCGCCGCTGGCGCCGCCGACGCCAAAAACCTTCGACCTGATCGGCTACACCACGGTTATCGGCCAGGGCGACTTCATCCACTATTTCCAGAACAGCCTTGTCGTCACCGTCGCCTCGCTGTTCTTCGTGCTTTTGTTCGGCGCCATGGCCGCCTTTTCACTGTCGGAATACCGCTTTCGCGGCAACTCGCTGATGGGGCTCTACCTGGCGCTCGGCATCATGATCCCGATCCGCCTCGGCACTGTCGCCATCCTGCAATTGATGGTGGCGAGCGGGCTGGTCAACACGCTGACGGCGCTGGTCCTGGTCTACACGGCGCAAGGCCTGCCGTTGGCCGTGTTCATCCTGTCGGAGTTCATGAAGCAGGTGTCCGACGATCTGAAGAACGCCGGACGCATCGACGGCCTGTCCGAATACACGATCTTCTTCCGCCTCGTGCTGCCGCTGGTCAGGCCATCGATGGCGACGGTCGCAGTCTTCACGATGATCCCGATCTGGAACGATCTGTGGTTCCCGCTGATCCTGGCGCCGTCGGAAGAGACCAAGACGGTGACGCTGGGCGCGCAGCTGTTTCTCGGCCAGTTCGTCACCAACTGGAACGCCATCCTGGCAGCGCTCTCGCTGGCGATTATGCCGGTGCTCATCCTCTACGTCATCTTCTCGCGGCAGCTGATCCGCGGCATCACCTCCGGAGCCGTCAAGTGAGTTTGGAAAAGCCTCTTCGTGTCGTCGTTGCCGGCCTCGGCAATATGGGCCGCAGCCATGCGCTGGCCTATCACACCAATCCGGGTTTCGAGATCGCGGCATTGATCAACCGCTCCGATGTGCCGCTGCCCGATGGACTCTCCGGCTATGGCATCAGGCGCTCTTTCGACGAGGCGTTGCGCAACGAAAAGCCCGACGTCGCCTGCATCGCCACCTATTCCGACAGCCATGCCGACTACGCGGTGAAGGCATTCGAAGCCGGTTGCCATGTCTTCGTCGAAAAGCCGCTGGCAACGAATGTCGCGGATGCGGAACGTGTCGTTGCTGCGGCCAAGGCCAACGGCAAGAAGCTGGTGATCGGCTATATCCTTCGCCATCACCCGTCATGGATCAGGCTGATCGCCGAGGCGCGCAAGCTTGGCGGCCCTTACGTGTTCCGCATGAACCTCAACCAGCAATCTTCGGGCCACACCTGGGGGACGCACAAGCAGTTGATGCAGACGACATCGCCGATCGTCGATTGCGGCGTGCATTATCTCGACGTGATGCTGCAGATCACCGACGCCAGACCGGTCGAAGTGCGCGGCATGGGGGTCAGGCTGACCGAAGAGGTCTCGCCCTCGATGTACAATTACGGCCATTTGCAAGTGCTGTTCGACGATGGTTCGGTCGGCTGGTACGAAGCCGGCTGGGGGCCGATGATTTCGGAAACGGCCTTCTTCGTCAAGGACGTGATCTCGCCCAATGGCTGCGTGTCGATCGTCATGAAGGAGGGCGTCAAATCCGACGACATCGACACCCACACCAAGACCTCGACCATCCGCCTGCACAGTGCTGCGACCGGGGCGGACGGCAAGTTCGCCAAGCCGGACGAGATGCTGTCGATGGAAGGCGAGCCCGGCCATCAGGACCTGTGCGACCTCGAACAGGCCTTTGTGCTGAAGGCGATCCGCGAGGATCTCGATCTCAACAGGCATATGGATGACGCGGTGAAGTCGCTCGCCGTCTGCCTTGCAGCCGACGAGAGCGTGCGCAGCGGCGCAGCCGTCAAACTCTAAGCTAGGAACAATATTGTGGGCTCGCTGAATATCGAGAATGTGAAGAAGGCCTTCGGGCCGGTCGAGGTGCTGAAGGGCATCAACCTCGAAGTGACGGACGGTGAGTTTGTCGTCTTCGTCGGCCCTTCCGGCTGCGGAAAGTCGACCCTGCTGAGGGTCATTGCCGGGCTGGAGGATTCGACCTCGGGCCGTGTGGTGATCGACGGCGAGGATGTCTCCGCGACGCCGCCGGCCAAGCGCGGCATCGCCATGGTGTTCCAGACCTATGCGCTCTACCCGCATCTGACGGTGAAGAACAATATGGGCCTCGGCCTCAAGCAGGCGGGCACCCCGGCGGCCGAGATCGATCGCCGAATCGGGATCGCCTCGTCGATGCTGTCGCTGGAACCCTATCTCGAAAGGCGGCCGGCCGAGCTGTCCGGCGGCCAGCGCCAGCGCGTCGCCATCGGCCGCGCGGTGGTGCGGGAGCCGAAACTGTTTCTCTTTGACGAGCCGCTGTCCAACCTCGATGCCGCACTGCGCGTCAACACGAGGCTGGAGATCGCACAACTGCATCGCCGGCTGAAGGCAACGATGATCTATGTCACCCACGACCAGGTCGAGGCGATGACGTTGGCCGACAAGATCGTCGTTCTCAATGCGGGGAGAATCGAACAGATCGGCGGACCGATGGAGCTCTACAATTCGCCGGCGAACGAGTTCGTCGCCGGCTTCATCGGTTCACCGAAAATGAATTTCGTCGATGGCGCCCGTCTCGGCGAGACGGCAAAGACGATTGGCGTGCGACCCGAGCATCTGACCGTCGATCCGAAATCCGGCGCCTGGAAGGGGACGGTCGTCCATGCCGAGCATCTCGGCGCCGACACCAACCTCTATCTCGACTGCGAGAAGGCCGGGCTGATCACCGTGCGCATCTTCGGCGTCTACAATGCCGAACCCGGCTCGACGCTTTTTGCGACGCCGGATCCGGCCAGGACCTATCGCTTTGGGGCTGATGGCAAGGTGCTGAAGTAGCTTCGAAGCATAGGTTGGCGCTGCCCCTCATTGCCCTGCCGGGCATTTCTCCCGTGAACGGGGAGGAAGAGCAGGCCGCATACTCGGCGCCTTTCCTGCGACGGTGGTGGTTGGCGAACAGTCGCCGAGAGCGTCCTTCTCCCCGTTCACGGGGAGAAGATGGCGACAGCCAGATGAGGGGCGGCGCAAACCTGTGAGGTGATGCGCCTACACGTCCGCCTTGAACGTCTGTTTCTGCTGGCCGAGGCCCTCGATGCCGAGTTCGACAACATCGCCAGCCCTGAGGAACACCGGCGGCTTCATGCCGAGGCCGACGCCGGGCGGCGTGCCGGTGGAGATGATGTCGCCGGGGTGCAGCGACATGAACTGGCTGAGATAGGAAACCAGATAGGCGACGCCATAGACCATGGTCTTGGTCGAGCCGTTCTGCATCGTCTTGCCGTTGACCGTCAGCCACATCTTGATGTTCTGCGGGTCCTTGACCTCGTCCTTGGTCACCAGCCACGGGCCGATCGGCCCGAACGTGTCGCAGGACTTGCCCTTGGTCCACTGACCCTGGCGCTCGGCCTGGAAGGCGCGCTCGGAAACGTCATGCGCCACACAGTAGCCGGCGACGTAGTCCAGCGCCTCGGCCTCGGTGACGTATTTCGCGGTCTTGCCGATGACCACGGCAAGCTCGACTTCCCAGTCGGTCTTCACCGAGCCGCGCGGGATCAGCACGTCGTCGTCCGGGCCGACGATGGCCGAGCTCGCCTTCATGAAGATGATGGGCTCCGGCGGCACAGTGGCGCCGGTTTCGGCGGCGTGGTCGGAATAGTTCAGGCCGATGCAGATGAATTTGCCGGTGCCGACAACGCAGGCGCCGAGGCGCGGCTTGCCGGGAACCGCCGGCAGCGATTTCGCATCGAGCTTCGCCAGTGCGGCGAGCGATGCCGGATCGAGCGCCTTGCCGGCAATGTCGGCGACATGAGCCGAGAGGTCGCGGATCGTTCCATCCGCATCGAGCAGGCCGGGACGTTCGCTCCCAATCTCGCCATAGCGCAGCAGTTTCATCTTGTTCTCCTGATTGCGGCCAGTGGCCGTTTGCAAAAACGCTCCGCCGAGGCGAATGAGGCCGCTTAGATCGACCAGCCGCCGTCGATATTATAGGCCTGTCCGGACGTGTAGGTGGCGCCGGCCAGATAGACGGCGAGATCGGCGATTTCCTCGGGCGTGCCGAGACGGCCCATCGGTTGGCGGGCGATGAAGGCGGCGCGGGCGGCTTCGTAATCACCCTGCGCATGCATGCGGTCTTGGAGCGACGGGCTTTCGACCGTGCCCGGGCAGATGGCGTTGCAGCGAATGCCCTTGCCGACATAGTCGGCGGCGATCGCTTTGGTCAGGCCAATGACTGCCGCCTTGGTGACACCATAGGCGAAACGGTTGGGCACGCCCTTGCCCGCGCCGGCAACGGAAGACATGTTGATGATCGACCCGTCGCCACGCTCCAGCATGCCGGGCAGCACGGCGCGAATGGTGCGGATCATGGCGCGCACATTGAGGTTGAAGGCGAAGTCGAGATCGGCGTCCTTCATCTCGAGGATCGAGCCAGAATGGACGAAGCCGGCGCAGTTGAACAGCACGTCGACGGCGCCGATCTCGGCAAAGCCGGCCGCCACCGCCTCATCGTTCAGCACATCGAGCTTGCGGGTCTTGATGCCGGATGTCTTGGCGAGCTCGGCGAGAAGCGCTTCGTTGATGTCGGTGGCATGGACGACGGCACCCGCCTTGGCGAAAGCCAGCGCGCTCGCCCGGCCGATGCCTTGCGCCGCCGCCGTGACGACAACGATCTTGCCTGCCAGATCCGCCATGCTTTTCTCCTCGCCCGCTTTGTGGTCATCGGGGTTTATCGGCAGTCGGCCAAGACGTCATGGTCCAGTCAGACGCCATTGTGCGGCCTGCTGCGCTGCCAGCCCACAGTTAGAGATGTTTTTTCTCGTTAAAGAACACATATCCAAGCGTCAAGCCCGAACACGATCATCGGCGCTGCGGCCGCGTGCAAAACGCTCAATCGCCGTAGGGCACCCAGACGTTCTTGACCTCGACGGCACGGCGCAGGAACGCATCACCTGAGGCGTCACCCGACGCCCAGTCGAGGCTGCGGCCCTGGCCGGTCCAGACACGCTTGAGGTTGCCGATCGAGTCGGCTTCGGCCTTGGCGCAGGTTTCGGCATCGGCGAACACCCAGAGCCCGTCGACATCGTCGTGCTTGGCCAGCACGCCGGTGAGCTCGGCGGTGCGGCCGGTGACGATGTTGATGGCGCCGTCCGGAACGTCGGAATATTCGATGACCTGGTAGAGATCGGTGGCAAGCAGCGGATATTTTTCCGAAGGCACCGCAATGACGGTGTTGCCCATGGCAAGCGCCGGCGCGACCAGTGAGATCAGGCCAAGCAAGGGCGCGTTGTCCGGCGCGACGATGCCGACGACGCCGACCGGCTCATGCAGAGCCAGCGTGACGGCGCGGGCCGGCGGCTGGTGAACCCTGCCCTCGAACTTGTCGGCCAGGCCGGCATAGAGGAACAGCCGCTCGATCGACAATTCGACTTCTTCGCGCGCGGCCTTGATGGCGGCGCCGGTGAGCTCTGTGAGACGCGCGGCAAATTCGTCAGCACGGCCGGACAGGTTTTCGGCCAGATAGTAAAGCACCTGGCTGCGGTTGTAGGCGGTCGCCTCCGGCCAGGCCTTGCAGGCGCGCGCGGCGGCGACGGCGTCACGAATATCCTTGCGGCTGCCGAGACCGACCTCGCCGGCAAGCTTGCCCTTGGCGGTGGCAATCGCCAGCGAGTAATTGCCGTCGGGCCTGACCTGCTTGCCGCCGATGAACAGCTTTGCCGTGCGGTCGATGGCATCGCCTTCCGTCTGCTCGATCGCCTGGGCCGAAGCCGTTGCCGGCTTGATGACCGGGCCGAGCGGCAGTTTCGCTAAGAGATATTCGAACATGCCTTCGCGCCCACCTTCACGGCCGAAACCGCTTTCGCGGTAGCCGCCAAAGCCGCAGGCGGCGTCGAACATGTTGGTGCCGTTGACCCAAACGACGCCGGCCTTCAATTGCGGCGCGACGTGGAGGGCGAGATTGACGTTTTCGCTCCACACCGAAGCGGCCAGGCCGTAGCGCGTGTTGTTGGCGAGCTCGATCGCTTCCTCGGTGTTGCGGAAGGTCATGGTGGCCAGCACCGGGCCGAACACCTCTTCCTGCGCCAGGATGTTAGCCGGCGCAACACCCGTGGCCAGAGTCGGCAAATGGTAATAGCCGGACGACGGCAGCGCCACATCCGGCTGCCAGCAGACGGCGCCCTGCTTGGCGCCTTCGGCCACCAAACCCTTGACGCGATCGAGCTGGGTCAAGTCGACCAGCGGGCCGATATCGGTGTTCTTGTCGAGCGGGCTGCCGACGCGTAGCCGGCTCATCCGCGTCTTGACCTTGGCGATGAAGGCATCGGCGATGCCTTCCTGCACCAGCAGGCGCGAGCCGGCGCAGCAGACCTGGCCCTGATTGAACCAGATGCCGTCGACCAACCCCTCGACGGCACTGTCGAGATCGGCATCCTCGAAGACGACGAAGGCCGACTTGCCGCCAAGCTCCAACGACAGTTTCTTGCCCGAGCCGGCGGTGGCTTTCCTGATGATCTTGCCGACCTCGGACGAGCCGGTGAAGGCGATCTTCTGGATGCCGGGATGGTTGACGATGGCGACGCCCGCCTCAGGCCCGCCCTGGACGATGTTGACGACGCCCTTCGGCACACCTGATCGTTCGCAGATCTCGGCGAACAGGATGGCGGTGAGCGGCGTAAACTCGGCCGGCTTCAGCACCACGGTGCAGCCTGCGGCGAGTGCGGGCGCAATCTTCCAGGCCAGCATCAGCAGCGGGAAGTTCCACGGAATGATCTGACCGACGACACCGACGCCCTTATGGTCAGGAAAGTCCTTGTCCAACGCCTGCGCCCAGCCGGCGTGGTGGATGAAATGGCGGATGGCCAGCGGCACGTCGATGTCGCGGCTTTCGCGGATCGGCTTGCCGTTGTCGATCGACTCCAGCACCGCAAACAGGCGCTGGTGGCGCTGCATGGCGCGGCCGATGGCGTAGAGCACTTTGGCTCGGCTGTAGCCTGATCTGGCGCTCCATTTCGCCAGCGCCTTGGTGGCGGCGGAAACCGCGGCGTCAACATCCGCGACACCGGCGTCCGACACTTTTGCCAGCAATTTTCCCGAAGAGGGCTCGCTGGTGTCGAAGGTCTTGCCGCCTGCGGCCGCCTTCCACTCGCCGCCGATGAACAGCGCCTTGCCGAAATCGCGTGCGGCGAGCCATGCATCGGCCTCGTTGCGGGCTTCCGGGGCCGGGCCGTACTCCATGGCGTGATAGCGTTCGAGAATGTTCATGGGGCGCTCCAGATACTTGTCTCGGAAGGCACTCCGTCGCGCCCCCCTCTATCCAACCGGACATCTCCCCCACAAGGGGGGCGATCGGCCGTCATGCCATCGCGTGACGATGATTGGCCGAGTAGTGGCCGGTCAAATGATGCTCGAGCTGCCGCTCAATGTCGGTCAGAAGGCTGGACGCACCGAAGCGGAACAGATCGGGCTCCAGCCACGGCCTGCCAAGCTCTTCCTTCATCAGCACCAGCCAGTCGAGCGAAGCCTTGGCGGTGGAAATGCCGCCGGCCGGCTTGAAGCCGATGAGATAGCCGGTCTCCTCGAAATAGGCGCGGATGGCGCGCACCATGGCAAGGCCGACCGGCAGCGTCGCGTTGACGCTTTCCTTGCCGGTCGAGGTCTTGATGAAATCCGCACCCGCCATCATCGCCACCATGGAGGCGAGCATGACGTTGCGCAGCGTGGCGAGGTCGCCGGTACCGAGGATGACCTTGAGATGCGCGTCACCGCAGGCGGCGCGCATCGAGACGATCTCATTGTAGAGCTCTCGCCACTTTGCGCCGAACACCAGGCCGCGCGGAATGACGACGTCGATCTCGTCGGCGCCGTCCTTGACCGAGGCTTCGATCTCCTGCAGGCGGGTCGACAGCGGGGCAAGGCCGTGCGGGAAGGCGGTGGAAACGGCCGCGACATGAATGCCGGTGCCGCGCAGCGCATCGACGGCGGTGGCGACGAAGGGATGGTAGACGCAGACCGCCGCCGGTCGAATCTTTTCATCTGATATGCCGAGGCCTTCGACGATGTCGCGGCGGAACGGATTGACCGCCTTGGCGCAGAGCCGGCGCACGCGCTCGTCGGTGTCGTTCGAATTCAGCGTGGTCAGGTCCATGCAGGCGACGGCGCGCAGCAGCCAGGCTGCCTGGTTGTCGGCCTTGATCGAGCGCCGCTTGGTCAGGCTGGCGACACGGCGCTCCAGCGCCGAGCGATTGACGCTGCGCACCGATTCCACAAAGCCCAGGTCGAGCTTCATGCCGGGGTTGCGGGCGATGCGATGGTCCAGCGGGACGGGAGTATTGGCGGCGGCCCGCGCCGGCAGCGGCGTGACCTTGGACGCGCCAGCACCGAGACCGGCTTCGCGGATTGTGCTGCTCATCTCCTGCCCTTTCATTCAACGACTTCACGTCGTGATGCGTGTCGTTGTCCCAAAACCGCTCGACACTTTTGGGCGACACGCATCCGAAGATAGCCCGTGAATCGATGCTTCACGAGTCCTTCAAGCGGTCATAGTTGAAAAAGGCGGCGAAAGCAGCAGATTTTTGACCGCACGGTCAAAATCAGAATTCCGAATAAGACGGACGCCGAGGCTTCCCTGCTTCAGCCGACGAAGGCGCGCTCGACGACGAAGCTCGCCGGATGATGCAGCGAACCTTCCTGGAAGCCGAGGCTTTCAGCCAGTTCCTTGACGTCCTTGAGCATGTGCATCGAGCCGCAGATCATGATGCGGTCGGTCTCCGGGTTGAGCTTGTCGATGCCAAGATCTTCATAGAACTTGCCGGAGCCGATCAGCGCGGTGATGCGGCCCATGCGCCCGGACTCTTCGCGCGTCGTCGAATTGTAGAGGGTGACGCGGCCGCCGGTCAGTTCGCCAATCAGCGGATCGTTTTCGAGCGCCGCCACCAGGTCCTGGCCGTAGGTAAGCTCGGCGGTATCGCGGCAAGTGTGGGTCAGGATCACCTGGTCGAACTTCTCATAGGTATCGGGATCACGCAGCAAGCTGGCAAAGGGTGCGATGCCGGTGCCGGTCGAGATCATGAACAGGCGTTTTGCGGGGGTCAGCGCGTCGACCACCAAAGTGCCGGTCGACTTCTGGCGCATGATGACGGTGTCGCCGACCTCGATCTTCTGCAGTTCCGAGGTCAGCGGACCGTCCGGCACCTTGATCGAGAAGAATTCCAGTTCATCGTCCCAGGACGGGCTGGCGATCGAATAGGCGCGGAACACCGGCTTCTCGGCATTGGGCAGACCGATCATGACGAATTCGCCGGAGCGGAAACGCAGCGACTGCGGCCGGGTGATGCGGAATGAAAACAGCCGGTCGGTGTAGTGCTTCACCGAAACGACGGTCTCGGCATAGACATTGGCCGGAATCGGGAATTGCAGCGGCCGGGCGGCGGCGGTGTTGAACGCGGATGTGGTGTTCATCAAACCTAACCTTCTGGTCCAAGCCCTGGGCGTTGACGCCAAACCTTCACCTGCGCGCCCGAACCTGTCAGGTCCCGGCGTGCCGTCTGCACACTCCGAAGCGGTAAGCTCTTGTGTCCGGAATTTATTAGTATACAAATGATATTTGCGTCAAGACGCCAGTGTGAAACACCTTTCCAAACTGAGACATATCCGTAGTCCGGGCATTTCGGGTTTCGACAATGAAAGAGAATTTTTCGGCGCAGACGCACGATTCCCTGGGCAACGTCGTCGCCGGCATCGATGTCGGCGGGACCTTTACCGACCTGCTTCTGATTGACGGCCGCGACGGTGGCCGGGTGCATATCGCCAAGACCCCGACCACGGTCGACAACCAGGCATTCGGGGTCGTTTCGGCGCTTGGCGCCACCGGATTCCCGATCGACGGCATCGACCTCATCGTGCACGGCACGACCACCACCACCAACGCAGTGCTCGAGCGCAGATTGGCGAAGACCGGCATGATCACCACGCGCGGCTTTCGCGACGTGATCGAGCTTGGCCGGCGAACACGCCCGCAGGCCTATGGCATGACGGGCACATTCGTTCCGATCATTCCGCGCAATCTGCGGCTCGAAGTGTCGGAGCGCGTCGAAGCCTCTGGCGCGGTTCGCGTTCCGCTCGACGAACCCGAGATGCGCGCCGCCGTGAGGACGCTGATCGGGGCCGGATGCGAATCCCTGGTCATCCATTTTCTGCACTCCTATGCCAATCCGGCGCATGAGCGTCGCGCCGCTGAAATCGCCGCCGAGCTCTGGCCGAACGGCTACATCACGTCAGGACATGCGCTGTTGTCGGAAGCGCGCGAGTTCGAGCGCGGCGTCACCGCTTCGGTCAACGCTTCGGTGCAGCCGATCCTCGAACGTTATGTCGAGCGGTTGCGAAGGGAATTGGCATCAAAAGGCTATGCCCGTGACTTCCTGATCATGAACGGCAATGGCGGCATGATCTCGGCCCGCTTTGTCACCCGCGAATCGGCCAAGACCGTGATGTCGGGGCCAGCCTCCGGCGTCATTGCCGCCGCCTATACGGGGAAACGCGCCGGTTTTGAAAACCTGGTCACCTACGACATGGGCGGCACTTCGACCGACGTGGCGCTGATCCGCAATGCGGAGCCGGCGGTGTCGAACGAGATCGAGATCGAATATGCGATGCCGATCCATGTGCCGATGGTGGCGGTGCACACGGTCGGCGCCGGCGGCGGCTCGATCGCCCGCGTCGATGCGGCCGGGTTGATCCAGATTGGTCCGGAAAGTGCCGGCGCCAATCCAGGCCCGATCTGCTACGGACGCGGCGGCGACGAGCCGACCATCACCGACGCCAATCTGGTGCTGGGACGGCTGGCGCCGAAAAAGCTGCTTGCGGTCGAAAATCCTGTCACCGTCGAACGCGTCACCGGCATCTTCGAGGACAGAATAGGCAAGGCGACCGGTCTGTCCGGCGTCGAGGCCGCAGGTGCGGTGCTGCGTCTCGGCAACATGAAGATGGCCGGCGCTATCCGCATGGTGTCGGTGTCGCGCGGCCACGACCCGCGCGATTTCGCATTGTTTGCCTTTGGCGGCGCCGGGCCGCTGCATGCGACCGCATTGGCGCGCGAACTCGGCCTGCCGAAAGTGCTGGTGCCGGCACGGCCGGGCATCACCAATGCGCTTGGCTGCGTCGTCGCCGACCTGCGCCACGATTTCGTCAACACGGTCAACCAACCGGTGGGGACGATCGACGAATCCAAGCTTCACGAGGTATTGGAACGGCACCGAAACGAAGGTGAAGAGCTGATCGGCAAGGAAGCGGTGAAGCCGGAGACGATCCGCGTCACCCACTCCGCCGACATGCAGTTTGTCGGCCAGACCCACATCATCAACGTGCCGCTGCCATCGTCGTCGGTGACGCGTGAAATGCTGCAGCAACTGTTCGAAAAAGCCTATTTCGCCCGCTTCAAGGTTGAGCTGCCGGAAATCCGTGCCAATCTTGTCAATCTCAACACCTCGGTGACCGGTGTCAGGCCGGCAATCGATCTTTCGCGGCTGATCGACCCGGCGGGCCGCGCAAAAACGCTCGACGAGGCACGACGCGAGATCCGGCCGGTCTGGTATGGCGGACGCTGGCACGCTACGCCGGTCTACGCACGCGAAAAGCTGCCGCTCGACGCCATCATCGTCGGGCCGGCGATCCTCGAACAGATGGACGCGACCACTGTGCTCGAACCCGGGGACCGGGCGCGGTCGGATGCCGACGGGAACATCATCATCGACATCGGCGAGGACTGAGATGGACAAGCTCGACGCCATCACGCTTTCGGTCATCCAGGCGGCCCTGCAGCAGGTCTGCGATGAGATGGACCTGACTTTTTCGCGCGCCGCCTTCTCGCCGGTGATCGCCGAGGCCAACGACCGTTCCGACGGCATTTATTCGGCGGTCGACGGCGCGCTGATCGCGCAAGGCAGCCAGGGCCTGCCGGTGTTCGTCGGCGTGATGCAGTATTCGACCAGAACGGTGATCGAAATGATCGCCGACGGGCGCTGCCTGCCGCCCGAGCCGGGCGACATCTACATCGTCAACGATCCCTATCTCGGCGGCACGCATCTGATGGACGTGCGCTTCGCCATGCCGGTCTACCGGGGAGGAAAAATCTTCTGCTGGCTGTCGAACACCGGCCACTGGCCGGATATCGGCGGCTCGGTGCCGGGCGGTTTTTCCGCCTCGGCGACAGCGGTCGAGCAGGAAGGCCTGCGGCTGCCGCCGGTCAAACTGTTCAAGAAGGGCGTGCTCGATCCGGAGATCTACGCCATCATCTGCTCGAACATCCGCGTCGCCGACCAGCGCATCGGCGATATCCGGGCGCAAGCGGCGGCATTGCTGATCGGCCAGGATCGCCTCAATGGAATCCTGGATCGTTACGGTGACGAAACGGTAGTCGAGGCGATCGCCGAATTGCGCCGCCGCGCCGCCGAACAGATGCGCGCCAACATATCAGCCATTCCCGACGGCACCTACCGTTCGCAAGCCTTTGTCGATTCCGACGGGGTGGTGAACGAGCCGCTGACCATCGCGCTGGCGGTCGAAAAGCAAGGCGACACGCTGAGCTTCGATTTTACCGGCTCGTCGAAGCCCTGCGCGGGGCCGATGAACAGCGTGCTGGCGACGACCTTGTCCTCGGTCTATCTCGCCATGCGCCATATTTTTCCGGACGTGCCGATCAGCGCCGGCGCTTTCGAGCCGCTGATCGTCAAGCGGCCGGACGGCACCTTCCTCGACGCAAAGTATCCGCGCCCGGTGTCTGGCTGCGCGGCCGAAGTTTCGCAGCGCATCGCCGAAGCGGTGTTCGCGGCAATGGTGCAGGCGCTGCCCGACAAGGTGACGGCCGCGCCGGCCGGCTCCAGCGGCAATTTCGCGCTCGGCGGCAACGACCCGGCGCGCGGCCGCGACTACGTCATGTACCAGATCTCCGGCGGCGGCTATGGCGGCAATGCCGGCCATGACGGGCTGACCAATGGCTGCTCGACCATCGGCATTTCCAAGTCGCCACCGGTCGAGATCATGGAGCAGGCGTTTCCGGTGCTCTATCGCCACTACGCCTTGCGCGAAGGGTCGGGCGGCGCCGGCAAGCATCGCGGCGGGTTCGGCCTTGCCTATGAGGTGGAGATCCTGCGCGGCGACGCCCGCGCCTCCTTCGTCATGGACCATGGCCGTTTCGGACCGCAGGGCGCGCTCGGCGGCAAGGATGGCGCGGTCAACACAGTGACGGTGTTTCGTGGTGGCGAGGAGCATGTGCCGCCGCATCTGTCCAAGGAGCAGGACATCGCACTGAAAGCCGGCGACCGCGTTCGTGTCGGCACGCCGGGCGGCGGCGGCTATGGCGATCCGTTCCAGCGCGACGCCGATCTGGTGCTGCGGGATGTGGGGTTGGGCTACTACACGTCCGCAGAAGCCGCGGAGAAATTCGGCGTTGCGCTGTCGGCGGATGGGCGGGCAATCGACCGGGCAGCAACAACAAGCACGCGCACCGGCTAATCTCGCTAGAGCGGTTCATCGTTTCACGAAAAGGCAGAACCGCTCTATCTCTTTGTTTTGACGCAATTCCGGACGGAAAACCGTTTCACACTTTTCCTGGAATTGCTCTAGCGCCGATCGATCGCTGCGCCGCGATCGGCGCATGACATGTCGTTTCCGTCTCCGCCGGGGACACAAAAGATCGTAGACTTCTCCGGTCAACGGAGATCAGGACCATGCGCCCCTACGCTCGTTTCGTGCTTGCCGCTTCGCTCGCCCTGGCTCTCGCCACGGGTGCTGCTTCCGCCCAGGACAAGAAACTCAAGCTCGGCACCGAGGGTGCCTATCCGCCCTTCAACTACGCCAATGCCGATGGCACGCTGGGCGGCTTCGACATAGATCTCGGCAAGGCGCTGTGCGCCGAGATGAAGACCGAATGCGAATTCGTCGTGCAGGATTTCGACGGCTCCATCCCCGCGCTGCAGGCCGGCAAGTTCGATGCGATCATCAACCTCACCATCACGCCGGAGCGCGCCGAGAAGGTGGATTTCACCCACAAATACTACCAAACGCCGCCGGCTATAGCCGTGCCGAAGGATTCGGCGATCACCGGGACTGCACCTGAGGACCTGAAGGGCAAGGCGCTGGGCGTGCAGAGCGCGACCATCCATCAGAATTTCGCCGAGCAGAAATACAGCGGTTCGACCGTCAAGGCCTATCCAACCGGTGACGAGGCCCGCGCCGACATGGTCAATGGCCGCCTCGACGCGGTGATGGACGGCTCTATCATCCTGACCGAATGGCTGAAGAAGCCCGAGGGCGCCTGCTGCAAGCTGCTTGGGACCCTGACCGCGGATCCGGCCATTCATGGTCCCGGCGTCGGCATCGCGCTGCAGAAAGGCAACAAGGAGCTGACCGACAAGCTCAATGCCGCGATCGACGCGCTGCGCGCCAACGGCAAGTACAAGGAAATCAACGACAAGTATTTTGCTTTCGACGTCTACGGCACCTGATCCCGGCAACAATCAACTTCGGCAGCGCCGCCTGGGCGCTGCCGATTTTTTCTGAATGATGGAGACTTTCTTGGCCGAACGGCGATCCCCATTCTACAGCAGCATCGTCGGACTGGGCGCGACGATGGGACGGGTCGGCGGCGATTTCATCTCGGCCAAGATCTATTCCGGCATTGCCGACGAGCATCTGAACACCCGCAAGAATGTCGGCGTCCAGGACCTCAGCACCATGGGCAAGATGGACATCAAGGGCCCCGACGCCGAGGCGCTGGTCAATCATGTCATCGTCAACGATGCCGCCGCCATGAAACCCGGCCAGGTGCGCTATTCCACCGTGTGTCGCGACGACGGCGGCATCATGGACGACCTGACCGTGTTCAGGCTGGCGCCTGAGCATTTCATGCTGGTGACAGGATCGGTCAACCGCCTGAAAATGCTGCCATGGCTGCTGCATCATGCAGAGGGGCGAAAGGCCTATGTGACCGACATCACCGCTTCCATCGCCTTCCCGACGATACAGGGTCCGCGCTCGCGTGAACTGCTGAAGGCACTGGTGCAGGATGCCGATCTGGGTGGATTGAAACGCTGGGCGTTCACGTCAGGTCGAATCGGCGAGACGAAGGTGCTGATCTCGCGCACCGGGGTGACCGGCGAACTCGGCTTCGAGCTATTCGTGCCGGCCGACGAGGCCCCTGTGATCTGGGACGCGCTGATGCGGGCCGGCCGGGATTTTGGTTTGAAACCGTATGGCGTGCTGGCGATGTTCACGCTCGGGCTGGAGAAGGCCTATCCAGCGCATGGCATCGACATGGACGAGAGCCGCACGCCGTTTCATGTCGGCCTCGATCGCTGGATCAAGTTCGACAAGGGCGATTTCGTCGGCCGCGAGGCGTTGCTCAGGGTTCGCGACAGAGGCGTCGACGAGCGGTGGACCGGACTGATCCTCGATGGTGATACGCCGGCTGCGACGAATGCGCGGGTTCTGGCCGACGGCGAGGATGCCGGCGTCGTCACCTACAGCGACCACGGCTATTCGCTGGGCACAGTGCTGGCGACCGCGCATCTGCGGCTGCCGTTCACCGGGATCGGTACGGAGCTCAGCATCGACATCGACGGTACGCCGACACGCGTGGTGGTGGCGCCGATACCGTTCTTCGATCCCGAGGGCGTACGGCTGCGCGCTTGAAGGTAGCGCGACCCAGGGTGTGTCGAGATTCAGGTCTAGGCCAGCTTGGCCAACAACTTCATGAAAGTCGCTGCCTCCTTGGCCGAGAGCGGGGCCAGCGTTTCCTCAGTGATGTCGCGAGCGAGCGGTATCAGCCGCTCGATCGCGTCGCGGCCCTCGGCGGTCAGATTGACCAGCAGGCGCCGCTTGTCGACCTCGTGCTTGGTAAGGTCAACAAGGCCACGCGCCTTCAGCCGGTCGATGACACCCTTCACCGTTGCCGCATCCATGGCGATCAGCGTGCCGAGCTGGTTCTGCGAGGTCTCGCCAACGTCGTGCAGTTTGGCCAGAGCGGCGAATTGCGGCGGCGTCAGATCGGCGATACGCGCGGCGAAGATCGAGACATGGCGCTGGTGCGCCTTGCGCAGGATGAAACCGACCTGCTCCTGCAAGCGATAGTCGTTTTCGTCGGGCTCCTCGGCCTCGACGAGCTTGAGCAATTTGTCCTCGCCGCTCACCGCAATCCGTCCCAGGCCTTGATGTCCTTGGCCGCGAGACCGCCCATGCGGTCGTGCACGCGCGGGCCGCAGGTCATGGCGAGACAGAACAGGATTTCGTCGGGGCGGGGGCCGTCGCTGATGCCAACTTCCATGGCGTCGAAATGGCTGCGCACATAGGCGGCGTTGATGTGGCCAAGCGGCACGTCGAGCTTTGAACCAAAGGCGCCGACCTTCTTTGCCGACGGCACGATCGCCTTGGCGTCGCCGAGCCGTTCGCGCATGGCATAGCCGCCGGGCACATGCCACAACGCGCCATGCTCCAGCTCGCCTGCCGTGCCGACGATGGCGCCCTTGCCGTAGCCGTCGATCTGTTTCACGTCGCCGCCCAAAGCGGCGATCAGCCGGTCAGCGAGCAGCAGCCCAAGCGGCTTCAGATCGTCCATGGCGCTCTGCAAGTCGTCGACGTAACGGCCGGCGAACGGGTTCTTCACCAGCGCCATGGCGGCGGCGCGGCGGCGCGGCACCTTGGCCACCGGCCCACCTTCGTGAAAGATCTCCTCGGTCAGCACCGCGATCTTGCGGATCGAAAACTCAGGCATGGGCAACTTCCTTCCCAGGGATTTTGGTGGGCGCGGCAAGCGCCATGGAACCAGTGATGCTGATATGACCGGCAAGGAAAAGCGCGGCGGCTGATATCAGGCCGTTTCGGCGAAAATCATCGGCGACAGCAAGCCCGCTGTCCAGTGCAGTGGCGATTTCAGCCGCGGAAAGTGGCCCGACACCCTGCGTGACCAAGCGGTCGCCAAGGTCGCTGTCGGGCGCGAGATCGTGCGCCGGCTCGCGCTTGACGGCGGGGTGACCGGGCAGGTCGATTGCGTTGGCGATGAGCGTCGCGGCGGCATCAGCTTCGGCGCCAGTCCGCGCCAGCACGGTGACGGCGTCGGCAATGCCGAGCGAGAAGGAGCGGCCGCGCCAGCCGCTTGTCGCGATGCCGCGAATTCCGTCTTCGGCACGTACGGTGATGCGGTCGGAAAGTCCGTGTCCAGTGCCGGCGATGGCGAGGGTCATCGACTGGCCCGGGCCGAGATGGATGGCGCTGTCGCCGCCATTGTTGACATAGGCGCGGTCTAGTTTTCGCCCGGCAAGCAGCGCGCCAAGAATTTCGTCGGCTACCGAGCCGGCAACCGCAGCCATCGGCGTGATGAATCTTTTCGCCAGCGGCACGATTGCCGCTTCCATGCGCCGGGCGGTCGGGCTGGCGAAATGGCGTAACCGCGATGAGGCCGGGCGGCGCAATTCAGAGAGCTCCTCTACAAGCTCCGTCAGAATGGTCTGGAAGCGCGCCACCGCCTGTTCGTAGGCCGCGCGGCGTTCGCCCGCCTCGCCAAAAGCCTCTACGATCAGGTCGATCGGGCCGTGATTGAGATGCATCCGCCTGCCGCTCTCAAGCCAATGCGCCTGCGGGCCGTTCATCATCCGGCACCATACGAGGGCGCACGCCGCAACTGTGCCAGCGGCGGCCATGGGTTCTGTGCTGCTGCACCGGCGTTGCGGCGCGGATTGAGGTACTCGCCGCCCTTGGCAAAGATATCATCGACGCTGCGGATCTCGGCTTCGTGGCCGCCCAGCCTGATATAGTCGTCGCGACGCAAGGTGAACTCGATCGGCGCCACCAATGCCGGGGTCGGCACATAGCCGAAGGCACCTTCCGGCACGCGGGTAACATCGACCATCAGCGTGATGCCGCCGCCCGGCCAGACATAGACCGGCGCACCGCCGACCGTCACATAGGTGGTCAGGCCTTGCACCGAGCGAGTGAGGTTGACCGGATTTTCGGTGACGCCGGCGCGCAGCGAACCGCCGGCGCCGCCAATGAACAGCACGGTGCAGAGCGCCGGCTCGCAATTGTCTTCGATCAGCCCGACCGACTTCTGCAGCCGCTCCGGGAACGGTTTTTGCACCGGCTTCAATTCGTCGTCGAGCTCGTAGTAGGCAAACTGCTCACCAGTGGTCGAGACCATCAGCAGCGACAGGCCGGGGCGAGCGCCCTTCTTCGCATTCCATTCGCCAAGGATCGACAGCGGGTCGGAAATGCTGGTGCCGCCCCAGCCGAGGCCGGGCTCGGAGACCTTGAAATAGCGGCCTGGCGTCGAACGGCGGCCGATGATCTTTATCCCGGTGTCCTGCCATCCCAGCACCTTGCCTGCCTGATGCTCGGAGACGACGCCGGTGATGTGATCGTCGACCACCACCACCTCGTCGACAAGGCCCCGCCACTGGGTGGCGAACATGCCGATTGTGGCCGAGCCACAGCCAACGCGCATGCGGTGTTCGACCTTGCCGTCGATGACCGGCGGTTTGCCGGCTTCGACGATGATGGTCGCGCCGCCATCGATGGTCAGTTCGACCGGCTTGCCGTTGCACAGATTGAGCAGCGCGTCGCAGGTCGCGCGACCTTCCGCCTTGGAGCCGCCGGTGAGGTGATGCACGCCTCCCAGCGACAGCATCTGCGAACCATACTCGCCTGTGGTGACATGGCCGATCGCCTCGCCTTGGGCGCGGACAATGGCTGTCTCGGGACCAAGGTGACGGTCGGTGTCGATCTTCACCTTGACGCCGCAGTAGGAGAAGATGCCCTCGGTGACCACGGTGACGAGATCGACGCCTTCGACCTCCTGGCTGACGATGAAGGGGGCCGGCTTGTAGTCGGGATAGGTGGTACCGGCGCCGATCGCGGTGACGAAGCGGCGGCCGGTGTTGACCAGTTCGCCGTCCCAGGCCTCGCCCTCGGCAACGAAGGGCACGACCGCGCCGCCGGTCTCGGCCGCATGGTCGAGGATGGTCAGCGGATCCATGCGCACGATGCTGCCGCCGACATTGCCGTAGCGGTCGCAGGCGCCGGTGCGGCCGTCAGCGATGTAGCACATGACCGGACAGGCATCGCAGCGGATCTTCTCCGCCACCTGCTTCTCGCCGAGATCGTGGGTTTCGAAACGTTCGGCAAGCTCGCTCATCGGCGTGCCTCCTTGTCGCGGATCGCCGCGCGGATGCGGCTCGGCGTCGCCGGGACCTTGGTGACCAGCACACCGGTGGCATGGCGGATGGCGTTGAGGATCGCTGGCGCCGTCGGGATCAGCACATGCTCGCCCAGCCCCTTGGCGCCAAAGGGGCCCTCCGGATCGGGTACCTCGATCAGGATGGTCTCGATCGGCGGTACGTCGCCGATGGTGGGGATCAGATAGTCGTGCAGATTCTCGGTGCGGCCGGGAATGTACTCCTCCATCAGCGCCATGCCGATGCCTTGCGCGATGCCGCCCTCGATCTGGCCCTCGACAAGCAACGGATTGATCGCCTTGCCGACATCGTGTGCGGCGGTGATTTTTATCAGCTTGACCGTGCCGAGCTTGAGGTCGACCTCGAGTTCGGCGATCTGCGCCCCGTAGCCATAGAGGGCGTAGGGCTTGCCCTGCCCCTTGGCATCGAGCGGAAGGGTCGGCGGGTCGTAGGTCTCCTCGGCACGGAAGACGAACCCGTCCGCATCCACATCGAGCGCGACAAGGTCGATGCGGCGGGTGGCTTCGCCCTCACGAATGACAATTGTCTGCCCATCCAGATGCAGCGATGCCTTCTCCGACACATTGGCGAAACGCAGGATGGTTTCACGCAAGGCGCGACCGGCCTTTTCGGCGGCTTTGCCGGTGACGAAGGTCTGGCGCGAGGCGGATGTCTTGCCGGCGTCGGGGGTGATCGCCGTGTCGGCGCTCTTCAGCCGGAATTTGTCCAGCGGCAGGCCAAGCGCGTCGGCGCAGATCTGCGTGATGACGGTGTTCGAGCCTTGCCCGATGTCAACGGCGCCCTGATGCAGGACGACATCGCCGGTGGCCGAGATGCCGACCCTGATGGTCGAAGGATTGGGCAACGAGGTGTTGCCGCAGCCATACCAGCAGGAGGCGACGCCGACGCCGCGTTTTTTTGCGCTGCTGCCGGCGTTGAACGCCTCGGCATCGACAAGCGCGCGCGCCCAATGCGACTGCAAGGCCTCAAGGCACTCTTCGATGCCGACGCCCGAGACCAGCTTCTGGCCAGTAACCGTTTCGGACCCGTTACGAAGGCAGTTTTTCAGCCGAAAATCCAACCGATCCAGGCCGAGCTTTTCGGCCAGTTCGTCATAGAGGGTTTCCTGCATGATCGTCGCCTGCGGCACCCCAAAGCCGCGGAAGGCGCCGGAGATCGGGCCATGCGTGTGGATGGCGCGGCCTTCGGCGCGGTAGTTCGGCGTTGCATAGGGGCCGGAGGCGTGCACCGGCACGCGGTTGGCCACCGTCGGCCCCCAACTGGCATAGGCGCCGGTGTTGAAATCGCCCGCGAAGATCATGCCGGTGACAAGGCCATCGGCATCGGCGCCGATCGTCGCCTTCATCTCGGCGGGATGGCGCTTGGTGGTCGAGATCATCGATTCATTGCGGGTGTAGGTGAGTGCGGCCGGCCGTCCGGTCTTCATCGCCACCAGGCCGATCAGGGGTTGCAGCGAGACATCGAGCTTGGAGCCAAAACCGCCACCAGTGGCGGTCGGCACGATGCGCACCTTGTCGATGGCAAGGCCAAGCACTTTTGCCGTGTCGTCGCGGTCCATGTAGGGCGCCTGCGTGCAGGCGACGACGACCAGCGTGTCGCCGTCCATATAGGCATAGCCGGCTTCCGGTTCGATGTAGGCGTGTTCGACATAGGGTGTGTCTATGGCACCGGAAACGGTGAATGTCGCCCCGGCAAGGGCCGCTTCCGGATCGCCGCGTTCGACAAAACCGGAAGTGAGCAGGTTTTCCGGCCGGTGTTCATGGATCAGTTGGGCACCGCCGGCCTGCGCATCGCATGGCTGCAGGAAATGCGGCAGCTCGGTCCAGCGAACCGGAAAATCCGCAAGGTCGAGATCGAGGATCGCCTCGCGCTCGCCGGCGACCAGCGCCACCGCCTCGCCGCGAAAGCGCGAAAAACCTTCGGCGAGAGCGGGCTGATCGGCAAAAGGCCTAATCACGCCGAAACAGTTTTTCCCCGGGATGTCGGCAGCGGTGAAGACACCGACAATGCCGGGACGGGTCTTCGCCCAGGCTTCCAGGTCGCCGAAGGTGAAGCCAGCATGATAGTGCGGCGAGCGGACAACCAGAACCGCAAGCGCATCGACCGGGAAGGAATCGCCACCGAATTTTTCGCCGCCAGTGACCTTTGGCTGGCCATCGAGCCGGATCGGCGACGAGCCCACGGCATGGCCGGACTGCGGCATGCGGTGGTCGAGGCCGTTGGCGTGGCGCGACGCATCCATCACCGCGGCGACGATTTTCCGGTAGCCGGTGCAACGGCAAAGAATACCGCCCAGCGCATCCTGGGTTTCAGCCTCGGTCGGGAAGGGTTTCTCATCCAGAAGCGCTGTCGCGGCGACCAGCAGGCCGGGTGTGCAGATACCGCATTGCGCCGCGCCATGATCGAGGAACGAGGCCTGCAGCGCCGACAGTTTTCCGTTGGCGAGCCCTTCGACGGTCGTCACGGCCGCGCCAGCCACGGAGGCAGCAGGCACCAGGCAGGCGCAGACCGGATTACCGTCGACAAGCACCGTGCAGGCGCCACAATCGCCGGCATCGCAGCCGACCTTGGTGCCCGTCAGCCGCAATTCGTCGCGCAGCACCGAGGAGAGACGCCGCACCGGCGACACGCAGACGGAAACGGCGGCACCGTTGACCTCGAAAGCGATGTCGGCGCGTTCCATCATGCCGCCACCTTGTCACTGGCGCTGTGGCCGACCGCAGCAAGCACGGCGCGGGCGACGATCTCGCGCGCCGCGCCCAGTCGGTATTCGGCGCTGCCGCGCACATCGCCGATCGGCGAAAGTTCATCCATCGGCGCGGACAGGACCGCATCGGCGAGCAAAGCGTTGGCCGGCAGGCCGCGCAAGGCGGCTTCGACGGCTGAAAGGCGCTTGGCAACCACCGAACAGGAGCCAATGGCGACGGCTGCGTCCCTGACGATGCCACCCTCGACGGTCAGGCGTGCTGCCGCCATGGCGATGGATATGACGAGATAGCGCCGGGCGCCAAGCTTGACGAAGGCAGAGGTGCCGGTGGCCACGGATCTCGGGACACGGATGGCTGTGACCATTTCGTCCGGCTGCAATTCGGTGCGGCGGTTGCCGAGGATGAATTTTTGCAGTGGCAGAGTGCGGGTCGTCGCCGCCGAGCGCAATTCGACCTCGGCATCAAGCACGAGCAATGGCGGCACGCCGTCAGCGGCCGGCGAGGCATTGCAGAGATTGCCGGCCATCGAGGCGACGTTCTGGATCTGCACCGAGCCGACTTCCCGCGCCGCCTGCTTCAGCGCATCGAAGGCCGCCGGCAAGGGATGGCGGACAAGATCGGTCCAGGTCGTGCGCGCACCGATAACCCAATGGGCCTCGGTCTCAGTGATGCCGCGCAAAGCCGCCAGGCCATTGATGTCGAGGACGTTTTCGCGGTGCGGCTTGCTGCCCTGCGCGGGATAGAAATCGGTGCCGCCGGCAAGGATGCGCCACGGAGCTTCGCCAAGCAAAGCGAGCGCCTCGTCGACCGTGGTGGGTTTCGCGTAACGGATCACGCCTTACCTTCCGAAACAAAGGGCCTTCCAGAAAAGAGGGCTTCCCGAGGAACCCTGCCGGCGTCCGAACTGGCCAAATTCATTCGTATGCAAATGATATCAAGCCGGCAGGGATTGTCAAAGCCGGAGTTTGCGCCGCTGTGCGCATCGATCCTGCGCACAAGCATTTGTTATGCCGCCAGCGCATGATCCCCGAAAATCGGAATCGATTTTCGGAAAGGATCTTGCGCAAAATCAAAGTGCTACAGCGTCCTTTGCGCGTCCAACAGGGACGCGCGGCGCTGTAGTGGTTGACGCAGCCGGCCATCTGGTCAAGTTTCTGCATCCGGTCGCGTCAGCGGCATTTTTCACTTGGAGCCTGAGACCAAGAGGAGGCCCCATGGCCGTCGAAGCGCTTGTTGTCATCGACCTGCAGAACGATTTTTGTCCCGGCGGCGCGCTGGCGGTGGCCGGCGGCGACGAGATCGTGCCGCTGGTCAACGACCTGATCCGGCGGACGGAGCATGTCGTGCTGACGCAGGACTGGCACCCCGCCGGCCATTCAAGCTTTGCCTCGAGTCATCCCGGCAAGCAGCCCTTCGAATCGATCGACATGCCTTATGGCCAGCAGACTTTGTGGCCGGACCATTGCATCCAGGGCAGCCTGGGTTCGGATTTCCACTCGGGCCTGGCCTGGACCAAGGCCGAACTGGTGATCCGCAAGGGCTTCCGTCCGGCGATCGACAGCTATTCGGCCTTCTTCGAGAACGATCGCACGACGCCGACCGGCCTTGCCGGCTATCTCAAGGAACGCGGCATCGATAGTGTGACCCTGGTCGGGCTGGCAACCGACTACTGCGTCGCCTTTTCGGCGCTCGACGCGGTGACGCACGGCTTCCAGACAACAGTGCGGCTCGACGCCTGCCGCGGTATCGATCTCAACGGCTCGGTCGAAGCGATGCTAAAGCGGATGCGCGATGCCGGCGTGACGCTCGAAGAACACGCGCCGGACTGATAGGACCGTGAGCATCTGATGAATGTGATGCGAGCGACAGCTTTGACGGCAGGCGCGGTGATGGCTGTTGCAACCCTGTTTCCAGGGCTGGCGCTCGCGGCGGAAGCTCATGAATTGCCGGGGGCCGCGATGTCCCTGTGGTGGGCGCTGCCTTTCGCCGGCTTGCTTTTGTCGATCGCCACCGGGCCTTTGCTGTTCCACCATGTCTGGGAGCATCACTACGGCAAGATATCAGCCCTTTGGGCCGCTTTGGTGGTCGTGCCGCTGGCACTCGCGTTCGGCATGCCTGCGGCCACCGAGGCGGTGCTACACACGCTGCTCACCGAATACATGTCGTTCATCATCCTCTTGTTTGCGCTGTTCACCATTTCGGGCGGCATCCTTGTTGTCGGCAACATCCACGGCACACCGGCGGTGAACGCCGGGCTGCTGCTGGTCGGGGCGATCCTTGCCTCGGTGATCGGCACGACCGGCGCCTCGATGATCCTGATCCGGCCGCTCATCCGCGCCAACGACAACCGGCCGTTCAATGCCCATGTCGTCATCTTCTTCATTTTCCTGGTGTCCAACATCGGTGGCTCGCTGACGCCACTCGGCGATCCGCCGCTGTTCGTCGGCTTCCTGCGCGGCGTCGACTTCTTCTGGACGACCGCGAACCTTTACCAGGAAACCCTGTTCGTCGGCGGCGTCGTGCTCGCCGTCTTCCTGGCCATCGACATCATCCTGCATCGCCGCGAGGGCGGCGCGCCGCAGATCAAGGATCCGACGCCCGATACGAAAGTGCGCATTCGCGGCCTGCCCAACATTCCGCTGCTGGCCGGCGTGATCGGCGCGATCCTGCTTTCGGCGACATGGAAACCTGCGCTCAGCTTTTCCGTCCTCGGCGTCAGTCTCGAGCTGCAGAACATAGTGCGCGACGCCATCATCCTGGCGCTTGCCTTCCTGTCGCTGGCCGTCTCGCGCAAGAGCCATCGCGAAGCGAATGGCTTCAACTGGGGGCCGATATCAGAAGTGGCAAAACTGTTCGCCGGCATCTTCATCTGCATCGTGCCGGTCATCGCCATCCTCAGGGCCGGCCACGATGGGGCACTGGCGCCGCTGGTCGCGCTTGTCACCTCGCCCGCAGGCGCGCCCAACGACTTCGCCTATTTCTGGCTGACCGGCGCTCTGTCATCGTTCCTCGACAATGCGCCGACCTATCTGGTGTTCTTCGAGCTCGCCGGCGGCGACCCGCAGCATCTGATGACGGAGGCCGCGACGACGCTGGTGGCGATCTCGGCAGGTGCTGTGTTCATGGGCGCCAACACCTATATCGGCAATGCACCGAATTTCATGGTTTACGCCATTGCCAGGCATCACGGCGTCAGGATGCCGGGCTTCTTCGGCTACATGGCGTGGTCGGGCCTGGTGCTGATCCCGACGTTCCTGATCGCCGGCTTTCTGTTCTTTGGCTGATCAGCCGACGCCGACATAGCGGCGGACGGCCGAGGGGTCGGCGCGCAGCTCCTCGACATCGACCGTCTCGCGGTTGCGCCCGTTCTCGATGAAGCAGACGCGATCGGCGACAGACAGCACGGCATCGACGCGCTGCTCGACGAGGATGGTGGAGACGCCCAGCTCGCGCAGCTTCGACACCGTCTCGCGAATCTTGGCGATCATCGACGGCATCAGGCCTTCGGTCGGCTCGTCGAGCAGAAGCACCTGCGGTTCGATGCACAGCGCCCGCGCCATGGCCAGCATCTGCTGTTCGCCGCCCGACAGCGTGCCGGAGCGCTGCCTGAGCCGCTGGCGCAGCAGCGGGAAGAGGTCGAGCACGTTTTCGCGCGTCGCCTTGCCCTTGCCGCGCGCCATCAGGCCGATCTCGATGTTCTCCGCCACCGTCATCTCGGCAAACAACCGCCTGCCTTGCGGCACGTAAGCGACGCCGGCCTTCGGCACCTCGTGCGCCGGCAGGCCGGTCAGCTCCTGGCCATCGAGCCTGATCGAACCAGCGCTTGAGGGAACCAGGCCCATGATCGCCTTCAGCGTCGTCGTCTTGCCGGCGCCGTTGCGGCCGAAAAGGCACAGCACCTCGCCCTTGTTCAGCACGAGGTCGAGGCCGTAGAGAACCTGGACCTCACCGTAGAAGCAATCGAGCCCTGAGATTACCAACGTCTCAGCCATGGGTGGTCCCCAGATAGGCGTCCTGCACCTCGGCGTTGGCGCGAACGTGCTCGGGTGTTCCTTCGGCGAGAATTTTGCCGGCGTTGAAAACGGTGATGCGGTCGGCGAGTTGCATGACCACCGGCATGTTGTGCTCGATCAGAAGCACGGTAGCGCTTTTGGCGATCTCGCGCACGAGTTCGATGAAATTGTCGATCTCGCTGTCGGCCAGCCCTTGCGTCGGCTCGTCGAGGATCAGCAGGCGCGGTTTCAGCGCCAGTCCCATCGCCACTTCGAGCAGGCGCTGGTGGCCATAGGACAGCTGTCCGGCCGGCATGTGGGCGCGGTCGGCGAGGCCGGTGCGCTCGAGCGCCGCCATGACGCCGGCGTGCACCGCGCCCTTCGAGCGGCCATCGGTCAGCGTGCGCTGCACCGGCAGCGCCACATTGTCGTAAGCGGTGAGATTGGCAAACACACTGGTGATCTGAAAAGTGTAGGCGACGCCGAGGCGAACCCTGGCGTAGGCCGGCAGACTGGTGATGTCGGCGCCATCGAAGACGATCATGCCGGAGGACGGCTGGATGCGGCCGCTGACCAGGCTGACGAAGGTGGTCTTGCCGGCACCGTTGGGGCCGATGACGGCGCGGATCTCGCCGGGCATCAGCGCGAAATCGACCCCATCGACGGCACGCAGGCCGCCGAAATTGCGCGACAGGCCTTTGGTAGTCAGCAGCGGCATCATGGCAGCCACCCAAGCCAGCGCTGGCGAATGCTGCCCAGAATGCCCTTGGGGAAAAACAAGACCAGCAGGATGAGGGCAATGCCGACAATCAGCAGATAGGCCGAGGTGAAGCCGCTGGTGACGTCGACGACATAGTACATGAACAGCGTGCCGATCAGCGGCCCAAGCGTCGTGGCGGCCCCGCCCAGCAGCACCCAGAGCAGCGGCAGGATGGAATATTGCACCGAGGCGAAGCTCGAGCCGACATAGCCGAACAGCAGCGCGTAGGCAGCGCCCGACGCCGCGCATATGGTGCCGGAGAGGACGACCGCGGCGAGCTTGTTGGAGAACGTGTCGTAGCCAAGCATTTTTGTCCGCTCCTCGTTCTCGCGGATGGCGACCAGCACGCGGCCGTGCCTGGAACGAACAATGGCCAGCGTGACCAGCAGCACGATCGAGAACAGCGCCAAGGCGCTCATGTAGCGCACGGTCGGGTTGGTGAGATCGAGCGATGTCGTGCCGAAGCTGAGCACGCGCGCCGGCTGCGGCACGACCATGCCCTGGTCGCCGCCGGTCCATGACGCGAAATAGAGGATGACGAGATAGAACACCTGGGCAAACATCATGGTGACGATCATGAAGGCGACGCCGGTGGTGCGCAGCGCCAGCAGGCCGATCACCAGCGCCAGAAGCGCGCCGCAGGCCAGCCCGGCGGCGAAAGCGGCCGGCACATTCCAGCCGAGATGGATGACGCTTAGGCCCGCACCGTAGAGCCCGGCGGCAAAGAACATGGCATGGCCGAGGCTGAGCAGCCCGACATAGCCGAACAGCATGTTGTAGCCCATGGCGAAGACCGCCAGCACCATGATGCGGGCGAGCAGGCCGTGATGATATTCCGGCAGGACGAAGCTCAGGGCGAAGAGCAGGGCGACAACACCGAGATGCAGCGCATAGGGCTTTGCCGGCAAAGCATCCGTCATCGCGATGCCGTCCCGAACAGGCCCTGCGGCCGAAACACCAGCACCATGGCGACCAGCATCGTAGCGATGATCTTGGCCAGCGTCGGCGAGAAGAACACCGAGATGATGCCGTCGGACAGGCCAATGAGTACGGCGGCAACGACGGTGCCGCGCAGCGAACCCAACCCGCCGATGATGACAACGATGAACGACAGCAGCAGCGGGTCCTGCCCCATCAGATAATGTGCCTGGCTGATCGGCACGATCAGCACTGCAGCCACCGCCGCCAGCATGGCGCCGAGCGCAAAGACGCCGGCATAGACCCGGCCGACCGGAATGCCGAAGGCCTGCGCCGTCTCGCTGTCATATTGCGTGGCGCGCATGACGAGACCGATCTTCGTGCGTGTCAGCACGAACCATGTCGCGAGCAGCAGAAAAGAGGATGCGGCGATGATCGACAGCTTGTAGCCGGAATAGCCGAACCACGGCAGAAGGATGCGGTAGCTGAAGGGCGGCTCCACGGGCCGCGCTTCCGGACCGTAGAAGGTCAGCGCCAGCTGCTGGATAATGTAGAGCATGCCGATGGTGGCGACGATGGTGGCTTCGGGATTGTAGTTGAGCCGGCGCAGCACCAGCCGCTCGGCGACGAGGGCGATGGCGCCGACGATCAGCGGCGCCAGCACCAGTGCCGCCAGGAAGCCAAGCGCCGGATGACCTGATATCGCCGTGCTGATCGCCCAGGCAAGCACCGCGCCCAGCATGAAGAACTCGCCATGCGCCACGTTGACAACGCGCATGACGCCGAACACCAGCGACAGGCCAAGCGCCGTCAGCGCCAGCACGGCGGAGGTGACGAGGCCTTCTAGGGCGGCGAGGAGGAGGTGTGGTCCGAAGTGCATCGTTTATGCGCCAACGAGTGCGCGAGGCACCCCCCTCTGCCCTGCCGGGCATCTCCCCCTCAAGGGGGGAGATCGACTGTCGCGACGGCTTTCGCCAATCGCCAAGGTCGACAGGTGATCGCCATCGCAGGAACTGCCAATCTCCCCCCTTGAGGGGGAGATGTCCGGCAGGACAAAGGGGGGTGGGCCGAAGGGCACTGCGCTTAAAGAACTAAGCTCACAGCGCCTGCGTCGTATAATCCCCTTCCGGCTCGTAGAGCCCGTCCTCGATCTTGGTCTTGTGGACGACCTTTAACTTGCCGCCTTCGACCTTGGAGATGTTCTGGATGCCGAAGCACTGGTGGATCTTGCCGTTGAAGGTTTTTGGTCCCTGCGGATGCTCCGGCCCTTCGGCGAACTCGGTCAGGGCCTCGGTCGCCTCGACCAGCTTGGCGCGGTCTTCCGGCCCCTTGTAGCCGGCATCCTCCATCGCCTTCTTGACGACGTAGAGCGTTTCCCAGCAGCCGAACATGTGGGCGGCGGTGGAGACGTCCTTGGGATCGCCGACGGCAGCGCCATTGTCGTCGATCCCGACGGCGGCGCGATAGGCTTTTTGCGCAGCACTATCATCGGCCTGCGCATAGCGTGGCGAGCCTTCCCAGAAATGGCTGCCATCGAGGAATTCGAGGCCGGGGCTGTTGATGTCGGTGGCTTCGAGCGAATCGATGAAGCCGAACAGCTGCGGGCGGTTGGAGCCGTAGAATTCGCCGAGTTCCTTGACGAAGGTGAGCACAGCCGGGCCAACCATGACGTGGTAGATGACCTCGGTTTCGGCCGGTATCTGCGGGAAGTATTTGGTGAAGGACGATTCCGTCGGCGGGATGGCAATCTGGGCGATGACGTCGGCGCCTTGCGCCTTCAGCGCCGGCGGCAGGTAGTCGCGATGGTCGTAGCCGAAGGCGAAATCGGGGAAGATCTGCGTCACCTTCTTGCCGGCATTGGCCGCAATCCACGGCGCCATCGACTGGATCTGGCTCTTCACGTCGGTAATGCCGGGCTGGAAGACGTAGCGGTTGAGCTTGGTCGAGGCGACGTGGTGGCCTTCGCTGACAACGAAATAGGGAATCTTGGCCTCGCCGGCGGCCGGCGCCGAGCCGATGACGACATGCGAGAACAGCGTGCCGAAGACGATGTCGGTCTTGTGCTGGGTGGCAAACTTGCCGACCACCTCGGCGCCACGGCCGGGATCGGTGCCGTCATCCTCTATGATCACTTCGACCGGGCGGCCGTTGATGCCGCCAGCGTCGTTGATCGCCTTCACCGCTGCGGCGGTGGTCTTCTCGTACCAGCGGCCATAGGCGGCGCCGATGCCGGTGCGGTGCGACTGGAAGCCGATCTTGATCGGCGCCGAACTCTGCGCCTGGCTGTAACGGACGAAGCCCGGGGCGACGGCAAGGCCGGCGCCTGCAGCCAAACCCTTCAGTGCGGTGCGGCGGGTAAGAGCGTTTTTGGAGAGATCGAAAAACCCATTCTTGTCAGTCACGGCAGTTCCCCTGTTTTTGAGTTTTGACCAATGGCTGGAGCACAGCGGACCACACTTGGCGAGAGGTCCGAAATTGCATGTGTACAAACTAAATCACCAAAGCCCGAGCATGGCAAGCGGGCTTTCCACCTAGGCATTAAAGCCGGCCTTGCGTCATCCGGCGGTCGGCGTGGCAAGCAGCCAGAGGCCGAAGACGGTGTAGGCGATCATCAACACGGTAAGCGGCAACTGGCTGAGCGCGGCGCGCGTGGGAACCGGGTGCAGCCGCCAGGCAAAACCATGGGCGACGAGAACCGCGAGCATGTGGCCGGCAATGATGGCACCGGCCTGAAAATTCCACAGCCACCAGGCCGAGCCGGCGCCGGTGACCATGCCGGCTTCGATCTGCATGTCGGCGGTGCCGAACAGGTTCCAACCCAGCGCAAACGGATCGGACAGGGCGGCCAACGCATATTGGCCATCGACGAGCAACGCCGTCAGATAGTGTGCGAAATGATAGGCGAGTGCTATCGGCACGATCGACCAGACCAGCAGCCCGGCTGCTTGACTGAAAGGATGCTGGCTGGCGGCAAGACGTTGGCCGAGGACGACGGCAAGCGCGAACACTGCCGCAAGCAGGACAAAGGTCAGCACGAGGCCGAAACTGCCTAAGCCGATCAGCGCCGTACGGCCGGGAAACTCCAGCGGGTTGATGCCGAACAGACCGAGCCAGAAGAAGGTTTTCGAAAGGCCGTCGAACGAGACCGATGACAGGCTGAGCAGCAGGAAAGCGATGCCGCTGAGCGCCAGCGGTTCGGCGTTGAGCAGCTTCGCGCCCGGCCAGCACAGGTTCAGCCTGCCGTCTTCACCGCGCTCGACGATTGCGAAGCGCGCCACCATGGCGAAGAAAACGGTCAGGAACTCGCCGCTGCGGCTCCAGTCGCGGTAGCCGAACATCAGCATGGCAACAAAACTCAGCAGCCAGTAAAGGCCCGACGCCCGTGCCAGCCGCCAGGGATCGTCGGGCGCTGGGTCGATCAACTCGAACCAGGCGAAGGCGAAGAACAGCACGACGGCCGGCCAGTAGCCGAGCCAGGGAGGCAGCCGCGATTCCTGCGTTTCGTCGCCACGACGGCCGATCAGGCGGGTGGTGATACGCCATGGCCCGTACCATGGGTTCAGCCACGACCAGAGATCGCCAAGCAAGCCTTGCAGCAAGGCAAGTCCGACCCAGAGCAGCGTCCAGATCACCAGAGGCAGCGGGTTGGAAAGCGGATCGCGACTGCCGAACAGGCCGGCGGCCATGAGAACTGCAAAGCCGGCAAAGGATAGCAGGCTGACAGCAGTCCGTGCGCCGTCGCCAAATGCGAAAAACGGCAGGCGCCGCCGCCAAAAGCGGTCGAGCGCGTCTGGCGGCAGGAGCGCCAACGCCAGGAAGCTGGCGGCAACGGCGAGCGCGCCGCCGGCGACGTAGTAACCGGTGGGCAGCAACAGGACGTGGCCGCGGTCGGAGGCGTGGGCGAAGGCGGGGGTGGGGAGGAACGACGCGATGAGAGCCGAACAGACGAAATATTTTCGCCCGCCGTGATCCTTCACACCCCCCTCTGTCCTGCCGGACATCTCCCCCTCAAGGGGGGAGATCGGCTGGCATATCGGCTTTCGCAAATCTTCAGCGTTGCTGCAGTAGAGGCGCCCCTCGAACGAACTGCCAATCTCCCCCCTTGAGGGGGAGATGTCCGGCAGGACAGAGGGGGGTGGGCGGGAACTCACGCTATCCGAGATTTCCATCTTAACCGGAGGGCGAAATTGATCCGTCGGACCCTCACACCTTGACCAGCTGCTCCACGCGATCCTTGGCCCCGAAGATGCGCAGATAGCGCTCGATCTCCTTCAAATCCCCCGTAGCCTTGGCCGGATTGTCGGACAGCTTGACCGCCGGCCTTCCATTGGCCTCGGTGACCTTGCAGACCAGCGAGATGGCGTCGAGGCTGTTGGTTTCGGTTGGCGCGCAGCCTTCGAAATCATTGGTCAGATTGGTGCCCCAGCCGAAGGACATGCGCACCTTGCCGCGGAAATGGCGGTAGGTTTCCTCGATGGTCTCCACTTCGAGCCCGTCGGAGAAGATGAGCAGCTTCTGCTTGGGGTCCCGGCCCTTTTCGCGCCACCAGGAAATGATCTTCTCACCGCCTTCGATCGGCGGTGCGCTATCCGGGCGAAAGCCGGTCCAGTCGGCGACCCAGTCCGGCGCGTCGCGCAGGAACGAAGCGGTGCCGAAGGCATCGGGCAGGACGATCAGCAGATTGCCGCCATAGTAGCGCTGCCAGTCCTGCAGCACCTTGTATGGCGACTGTTTCAATTCCTTTTCCGAATTGGCGAGTGCGGCAAACACCATCGGCAGTTCATGCGCATTGGTGCCGAGCGCTTCGAGGTCGTTGTCCATGGCGAGCAGCACATTGGAGGTACCGGTAAAAGCCTCGCCGATGCCTTCCTTCAGCGCTTCGACGCACCAGCGCTGCCACAGGAAAGAATGGCGGCGGCGCGTGCCGAAGTCGGAAATACGGATGCCGGGCAGCGCCTTCAGCCGCTCGGTCTTGGCCCACATCTTGGCTTTGGCGCGGGCATAGAGCACGTCGAGCGCGAAGGGGCCGAAGGCCCGCATGGCGGCGCGAGATCGGAGTTCATTGATAATTGCCAGCGCAGGAATCTCCCACAGCGTCGTGTACATCCACGGGCCGCTGAAGGTGAGCTCATACTGGCCATCGCGCTTGGAAAGCTCGTATTCGGGCAACCGGAAATTCTCGAGCCAGGCGAGGAATTCCGGTTCGAAGATCTGCTTGCGGCCGTAGAAATTGTTACCCCCCAGCCAGATCATCTCCTTCTTCGAGAAGCGCAGCGTGCGGGCATGATCGAGCTGATCGCGCAGCTCGCCTTCGTCGATCTCGTCGGCGAGGCGGACCGAGGTGGTGCGGTTGATCAGTGAGAAAGTGGTGTCGACCTTGGGGTACATGCCCCAGATCATCTGCAGCATCAAAAGCTTGTAGAAATCGGTGTCGAGCAGACTGCGGACGATCGGGTCGAGCTTCCAAGTGTGGTTGTAGACACGCCGCGCTATATCGGTCTTTGCCATATCTCGATGCCGCCTTCGCTGCTCGCTCTTGAAGCGCTTCGCGCCGAAACGAGGCGATGCGCTTCAAGTCTTAAGTTTTATGCATGTCGTTTCCCAAAACCGCTGCGCACTTTTGGGCGACATGCACTGGCCAAATGCCTCTTAGCATTGAATTTTTGAAAGCGCCTCCCGCTTTGCGGGCTGGCCTGACAAAAAGAAGGCCCTGCGGCCAGGCTCAGGACGGGGACTTGGCGCCGATCACGCGCAGCGCCGGGCGCTTCCGGCGAATGCCGATGCGGCCCGCCACCGGCGCGTCGGCGCGGCTGTCGGCCTGCTCCTTCTCGGCAAACAGCCAGTCGATGAACAGTTGCACGATCGGCGTCGACTTCATCTCGTTGCGGCAGACGACATAGAAATCGTCGACCGCCGGCACCGACAGGCTGAACGGCGCAACAAGCAACCCCCTGGCGAGGAGCGCGCTCGCCGTCACTGAATCGCCGAGCGCCACGCCATGGCCATGAACCGCGGCTTCCGTCGACATGCGCGCGTCGCCGAGATGGTGGCGGCGGCCGCGTTCCAGATCCAGCCCGTCAGCCGCCGCCAGCCAGGTATGCCACTCGCGGCCATCATCGCCATGCAGGAAGACATGATCGGCGAGATCGCGGACGGTGCGGATCGGACGGTTGTTGATCAGCGTCGGGCTGACCACCGGGAACAGTTCGAGGCCCGACCATTTGCGCATCCAGCAATCGCTCCAACTGCCGTCGCCATAATGCACACAGACATCGATCTGCGGCGCGCGGATGTCCTTGGGGTCGTTGGAGGGGATCAGCGTCAGCCTGATGTCGGGATATTGCGCCATGAAACTGCCCAGTCGTGGCGTCATCCACAGCAGCAGCAGGGCCGGCACGCAGGAGACCGAGAGCGTGCCGGCGCTGGCCGGCCTTGTCATGCGCTGCGTGGCGGCGGCGATGCCGTCGAAGGCGGTCGACACCGCCGGCAGCAGTTCGGCGCCGTGCGGTGTGAGCTTTACCCGCTGACCGGTGCGTTCGAACAGCTTGACGCCAAGCGATTGTTCGAGCGCCTTGATCTGGTGGCTGATGGCGCCATGGGTGACGTTCAGCTCGGCCGCCGCCTTGGTCAGCGAGGCGTGGCGCGCCGTCGCCTCGAAGGCGCGCAGCGGATTCAAGGGGGGCAGACGCTTGGCCATGGATGTCCAAATTTACTGTGAGATTTTCTCACAACTCACACCCTAACAATATCAATTGATTTTTCAATGCAGCTGCCGGACACTTTGACCCGGAACAGCATCAAGACGTGAAATCTGCAGGCAGCCAGCGGGACAGCGACCCGGCCGGATGACGGTCAGTTCGTTAGATGTCGCCGACGCCGCACTGCACCAGCCCAGCAGGAGGACCGGACATGGGTTACGATCGCGGCAAGCTCGAAGCGTTGCGTCGCAAATATGGCGAAAGCCATGGCGGCGAAATGTTCGACCCGAAATTCAGGCGCGTCGCCGACAAGATCTTTTCCAAGAGCGGCACCAGGCTGGCGCCCTATTCCGGCATCCCGACCTTCCTCGCCGCTCCCTACCGCGAAATCGCCGCCGACAATCCGGATTTCGGCGATCTGCAGGTGGCGATCATCGGCGTGCCGATGGATCTCGGCGTCACCAACCGGCCGGGCTCCCGCTTCGGGCCAAGGGCGCTGCGCGCCATCGAGCGCATCGGCCCCTACAACCATGTTCTGGAATGCGCACCGACGCATGAGCTTCGGGTGGCCGATATCGGCGACGTGCCGTTCCAGAGCCGCTACCGGCTGGAGACCAGCCATGACGACATAGAGCGCCGCACCAACCAGATCGTCGATGCCGGCGTGATTCCGTTGTCAGTCGGCGGCGATCATTCGATCAGTCATCCGATCCTGAAGGCGGTCGGCAAAAAGGCGCCGGTCGGCATGATCCATATCGATGCCCACTGCGACACCAGCGGCCTGTTCGACATGACCAAGTTCCACCATGGCGGGCCGTTCCGCAACGCGGTGCTGGACGGCGTGCTCGACCCGTCGCGCACAATCCAGATCGGCATTCGCGGCTCGGCCGAGTATCTGTGGGAGTTCACCTACGAATCCGGCATGACCGTGGTGCATGCCGAAGAGGTGACCGGCCTCGGCATTCCCGCCATCATCGAGAAGGCGCGCAAAATCGTCGGCGACGGCCCGACCTACATCTCCTTCGACGTCGACAGCGTCGATCCGGCCTTCGCGCCGGGCACCGGCACGCCTGAGATCGGCGGGTTGACGACCCGCGAGGTGCTCGAACTGCTGCGCGGCCTCAAGGGCCTCAACATCGTCGGCGGCGACGTCGTCGAGGTGGCGCCGCAATATGACGCGACCACCAACACCGCGCATGTCGGCGCGCAGGTTCTGTTCGAGATCCTGAGCCTGATGGTTTTCAGCCCGGCGATCACCGGCAAGGGAGCCTGATACCCGAAACAATTCCAAGGCGGTCGCCGCGCTGGAGCCGGCGGCCGCACTCAAACAAACAAGCTTCCAGAAGGGGAATGACAATGACACTTCACATGAAACTCAAATCATCCATTGCCGCCGTGCTGATGCTCGGAGTGACCGGCTTTGGTTTCGTCACGCAGGCCAATGCCGACGCGGTCGACGACATCACCAAGGCGGGTGCCATCAATGTCGGCATCTTCTCCGACTTCCCGCCCTTCTCCTCGGCTAGCGCCGATATGAGCATCAAGGGCTATGACATCGATGTGGCGCAGTTCATCGCCGATTCCTTGAAGGTCAAGCTCAACCTGGTCAGCGTGACCGGCCAGAACCGCATCCCGTATCTGACCGACAAGCGCGTCGATATCCTGATGAGTGTCGGCTACTCCAAGGAGCGTGAGCAGGTGATCGATTTCGCCGCCGCCTACGCGCCTTACTACATCGCCGTCATCGGCCCGGCAGCACTTGCGGTCAAAGGCAAGGAAGACCTCGCCGACAAGTCGATCGCCGTCAACCGCGGCACGCTGGAAGATACGTCGCTCACCGAAGTCGCCCCGGCCTCCGCCGATATCAAGCGTTTCGACAACTACAATTCCGTCATCCAGGCCTTCATCTCGGGCCAGACCCAGCTGATGGTGGTCGGCAACGATGTCGGCGCCCAGGTGTTGGCGAAGCAGGATGCGATCAAGCCGGAGCAGAAGTTCCAGCTGCTCACCTCGCCCTCGCATATCGGCCTCAACAAGAACGAGGACCGCCTCAAAAAAGCGGTCAATGACGCGGTCGCCAAGATGCTGGCCGACGGCAAACTCGACGAAAGCTCGAAAGCCTGGCTGAAGACGCCGCTCAATCCCGACAACCTCAAGGATTGATCTACCGTGGCCTTTGCTTGGCTTCCAGATGCTGTGGGCGACATCGCGCGCGGAGCGCTCACGACGGTCTTGCTGATCGTCGTGACCACTCTGGTGGGAACGCTGCTCAGCATCCTTGGCGCGGCAGGCCGGCGAAACGGCCCGCCGCTCCTGAAGCGGGCAATCGCCATCTATGTCGAGGTGATGCGCAACACGCCGTTCCTGGTGCAGCTGTTCTTCATCTTCTTCGGGCTGCCCAGCATCGGCGTGAGGCTCGATCCGATACTGGCCGCCATGCTGGCGATGACGCTCAATATGGCCGCCTACACCATCGAGATCGTCGGCGCCGGGCTCGACGCGGTGCCGCGCGGGCAGACGGAGGCAGCGCTTGCGCTTGGCCTTCGACCGCGTCAGGTGTTTATCAAGATCGTGCTGCCGCAGGCGCTCAAGGTGATCTATCCGGCGCTGACCAGCCAGATCGTCATCATGATGCTGGAGTCCGCCGTCGTGTCGCAGATCGCGGTGCGCGAGTTGACCTACGAGGCTGACATGCTGCAGGCGCGCACCTTCCGCGCCTTTGAGACCTATTTCGTGGTGACGATGGTCTATCTCATCCTGTCGATGGGACTGCGTCGACTGCTGGTCAGCGGCGGACGCCGTGTTCTGGGAGCCGGCGTGTCATGATCGAATTCACCTTCTGGGACATCCTGCGCAACCTTCTGTTCGCCGCCCGCTGGACGGTGCTTTTATCGCTCGCCGCCTTCGTCGGCGGCGGCGTGGTCGGCATGGTCGTGCTGTTCTTCCGCATCGCCAAGAACAAGTGGAGCCGGCGTATCGCTTCGGGATACATCGCGCTGTTCCAGGGAACGCCGCTCTTGATGCAGCTCTTCCTGATGTTCTTCGGCTTGCCGATGCTCGGCCTGCGCATCGAGCCGTGGACAGCGGCGGTGCTCGGCCTCACCTTCTTTGCCAGTGCCTATCTGGCCGAGATCTGGCGCAGCGGCGTCGATGCGCTGCCGCGTGGCCAGTGGGATGCCGGCGCCAGCCTCGGGCTGCACTATCTGCAGGAGCTCAGACTGATCATCCTGCCGCAGGCATTCTCGATCACCCGCGCGCCGACCGTCGGCTTCCTGGTGCAGCTGATCAAATCGACGGCGCTGACCTCGATCATCGGTTTCGAGGAACTGGTACGGACCTCCAACGCCATCAACAACGCCACCTTCGAACCGTTCAAGGTCTACGGACTGGTGGCGTTGATCTTCTTCGTCATGTGCTTTCCATTGACGCAATATGCACGCACGCTCGAACAACGCGCGGCGGCCCACTGAGCCGCGAAAAGCGGCGAACGGTGGGATGAAAGGGTAACAGCCGGGGAGCCGGCACAAACAGAGGAGAAACCAGATGAACAGACTGATCACAACACCCGTCACCCGACGCGGCATGCTTGCCGCCGGTCTTGCCACCGCCGGTGTGCTCGCCATGCCATCTATCCTGCGGGCGCAGGACAAGTCGCTGAAGGTCGGCGTCTATGGCGGATACTTCAAGAAATCGTTCGACGAGCACATTTTCCCCGACTTCACCAAGGCCACCGGTATCGCGGTCGAGTCGGTCGCCGAGCCAACCGGCGAGGCGTGGCTGGTGCAGCTTGAACAGGCGGCCAAGGCCGGTCAGGCACCGGCCGACCTTTCGATGATGTCGCAGGGTTCAACGATAAAGGGCCAGTCGACCGAATTGTGGACGCCGCTCGATACCTCGAAATTCAAGCACTATGGCGACCTGCTGCCGCGCTTCATCAACAAGTATCCGGATGGCCGCGTTGCCGGCATCGGCGCCGTTGCCTGGTGGATCACGCTGGTCACCAACACGGATGTCTACAAGGATGCACCGGAATCCTGGGCAGCACTCTGGGACAAGGCCAACGCGGACAAGCTCGGCCTGCTGGCGCTTGCCTCCAACTCGTTCCTGCTCGAGGTGACGGCCAAGACCTTCATGGGCGGCACCAACGCGCTCGACACCGAAGAGGGGCTGAACAAGGCCTTCGAGAAGCTCGCCGAGGTCAAGCCGAACGTCCGCCTCTGGTATCGCGACGAGGCACAGTTCGAACAGGCGCTGAAGTCAGGCGAAATCCCGATGGGCCAGTATTATCACGACGTCACCGGCCTGGCGGCCGCCGACGGTTTCCATGTCCGCTCGACCTTCCCGAAGGAGGGCGGCATCCAGGATTCCGGCAATTGGGTGCTGTCGCGCGCCTCGACCAAGGTCGACGAGGCGCACGCTTTCATTGACTATATGAGCCAGCCGTCGATTCAGGGCCTCATGTCGCGCAAGGTCGGCACCACGCCGACCCTGAAGAAAGAGGTGCTCGACCTCAAGCCGGAAGAGTTCGCCTCGGTGTCGTCGGATATCGAGCCGATCATCCCGCGCTACGACCTCTACACGGAGAAGGCCGACTGGATAAACCAGAAATGGACCGAACTTATCGTCGGCTAAACCCCGAACAGCTCGCCTGACCTCGCATATTGCCTCTCCCCTGACAGGGGAGAGGTCGCCGATCGCCGAATCCGCAATTCCCTTTCGTATCGCGAAATGGGGAAAGCGGGGCCATTCGCAATATCCTCCGGTTTACAGGATCGACTCATGTCCGGATTAGACATCAACGCAATCACCAAGAAATTCGGCAATTTTGCCGCCGTCGAAAATGTCCAGCTGAACGTGCCGCATGGCACCTTCGTGTGCCTGCTCGGGCCATCGGGTTGCGGCAAGACCACGCTGTTGCGCATGATCGCCGGGCTGGAGGAGCCGACCAGTGGCGCGATCGTGCTGGATGGCGAGGACATCACGCCGCTGCCTACGCACAAGCGCAATCTCGGCATGGTGTTCCAGTCGCTGGCGCTGTTTCCGCATCTCTCGGTGGGCGACAACATCGCCTATGCGCTGCGCATTCGCGGCGCCTCGAAGGAAGAGCAGAAGAAGCGCGTCGACGAGTTGCTGACGCTGATCCATCTGCCCGGCTTTGCCGATCGTCCCGTGGCCAAACTGTCCGGCGGCCAGCGTCAGCGCGTGGCGATTGCCCGCGCGCTCGCACTGTCGCCCAAATTGTTCCTGCTCGACGAGCCGCTCTCGGCGCTCGACGCCAAGTTGCGTGAAGCCATGCAGGTGGAATTGCGCCAGCTGCAGCAGCGGCTCGGCATCACCACCATCGTCGTTACCCACGACCAGCGCGAGGCGATGACCATGGCCGATTTGGTCGTTGTCATGGGCCACGGCAAGATCCTGCAGGCGGCGCCGCCGATCGAGATCTACCGCAAGCCGTCCGACGCCTTCGTCGCCGACTTCATCGGCATCACCAATCTCTTGCCGGCGGAAGTCGACAGCGCCGGGCGCACCACCATCCTCGGCACCGCCATCCCGGGTCTCGTCATGCCGGCCGGCCTGAAGAAGGCTTCGGTGTCGATCCGCCCCGAAGACGTGCATCTTGGCGAACCCGGCAGCCGCGCCATCACCGGGCAGGTGAGCTTCGTGCGCGATCTCGGCGGCACCATAGAGACCTTCGTCGAGGTCGGCGGCACCAGCATCATCGCCGTCACCACGCCGCGGGAACGGCTCAACGTGTCGGTTGGTGCGCAGGTCGGCGTCGTGCTGCCGCCGGAGAGCTGCGTGGTGCTCGGCTCATGAGACGCGAAGTCCCAAGGTCGGTCGCCGACTACACACCGCTGTTCTTTCCGGGCCTGATGCTCATCGTCTTCTTCGTCGTGCCGTTCTCGACGATGATCGCGGTGAGCTTCTTCAAGCGCAACCCGGCCGGTTTCTACACGGTGGACTTCGTCTTCGACAATTACGCCCGCTTCCTGTCGGTGTTCTTCGGCGGCGTGCTTGGCTTTTCGCTGATGCTGGCGGTGCTGGTCGCGATCTGCTGCGTCTGTATCGCCTTTCCTTTCACCTATCTCTTGACCAGGCGGCCGCGCCACGTGCAGACGCTGTGGCTGGTCGGCCTGCTGTCGGTATTGTCGCTGTCGGAAGTCATCATCGGCTTTGCCTGGTCGACGCTGTTTTCGCGCACCGCCGGGATCACCAATCTGTTGGTGGCGATGGGGCTGATGGACAAGCCGGTGGCGCTGCTGCCGAGCTTCGGCGCAGTGCTGACCGGCATGGTCTACCAGGCCCTGCCCTACACCGTCCTGGTGCTCTACCCCGCCCTTGTGCGCCTTGATCCAACATTGCTCGAGGCCGCGCGCACGCTTGGCGCCTCGCCGGTCAGGGCCTTCTTCAACGTCGTTGCGCCGGCGCTCAGAAACACCATCGTGGCGACGCTGATCATGGTCTTCGTCTTCGCGCTCGGCTCCTATCTGTTGCCGCAGATCCTAGGACGGCCGCAGCACTGGACGTTGTCGGTGCTGATCACCGACCAGGCGATCTACCAGTCCAACATGCCGTTCGCGGCGGCGATGGCGGTGTTCCTGGTGCTGATCTCGCTGGCGCTGGTCGGCATGATGCTGCTCGTCGGACGCAGGGAGAACGCGCTATGATCGAGACCCTGCTTCGCCGCCTCTATTTCACTGTCGTCGCGCTGTTCCTGGCAGCGCCGCTGATCGTCGTTGCCGGCGTCTCGGTCAACGAGAAGCAGGATCTGGCCTTCCCGCCGGTCGGTTTCTCGCTGGCATGGTACGGACAGATTTTTTCCGATCCGGAATGGCGGCTGGCGCTGATCCATTCGGTGACGCTGGCCGTCTGTTCAGCTGCGATAGCCGTCGCCATCGCATTGCCGCTGGCCTGGTTCCTGTGGCGGCGCATCGCCCCGTGGGCGAACATCTTCCAGGTCCTGGGGCTGGCGCCCTTCATCCTGCCGCCGGTCATCACAGCGCTCGGTTTCCTCACCTTCTGGGCGACGGTCGGGCTGTTCGGCCAGTTCTTCACCGCCATCATCAGCCACGCCATCTTCTTCGTGACGCTGCCGCTGGTGACGTTGTCGCTGGGCTTTGCCTCGATCGACCGCTCGCTGGTCGAAGCTGCCGCAACCATGGGTGCGGACGACCGCACCGTGCTGAAGACAGTGGTTCTGCCGCTAATCCTGCCCTACCTGGTCTCGGGTTTTGCCTTTGCCTTCGTGTTGTCGCTCAACGAATACATCGTCGCCTACATGACGATCGGTTTCACCACCGAAACGCTGCCGATCAAGATCTTCAACGCACTGCGCTACGGCTACACGCCGACCATGGCCTCGGTGTCGGTGTTCTTCGTCGCGGTGGCAGCCCTTGTGTTCGGTGCGATCGCCAGGTTCGGCGATATCCGCAGGCTACTCGGCGCGATGTCGTCGGACGGCAACTGAGCGAGCCTGCACAAAAAGCGGCCGCCGGGATGACCGGCGGCCTTTTTCAATGGCCAAGGGCGAGCGGCGGCGCGATTCGGTCACGCCGCAACCAGCGCGCCAGAAGCAGGGCCGCCACCACGGCCAGCCCCGACGACAGGCCGATCCAGATGCCGACGCCGTTGAAGCCGAAATGGAAGGCGAGCAGCACGCCAAGCGGCAGCCCGACGCCCCAATAGCCAATCGCGGCATAGATCATCGGCACCTTGGTGTCGTGCAGGCCGCGCAGCATGCCGGCGGCTACCGCCTGCGCGCCGTCGAAAATCTGAAACAGCGCGGCAAAGGCCAGGAACGACACAGCAAGCCCGATCACTCTGGCATTGGCCGGATTGCCAAGATCGATGAAGGCGCTGATCAGGAGATGCGGCCACAGGATCATCCCCAGCCCCATCAGCGCCATGAAGGAGACGCCCATGACAAAGGCAGTCCAGCCGGCACGGCTGACACCTTCCGGGTTGCCAGCGCCATGGGCCAAGCCCACCCGCACCGTCACCGCCTGGTTGAGGCCGAGCGGCACCATGAAGGAGATCGAGGCGATCTGGATGGCGATGGCATGTGCGGCAAGCGAATCCGCATCGATCAGGCCCATGAGAAAGGCCGCCGCGTTGAAGATCGTCACCTCGAAGGCCAGAATGCCGGCGATCGGCATGCCCAGCCGCAACAGCCCCTTGAAGCGCGGCCAGTCGGCGCGCCAGAAGCGTCCGAACAGACGATACCGCCGGAAATTCTTCTCAAGCATCACCACCGCCGCCAAGCCGACGAACATCAGCATGCTCGACAGTGTGGTGGCGAGGCCAGATCCGGCAATGCCCATCGGCGAAATGCCTAGATTGCCGAACATGAACACCCAGTTGAAGAAGACGTTGCAGGCAACAGCGACGAAGACGATGACCAGCGCCCAGCCCGGCCGCTCCAGCGCCGAGATGAACGAGCGCAGCACGATGTAGCCGTAGAACGGCAGCACCGCCCATTCCAGCCAGCGCAGATAGATGCCGGCCTGCCGCGCCAGTCCCGGCTCCTGGCCCATCGCCAGCAGAATTGCCTCGCCGTGCCAAAGCACGAACCAGATCGGAATGCAGATCAGGATCGCCAGCCACAGGCCCTGGCGCACCGTGCGGCGCAGGTCACGCACCGAATGGCGTCGGCGGCCAAGCTCGGTCGCCATCATCGGCGAGGTCGCCAGCATCAGGCCGAGCCCGAAGATCAGCGGCATGAAGTAGAGGTTGGCGCCGAGCGCGCCGCTGGCTAGCGTATCCGGTCCCACCCGCCCCATCATCATGACGTCGGTCGCGGTCATCGCGGTCTGGCCGAGATTGGTCAGCACCATCGGCCAGGCGAGCGCCAGCGTCGCCCTGATTTCCTGACGCCAAAGATTTTCCGGCGCACGAGCGCCGGCTTCGATCGCAGACATTTTTCTGCTCTTTCCGATTGCGGCACGTCGGGATCGAGCCGGAAGCCGCATTTCAAACGGCAAAACCTTCGGCTTCGCAGCGTTTGCGCCGTCTTTTGAACGAAATGCGACATGAAGGCAAGGGAGGACGGATGGGGAGCGATTGAGCCAGGGAGCCTCCGCACGCCTCACCAAGGGCAAGTCCGATCGTCTTCACCCTCGGCACTAGCGCGGCGATGAAGCGATCATTCTGCCGCGGCGGGATTTCGAGCGCGCGGCGGCTGAGGCTGAGGCTGGCATAGCCGGCGGCCTCGGCTTCGGTGAGCGATTGGCGGCGCCGCGTCGTCGATTCGTAGACTATGCGCCTTCCGACAGGAGAAACGGCTTTCGGCCACCCAGAATGTAGGCGATGGATTCCAGAACGATGCCGTTTGTATTGATGTCGGTGACTTGAATCGGTTTACCGGTCCGCTCCGAGATGCCGGACGAAAATCCCATGCCGGGCATTTTGGCCCGTTCCCTGACCAGGGCGACAAGCTTGTCCGAGTAATCGCCCGGGCGGGTAGAATACCAGAGATACGCACCCTTGGTGCTGATCAGGCGCAACGAATCCGCGAGTTTGGCCATCTTGGCTTGTGCAGAGATTTTCATCGTGTCGACTGAAAACACGCCGCCATTGTCCGTCAGCTGATACCCCTGGTAGGTGAAGTAGGGCGGACCCGCCATGGAGCATTCCGAAACGCAGGTAAGCATGCCTGTCTCACGATAGCGTTTCATCTGGGCGGCATAGAGAATGTCGGCCATGAGGCGGCCATGCGGCGAGCCGCCCAGCTCGATCTCCTCGGTCACATGCGGTTCGGTCGCAATCCGCCCACGCCGCTGGATTTCTGCCAGCACCGCAACCGCTTCGTCCATGTTGCGGCCGGGATCCTCGGTATCGAACACCGGCTTGATCTGTTCTCCCCAGAAACTGTAGCCGCGACCGGCATAGCCTGCATAACTGCTGGTGTGAGCTGACGAGATCCTGCCCTTCTCGTTGACGACATGCATTTCGCCGCCTTTGAGAACCGGCTTGAAGGACCAGTTGGAAACGAGGTTGAAAATAGGGAAGGCACCCGCCGTGTGCTGGTCAAGAATCTTGAGCGCAATAAGCAAGCGCCCGGTATCGGCACTATCGAAGCCCTCGCGCTGGCCACCTTGCGATCCCAGTGCCCGCTCGGTGTGCGGCAACCTTCCACCGGCGTAGCGGAAACTCGACTCGTCGAGGAACGCAATGATGCGCGTGATGGTCGTTTCGAAGCTGCGTTGATCGATGATCCCCAGCCGCTGGGCAGATAGTGTAGCGAGGATATGTGTCCCCACATCCCACATGGTCGTGAAGGGATAGCCCTTCTGCTTGCCGGATTCGATCCAGGACGTCGCCGGCACCATGCCGTTGTAGTTCTTCGAACCCCAGTCGAAATAGCTCCAGGCCAGTTCGGCGTCCGCCTTCAGGACCCCATCATCCAGCGGATACAGGTCCGGCTCCTTCCAGTCCCGAACCGAAACGTCGGCGCGCGCGCTTCGAATGCGCTCGGCCTTTGGCATCGCCGGGCTGACGGCTTTGTAATATTCGTCAAAATTGACGAGCCTGGTGCCGCGCTGATCGGACAGCTCCGCCAGCGTTTCCAGTATCACCGCACGCTTTTCTGGCGTGTTGGCAGTGGCGGGATGGATGCAGAAGACCGCATCATTGTCGGTTCCGAAATAATCGAGAACCTGTTGCTTGGTAAAATAAGGGACATCGGCGGTCCAGGCCTTCTCGAATTTCATGGTGTTCGAGACATGAAGGATGCCGCGCCTGTCGATGCCATTGAACCAGCGCATGCTGCCTCTATCGGCACTGAACACGGGCGTCCCGGTGGCGGCAAGCGCGTCCAGCGTGTTGTCGTCAAAGGCATCATTGGGCGGTATGTAGGAGGTCGGGAACCTGCCCGTTGAACGGTAGACTTCGCTGATACCGTCTCTGATCAGGTCAAAATCTTTCCGGGCCGAATTCCCCAAAAGCTCGGACGGCGTGTGATACCAGCCGTGGGCCGCGACATCGAAGCGCCGGTCCGGGAGCATGGCGCGCAGATATGCCTTGCTTGTTTCATCCTTGGACAGCAGGTTGCCGTGCGGTGCGGGAATAATCCCGTCTGTTACGGGGTAACCGGCCTCGATCAGCCCGTAGACAAAAGCCATGTGGCTCGGATCCTCGTCGACATCGACCCTCAGATCGTCTACGCGAACGACGATAAGCCGGCTTGTGTCCTTGCTCTGGACATAGAGCCTATGCGGAAGGATTGCGCGCACGCTGCCGGACGCGACAGCCGCAAGCACAGCCTGCGCGACTTCGGCGGCATAGCCGGCAAGATCGCCGTCGCTCAGACCGGCGAGCGCCCGGAACGGAATGTCTACAGTGATCGGATTGTCGTTTGCGCTCAACGCGGCGATGTTCGAGGCGAGCGTTGCCGGCGCCAGCAATCCGCCGCTTGCAGCAGCTGACCTTATCGAGCTCAATGGCGAGGCAAAAGTGTTGACCAGGCCGGTTTCGGTCGTCCAGTAGCCGCCATCGGCCGGCTGTTGCCTGGCCTTGTCCTCGACGCCACCTGCAAGCCGGATGACAGAGCGAATCCCGGCGGCACGCATGGAGGCTCCGTCCTGGAAGGTGCGCAGCGGCGAATTGGTGGTCAGGGTCAAGGCCGTTTTGACGGCCTGCGACTGATATCGCTGATACTCGTTGATCAGGTAGGAAAACGCGGCCTGGATGTCGCTGGCCTGGCGGGCCTGAAAATAGGGATCGCCGGACACGATCGTGTCGGCGTGGGCGCCAAATTCAATGCCCATGGGATTGAGCCCGACCGTCTGGCGAAGCCAGCGGGCCAGGTCGGAATTGTAATCCAGCATGCTTCCTGTCGTATCGAATGGCGCAACCGTGACGATGATCGGCATCTTGCGCGTCAGGAAGGGGTCGACGAGCGCGGCGAGCCTGGCCGAATTTGCGTTGGCCTCGACGCCGCTGATCGTGATGATCAGCGGGTTGGGCAACGGCTCTTTGGCGGCAGCCTGCGAGATGCCTTTGTTGGCGATCGCCAGAAGCGGCAGACTGAGGCCACCAAGAAGAGCGGAGCGGCGGGTAATGTTCATGTTTTACCTCCCGTCGGGACGATTGCTGCGTAGCGTTCCGGACTGATCCAGCGGCCATCGGACTTCACAGAAAACGACTTGAACAACGCGCGCAGGAAGAGCGCCGCGTCGAGAAGCCGGAGGATCGGAAAGGCGAGGCCGTAGAGGAGCAGGCTCGGCCGGCATTCGATGACCGCGACAACGAAGGTGAGCACGTAGTCCACGACGAGAAACAGGACCAGGAGGCCAAGCGGCGACACGGGCCGCACTGCGAGTTCGCCAAGCGAAACCGCCGGCACTTCGAAGCCTGTCGCCAGATAGAGGATCGCGGCAAACGGCAGCGCCAGGGCGAACACCGAAATGACGAGCAGTTCAGCAAGCAGCCCGCCCAGCGACAGCCAGAAGCGGCTCGGCCAGATCCCATGGCGCTGCACCGTCTGCCAGAAGCCGAGATACCAGCGCTGAACCTGCTTGCGGTAGTCGCGCAGATTGAATGGATCTTCCGATGAGCAACGCGCTTTGGGCGAATAGGCTACGCGGCCCAACCCCTTGTGCTGAACCTCGAAAGTCATGTTGAAGTCTTCGATGACGAGACCAGGAGCGGTGATGTCGATCTGGCGCAGCACGCTTGTGCGATAGATGCTGGCGAAGCCAGGTGCGATATAGCTGACATTCGTCCATTTCCAGGACTGTCCGTATTGGAACGCCGTCTGCAGGACCCGGTAGAGACGCGTCCTGTATGCCGTATAGAGCATGTCCATGCTGAGCCAGCTGCGGCCACGCCAGCGCGACAGCACGTGGCCTGCGACTGCCGCCACATTCGGGTCGTTGAACAACGGCAACGCATGCTCGAAATAGTGGCGGTCGATCTCCGAATCCGCGTCCTGGATCAGCACCGCCTTGTAGCGATCGCACAGGCGGTAGTGGCGGATCGCCTCGTCGATCGCCTTGGCCTTGCCACCATTCGGCTGGATGTCGAGCGCCCTGCAGCCATTGGCACGCGCGATCGCAACGGTGCCGTCGCGCGATCCATCGCTGGCGACATAGATCTGGCTCGCCGGAATGATGGCCGTCAGCGCCCATATGCATCTGGGAAGGGCAATCTCCTCATTGTGCGCGGGGATGACTACGGCAACATCGGCGATGCCGATCATTGGCAGGCCGCCGATTTTCGGGTTTGAGCCGATTTCACTGAGAAACCTGATCACGCCAACGATGCACCAGAACACGATATTGATCCCCAGCGAAGCACTGAGGAGCATCATCGTGACGTTCGCGGCGACGGTCTCGGTCATGGGAAAGCAAGCTGTGGCTGATGATGATCGGCTGCGGCAGACTTGCGGTGCGCGGCGAGAGGAGCAGGCCTGACCGAGGTGCCATTCATCTTGTCATGGCAAGCCTGGATCGAAGCCAGGATGTCCTGGTGGCTCTGGCGGATGCCGTCTGCGAGCGAAACCTTTTGCTGCCAGCCTAGCGCCTTTATCTTGCTGGTGTCGGGCCAACGGCCGCGATGGTCTGCAATGAAATGCTTTTCGAAGACGGCGTTGCCGGCGAGACCGGTTGCTGTTTTCACCAGCTCGAACAACGCACGGATGGTGATCTGGGTAGCGCCACCGATGTTGTAGACTTCGGCATTCACGCCCTTCTCCATCACCGTCAACAAGCCGTCGACGAGATCGTCGATGTGCAGGAAGGTGCGGGTCTGCGCTCCGTCGCCATAGATCGGCACCGGCTTATGGGCAATCAGCCGCGACAGCATCTGCGGAATGACGCGCTGGTCGTCCGGCGACATGCCCGGGCCATAGGTGTTGAAGATGCGCACGATGCGAACGTCGACACTGTGCTTTCGGCCCCAGAAGCGCGTAAGGGCCTCGCCGAAGCGCTTGCCCTCCTCATAGGGGCTGCGCGGGCCGACCGGATCGACCTTTCCCACATAGGTTTCCGGTTGCGGGAAGACCTCCGGGTCGCCATAGGCTTCCGCCGTGCTGGCGAAAAGGTAGCTGGCCTTCGATCGGCGCGCCACCTTGAGCAGGTTCAGAGATCCGAGAGACGACGCCATCAGCATTTCTTCGCCGAGCAGCGCGATGTTGGGAACACCTGTCGGGCAAGCCAGATTGTAGACATGGCTGTAGCGGCGACGCAGCAGGCGGTTGCAAGAACCAGCGTCGGCGACGTCGAGCTTCAGGAACCGAAAGTTCGGATATCGGGCAAGGTCGTCGACGTTGGCCCTGCGACCGGTCGAGAAGTTGTCGACGCAGTCCACAGATACGCCCTGTTCAAGAAGGCGGCGCGCAAGGTTAGTTCCAACAAATCCTGCTCCGCCCGCGATCAGGACTCTGAGTTCCTTGGCTTCGTATGCATTCATGGCGTCATCAATCCGGCATTGAGTGCAGGGGGAAGTCGCACTGATCCGTTGTGCGGCTTTTTGTATGAAAAGGGCATTTCCACAGGCAATGCAACTAATCGTTAACGATATGGTCAACAGCCGTGGTTAATTAGCCTGTTGTATTTATTGTGCTTTTTGAGAAGCCGGCTCTATATGAGCTATCTTGCAACAAATGTGTCCGAAAATGGCACGCAGTTTGCCCTTGACAACATACCCCTCCCGTCGCAGCCGAAAACGCCGCTTTCCCACCTCCTGAGCCTTTCTGCGGCGGAAGTTCTATTCAAGACATAAACTGGCACAAAGGTTGCGCTTGCTCTCACAGGCGCGAACCGCGATGCCAACAGCTGATCAAGCTTAGGGATGATCTATCGCGACTCGCAGAACGTCAGAATACGGCTCGAAAGACCTTCGGCTGTATCAAGGAGAGCGCGAAAATGAATATGCTGGTTGATCATGCCCGGGGAGCCGCCCTCCTTGCGAAATTGGAAACGCGGACGGCCACGATCGGTATCGTCGGGCTTGGCTATGTCGGCCTGCCTCTGGCCGCGACGGCCGCCCGCGCCGGCTTCAGGGTCATCGGCTTCGATGTCGACCATACAAAGGTCGAAAAACTGAAAACCGGCCGGTCTTATATAGGCGCCGTTACCGACCAAACGCTTCACACCATCATTGCGGATGGATCATTCAGACCGACATTCGATTTCGCGGACTTCGCGGAGTGCGATGTCATATCGATCTGCGTGCCAACGCCACTGACGAAGCAGCGCGAGCCTGATCTCTCCTTTGTCGAGAACACGACGCGCGCAATCGCTGAACATCTGCGCAAGGATCAACTGATCGTCCTCGAATCCACGACGTATCCAGGAACGACGGATGAAGTGATGAAACCGATCCTCGAGGCGTCGGGATACAGGTCCGGCCGGGAGTTTTTCCTTGGCTATTCGCCTGAACGGGAAGATCCGGGCAGTGCGGGCTTCGAGACCGCCACCATTCCGAAAGTCGTGGCCGGGGACGGTGCGGTCGCGGCCAGGCTGGTTGCGCAGTTCTACGGCGCCATCGTCGACAAGGTCGTGCCGGTTTCAAGCATCAAGGTCGCAGAAGTGGTGAAGCTGACCGAGAACATATTCCGGGCGGTCAATATCGCCCTGGTCAACGAATTGAAGGTGATCTACGGCGCCATGGGAATCGACATCTGGGAGGTGATCGAAGCCGCTAAGACCAAGCCGTTCGGCTATATGCCTTTTTATCCAGGGCCTGGGCTTGGCGGTCACTGCATACCGATCGATCCATTCTACCTGACCTGGAAATCGCGTGAGTTCGAAGTCTCGACGAAGTTCATCGAACTCGCCGGCGAAATCAATGTGTCGATGCCGCACTATGTCATGTCAAAGCTGACTGAAGCGCTGGACACGCGTCTCGGCCTGCCGCTTAGCCAGGCGGCCATCCTGATCGTCGGCGTCGCGTACAAGAAGAACGTCGCTGACGTCCGGGAAAGCCCGGCGCTGAAGCTGATCGAATTGCTGCAATCGCGCACGGCCGATATCGCCTACCACGACCCGTTTGTCGCCCGCATCCCGAAGACACGCAAACACCCGATGCTGGCTGGCAAAGACTGCATCCGGCTTAGTCGCGATTCCATCGGCGCCTATGATGCCGTTGTGATCGTCACCGACCACGACGGCATCGACTACGGGCTGATCGCCAACCATTCGCGGCTGATCATCGACACTCGCAACGCGATGCAACGCAACGGCATCGTCTGCGATCGGGTGGTAAAGGCATAGCACGGTCCCGGGCGGACCGACGCTATTTGGATCGAGGCGGCAGCGCAGATTGCAACATGCCTGCCTATCTTATCCCGTCCAGAACCTGCCGCTGCCGGTGCATCTCGAGGAACACCCGGTAGTCGCGATCAAAACGGCCGGCCGAGGCCGAGTTTGAGACACGCTTTTTTCCGCCCTGCTGCATGGCGACACAAGCGGCGTTCAAGCCGGGGAACAGCCCGGCGGCGGTGGCCGCGACCATGCCGGTGCCGAGCAGCACCGCCTCGTCGGCCAGCGGCTCAATGACCGTGCAGCCGGTGGCGTCGGCATAGAGCTCCATCAGCAGCGGATTCTTGGTGTGGCCGCCGGTGACGTGCAGCGTGTCGATCAGATAGCCGTTCTCGTTCAGCGCCTCCAGCACATGGCGCACACCAAGCGCGATGCCGACGGCGGTGCGCCAATAGAGCTTGCACAGGCTGTCGAAGGAAGCGTCCAGCGTCAGCCCGCTGACGACACCGACAGCGTGCGGATCGGCAAGCGGCGAGCGGTTGCCGTGGAAATCCGGCAGCACATGCAGCCGCGCGGCGAGATTGTCGCCCTCGGCGCTGCGCAGTTCGGCGACGCGGCGGGCGATCTTCGCATGCATGGCGGCGTCCGGCTCGCCGCCGGCGCCATGCCAGCGGATGATGTGGTCGAGCAGCGCGCCGGTGGCCGACTGGCCGCCTTCCGACAACCAAAGCTTCGGCAGTGCCGCGCCATAGTACGGTCCCCAGACGCCGGCGAAAGGCTGCGGATCGGGCGACATCGCCATGACGCAGCTCGATGTGCCGGCGATCAACGCCAGATGCCGGCCGATATTCTTCTCGTCGCCGGCAAAGCCGCCAAGCACGCCGAGCGCGCCGGCATAGGCATCGATGACGCCGGCGCCAACGCGGCATTGTTGCGTAAGGCCAAGTTGGGCCGCCGCCTCCGCACTCAGCGGGCCGATATCGACGCCGACCGGACTTGCTTGCTCCGGCAGATTGCCGTGTTCGAAAAGATCGCCGAGCCCGACGGTCTCGAAAAAGTCGCGTCGCCAGCCGGTTTCCTCGTGCGCCAGATAGGTCCATTTGGCGGTGAGCGTGCATTGCGAGCGCGCCAGCGAGCCGGTCGCCTTCCAGGTCAGGAAATCGGTGAGGTCGAACAGGTAGCCGGCTTCATTCCATGTACCCGGCAACTTCCGCTTCAGCCACATCAGCTTCGGCGTCACCATCTCCGGCGACATGACGCCGCCGATATAGTCGAGCACGGCATGACCGCTCATCGTGCATTCGTCGGCCTCGGCAATGGCGCGATGATCGAGCCAGACGATGGTGTCCCAGCGCCTTTCGCCCGACACCGACACGCTGAGCTGGCCGCCATCCCTGCCCCGCACCACCAGCGAGCAGGTGGCGTCGAAGGAAATGCCGACGATGTCCTGCGCCGCGACCCCTGCCTTTTCGCGGGCGGCACGCACGGCAATGCAGACCGCCGACCAGATGTCTTCGGAATTGTGCTCGGCGTGATCGGCCTTCGGCTGGTTCATGACGATCGGGTGCTCGGCGCGACCGAGCAAGGTGCCGCCGGTGTCGAGAATGCCCGCACGGGCGCTCCCGGTGCCGACATCGACCGCGCAAACGAAGCTGTTCGTCAAGATGCTTTTACTCTCGCTCCCAGGCCTGCAATCAGATCGGGCAATTGCAGCATGTCAGCGAATATAAAGTCCGGTTCACTCGACGCAAGCCGCGCTTTCAGCGCCGGGTTGCCGGCATGCGATCCGCCGGTGAAGGCAAAGACACGCATGCCCGCCGCTTGCGCCGCCTCGATGCCGGCCGGGCTGTCCTCGACGACCAGGCAGTTTTGCGGGATGGCTCCCATTCTCGACGCTGCGTGAAGAAAAAGGTCGGGCGCCGGTTTTCCCCGCGCCACCATGCCGGCGCTGAACAGATGCGGCTCCAGCAGTCCAAGCAGTCCGGTGACATCGAGCGCATAGCGGATGCGGTCCAGTGTGCCCGAGGAGGCGACACAATAGGGCACGCCGAGCCTGGGCAGAACTTGCTCGATGCCGGGTATCGGTTTCAGCTCCTGGCGAAATTTGCGCATCAGCTCGACGCGCATCGCGGCCAGGTGTTGGTCGGTGATATCAAGTGCGAAGTCGCGGCCGAGGATTTCGCGGACGCTTTTCATACTCTTGCCGAGGAAATGCTCGTAGGCGGTGTCCTCGCTGACGGCGCCGCCGGCGAGCGCGATCATGCCGAGCAGCGCCGAAACGGAGAGAGCCTCGCTGTCCACCAGCACGCCGTCACAGTCGAAAATGACCAGTTCAGGCGTCATGGCATTCACTCTGCTTCAGAGCTTGCCTGCGAGATAGCGCGTCAGCGTCGCGCGGGTTCCGCTCGCCCACAGCACCTTGAGCGCATGGGCGAAGGCGTCGGCGAACGCTGCCGAGCGGCCGACATCGCCATAGATGTCCTCCATGGCAAGCCAGGCGGCGGGCGCATCCTTCGCCGTTTTCGCGATCGCCTGGAGCCTATCCCAGCTCGGATCGTTGGCTTCGATGACGGCGCCGCTATCGGTCGTGCCGAAGCAGTAGCGGCACCAGAGTGCCGATTCCAGCGCCAGGCCGGTGACGCTCTTTCCGGCCTTCAGCCGGTCGGCGATGGTCGGAATGATGAATTTCGGCTGGCGGTTGGAGCCGTCGAGGCAAAGCCGCCGGATGGTGTCGCCGATCTTGGGGTTGGAGAAGCGGCGCTCGATGAGCTGGTAGTATTCCTCCAGCACGGTGTCCGGCACCGGCGGCACGGTTGGGATGATCTCGTCGCGCTCCAGTTTGGCGAGAAAGCCGCGCACCAGCGGTTCCTGCATCGCCTCATGGACGAAATGAATGTCCATCAGCCCGGCTGGATAGGCGATGGTGGCGTGACCGCCATTGAGGATGCGGATCTTCATCAGCTCGTAGGGCGCGACATCGCTGACGAATTGCACGCCGACCTTTTCCAGCGGCGGCCGACCGGCGGTGAAATGATCCTCCAGCACCCATTGCTTGAACGGCTCGCAGAACACCGGCCAATTGTCGTCGAGACCGAATTCGCTGGAGAGAATGCCACGCTCACGATCGGAAGTGGCCGGCGTGATGCGGTCGACCATGCCGTTGGGAAAGGCAACTTTCGCGCTCACCCAGTTTGCCAGATCCTCATCGATCAGCCGCGCCAGCCCCACGACGCCATCGGAAGTGACATGGCCGTTGTGAGGAATGTTGTCGCAGGACATGACGGTGAAAGGCACGATGCCGTCTTCGCGGCGGCGGATCAGCCCCGCAAGGATGAGGCCGAAAACGGTCTTCGGCGTCGCGCCAGGTTGAGCGTCCGCAACGATGTCGGGATGGGTCGGGTTGAACACGCCCGACGCCGGATCGATGAAATAGCCGCCCTCGGTGATGGTCAGCGAAACGATCTTTATCGCCGGATCGGCAAGCCGTTCAATGATGCCAGCTGCATCGCCCGGCATCAGAAAATCGATCATGACGCCGGTGACGCGGGCGCTCATATGGCCAGAATCCTGTTCGACCACCGTGGTTAACCAGTCCTGCTCGGCAAGCTTGCCGCGGCCGATTTTCTCGCCCTCGAATACGCCCGCGCCGATCAGCGCCCAGTCATGACCAACGCCGGCATTGAACAGATCGTCGAGATAGACGGCCTGGTGCGAGCGATGGAAATTGCCGACGCCGAAATGCACGATGCCGGGCTTGAGCGTGGCGCGATCGTATTTCGGGCCGGCGACTTTTGGAGGAAGCTTGGCAAGGACGGTAGAAGAGAGTTTCACGGTCATCTGCTTTTACCCTTTGGCCGAGCTCCGGCCTTGTGATCCCGGCGTCTTCTCCCCGCGGAGGGACGGGGAGAAGAGCGCCTCCCCCCTCAACTCATCCACTGGCCGCCATCGACATTGTAGGTCTGGGCGACGATGTATTCTGCGTCATCGCTGGCCAGGAACACGGCCATGCCGGTCAGGTCCTCCGGCTTGCCCATGCGGCCGTAAGGCACGCCTTCGCCGACCAGTCTCTTCTTCTCGCCCTTCGGACGGTTCTCGTATTTGGCGAACAGCGCGTCGACCTCATCCCACATGTCGCTGTCGACGACACCGGGCGCGATGCCATTGACGTTGATGCGGTGCTTGATCAGGTCGAGCCCCGCCGACTGGGTGAGCGAGATGACCGCGGCCTTGGTGGCGCAATAGACACCGACCAACGGCTCACCGCGCCGTCCGGCCTGGCTCGCGATGTTGATGATCTTGCCACCCTTGCCCCGGGAAATCATCGAACGGCTTGCCGCCTGCAGCATGAACAGCGTGCCGGCAACATTGACGGAAAACAGTTTGTCGTAGCTCGCCTTGGTGATTTCGACGATCGGCGCCAGGTCGAACAGCGCGGCATTGTTGATCAGTATGTCGAGGCCGCCGGTCTTTGTCTCGACCGCCTTGACCGCCGCCTCGATCGAGGCGAGGTCGGTGACGTCGAGCTTGACCGCATAGGCATTTGCGCCGATCTCCGCGGCGGCCTTTTCGGCAGCCGCCAGATTGATGTCGGCAATCGCCACTGTAGCACCCTCACGCACATAAGCTTCGGCGAAAGCCTTGCCGATGCCACGTGCCGATCCGGTGACCAGCGCCGATTTGCCTTTCAGCCTCACTGCGCCATGGCCTTTCCGTCGGCGCCGAAGCGATGCATCCTGACCTTGTCGGGCGTCAGATAGATGGTGTCGCCGTGACGGACGGCCAGTTCGCCGTCGGCACGCACCGTCAACGGACCGGCGCCATCAGCCTGAACGTGCAAGAACGTGTCGGAGCCGAGATGTTCGGCGACGCCGACAACGGCTTTCCATTCGCCTGCCGTCGTTGAAATGTTCATGTGCTCGGGACGGATGCCGATGGTCTTGGCGCCGTATTTGCCGGCCGGCGCGCCCTCGATCAGGTTCATCTTCGGCGAACCGATGAAGCCCGCCACGAACAGGTTCTTCGGCGACTTGTAGAGTTCCATCGGCGAGCCGACCTGTTCGATGTTGCCGGCGTTGAGCACGACGATCTTGTCGGCCATGGTCATGGCTTCGATCTGGTCGTGGGTGACGTAGATCATCGTCGTCTTGAGCTGGTGGTGCAGTTCGCTGATCTCGAGGCGCATGGTGCCGCGAAGTGCTGCATCTAGGTTGGACAGCGGCTCGTCGAACAGGAAGGCCGAAGGCTGGCGCACGATGGCGCGGCCGATGGCGACGCGCTGGCGCTGGCCGCCGGAGAGCTGGCCGGGCCGGCGTTCGAGATAGTTGGTGAGGTTCAAGACGCGGGCGGCGTCCTTCACCTTCTTGTCGATCGTCGCCACGTCCTCGCCGGCCATCTTCAGTGGGAAGCCGATGTTCTTGGCCACCGTCATATGCGGGTAGAGCGCGTAGGACTGGAACACCATGGCCAGCTTGCGCTTGGCCGGCGCCTCGCCGGTCACGTCGCGGCCATCGATGTTGATGGTGCCGCCGCTGGTGTCCTCGAGACCGGCGATGAGGCGCAGCAGCGTGGACTTGCCGCAGCCCGACGGACCGACGAAGACGACGAACTCGCCGTTCTCGATGACCAGGTCGAGGCCCGGAATGATGACCGTCGAACCGAAGTGCTTGGAGACGTTCTTGAGTGTGATGTTTCCCATGGTTTCCTCCCCCGAAGGGTTATTTTTCGCCGATTGCTTCAGGCAGTATCCGTTACTTCACGGCGCCAAACGTCAGGCCGCGCACCAGCTGCTTCTGGCTGAACCAGCCCATGATCAGGATCGGTGCGATCGCCAGCGTCGAGGCCGCCGAAAGCTTGGCCCAGAACAGGCCTTGCGGGCTGGAGAACGAACTGATGAAAGCCGTCAGCGGCGCCGCCTCGGTGGTGGTCAAGCGGATGGTCCAGAACGCTTCGTTCCACGCCAGGATGATGTTGAGCAACATCGTCGAAGCGATGCCCGGCACCGCCATCGGGGTCAGCACATAGACGATCTCGCCCCACAAGGTAGCGCCGTCCATGCGCGCCGCTTCCAGGATTTCGCCCGGGATCTCGCGGAAGTAGGTGTAAAGCATCCAGATCACGATCGGCAGGTTGATCAGCATCAGCATGACCATCAGGCCGATGCGGCTGTCGAGCAGTCCGGCGTCGCGGAAGATCAGGTAGATCGGGAACAGCACGGCCACTGCCGGCATCATCTTGGTGGAGAGCATCCACATCAGGATGTCCTTGGTCCGCTTGCCCGGCGAGAATGCCATCGACCAGGCAGCCGGAACCGCAACGATCAGGGCCAAGATGGTCGAGCCGACCGAGAGCAGCACCGAGTTGAAGAAGAACTTGAAGTAGCCGCTCTGCGCCTGGACCTCGGTATAGCTCTCAAACGTCCCCGACGGGATCAAGGCGAAGCCCTGGATGGCCTCCTGCTCCGACTTCAACGAGGTGATGATCGTATAAAGGATCGGGAAGAAGATCAGCAACGCGACGATCCAGGCGGCCGCGGTCGCGATTGTCTTGTGCTGGGTGGTGACTGCACGTGCCATCGTATCCTCCCTTACTTGTCCAGGTTCTTGCCGACCGCGCGCATGGCGAAGAAGGCGACGATGTTGGCGAGAATGACGGCGATGACACCGCCGGCGGATGCCTGGCCGATTTTGAACTCCAGCAGTGCCTTCTGGTAGACGAGGAAAGGCAGGTTGGTGGAGGCGTAGCCCGGGCCGCCATTGGTGGTGACCAGGATCTCGGCATAGACCGACAGAAGGAAGATCGTCTGGATCAGTATGACGACTGTGATGGCCCGCGACATGTGCGGCAGCGTCAGATAGATGAAGCGGCTGACGAAGCCGGCACCGTCCATCTCGGCGGCTTCCTTCTGCTCGCCGTCAAGCGACTGCAGGGCGGTCAACAGGATCAGCGTCGCAAATGGCAGCCATTGCCAGGCGACGATGATGATGATCGCAGTCAGCGGATACTGCCCGAACCAATCGATCGGCTGCCCGCCGAAGAAGCGCGCAATGTCGGCAAAGACACCGTATTGCGGATGCATGATCATGTTCTTCCAGACCAGCGCTGCCACGGGCGGCATGACGAAGAACGGCGAGATCACGAGGATGCGGACGATACCCTGTCCCCACATCGGCTGATCGATCAGAAGCGCCAGCATGATGCCGCCGATCACCGTGATCAAAAGCACGCTGCCCACGAGGATAAGCGTGTTGAGGATCGACTGCAGGAAAGCCGGGTTGGAATAGAACAGCGCGTAGTTCGAGAAGCCGACGAACCCATCACGGATCGGGTTGAGCGGATTGTATTGCTGGAAGGAGAACCACAGGGTGATTGCCAGCGGAACAATCATCCAGACGAACAGCAGCACCACGGATGGCGCCATCATGAAGCGGGCAAGCGAGCGGGTCTGCTGAGTAGCCATGACGGTCACCCTCCAAAGGTCAGCCAGATTTTTAGAGTTGTGCCAGAATTTCCAGGATTTTGAAGGTGGCCGCCCGAACTGGGATTCGGGCGGCCCCTTTGCCGGCTACGATGGGCAACCGGCATTCGGCACCGGGAGGAGCCTTACTTGATATAACCGCCTTCGGTCATCGTTGCCGTGGCAGCGTCCTGGGCCTGCTTGAGCGCATCATCGACGCTCGACTGGCCGGCGAGTGCCGCCGAGAAGAGCTGGCCGACCGTGGTGCCGAGACCCTGGAATTCAGGGATGGCGACGAACTGGACGCCGACATAGGGCACCGGCTTGACGGTCGGATGCGTCGGGTCGGCCGCGTTGATCGAGTCCAGCGTCATCTTGGCGAAGGGGGCTGCCTTCTGGTACTCGGCATTGGCGTAGAGCGAGGTGCGTGTTCCGGGCGGAGCGCTGGCCCAGCCTAGCTTGGAAGCGACGAGCTCGGAATATTGCTTGCTGGTTGCCCAGGACACGAACTTCTGTGCCGCGTCACCCTTCTGCGTGCCGGCAGGAATGGCCAGCGACCAAGCCCACAGCCAGTTGCCGCGCTTGCCGAGACCGTTGTCAGGCGCCAGCGCATAGCCAACCTTGTCGGCGACCTTCGAGCTGTTCGGGTCGGAGACCATGGATGCGGCGACCGTGGCATCGATCCACATGCCGCACTTGCCCTGCTGGAACAGCGCCAGGTTTTCGTTGAAGCCGTTGGACGAGGCGCCCTCGGGGCCGTCGGCCTTCATCAGGTCGACGTAGAACTGCAGCGTGGCCTTCCATTCGGGCTGGTCGAACTGCGGCTTCCAGTTCTCATCGAACCAGCGTGCGCCGAAGGAGTTCGACATGGCGGTGAGGAAGGCCATGTTTTCGCCCCAACCGGCCTTGCCGCGCAGGCAGACGCCGTTCACGCCATTGGCGCGGTCGGTCATCTTGTCGGCGGCCTGCTTGATGAAGTCCCAGGTCGGCGCGTCGGGCATGGTCAGCCCGGCCTTCTCCATCAGATCCTTGCGGTACATGACGAAGGAGCTCTCGCCGTAGAACGGAGCTGCATAGAGCTTGCCGTCGACCGAAAGACCGCCGGCAATGGCCGGCAGGATGTCCTTGGCGTCGTAGTCGTCGCCGAGCTTGTCGAGCGGCAGCAGCCAGCTCTGCTTGGCCCAGATCGGAACTTCATAGGTGCCGATGGTCATCACATCGTACTGGCCGCCCTTGGTGGCGATGTCGGTGGTGACACGCTCGCGCAGCACGTTCTCTTCGAGCGTGACCCAGTTGAGCGTAATGTCGGGGTTCGCCTTGGTGAAGTCGTCCGTCAGCGTCTGCATGCGGACCATATCGGAATTGTTGACGGTGGCGATGGTGATGGATTCGGCGTGAGCGGCGAACGCTAGGGCGCTGGCCGACAACAGGCCCAAAGTGAGCGTGCGAAGTTTCATCAAATTCCTCCCATATACCAAGATGAGCATTTGCCTTGGCTGTGAGCAATTACTCACCTGCCATTAATTATGTCAAGCCGGAATCGTTGCTGCAGCGCAGCACGAGGGATGGCGCGCGGCATCCGGCACCAGGCGGCTTGAGGTGTTTTGAGGAGGGCTCGCCGTCGCGCGAACGACGGAGTTCGGCGACCTGAACTTACAGGCCTGGATGGATCATCCGCCCTATGGGCACGCGATCTCGGCCAGGATCCAGTCGCGAAAGGCACGGATCTTGGGCACGTTGCGACGCGCCTCAGGGTAGACCAGCCAGTAGGCGTGACCGTCGTCTCCGACGAGATCAAAGGGCTGGATGAGGCGGCCATCGGCAAGCTCGGTCTTGAACAGCGCCCTGGTCAGGATGGCCACGCCCTGGCCGGCGATGGCGGCATTGGCCTCGTAGGCTTGCGCACCCATGCTGCTGCCAGGACGACTGGCAAGATCGTGGGACTGCACGCCGGCTGCCGCGAACCAGTCCCTCCACCAGATATCGCTGGGATCGAGAATGGGCAGGCGCAACAAATCGGCCGGCTCCTTCACGCCACCGATGCTGGCCGCCAGTTTGGGACTGAGCATTGGCGTGAAATCGGCATCGAGAAGCTTGTGCACTTCCATGCCCGGCCAGTTGCCACCGCCCGAACGAATGGCGATGTCGACATCCTCGCGAGCGAAGTCGACAAGGCGGTTCGACGTGTCGAGGCGGACGGCCAGAGAGGGATGCGCGAGCTGGAATGAGCCGAGATGCTGCGCCAGCCAGTTCGAGGCGAAGGTCAGCAGCGTCGAGACACAGAGCAGGCCATCGGCGCCGGTGCGCGCGGCGGCATAGGCCCCGCTCAGCAGTGCGAACGCCTCGCTGACCGCCGGCGCAAGGCGCTGCCCGGCATCGGTCAGCACGATCTGCCTTGGCCGGCGCAGGAACAGCGGCCCGCCGACGCGCTCCTCCAGCAGCTTGATCTGATAGCTCGCAGCCGCCTGCGTCATGCCCAGCTCTTCGGCCGCTTTGGTAAAGGACAGATGCCGGGCCACCGCCTCGAACACCCTGATCGCCTGCAGTGGCGGGAGCTGGGAAATCTGTCGGGGGTTGAGATCAGGCATAAGCTCTCCTTATGGGCCGTAATCGACGTTTGATTGGAAGCGGAGGCCGATCCTGCCGATATTCGGGGTCGACGATCACTCTCGTCCAGACATAGCGGAGGCTGACGATCATGACCACGGTACAGGAAAAACTGATCCTAACTCCAGGCCGCAGCTGGTTTTCGTGGCTGACACTTGCATTTGGACAGAGAATGGCCCGGAGACGGACCTATCTCGACATCCGGGAATTGCCGCCACACCTGCAGCGCGACATGGGCTTTCTCGACGGCAACGATCCTTGCGGGCCGCGCAAATAGCCTTGTTGAACTTATCGCAAGATGCGGCGCCGCCTGTCCCTGCGGACACGCAAGGACGCTGCGTCTCCATTTTCGCGCATGATCCTTCCAAACCGGCGGTTCGGGTCAGGCGCCAGCCAACAGCGCGGCGGCAGTCCGCTCATCGGTGATGAGGCCGTTGACCAGCCGCCGATTGACGGCCGCAAGGATGCCCGGCAGTTTCCGTTCGCCCATGGCGAGCGCGATCACCAGCGATTTCTCGCGCGACGGCAGCGACGCCGACGACACCCGGTCGTTGGTGATGCCGTCGATCATCCGGCCCTCGCGGTCGAACACCCAGCCGACGATTTCGGCGACGCCGCCCGCCTTCTGCAACGCCTTCAGTTCGCTCTCCGAAATGAAACCGTCCTCGTAGAGCGGCGCCTTCGGGCCGAGATCGCCGATGCCGACGAAGGTGACGTCGGCCTCTGCCGCGAGCGCCAGCGTCGGCTGGATCATCGGCTGGTTGAGCAGCATCTCGCGCTCTTCCGGCGAGGAGGCGATGACCGGCAACGGCATCGGGAAGGAGCGCGCCTTGACCCTGTCGGCCATGGTGAAGATGACGTTGTAGAAGGCGGCCGAGCCGTCGGGGGAAATGTTGCCGGTCAGCGACACCACCTTGTGCTGCGGGCACTCCATCGGCGGCAGCTGCTCGATCGCCGCCTTCAGCGTACGGCCGGTACCGATCGCCATGACGATCGGGGTCGGCGAGCGCAGCCGCCGCTCGATCTCGGCGGCCGCCGCTTCGGCGATACCGATGGTGGTTGAGGACGAAGCCGGATCGCTCGGCACCACTTCGACCAGATCGAGCGCGAAGCGCGATTTCAGCCGTGCCGAGAGGTCGAGGCAATTGGCGATCGGGTGATCGACGCGCACCTTGATCAGCCCTTCCGACACCGCCAGCGACACCAGCCGCTGCGCCGTCTGCCTGGAAATGCCGAGCGTCGAGGCGATCTGATCCTGCGTGTTGCCCGCAACATAATAAAGCCAGCCCGCGCGCGCCGCGTCGTCCAGCCTGTTGCTGCCGCTGTCCTGCCGGGAATTCAAGTTTCCTGCCTCCAAAGCCCGCCAAGCACCCGCGGCGGAGCCGCCATAGTCTTGCAGGGAACGCGCTTGCGCGCAATTGTCTATCGTCAGAGCAATTGCTTGCACCCTTTCGAGGCCTTCGATGAGGCAATCGCCCCCCAGCGTCGGGAATAACGGGCTCGATGGTTTATCTCAGGACACAAACGCTTTAAGGGGATCGAAAGAGGGATTCTCGCATGACGCCGAAAGCGGTTTTCTGGGACATGGACGGAACGCTGGTCGACAGCGAACCGCTGCACGAAGCGGCGCTGGTGGCGGCTCTACACAGCGTCGGCATCGCGCCGCCGAGCAATCTGCATGAGCGGGTTCTCGGCATTGCCGCATGGCCGGTCTACGAGATGCTGCGCGAGGAGTTCGGGCTGGACCTGCCGTTCGACGACTGGATCGTGCGCAAATACGATCATTACCTGCCGATGGCCGAGACGCTGACGCCGCGCCCGGGTGCGATCGAGATCTTCAACGAATTGCGGGAACGGGGCGTGGCGCAAGCGGTGGTGTCGAATTCCGACCGGCTGATCGTCGACGCCAATCTGCGCGCGGTCGGCCTCATCTATCCCGGCATGAGGACCATCAGCCGCAACGACGTGCACGAAGGCAAGCCGCATCCAGAACCCTTCCTGCGGGCCGCCTGGCTGGCCGGCGTCGACCCCTCTGAAGCGGTCGCGGTCGACGACAGCCGAACGGGCGCCATGGCCGGGGTAGCGGCCGGGATGAAGACGATCTTCTGGCCGGAGGCGCCGATGGAAGGGCCGCCGGGTGCAATTGTTGTCAATCGTGCTGAAGAGTTGCGGACTGAGTTGGGACTCTGAGGAAACTGGCCACGTGGGTGCTGCCCCTCATCCGCCTGCCGGCACCTTCTCCCCGTATAGTGACGGCGAGAGGGGTAAACTCGATCAGTTCCGGTAGACCGGCTCCTGCTCGTCGAGGATCGCCTTCAATTCGCTGAGATGGCGCTCGGCCTGGCCGGGATAGTCTTCCTGTTCGAGCGCTGCCTTCTCGGCGATCTCGTCGGAAAGCACGCGCAGTGGCCGGCCGGTCCACAGCGCCTTGATGTAGGTTTCGGCGGCGCGTTCGAAATAGAACATGCGGTTGAAGGTGTCGGCGACGGAATCGCCGATGACCAGCACGCCGTGATTGCCCATCACCATCACCTTGACCTTGGGATCGACAAGCAGTTGCGAGCAGCGCTCGCCCTCTTCCTCGAAGGCCAGCCCGCCATAGTGGCCGTCGACGACATGGCGATTGAAGAAGATCGCCGAGTTCTGGTCTATCGGCGGCAGCCGCGAATCCGCCAGCGAGGCGAGCACGGTGGCGTGGACCGAATGCACATGCATGACACAGCGCGCATGGCGCACATTGCGATGGATGGCACTGTGCAGGCCCCACGCCGTCGGATCGGGTGCATCGGGACCGGAGAGCGTATCGGGATCGTTGGCGTCGATCAGCAGCAGGTCGCTCGCCTTGATGCGCGAGAAATGCACCTGGTTGGGGTTCATCAGGAACCTTGTGCCGTCGTCATTGACCGCCAGCGAGAAATGATTGGCCACCGCTTCGTGCATGTTGAGCCGCGCCGTCCAGCGGAAGGCAGCGGCGAGATCGACGCGCTCTTCGTAGAAGGGCAGGTTGGTCAGCGTTTCCTTCTGCAGCCGGGCGATGCTCATCGAAAAAACTCCGTCAAAGAAGCAAGGATGCCGCGAGGCGGACATGCGTGCAACCGGTTTCGTTTGGTGCAGGGGACGAACTACCTCCTCGCACCGTCAAGCGTCAGGCGGCCGACCGCGCCGCGCGAAGCCCACCATGCTCGACGATGAAGTTGATCACCTCTTGCAGCCCCTTGCCGCGCGACAGATCGGTGAAGCCGAACGGCCGCTTGCCGCGCATGCGGCCGGCGTCGCTCTCCATGACTTCGAGATTGACGTTCACATAGGGCGCCAGATCGCTCTTGTTGATGACCAGGAAGTCGGAGCGGGTGATGGCCGGTCCGCCCTTGCGCGGGATTTCCTCGCCCTGGCAGACCGAGATGACATAGAGCGTCAGGTCTGCGAGATCCGGCGAGAAGGTGGCGGCAAGGTTGTCGCCGCCGGATTCGATGAAGACGATGTCGAGGTCGGGAAACTTCCGGTTCATCTCGGCGATCGCCTGCAGATTGATCGAGGCGTCTTCGCGGATGGCCGTGTGCGGGCAACCACCCGTCTCGACGCCCATGATGCGATCCTCGGGCAGCGCCTGAAGCCGTGCCAGCATCATGGCGTCTTCCTTGGTATAGATGTCGTTGGTGACGACGGCGATGGAAAACTCGTCGCGCAGCGCCTTGCAGAGCTTTTCGGTGAGCGTCGTCTTGCCGGAGCCGACGGGACCGCCGATGCCGATGCGCAGGGGACCGTTGGCTTGTGTCATGTGGAAAACTCCGTGATGGCAAGGGTGGCGAAGCCAAGCCCGATCAACAGGCAGAGCGGCGAATAATAGCTGACATCAAGCCGCGCGAAAGGCTGTTCGGGCGCCAGCCGGCGCCACCATGGGGTGAAGCCGGCAATGCCGCGCCCGAGGAAAACCAGGGCGATGAGCAGCGAGGTGGCAGCGAGCCCAGCCTTGGGAAAGGGCGTGGCAAAGATGCCTTCTAGCGCCATCGGCCACAGCGTCGCCAGGCCAAGGCAGGCGGAAACGGCAAAGCAGGCGAAGGGCGTCGGCATCTCGTCGACGCCGCGAAAGCCGACCACGGTGCGAGCGCAAGAGGCAGCGTCCCTGCCCGGCCAGATGCCGCCGATGCCCCAATAGACATGCAGCGTGGTGATCAGCAGCAGGACAAAGGAAAGTGCGAAGGCGAGGACGATCATGAGCGGAACAGCCTGGAATATTGGGTTTCGTGCTTCATCGCCATGATGTCCGAGACGAATGCGCAGCCGCCGAGATCGTCAAGGGTCGAGCCCGCGGCGCGAGCGGCGGTCGATAGGGCCAGCGGCTCGAAGCCGGCGAGCAGCGCGGTGGCGTCGGTCTGGCCGACGACGCCAAGCCTGATTGCAGCCTGGACGAGGTTGGAGAAGAAGGCCTGCAGGAAGGCCGACAGCGCGTCCTGCAAGGCGATTGCATTGCCGCCGGCGACGGCGCCGACGGCGACGCAATAGGCGCATTCGGCCGGCAGGCATTGCAGAACTGGATTGGGCCACGCCGCCGCCGCCTTGAGGAAGGCCGCACCTTGCAGCATGGTCTCCATGTGGCGCTCGCGAGAGCCGGCAAGCGCCTCGACGAGCGCGGCGATCTCGTCGAGATCACCGGTGTCACGGGCTCGACGCCAGCTTTCGGCAAACAGCACGGCATCGTTCCAGCCCGAGCCCATCTCGACCAACGTCTCCAGCCACGCGGCGAGGCTTTCGCCGTCGGCCACCAGTCCGTCATGCACGGCGCGCTCGAGGCCGTGGCTGTAGGAAAAGCCGCCGACCGGAAAGGCCGGCGACAGCCACGCCATCAGCCGCAACAAGGCGATACTGGAAGGCTGGTCAGTCATGGTCGTGGTGGTGGCCGGCGTGAGAATGTGAATGAGAATGCGATTCGCTGTGCGAGTGAGAATGGGCCTCCGCGTGGCTGTGCGCCGCCGCGTGTGAATGACCGTGGTCATGGCCGTGCCCGGAATAGGCACCGCGCACCGGCTTGAACGGTTCGGAGACGTCCTTGACCGTGGCGCCGAGCCCCTCCAGCATCGCCTTGATGACATGATCGCGCAGAATGAGGATGCGCCCGGCCCCGATGCTTGCTGCGAGATGACGATTGCCGATATGCCAGGCGAGTTCGGACAGATGCACGGCGCTGCTGGCGCGGATATCGTAGAGCGGTTCCTCAGCCGCAACGATCTCTATGTGGCGGCCATCCTCCAGCACCAGCCGGTCACCGTCGTTCAAGGCCACCGGTTGTGGCAAGTCGACCAGAACCTTGTCGCCACTTGCAAGTTCGATCGCCCGGCGGCGCAGATGCCGCTCGTCATGGGCAAGCACGGCACGATCGTACGGTGTGGTGGCTCCGGCCTCGCCGGCCGTAAGGACGGAGACGGCGCGCGGGAACTTGGTGAAGTCGGTGCGGATATCGAGCTTCATCTAAGGGAACCTCCATTGGCCTGCGCGCGGGCGCGGGCGGGCCGCGCCAGAACGCGGTCGAAATAGGCGCTGACGCGATCGGATTCGACCGGGAACCGGCCGGCGCGCGCCCAACTGCCCATATCCCCGAGCAGCACGTCGACGGCGGAAAAGCGATCGCCCAGCGCAAAGGGGTTTTCGCCAAGCCGGCGGTCCAACGCCTTGACCTCGGAGGCGAAGTCATGCGCCGCGGCAGGGCCGACATCGACCCGCAGCTCCTTCGGCAGCAGGAAGCGGTGGCGCACTTTGTTCCAGAGCGGCGCCTCGAATTCCGATTGGGCAAAATGCATCCAGGAATCCATCTCGGCGCGGCCGGCGAGCCCAGGGTTGGCGCCCATACCCTTGTCGGCATGCTTTTCGCCGAGATAGGCGCAGATCGCCGCCGAATCCGTCAGCTTGAGCTCGCCATCGATCAGGATCGGCACCTTGCCGGACGGGTTCAGCGCATAGGCTTCCGGCGAACGCAATTTGACCTCGACGAATTCATAGGGCTGCCCGAGTTCCTCGAGCATCCAGAGAACACGGCTGACCCGGGAACCGCGCGATCCGACGGCCTTGTACATGCGTAAACCTGCCTTTCCCGAGAAACCTAGACCATCCCTAACATCAGCCCAATGCCGGTCATACGATCGTGTCGAAGAGCCGCAGGATGAACGATACCTGATAAATCAGCGTGCCGGCGATGAAGGCAATGTGAAAGCGGCGGTCGCGCACCAGGATGGCGACAATGCAGAGCGCGACGAAAACCGGCGTGCGGATCAGGTACTCGTTGCCAAAATGGGCGAAATGCTCCGGCCCCTTCAGCAACGTGTCGACCACATCGAGCAGATAGGTGGCGCCCAGCAGGCCGAAGAACCAGGCACGGCGCGAATAGAAGAAATCCTCGTAGCCAGTGTAATCCAACATAGAGTCCGGAAACAGTAGCGCGCACAGCAGGAACAGCATGATGGCGTAGAAAATGATGAACAGGTATTTGCCGAAGGTCCAGGTCTCGATGGCATAGAGGCCGAACTCCCACCACCAGAAATGCACCAGCATCAGCAGCACCGAAGCGACCCAGGCCAGATGCACGGGATAGAGCCGGTACTGGCCGGGATGCTGGACAATGCGTGCCAGTCCCGACAGCAGGCGCGTAACGCCGAGACCGATCACCATGCCCATGACGATGCGGATATGCGGGAAGATGTCGTGGGGAGAGGGTATTTCGGTGGCCATACTAGATCACAACGCTGCTTCTCATGAACCGCATATTGGGGCGTCCTGTTACGGCTCGCAACGGCTTTGGCGCGATGCTAGCAGTGGCCTGAATCTGAGAACGTCAGCTTTGCGATCTTGCCTTCTGCGTCCACGCAGTAGTCCGCGGTCATGATGTTCATGCAACCTTCGACGCGTTGCAGTCGCATTATCCGAGGTTCGCATTGGCCGCCACCCGGATACGAACTCGACAAGGATGGATTGCTGTTCACCAGCTTTGACGCCGACTTGCCGGCAAACCAGGTCTCAAAAGCAGCTGCGTCTGAACCATACGGGAACCTGCGTTCCGCTTCGGATTTCACGCTTGCGTATTCGGCCCGAAAAGCAACCGGCTTCGTGAGATATGCGCAGCCAGTGAGACAACCAAGCACAGCAAGAACTGCCACGACCGTTTTGCGTGCCGAGTGATTGCCAAGACAAACCATTCTGTTCAAAACAGAAAATACCGTTGTGCCATCGGCAGCACGGTGGCCGGCTCGCAGGTGAGCAATTCGCCGTCGGCGCGGACCTCGTAGGTTTCGGGATCGACCTCGACATGCGGCGTGGCGTCGTTGAGCACCATCGAATGCTTGCCGATGCCACCACGGGTGTTTTCGACCGCGACGAACTGCTTGTCGACGCCAAGCCTGCCATGCAGCCCCGACTCCAGCGCCGCCTTAGAGACGAAAGTCACCGACGAATTGGTCCTGGCCTTGCCATAGGCGCCGAACATCGGCCGGTAGTGCATCGGCTGCGGCGTCGGGATCGAGGCGTTGGGGTCGCCCATCGGAGCGGCCGCGATCATGCCACCGAGCAAGACCATGTCCGGTTTGACGCCGAAGAAAGCCGGGTTCCACAGCACGAGGTCGGCACGCTTGCCGACCGCGATCGAACCGATGTCCTTCGACAGGCCATGTGCGATGGCCGGATTGATGGTGTATTTGGCGATGTAGCGACGGACACGGAAATTGTCGTTGTTGCCGGTCTCCTGCGGCAGCGACCCGCGCTGGCGCTTCATCTTGTCGGCGGTCTGCCAGGTGCGGATCGCAACCTCGCCGACGCGGCCCATGGCCTGCGAGTCCGACGAGATGATCGAGAAGGCGCCGATGTCGTGCAGAATGTCTTCGGCGGCGATCGTTTCCTTGCGGATGCGGCTTTCGGCGAAGGCGATGTCTTCGGGGATCGACGGTGACAGATGATGGCAGACCATCAGCATGTCGAGATGCTCGGCCAGCGTGTTGACCGTATAGGGCCTGGTCGGATTGGTCGACGACGGAATGACATTGGGCAGGCCGCAGACTTTGATGATGTCGGGCGCGTGGCCGCCGCCGGCGCCTTCGGTGTGGAAGGCGTGGATGGTGCGGCCCTTGATGGCGGCGACCGTGTTTTCGACAAAGCCCGACTCGTTCAGCGTGTCGGTGTGGATCATCACCTGCACGTCGTAGTCGTCGGCGACCGACAGGCAGCAATCGATGGCGGCGGGCGTCGTGCCCCAGTCCTCGTGCAGCTTCAGCGAACAGGCGCCGCCCAGCACGATTTCTTCGAGAGCGGCGGGCAAGGACGCGTTGCCCTTGCCTGACAGGCCGATGTTCATCGGGAAGGCGTCGAAGGACTGGATCATCCGCGCCATATGCCAGGGCCCGGGCGTGCAGGTGGTCGCCAGCGTGCCATGCGCCGGGCCGGTGCCGCCGCCGAGCATGGTGGTGATGCCGCTCATCAGCGCTTCCTCGATCTGCTGCGGGCAGATGAAATGGATATGCGCGTCGAAGCCGCCGGCGGTGAGGATCTTGCCTTCGCCGGCGATGATCTCGGTGCCGGGGCCGATGATGATGGTGACACCGTTCTGCATATCCGGATTGCCGGCCTTGCCGATGGCGGCAATGCGCCCGTCCTTGAGGCCGATATCGGCCTTGAAGATGCCGCCGGTGGCGTCGATGACCAGCGCATTGGTGATGACGGTATCGACCGCGCCTTGCGCGCGCGACACCTGGCTCTGGCCCATGCCGTCGCGGATGACCTTGCCGCCCCCGAATTTCACCTCCTCGCCGTGAATGGTAAGATCCTTCTCGACCTCGATGAACAGTTCGGTGTCGGCCAGCCGCACCTTGTCGCCGACCGTCGGGCCGTACATCTGCGCATAGGCAGCGCGGGTAATTCTAGCCATCAGCAATTGCTCCCGAAATGCGGCTGAGATGCCGGGTCCCACATTGTCGCCATCCTATGGTCAAGCAATGACCCGCTGAGCGACACCTTGCGATCCCATTTACCGATTGAGGTGGAAGGGCCTCCCCAAATCGACCGTCCGCCAATCAATGAAAAGGAAGAACCATGCGCAAAACGATCCTTCTTGCAGCGACTGCCAGCCTGATGCTCGCGACAGCCGCCAGCGCCCAGCAACAGCCTGCGCCGCAACAGCCGCCGGCCGCCCCCGCTCCCACGGCGCCCAGCGCTCCGTCGGCGGCGCCAAGCATTCAGACCATCAACATCGTCGACATCAAGGAACTGCCCGCGGCCACGCAGGCGAAGGTCAATGAAGTGATCGCCAATCGCGGCGAGGACGGTTTGCAGAAACTGCGCGGCTCGATCGACGCGACGCCCCAGGTCAAGTCCGCGCTCGAAGCCAAGGGGCTCACCTCGGCACAGGTGATCGCCGCCAGCATGAACCCCAACGGCGCGCTGACCTTGATCACCAAGAAAGCGAGCTGACGATAGGCTGCGGCGGACCGGCGTCCGGTCCGCCCGCCGCAGCGAGGAGGGAACCTTCGCCGGGCCGGATTCGTTTCGGTTGCCTAGTGCTGAAACGAGCCTCGAAAAGGCTCCCAAGAGCGAGTAATGACGATCACCACCTCCTCCCCCGATGCCGGATGGCTGCATGCGATTGCCGCGGCTGCGTTTCTTGCGGCGAGCGTTCCTCACGCCGCGCTGAACGCCCAGGGCCTCGAAAGCCCGGAAACCGTCAACCGGATCATCGGCTCGGAGGTTCGGCAGGAAGAGACCCGGACAGCTACCGAAGCCAGCAAAGTCACCACCGCGATCGACCGGACGCGCGAAAACATCGGCACGGTGCGCAAGACATCCAAGCTCGACAAGGTCGATATCGTGTTCCTTACCGATGCGGCGCGCAGCGAAGGTGGCCCGCCGCCGGCGATCGAGACCAAGGTCAGGGAACATCAGGACGACATCGCGGAACTGCGCCAGGAGATCGAGGCGAACGCATTGCTGTTCAACGCCATCGACTCGCGCCGCCTGCATGCCGAGGACGTGCTCGCGGTCGAATTCGACGATCCGGGAAAAATCGTCATCTATGCGGCCGCCAAGCCGCAGAACTAAGCCGCGAGCACTGTTTGTTTTCATGCATGTCGTTGCCCCTAAACCGTTAAGAACTTTTGGGCGACATGCACTAGACGCAGTCGATCTCACAGCTTGCCCATAATCTTTTGCTGAAATCCGTAGACCTCGCGCTTGCCGCCGAGCGGCACCAGCGTGACGTCGCGCTCCTGCCCAGGCTCGAAGCGCATGGCGGTGCCGGCGGCGATGTCCAGGCGCATGCCCCGCGCCCTGTCGCGATCGAACTTCAGCCCCTCATTGGTCTCGAAGAAATGATAGTGGCTGCCTACCTGGACCGGCCGGTCGCCGCTATTGGCCACTTTCAGGGTGAGCGTCGGCAGGCCCTTGTTCAGTTCGATGTCGCCGCTTGCAGTGATGACTTCGCCCGGGATCATCTCGCCCCTCACAAGACGCCGAAGACGAGGCTGACACCGACCGCCGCACACGCCGCGCCAGCGGCGCGGGCAAGACCACGAAACCTGATGCCTAGGCCGAGGCCGGCGGCGATGCCGATGGCATGGAGCAGCGCCGTGGCGACGGCAAAGCCGGCCATGTATTCGAGCCCCCCGGCATTTTCGGGAACCTCGGTGCCATGGGCGTGGCCGTGGAACAGCGCGAACAGGCCGATTATGGCGACACCGGCCGAAACCGGAAGGTCGACTGCAAGCGCGACCAGCAGGCCGAGCGCGACGACGGAGGCCAGAATGCCGGGTTCAACGAAGGGCACCGACACGTGCAGCATGCCGAGCGCGCCGCCGACCAACATGACGCCGACAAAGGCGAGCGGCCAGGCCCATATCGCCTTACCGCCCTTGAGCGCCGCCCACAGGCCGACGGCGATCATCACCGTCATATGGTCGAGACCGGAGAGTGGGTGCATGAAGCCGGCTGACAGGGATGAGGTCGCGCCAGCGCCGACATGAGCATAGGCAGGCATTGCCGCGACCAGAAGCAGGATCGCCGAGAAGGCGGTTCGTTTCATCGGAGCTGGTATCATCGAGGTGCCTTCCGTTCAGAATCGTCTTCAGTTCAAGCGGCCTTGCGGGGGCCGCAGCCTTCGGCCTTGAGAACGCGTTTGGTCGAGGCCGGATATTTTTTCAGCATCGCTGCCGGGCGGATCGGGCGCGCGGAAAAGTTGCCGCCGCAATTGGGACAGGTGCCACCCAGCACATGTTCCGCGCAATCGGCGCAAAAGGTGCACTCGAAGGTGCAGATCAGCACATCCGTCGCCTCCGGCGGCAGATCCTTGTCGCAACATTCGCAGTTGGGGCGCAGCTCCAGCATGTTTCCTCTCCTCACCTACCTTATGGGTTCGTGCACGGTTACCAGCTTGGTGCCATCGGGAAACGTCGCCTCGACCTGCACGTCATGGATCATCTCGGCGATGCCTTCCATCACCTGCGTCCGGGTGACGACATGGGCGCCGGCCTCCATCAGTTCGGCGACCGGGCGGCCGTCGCGGGCGCCTTCGACGACGAAGTCGGTGATCAGCGCGATGGCCTCCGGATGATTGAGCTTGACGCCACGTTCGAGCCGCTTGCGCGCCACGATCGCCGCCATGGCAATGAGCAGCTTGTCCTTTTCCCTCGGCGTCAGGTTCATGCGTTTTCCTGGAGTGGCATAATCGGAATCAGAGTGACCATAATTTGGGCAGGCCCGCCCGCCCGTTGAGCAATTCGACGAGCGGAACCAGCCGCTTGCGGAGCTGGTAGCCGTCCTCGGCAAACAGTCTCGCAAGAAGCTTGCCAGATTTCTTCACGCTCCACGCACCGGCGTCGCCCTGCCCGCCGATGATGTGCCGGGCAGGATCGAGAAAGGCCGCCGCCCGCGGCGACACCATCAACACTGTTGCCACCGCGATGGCGCCACCGGCCACCGCCGAACGGCCAAGCGTGGCCGCGATGCCAGGCCCGATGCGGAAATCCTCGGCATGAACCAGCGCCCCTTCCTGGCTGACGCGCCAGCGGTCGTGGAAGTGGCCGTGTGCTGCGCGCTCGCCCATGGCGAGGCGGCCGAAGACGGTGGCCTCAAGCAGCAGCGCCTCGGCGTCAACAGCAAGCTCGACGTCGAGCGTGCGGGCAAAAGCCGATCGGTCAAAGACGATGGTTTCCTGTGGCAGCCAGGCAATGCGGCCGTGCTCGCCGACCGTCAGCTTTACCCGCACCTCGGCGCGATCGGAGGCAGCGCGGTAGATCTTTTCGCAGGCCTGCGTCGTTATGGTGGCGGAAGCCCCAGCGCCGACATCCACCTCCCAGCCAAGGCGGTCGCCACCGGTCAGCCCGCCGGCGGTGTTGATCAACACGGCTTCGAGCGGATCAGACGCGACGGCCGGCATTCGTATCTTGGCGGAGCCGTCCTGGTAAAGGCGCCGAAGGCGCGTGCGGCCATCCGTGCTGGCACACACAAGCCTTGCCATTCCAGCGACGCGCTGGGCCGGCAGCACCGAAGTCAAGCTATGTTCCATCGTGTCCACGACACCAACGTTAAGCACTCCGGCGGCTTTGTCGATATATAGCTTGTTGCTTGACATCGTTTCCGTTTCTATAGAGGGAGCCACCTTGGAACGGTCATGCAGCGCCTGGCGGGGGTAAAAGGCGACAAGGATTTGAATCCGGGGAACCAGGGGCGCTGATCAATTGGCGTCGGGAAACGATAAAGTTGGGGAAGAAACCGAATGGCTGACCAGCTGGCAACGGACATCATCGCCAAGATTAGGGCACACGCAGAGCCCGGCGGCGAAGAAATCACCACCAGTACGGAATTGACTGCGCTTGGTATCCATTCGCTGGAACTGACCGAGATCATCTTCGATCTCGAGGAACAGTATGGCATCGAGATCGAGATGAACACGGTCGATGCCTGGAGCAATCTCAGGAATGTCGGCGACATGGTCGAGGCTGTTCGCGCGCTGATCGCGAAAAAAGCTTGAGCTGAATGCGCAAACGCGTCGTCATCACCGGCATCGGCGGCATATGCGGGCTCGGCACCGATGTGCCCGCGATCTGGGGCGAGATGCGCGCCGGCCGCTCGGCCATCGGCCCGATCACCAATTCGCAATTGCATGACCTGAAGGTCAGGGTCGGCTGCGAAATCAAGACGCTTCCCGACCATGGCATCGGCCACAAACAGACCGTGTCGATGGACCGCTTCAGCCTGCTGGCAACGATCGCTGCGCGGGAGGCCATGCAGCATGCTGGGCTGACCTCGGACGAAGCCACCACATCCCGGATGGGTGCCATTGTCGGCGTTGGCGTCTGCGGCTGGGAGGCGATCGAGGAGAATTATCGTGCGATCCTGGTCGAAGGACGGAATCGCGCCGGCATCTTCACCGTGCCGAAAGTGATGCCGAGCGCGGCTGCTGGCCATGTCAGCATGAATCTTGGCCTGCGCGGGCCAGTCTTCGGCGTCACCTCCGCCTGCTCATCGTCCAACCACGCCTTTGCGTCGGCAGTCGACCAGATCAGGCTCGGCCGTGCCGACGTCATGGTTGCCGGCGGCACCGACGCACCGCTGGTCTGGGGTATCCTGAAGGGCTGGGAAGCGCTCAGGGTGCTGGCACCCGACACCTGCCGGCCATTCTCGGCCGATCGCCAGGGCCTGTCGCTCGGCGAAGGCGCCGGCATGGCGGTGCTGGAAAGCTACGAACACGCCATGGCACGCGGCGCCAACATCCTGGCCGAGATTGCCGGCGCCGGCCTATCAGCCGATGCATCCGACATCGTCGCGCCGACCATCGAGGGACCGACGGCGGCGATGCGCGCCTGCCTCACTGAGGCCGAGCTCAATCCGGAAGACGTCGACTATCTCAATGCCCATGGCACCGGCACCAAGGCCAATGACCAGATCGAGACGGCGGCGATCAAGCGCGTTTTCGGCGACCATGCCTACAAGCTGTCCATATCGTCGACCAAATCAATGCACGCCCACTGCCTCGGCGCATCGGGCGCGCTGGAGATGATCGCCTGCGTCATGGCGATCCGCGAAGGCATCGTGCCACCGACGGCGAATTTTCGTGAGGCCGATCCAGATTGCGATCTCGATATCACGCCCAACGTCGCGCGCGAGCGCAAGGTGCGCGCCGCGATCAGCAACGGTTTTGCCTTCGGCGGCACCAATGCGGTGGTGGCGTTCAAGGCGGTCTGACCGGACGCGCCTCTCCTGACTATGGTCCAGCGAAACTTTTCGGCCGCCATATTGATCGTGGCTGCATGCCCGCCTAACTCTTGGCAACCCGCCATGCCCGCGCGATGCCGCGCGAAATCCCGGCCCTGGAGTTTCGATGACCGATCTGTCCGCTTTTCCGATCGCCACGCGCTGGCCGGCGAGCCACCCAGACCGCATCCAGCTCTATTCGGCGACGACGCCGAACGGAGTGAAGGTGTCGATCGCGCTGGAGGAGCTGGGACTGCCCTACGAGGCGCATCTGGTGAACATCGGCAAGAACGAAAGCTGGACGCCGGAGTTTCTGTCGCTGAACCCCAACGGCAAGATACCGGCGATCATCGACCCGGACGGTCCGGGCGGCAGGCCGATCGGCCTGTTCGAATCCGGCGCCATCCTGCTCTACCTGACCGACAAGACCGGCAGACTGATCCCCGCCGACCCGGTGCGGCGCTACGAGACGATCCAGTGGGTGTTCTTCCAGATGGCCTCGATCGGGCCGATCTTCGGACAAGTCGGCTTTTTCAACAAATTCGCCGGACGCGAGATCGCCGACAAGCGCCCACTGGAACGCTATCGCGACGAATCGCGGCGGCTGATCGGTGTGCTGGAGACAAGACTGAAGGGTCGCACCTGGATCATGGACGACGATTACACCATCGCCGATATCTCGATGCTCGCGCCGATATCTCGATGCTCGGCTGGGTGCGCAATTTGATCGGCTTCTATGATGCGAGGGAACTCGTCGGCTTCGACGATTTCCCCATCGTTGCGGCATGGCTGGAGCGCGGCCTCGCGCGGCCTGCGGTGCAAAAAGGCCTAACCATTCCGGCACGCGGCTGACTGCCAAGGCCACAGGGAGCGGCCCAACCTATCTTGTGGGGCTCGGCCTATTTCGCCTTGGCCTTGGCTTTTGAGCCGCCTTTGCCGATGACGGAAGCGGCGAGCGACGCAGCGCCCCTGGCAGTGGCGACAACTGCACCGGCGGCAACATTGGCCGTCGCCTTGACCGTGCGCATGGCGTTGCCTGCCATCGATCCGCCGCCGCTTGCCGGCTTCTTCGGCTTGGCGGTTTTTGCTGCCACCTTCGCCGTTGTGCCGGGTACCACCTTCTTGGGTGCTGCCTTGCCGAAAGCCGGCTTTGCGTCCTTGGACCGCGCCGCGATTGCCGGACCAGCGCCCGCCTTCGCTTGCGTTGCCTTGGGTTGAGCTGTCTTACCCTTGACGGGTTTTCTTGCCTTGGTAGCCATCGGACGGTTCCCTCGCGTCGGCACGATTGCCGGTGAGGGATAACGACCTGAAAGTCTTAAGGTTCCCGTTCGGAATTCCCGCGAATTATGCGTGATCGCCGATTATCAGGTCGGCGGGCCGGCGGCGAGCAAGCACGCGATCGATGTTGGGCATGTCGTTGGAGGCGATCCAGGCGCGCGCGTCCTCGTCGGACCGGCCATGCTCGTGCCAGCGCTCCACCAGGCGGCGCTCGAGCTCGGCGCGCGGCACATCGACGTAAACCGTAAAATCGAAAAGCGGCGCCAGGCGCGACCACGGCTCTTCGTCGAGCAGCAAATAATTGCCCTCGACGAGGATGAATTTGGTCTCGGCGGTGACGATTGCGGCAGCGGCGCGCGACAGCTCCATGTTTCGGTCGAACACCGGAATGGCGATATCGGGTTCGCTGGCGCGGATGCGCTTCAGCAGCGTCTCGAAGCCGGCAAAGTCGAAGGTTTCAGGGGCGCCCTTTCTCGCACGAAGACCTCGCCGGTTGAGCACGATATCGTCATAGTGGAAACCATCCATCGGCACGACTTCGGCAGCCCCTTCCGGCAGCAAATCATGCAGGCTGGTCGACAGCGTCGACTTGCCGGCGGCCGGAGGACCGGCAATGGCGACGATGAAGCGCTGCGCCTTGCCGGCACGCTTGAAGATGGTGGCGGCGAGATGGGCAATTTCGGACATGAGAGCCTTCCTGGCTGGGTGTTCCGCAGGGTTGTTTCGGCCGCATCTTGGCGATAGTTCGCGGAAATTTCAAACCCGCAATGACGCAACGCACTCAGGCAGGGACAGAGCGCCCGATGCGCAGGAAATCGCTGTCGAAGGCGATGTCCCGCTCTGTGCCGTCGGCAGCAAGGATGCGCATCCGGCCTTGCGCGGTGGCGATGTCGCGCGGCGGCTCGCCGCCGGACTGGGGCACGGCGCCGATGACATGACGGAAAGAAACCTTGCTGCCTTCATCCAATGCAAACGCGGTCGCCACCCCTTCCCGCTTCAGCCAGTTGTCGCCCACGGATGCGGCATGGCCGACAGAAGCGCGCCCGTCCTCGATGCCAAGCACGCCGCGATGACGGCCGTTCCACGGTGCGTAGTCGCGGCCGCCATTGCTGAGCCACAGCATGGTGACGGGCAATTCGGCCGGGTTCTTGAGCACCAGCACCAGATCTTCTTCGGCGCGGCGCGCAAGTGCTGTCCAGCCCGGCCCGCCGTGATCGGCCTCGACCAGGGTGATGAAATCCTCGCGCAGCTGGTCCATGCGATAGTCGGTCAGGTCGATGGTGCCGCCGGCAGCGTCGGGAAAGTGTGTCATGTCGGTGGAGCGCGCGGGATAGGCGAGCAGGAACCGGCCACGGGCCGGATCGGGCTCCAGCGGGTCATCCAGCGTTGCTGCAAAGCGCTTACGCGAAAAGGCCAACCTGCCACCGTTCTTCATCGCCGTCATCGGATGATGGGCGACCGAGATGGCGCCCGAACCGCCGGAAAAGACATGCTCCTGGTAGAGGAAGGGGTGGTCGTCGCGAAGGGTTAGGATCTTGTCGACCGTGGCGCCCATGACCTTGCGCTGCAGTCGGAAGGTGGCGCGCCAGCCATCTGATGTCGCCTGGCTGTCGACGACATCCCAGGCGCTGTTGGCGGGCCAGCCATGCAGCGGTGCGTCCTCGATATCGCTGCGCGAAAACGGCGCGCAGAGGAAATCGCCTGACAGGCGAACCGTGCCTTCGGGCAGGTTTTCCGGAAGAGTCTCGCGCGCGTCGACCCAGGGCGCTCGATGCAGCGGCTGCAGCCGGCGGCCGTCGATGTCGACCGCCATGTCGGCGAGATGGCCGACCGTGAGGTCGAGCGAAACCGAAATGCCTTTTGCCTTGATCGTGATCGTATCCATCATGCACCTGCCGAATCTGCCCGCGCCAGCAAAAGCCGCTCCGCGCCGGTTGCGCAAGCGTGGCGGCCGGCATTTTGCATCAGAGTTGGTCTTCGGCGACTGCGCGGAGGGGAACCAATCCTCATTTGTTGGCGCTGCCCCTCATCCCCCTGCCGGGACCTTCTCCCCGTGAACGGGGAGAAGTAGGCTGGGCGCAACCCTGGCGTCCATCTTGCTCCGTTGGTGATTGGCGAAACCATCGATGACGGCGTCCTTCTCCCCGTCACTTATACGGGGAGAAGTGCCCGGCAGGGCGATGAGGGGCAGCGCCAACTCCCGTAGCACGACCACATCAATTGAATTCATTGCCCGTCTTAGACGCGGCAGCCAGGGCCCTACTGCCGCTTGTATTCGCGCACCGGCGACTGAGTGCCGTCGGTGTAGGTGACCTGGACCGACATCGACTTCACGCTGTCGGCGACCTTGAAATAGGGCAGGTAGTCGTAGGGGATGGCGTAGGGGTCCTTCTTGTCGCAAGGCGGCATCTTGATCTCCTTGTCGAGCGCAGCACCATTCAGGCCGTAATGCACCTGCTTGATGGCGCAGCGGAACGACAGCATCTGCGAGAAATAGACGAGGCCATGATTGCCGCTGGCGTCGAAGGCGATCCACGATGTCCAGAACTGGTCGAGGACCTGCTTGGCGCCTTGCTGAAGCGCTGCCTCGGGATCGAAGCTGATGTTGAACGGGCCGGTTTCGCGTCCCCGGAGATCGAGATATTTGATCGCGATGGTGCCAGGCCCGGTGCTGTCGGGCAGTTCGAAGCTCGGATTGGGCATCGGCTTGCCGGTCTTCTGGTCGTTCAGCGCCAGGAAACCAGTGTCGGTGAACGGCCCGCTGTCGCCCATGCGCCAGGAGATGGCGGTGGCGGGTTCGGGAAGCGAGATGGTCATCGACCAACCCTGGTTCGACCGCATCGGCGTCAGCGTCGGCGCGAAACGCGTGGGATCGAGCACATCGCCAAGGGCCGCCAGCCGGCTGCGGCTGCGGTCCAGCCAATCGGCGAGCTGAGTCTGGTCGACGAAATATTTGAGCAGCCCGCCATCCTTTTCATAGGACATGAATTTGGTCAGCGCCGTCGCCTCGTTGCGCTTGTCGGACAGCGACTGCGAACCAAGGCGGTCTTCCGAAAATTCCTGCGACAACAGGAAATAGGCCGGCGGAAAATCGGGATGGGCCGCAATGAAGGCGTTGAGTTTTTCGAGGCGCTGGGTGTCGTCGAACTGCAGTGCGTGGACCAGCTTGATCGACAGCGCCTTGCCCTTGTCGGCCAGTGCCCCGAACACTTCGCGCGCACCCGCCTTGCCGTCCTGCACGCGAAGCAGCGTGGCAAAGCGCGTGTAGGGGTCGACGGCGTCGACATCGAAACCGGCGAACGCCAGATAGGAGCGCCGCGCGTTGAGCATGTCGCCCGACAGTTCGTAGACGCGGGCATTGTGGTAGAATTCATCCGGCCGCTTGGGCTCGGCGATCGTCCCGCCCTGCGCGGCGAGCGCGGCAAAACCCTTGGCGATGGTATCGATCGAGACGGCGATCTGCTCGGTGGTCGCCTGCAGCTTTTCGGCCTGGGCCGCCTGCTGCTGCTGGCCGGCGGCCAGCGTATCGGTGGTCTGCTTGACCGCTTCGACTGTCTTTTGCGTCTGCGCCCCTTGCTCGGTCTGCTGCTGCTGGGTCGAAGCGATCTCCTCGGTCGCCTTGGCCACCGTGTCGGTCGTCTGCTTGACCGCCTCGACCGTCTGCTGCGTCTGCGTGACCGTCTGTTCGATCTTGGCCACCTTGGCCGAGACGATGCCCATCGACTGCTGCAACTGAGCGATGGCCGGCACCAGGCCGGCGATCAACCCGTTCTGCGAATTGGTCTGCTGTTGCAGGCCATAGACGCCGCCGGCGACGGCCGCGGCACTGGTGGCGAAAATCAACGCCGGCAGCGCCTTGGTCGCCAGCACCAGCCTGAGCACGATGGCGATGGCGATGATGAGCGCCGCCACCGAAGCGGCCAGCGCGATATAGGCGGCGAAGGGCGCCAGCGGATTGAGGATGTCGGAGGCCGCACCGCCGACAAAGGCGATGCTGCCGGCCCATTTGCCGGTGCGGCTGAGCGATGCCCTGATCAGCGACGGCGCCTGCGCGCCGAGTTCCATTCCACTCGTCATAAAAAACCCCCAAGCCAAATGTCGCACCACTTTAACGGCAGCGCGACCCCGAAGGCAAAACAGAACAGGAAACGGGCGATTTCGGGGCGGGTGGGCAGACGGCCTACGGAAGAGACAAGACCCCCCCTCATCCGGCCGCTTCGCGTCCACCTTCTCCCCGAGGGGAGAAGAGACGAGCACCGGCGTCGGCGACCTCCTCTCCCCTCGGGGAGAGGTCGGATTGCCCCGAATTGCCCCCTTTGCAATTCGGTTGGCAATCCGGGTGAGGGGGTTCTGCCGTGAACGGGTGAAGGGGATACAGCATTAACCAAATGGACGAAGCAATCGGGTTAGGCTAGGTTTCGGCCCTCTCAGCAACAGCCTGCTTCGGAACCGCCTTGCTCCGCTTCCCTTCCCTCGTCCAGAGATTTGTCGTGGCGTTGATGCTGCTGCTGTTTGTTGCCGGCTGCACCACCGCGCCGCCCGACGTTGTGCTGGCGGTGCCGGCGGCGCCGCAGAAATATGCGGCCATCGTCATCGACGCCAGGACCGGCAAGCAGCTGTTCGAGGTCAATTCGACGGCGCAGCGCTATCCGGCCTCGCTGACCAAGATGATGACGCTCTATCTGCTGTTCGAGGCGCTGGAGTCGGGCCGCGTCGGCAAGGACACGCAGATCCCGGTTTCGGCCCACGCCGCCGGGCAGCCGCCGACCAAACTGCGTTTCAGGCGCGGCGAGACGATCGATGTCGATTCGGCGATCCGGGCGATCGTCGTCAAATCGGCCAATGACGTGGCGGTGGCCGTCGCCGAATATCTCGGCGGCTCAGAAGAGGCGTTTGCCGGCGCCATGACCGCCAAAGCGCGCCAGATCGGCATGAGCAGCACCGTGTTCCGCAACGCATCGGGCCTGCCGGACGCCGACCAGCACACGAGCGCGCGCGACATGGCGGTGCTGGGCATGGCGCTGCGCGCCCGCTTCCCGCAGCAATTCCACTATTTCTCCGAAAGCGACTTCATGTTCCGCGGCCGGCTGGTACGCGGCCACAACGACATGCTGGGCCGGGTGCGCGGCGTCGACGGCATCAAGACCGGCTATATCAGGGCGTCGGGCTTCAACATCGTCACCTCCTATGACGCCGACGGCCGCCGGCTGGTGGTGGTGGTGATGGGCGCCGACAGCGCGCGCCAGCGCAACGACCATGTCGAGGCGCTGATCCAGCGGAGCCTGTCGCCGACGATGGCGGACACGAAGACGCGGCTGATGTACGCGGGGCAGCCGCAGACCGCTTCGCCGCTCCCCGGTTTGCCGCCGCCTGGTATGCCGTTGCCTGGTTTGCCGGAACCATAGCCAGTGCCTGCGCGGCGCTGATCCATCGCGGCCTTGCGCCGCCGGCGGACCATCCCGCCCCGGCGGCAGGGTGAGTTCGATTGCCCGGTGCTATAGATTTGGTCATGGTGCTGATTTGCGCCACCACCCGCCGCCGAGGCGGGTTTTTCGTTTCTCGTAGGCTTGTACGCCCTCTCGTGCCCCTTCGAGAGCGGCAAGGCTCCTGATCATGGAACCTCCAGGGAATCAGAAATCCGAAAGCGCGTTAATCCGGGTTTGCAGTCCTGCCGCAGGCCACTTGCCCGTTGAAGCCCGCGCCGGCTTCCGCTAAGAAGCCGTGGCTGGCCGGTTTACCGGCTGGTTCGTTTTCCGGATCACAGGTCCTGAAAGCACCCGTAGCTCAGCTGGATAGAGCGCTGCCCTCCGAAGGCAGAGGTCACAGGTTCGAATCCTGTCGGGTGCGCCAACAAAATCAATGGGTTATAGCTTGCACCGCCGTTCGGCATCTTGCCTAGCAAGCACTTAGCAACCACCATTTCATGCTTGACCATTTTGCCGGTTTTGATGCACAGTTGAATTGGCGCTGCCATTGGCAGAGGGCGAAAATCCGCGACATACCCGAAAAAATCATTGGCGTGGCTCTAAGCCACAGCTCGAGTGACTCCTTTTCGGCCATGCGAAATTTCACCGATCAATCCGGTGAGGTTATGGAGTTGCGCGCGGCGTCTTAGTTCAAGCCCGTCCAAACAGCCTCCTAGCCTCCCGAGAGCAAGGAGCGCGGATGTCTACGTTTGAAGAAGAACAACCAAAAAGCGGGTACGGGCGCGACGTTTGCGCTCTTCTCACTCCCAAAGCCGCTGCCGATATTCTGACGATCAGCACCAAGACTCTAGCGAATTGGAGAGTCCAAGGTTCGGGTCCACAATTTGTGAAACTGGGATCGAGGGTCGCATATCCTGCCCCCGAATTCGCTCTCTTTATCAAGTCAAGAACCCGCTCGTCGACCTCTCAGAATCTGGGAGATTGATCATGTCCTCGTTTTTGGCCGAAAACGACAATGCTCCACTCGACCTACTCGACAAAGAACCCGAGGTGATCGATTTTTTGGTGCTGCGGCTCCGGGAGTCTCTGCCGGTAGTTTTTACCTTCCAGCAGACTCTTGACGACGTCAACGCAATGGTGACGAGCCTTCCGCTCGAAGAAAAATACAAGCCGCGATATGATGCCAATTTCATCCTTGCCTATGCCATGTGCTCCGAAGAGCCTGAAGTGGCTTGCTGCGGCAAAGGCTTGCTTGATTTTTATCAGCTCGTCCATCATGTGGCCGATCATCACGCGCTCACCGCAGCCAAGATTATTCATGTTGCCCTGCTGGCTTTGGGCGATGACCAGACGGTCTCCTTTGTCAGGATTTTCGATCCGCCGGGCGTTCCAACGGATGTCCTGTTGATCGCAAGCGAGCCTGCCTTCGACAAAAAATATAAGGTGCGTATTCGGATCATTACGAAGATCGACCCGGCGGGCTATCGGCCATCAAAAGGAAAGCGCGCCCGGGGAGCCAACAAGTGAGGCGCCGTTCCGTCAAAACAGGAGGCACCGTCTCCTATCGCGTCAGGGAACTGAAATCTTTTCTGAGAGCCCGTGTTCGCACGAGCACTACCGCCTGCGGGGGTGTGTGATGGCACCCCAAGCTCCTTGGCGCCCCCACCTTTCGAAGCGCATTTTTGATACCGAGTTTGAAATCCGCGATGCCTTGAAATCGATCATCACTGAGGCACAAGCAGCCGCTGAAGCTGCGGGCGTCCGCTACAAAGGCGATCCTTCGGCGGTGACATTCTCTGTCCGTGGCCTCGCGCAGCGGCAGTCTAACAACAAGTCGTTGGTTGAAGCGTCTGGGTTCGACGGCCTTGCCTTTGAACAGGCCGTCCATCGCGATTTCGACTCGCTTGATTGTGCTGCGCCGAGAAGCGCTGCATGCGTCTACGAGCAGTTCCGCGCTCGGTTGGCGGCGATTACCTCCATCGCTGACGTCATGGACGGCGACCCTGATCTACATTCGATCACCATTGCCGATCTAAACCACCGCGTTCCAGCGGGGCAGTTGCTCGGCTTCTCGCCTCGGCGGCCTGCGGCCATCCTTGGAACGATACACCGCAATCTAAAAAGTCGGGGCGTGACATCCAAAGGCATTGCGGTTGTTGAAGTGTCTGCTGTCGACATCCACGGTGCGATGGTCTTCGAACCTCACCTCCATGCCATCTTCGCTGGTCCGACCTTGGACGAACTAAACATCGCAATCCCTAAAGCCCCCCACATAAAATCCAAAGTCCTGCCTGTTTTCCATTTGCGGGGTCACCTTCTCTATATGACGAAATTCAAGCCCGAGTTTCGTTCTTCGTACGAAGCCGAAAACGGCAGGCCAAGTCGGCGGCGCAACAAGATGGCACCATCTGAACGCGCCGAATGGTTGTCATGGTTCGCCGACCACGGCATTCGGGAACTGGTGATCAGCCGTGGCCTGCGGCCGAAATTGATCGACACGTTCCTGACTGCCGATATGGGCGAGTTGCTTGACCAACTAGGCGTTCGACGGCCTCAACGGGTTCCTGGAAGCGTTCTACGGCCCAGTTGATGCTGCGAGCCTTAAAACTGCACGTCGACGAAATGGCCGAAAATACAAAAAAAATTATGACGGTAAAAAATTGGTGGGAAAGGTGGGAAACGATGAATTCCCACTTTCGAAAGGGAGAATAAATATGTCGAACTTGTCCGAAGGAGCACCCGTCCCGGCCAATGAGCCCCCCGGGATCTTGGACGCTGTTAAGAGTCAAAACGGGCAGACCCACTACAAATTCGGCACGGCCTCCAGCGCCGTATGGTTCTCAACGAGCGACCTCATCGAAAACGACAAAAACGTTTTCTCCAGACTGGCGGCTGCCGGGATGACGTATCTTACGACGAGCAAGCGCAATTCCGTTAAAAAAATTGTGGAAGAGCACCTGCATTTCCGAGATGGATTGATAGCGTCCCGACCCGGCTGGCTGACCGATAATATCTATGTCTTTGGAGACGGGTCGATTTGCCGAGCGGATGGGGCGGCAACTGAGATCATCGTCACGTTCGATACCAATGAACGCCACACTCCCGTTGGCACCCTTGCAGAATGGAAAGCCCAATTATCCGCGATAGGCGGCAAAGAACCCATAACGCTTTTCCTGCAGGCGTATGCGCTGTTAGGGCCGCTTCTGAGGTTCGCGCCGTCCCATGTTCTGAACCCCTACATTGAATTGATAGGTGAGCCGGAGTCCGGGAAAACGACATTCGCCATGCTTGCCGCGTCCGTCCATGCTGGTGATCCCTCAAGTGGGATCGGCGGCGGTGTAACTTGGAATTTGTCAGAGGCGTCGTTCGACCAACTCCGCAAGCCGTACAACGACTCAATGCTTTTTATCGACGAACAGAACGAAATGGATATCTCGCTGCAGATCAGTGGAAAAATGGCATTCAAGCAGGCTTCGAGCAGCGGAAGGCGCAAGTTCGACCACCCGCCAGCGGAAAGCCTCCGCATGGCACTTCTAAGCACGGGCAATGTTTCGACCCGTGACGGAATGAAGGGGCCGGACGGCGTTGCTCGCGCCGTGGCTAGTCGTACCTGTGAAGTATCCTTTCAGGGGCCGCTTATGCGTGAGGTTCCAGCGGGCTACCCTGACACTATGTCTGCCACCAACCACATTCGGGTAATCTGCAATCAACAGTATGGGACGGCTGGCCGCGCGTTCATTCAGGAGGTTGCAACTGCTGTCGCCCAAGATCCGGTCAGATTTCGCTCGCGCATTGTGAGTCTCATGACGGCCTTCAGGGCCAAGATCGGAAACGGAGCGCTGCCAAGTCGCATAGTGGATACATTCTCGATAACGTATGCGGCTGGTTTCATGGCGAAAAAATGGGGCATCTTACCGGACAACGACGCATCGGTCATGAATTCCTGCATATACGCGCTTCAACTTGTTCCTAAAGTCGGGAGTCCTCAAGCTGTCGTTCAGAACTCAGCGACCGAGGTCATAAAAGAGGTTTTGAGGGCAAAAGGACGATCCGTGTTCGATCTCGGCTCAAGTGCAGCTCCAAAGCATCGTGTGCCTTTTGAGACCGATTTTGGATACAGATGGACGTCCCAACATGGCGAAACATTCTACTACATCGAGACCAGCAAACTTCGTGAAATCAGCACAGACCTCTCCCGCGTACTGAAGGACTTGCGAGCGCAAGGTGCCTTAATCACAGAAAAAGGTAGGAACCCGAAGCTTTCTATAAAAGCGCCGCGTTACATCCCAGTCTCTGGAAGGCGCGTTTACTGCCTTAAGATTGGCGATCCTCTGCTCTAGATCGCCCTTCGCCGCTCACGGAGAACGTGCTGGGCTAGCGGCTTTTCTGGAAACCTCGCATAGCTGGTCGTGGCGACGAGGATATCGTGTTTGACGCATGCGTACCTGATATCCACCACACCGAGGCTGTGCCACATGAAGATATCTCCCGACCAGCGTGACGCTTGGCTCAAGAACACCGCCGATAGTCCGTTTAACCTTTGGCTTGAACCGCAGGTTAAAGAGTCGGACGGTCAGCTCGACCTTGCCCGCTTGTACGATGTGGCTAAGCGCTATGGGATCGACCGGCAGGCTCGATATTCGCACCTCAACCCCGGTCAACAACGGATGATCATCGGCAACATGTTGCGGCGGGTTGTGCCTGCCGAAGAGTACGAAATGGGCGTGGCAGTTCCGCAGGTAGCCGTCCCTCTGGTCGGTGTGATTCAGATTGTTCAGCAGGCAGCCGTGCCGCTTCGGCCGGAAATAATTAGAACGGCAGGCGTCACTGAACTGCTGATCCTGCATAGCCAGATCATGGATGAGCTACGTGATCGTGAGATCGTGCGCACCGGCAATGCTCCTCTCGGGGACTATGCCGAGCTTCTTTTTGCAACGGCTTTTGGATGGTCGCTGCAAAGCAATTCTTCTAGCGGCCACGATGCGACGGATGCCGCGGGACTGCGATACCAGATCAAAAGCCGTCGCATCACGCCCAGGAATGCGTCCCGTCAGCTCAGCGCGATCCGGCGCCTTCCTGACAACACCTTTGATTTCCTGGCTGCCGTCCTGTTCGATGAAAGCTACCGGGTCACCAAGGCCATCGTGATCCCGCATGAGGTCGTGGTGCGCCGTGCCAAGCGCGTCGAACATACAAACAGTTGGCGATTTATGTTGGACGATAGGGTTTGGGCCGAGGAAGGTGCGCGGGACGTCACAGCCGCCCTGACGTCTGCAGCCAACACGATTTGACCGGCAGTTGGCTATCGCCGCCAAAGACGGCTGCTGTAATCGATCGGTCAGCTTATGCCGCTGTAGCCAGTCATCTGTCCGGCTGCGTCCAGATCGATAAATGCGCGTTTTCCGCGTCGCCCAACCGCCATGAAAACCAGACGATCCTTATGATGTTCGAGCAGTCGTAGGGCCTGCCCGGATGGATCGTAGTGAGTTATATCCTCACCGCCGGTTTCCTTAAATCCGATGTTGTCCAAGAACTGCTGGTTTGCCTTGGAGACCGCAAAGGTCCGCAGGCGGCTAGGCCGCTGCACTGCTCCCCACATCATGCCTATCGCGGCAAAGGCTCCTGTGATGGCGGCACAGACCAGTGCGGTTGCATGGAGCCCCGCGTTTGGAAGGGTTTCATCGTAGGTCAGGTATCCAAGCAAGCAAAAGGCGAGTCCGAACCCCACGAGGATCAGGCAAACGCTGCCAACAAAGGTTATAAGCAGGCCAGCAATAGGTCCTCGATCATGCCCCCTTACCAGTCCCCGTCCACCAACAACTGGAAGCGCAACAGCCCCAAACAAAGCTATGGCGACGATAATGACACCTTGGCTCCGCTTGGTCGTTTTCCAAAGGTCTCTGCCAATTGAGAGGCCGTAGCCTGCAACGGCTGCGCTGCCGACGCCTGCTGCCACGAGCGCTAATGTAGACCGCTTCGCCACTCTCAACCCCTCCCGACCTTAGCGTAGCCTTCGCAAGTTGCGGACAAACGCAAACACTGACCAGATCGCACCAAGCACCCACACAACAGCGTAGATCACAGCGCCGATGATTGCATAGACCAGCTTGCCTAAGTAGATGGAGCTCTTGCCAAGCAGGCGGATTATAGGTGACGAGCGCTTTCCTGCCTTCTTAGCCAACATTCCGTAACGGGATAGATCGGTCGGATCGTCCGATTTCGAGAGCGCCTGGAAAGCAGCTCTCAGGCCACCGCCGTAAGCTACAGTCGAGACTCCACCTGTAAATTTCACCACCTCTTCCAACTCTTCTGGTCGGAGAACCCCATCGAATTTTTTCCGAATAGCGTTGGAATCGATGCGGCCGATTTCACTGGCCGCAGCCCTTAGCCTTGAGAAATCCAGGTCCTCAATCTCCCTGACAGAGATCTTGTCTCGTAGGCGCAAGATCGAAGCGATGCTTGGCATTTTGAAAAGGGGCTCGGACGCCGAAAGCGGTTTTTTCAAAGCTTTCAGGTCCACCAAATTGCTAAATGCTTTTTTGAGGAAGCGGGCCATCGGTGCGGTTAGTTTTTTCGCCTTGTTGGCATTTTTTACGACAGAGGCGCCAACGTCTAGAGTGCCAGTCCCCGGCAGCACTGTCAGAATGCCAACGACCGACGCTCCTAGCGTGATCGCGTCATAGTCTTCACCACTGGCCGCCTTTGTGCCTTCTACAGTTGCGTCCCTGATGTCGCCAAAGCCGAAGTAGTCCGCGAGGATTGCGCCGGGAAAGCTGCCGAAAGTCTCGACGTTGCCTGACAAGAAGCCGGAGACAAGATCATTCGCGTTCCGCCACCCGGCTCGAAGTAGTCCCTCCTTAGTTCGCGCGACCAGCTCGGGATCGAAGGTGTGGCCTTGCTCCTCCCCGATCTCCACTAGTTTGGATGCGTCGGAAAAATCCTTTTCAGCAATTGCCTCCTCAATCTTCGCTGCGATGTCATCGGTTGAGAGCCAACGAAGCCTGAATTCTGCAATTGAAATTGGATCGTAGTAATTGAATGCAAGCTTGGCGGCTCCAAACATTGGTGAGGAAAAGAAGGCGATAGCGGTCGCAATCAAACTACAGAGCGCAATCGCTCTTCGAACGCCAGCTGCCATGAATTCCCCCGCTCTTTCCCCAAGCCACTATGCAACAATGGCGGCCGAAAAGCATTGCTTACATCACCCCAGTCGCATGGCAATCTCTTGTCGCTCTAGCGTTGGCGGCGCGGATCATAGCTATGACAAAACGACCCCGTTTAGCGGAAAACCTTGACAAGAGGCATTTATTCCTATATAATGCGGTTGTTCAGATGGGCGATTTTCGCCGCTGAACCGAGCAAAGGCGGGCAATGACTGTTTTGACGATAAGGCTGTGAGCCCGGCTTGTGCCGCCAACGACTTCGCGCCGACGCCACCGATTATCATCTGAAAAACTCAACCAAAAAGGGGCCAATCGGCTCCTTTTCTTTTGGAGGCCTAAATGACCAATGCCACAGTTTCCGCCGCTTCGTCGGCCGCCTTGCCTGCCTTGATCGTCCTAGGGCTCGATGATGGCGGCAAGGCCCATGCCTCCTGGTTCGCTGAAGCCGAAACTGATCTGGCCGAGAAGGCCGCGGGCATGATGGGGATGGCGGCACTTCGAGCTTCAACCGATGAGCTGCGCGATCTGGCTGGGAAGCTGCGTCAGGGCCGCGTGTTTGCCAGCGGCAAGGCATTCGTGCCGTTCGTTAAGGTGCCATTGTTCGACAAGATCGCCACCCACCTACCCAAATCGTACAGGTGGCCTGTCAGAGCTGCCAAGCCCGCAGCCGAAAAACCCAAGCCCGGCAAAAAGGCATCTGCCGTCGGTGCAAACCAATCAGGCGACGTGAACGAAGGCCTGACCATTCCAGAAGGCTGGGACCAGATCATCTTCGGCAGTTTGGTGCTGGCTTGCGAGGATGCGAACGATGGCTGGTTCCCCGCCCATGTCATCCAGGTTAGCGCCGATGGGCTGTTCACCCTCAAGTGGCGCGACTTCTCCGACTGGCCGGTGATCGTTCGGCGCACCCATCACCTCGCCCTGTTGCACCCCCGACATGCCGAATGAGGGCGGGTGGTTCTGTTCGTAACTGCTTGCCTGATCATCAACAGCCGGGATGTACGATGACCGACAAAACACCAGAAATTCGACGCCTTAATGATGCCTTCCGCCGCAGCTTCATTGGCGGCCATGTCGTCCTTACCAGCGGCGTAGCTGCCCTTGCCGATACCGAACGCCGGGCGCTGTTGCGCTCGGTTCGGGCCTTCGAAGCCTTTAACAGCGGCAACGATCCTCATGCAGAACACGATTTCGGCGCCATCGACCTAGAGGGCTCGAAGTTCTTCTGGAAGATCGACTACTACGACGCAGAGATGCGAGGCGGGTCGCCCGACCCAACCAACGCGGAATTGACGCGTCGGGCGCTGACGATCATGCGCGCGGAGGAATATTGATGGTCGGCTCAAACGGAGGGGCGACCTTCACCCGCCGAGCGGTTGTCCAGGCCCTGCCAGCGGCGGTATTGTTGCCGCTGGCCTCCTGCGGCGCCGAGGGGGCCGAACCCGGCATCGGCAACTTGGTCTTACCTGCTGAGCTGCTGGCTGGCCGCATCGCTCGGCTCGCGCGCGAATTGTCCGACGCCTTGAATCAAGTTGACGGCTGCAAATGGTTCGCCACGGTCTATCCCTCAAACTACGTCGAGGATCCGGTCAGGTGCGCCGACATCGCCGAGACCATGGAGGCCGCGGAAACTGTGTCTCCCGATTTGGTTCACGCCATCGTGTCGCACTGTGCGGCGTATGCAGCGGTTGCCCGTGCCGCTCGGCAGACCGACGTAGTCGCGCTTGGCGACGAGGCCAGTCTAGTCGACTGCCGACGATTGGAAGAGGCGAGCAAATCCGAGCGCGACTTGTTCATGGCGCTGTGCCGCTTTCCAGCCCGCAACGACCCCGAACGTCGTGACAAGGCGTCGTACCTGCTGGGATTCTGTGATGGAGACGAACTCGAAACCGAGCATGTGATCGCGCTGCTTGAGTCGATGACAGTCAGCACCTGCAAAAGCCAAGTTTTCGAAAAACCGCCCCAGCTCAGCGCCTAAATAGGTGTTTTTCAGGCCGTGCAGGGGCCGCCAGCGCGCGAAACCGCGCTGCGGGGTCGACGGGGCCCCCGCCTAGCTGACGCGCGGGCCACGCCAAGCCTAGCCGCAGCCACCGAAATATCATTCAATTTAAGCCTTTGGCAGGCCTTAGTTGACCACCCATAAGCTCTTGAGCTCATGGCCAACCGCCCAATCGGACGAAGCGTCTTTCTCACATCTCGCCTCATATGGATCGCGCACCATCTTAAATTCGTTGTCGATCACGGCTCCGAAAACGAAACATTCGTCTTTGTATTCTCCACGTTCCGCACTCGCCATTTTAACGACCGTCTTGATGATGATCGCCTCGAGGTTTCGGCTCTTCCAGTTCACGGTCCCGTAGTTGTCGACTGACGAGGCAACGTCAGTTGCCTTCCATGCATCCTGGCCGAGTAGTTGGTTCCAACTTGTGAACTCGGGGAACAGAGCGGCGATGTTTACCTCGGATGGCGATTGAGTTTTGGCCGCCCCATTAAGGATGGCTGTTTTCAAGCCGTCAGAGAACATGTTCAAAAGGGCAACGGCTGCTGGACCATTCTTTTGACGAAGAGCTGCTTCTTGCACTGACTTCGTCTTTTGCGCTTCCTGGACACGTTGGGCGGCAACGCGTTTTGCCTCTTCGGCTGCAACGCGCGCGGCTTGTTCAGACTTGACTTGGTCCTGCCGCGTAAGCTCGAACTTCGCTTGAGCCGCAGTGACGTCACTCTGTTCAAACCAGATCGGGGCATATGCAAAATTGACGCTGTCCCGCGTCAAGGCTTCGGTTACGGCTTTGAGGGTCGTGCTTGAGCCATAGAGGATCCGGCATTTATCCCGGCGTACATCCTGGTAGGCAGTATCGACGTTCGATATTTGTGGATCAGCCTTCCGGATGGATGCAAAATCGGCCAGCTTGTCGATGGTAGCCATATGAACTTGCGGCTCTCCGTCGATCACGCCGCAGATCCTGGTGGACTTGCTGTCCAACAGAATTCCGCCATACCCCAGCCGAGACCCCTTCTCGACATCAGCTGCAATCTGGGCGGCGAGGGCCTTATCTTGGTCCATTCGCCGCTTAAGATCGGCGAAATGTATTTCCTCGAAGGGGCGCAGGGTCTTTGCCTCGATGGCCTCCAGGTACGCAACCGCGAAGCTCGGTTTGGCTTCAACGAATTTCTTCCGCTGAATAAACAAGAGATCGGCTTGTCTGATATCCGCTTGGCCGCACTCCCGGCTAACGTGGATAGCTTTCCCGCCTAGCGGGTCCAAAGCAACTTGGAGAACCTTTTCGAGCGCTGGGGTGCTGTCCACACCAAAGAGACAAATCCAGGCCTCGTTCTTGGTGAATGAAAATTCGCCTGAGAGGGTTTTCAAAAGCGATGGGGCTGCCGGACCTGCGTTGTAAAGGACAACGACATCATCAAGTGCGCCTCTGAGCAGAACTTTGTTCAATTCAGTAACGGTGAAGGCAGGATTGTTGTCTGCCTGCGGTTCGCCCTTATCTTCCCCCTGCGATCGGGCTTTTAAGGTCGCCAACTCACTGGTGAGACCTTGGTTCACGATGAGCGCCCGAACGCTGTCTCGCGATTCAGTAAGGGCTTCCAAATCCGACGACGAGGTCAAGCCGTCAAGCGCCTTAACTTCACTGACAACCAACGGCAGCTTGCTGGAAGTGAGATGAGCTGCCATCCATGTCTTGAGGGCCTGCTGGTCGCCTTGAAGCTCGGCCAAGATAAGCGCTTTTTGCTTTTCGATGTCCTGGGACCGTTCCTTGTCCCTAGATGCGGAAAATTCGGCAAAACCTGGAACTGCCATCAGCAGATTAGTTAGGCGAAGCGTTGAGTCGTTTAGCGCGTCGGCCGAATTTGTTTGAACTTGAGCGTTGAGAGCGGCCGCCTTGTCAGCGATCTCGACCACATTGGTCGTCTGCGGATTCAGCTTTAGAAACGTTTCTGCGTCTGACAGCAGGATCGTTGCAGCTGTTTTTGACGCTTTCAGCCTTCGAGCCTCGAACTTGTCAAACGAGGCCTTGTCAGCGAAGCCCTTTTGGCTTGCGTTCCTAAATTCCACGGGGTCTGTGAACCCGGAGGCGCGAAATGCCACGAGTTCACTTTTGGATTGAATTCCAAATTGTTGCGCCGCACGAAAATCGTCGGCGGACGTGAAGCCAGTAGCCTGCGCCCTTTGATATTCATCGCGGCTTCTGAAACCTCCCAATACAGCAGCATCAAATTCCCTTTGGGTGCTGAAACCCAAGCTCTTAGCCTGCAAAAACATGCTGGCCGAAGGAAATCCACCAGCCATTGCGTCTCGGTACGAGGCGGCATCGGTGAAGCCAAGTGACTGTGCGAGGTTCCGTTCTTGGTCGTTCCTAAAGCCATCACCTGCGCCTCGTTCGATCTCAGCGAGGCTGTATTCTGTGAGCAGATCGCCTGCAGGAATTCCAAAGCCTGCCGTGTAAGTCTTGAAGGACGTGACAGTCGACGGGCCGATCAAACCGTCAATTGGACCGTTATAGAACGAGAGCCGCGTCATCGCAGCCTGGAGGCGTTGGACCACTTTGAGATATGCCGGTTGCACCATGAAATCGAAAGATTCGCCTCTCTGAAATGACAGCCAAGCAACACGATCTAGGCTCTCCCCGCGGGACAAAAATGCGTCCTGCGGGATTATGTGCAACTCCTTTAGCGTCTTCAGGTTGGGTTTGGCCTTATCGATTTTCAACGTGCCCGCGATGATGGCAAAGTGGCCGTTGCGGCTTTGCGCTACGACCGTAGGCCCCAGAGTCGGAGCAAACGATTGCGCTAAGGCGATAGCTTCGTCCTCGGTAGGTCGACTTGATACAACCAACCAAAGCGCGTCTGATTGCGGCGTACGCAGCGAGGCCGGAAGAACACCTGCGCGGGTATGATAGTCCGTAAAAATCCAAACTGGAAAAGTATTGGAGGGATTTGCCGCGGCCTCTAAACAAGAAGCTGACAAAAGGGCTACAACGAAGCCCATCGAAATCATACGCATTTATTTTCCGCCTACCCAAACCCGAAATCTATAATGGGCTGCGGGGCCAGCTTGCGCAAGCATGTCTGTGAGGATCTTTGCAGTATGTCGAAGGACGGTAAATGACAAGAGTGCCGCCGCCAGTTCCGCCGCTCCGGTGATAACGGCCACGGTAGGTGCATTACGTACAACGCTCAGTCCTGCGACGAGCAATAGCGTTTTACGAACTTGCCCGATAGGAACGTCGGAGTTCAATTTGGAAAACTCGCAAATGCAGAATGATGCAGAAACAATGACTGCCGACCTGTTGGGCCTGACCGCAGACATTGTCGCCGCCTATGTTCAGAACAACGCGACGCCGGTGGCCGGTCTCCCGGATTTGATCGCCAGCGTCAATTCTGCTCTGTCAGGCTTAGTCGAGCCGGTTGCCCCGCCGCCAGCAGCGCTCACTCCAGCGGTCAATCCGAAGAAGTCGGTGTTTCCCGACTACATCGTGAGTCTGGAAGACGGGCGCAAGTTCAAGTCTATGAAGCGCCACCTTGGTTTGCTGGGCATGACACCCGATGAGTACAGAGCCAAGTGGGGTCTCGCGAGGGATTATCCTATGGTGGCGCCGAGCTACGCGGCTCAACGGTCCGTCCTTGCGAAATCCATTGGCCTCGGCCGCAAGGCGACCACGAAGTCCGCGCCGAAGAAAGCGCCAGCTAAGCGGAAAACTAAGGCCTAGGCATCCGTCGCTATCTGCAACTTCTAGACTTCCGCTCCTAACGGACGCATTCTCCTTCCTGGGAGAGGGCGATGGGCAAAGCAGTTCATCCCAAATGGACAGGACGGCGAAGGCCATGGTGGCGCTCGCTTCTCGCCGCTCGCCTTATGCTGGTTCTAGCACTGCTTGGGATTACCTCCGTCGCCAATGTTGCGACCGGCGATCAGCGCCAGCGGGTCCATTCCTCCGGAGGTTCATCGAGCAAGGTGGTCTTTCGCAAGGCAGGCTGCGACATCAAGGGGAACATTAACGAGCGCGGCGAGCATATCTATCACATGCCCGGCCAAGAGTATTATCTGGCCACGCGCGTGAATCCCGTGCGAGGCGAGCGCTGGTTCTGCTCGCAATGGGAAGCATGGTGGGCCGGTTGGCGGAAGGCCAAGGTGTGACCGTGGCGACCGCCTTGGACCCGTTCATTGCCCTTAATAGCCGCGAATAGCCCTCATGGCTCTTCACTGGTTCAACCCTCCGGTCTACGTAAGGACCGACCGTCCCGGGCTCAGCTATGGGGTCAGCCATGTCGAGGGCGCGGCCGAGCAGCTCCTGAAATGGACCAAGAAGGGACCTAAGTGGGACTATGCGGTGCGCGTCTGCATGGCTGCTCTGGCCGACGAGATGCCAACTCAAGAAGCCCGTAAGGCATTCGAGGCGGCCGCCAAGGAGGAGAAGATGTTCCTCCCTTCTGAATAGGGGGGTGAACCGGCGATCCGTCACTCCATGTCGGGCACATCGCCGCCAACAAAGAACGTCGTCGGCTCGCCGTATTCGCCAAGCGCCGGGTTTCCAAGCGCTTGGCCCGCCGGGGCCTGCGGCCCGCAGCATGGCTTCAACCGGGCAGGTAGAGGTTCATGGATGCCGCCAACTCGGCGCTTGGAATTCTGCCGTCCTGAATGAATTGCAGCGCGTCATCAATTACCGCACCCGCCAAATAGAACGCGTTGTCCCCGGCTTCTTCATCGCGCATCGTGGATGCCAGTATGTGCATAGCCACGATACCCATCGCCATTTCCTTTGTCTTGTCGCCCGCGCGATCCGACAGATTGATGAGTTCCGCAGACAGCCGCTCCTTGTCCGCGTCGGTCTTGCAGTCAGCCAAATGTTCTTCGGCGATATTCACAATGTTTCCAACGGCAGCCGCAAAGGATGCCCACCATTGCGAACTTGCCGCGTCGCCTTCTGTGAACATAGCTATGGCGCTGCAACCACCCATCGTAAGTTGCAAGACGCCTTCGGCCTCTTTTCTCCGTCGCGCCTTCTTTCCAAATCCAAACATTGTTCTGTTGTCCGTCTATGCTGCCTGTTTTATTTTCTGTTGTTGCTTGCTTGTGCGAAGTCATGTCGGGTCACACCGCGAACCAAACATTGGTCATGGTGCACAATTCCACAAGGTTGCGCAGGGAGGGTCTTGAATTGTCCGGGGTGTCGCCTAAACGGGGCACCGGATCAAATCAGGCAACACAACTGCTCGGTTTGATCAAGAGCCGGGCGGGGGCTGCAACCTCTACCCGGCTTGCTCCCTGTGGCATGTTCTATTGCGGCCTGCAATAGTAACGATACTGGCCGTCGGCTACGCGCCTTTTGGGTTGGCGAACGCGAGATTCTGATCTCTGTCGGGCTCCTAAGCGCCTGGAACGCTGAGGGGCGGTGCGAGATCGAACGCGCCTTGATGCAATGGATCAAGCTCAGCACACGCTATGAATGAGCGTCTCGAAAGGGCGGAGGCGCGACCTCAGTCTTACGTTCTGGGAGATCAGGAAGTGGCGCAACCTGCTCGTCCAACTGATGAGCCGAACGGCAACTTTCCACCCATTTACTGACGGTTCACTGAAGCAGTCCCTGTTGCCATCTTGGCTAGAACAGCGAGCCCTGCACGGGCGCCGTTGGAACCTTGATCTGCGTCGCGGGCTTCTCAACGATCACAAGTGCATCATCTGCGGCCGTGCGCTGTAGCCACTTCGCCTCCGACCACGGTGCGGTAAGCCACGTCTCGGTTTCATCTTGTGTGGTCAAGATCACCGGCATCGCCTTCTCGTGGATCGGCTTGATGAGGGCGTTGGACGCGGTTGTTAGAAATCCGTAGACCTCGTGATCGCCGGGACCGTCCTTCACCTTGCGAACCCCATGCCAAGGCGTCCAGAGGCCAGCAAAAAAGAAGAGCGGGCGGTCCTCGTTCAACGCGAACCAGTAATTCCGCTGGATGCCGGTGTCGGGGTCCTTATCATTGGGCGTAGGGCTGGGCGGCAAGTTACTTCCATTTCCCCGCCCACGTTGCCAGTTCGGCCCGAGCCTTTTCCGGCCAATCCTGCAGAGGTGGCCGGACTTCTATCTTCTTTTGATCCGGTTTCCAGGCCGCGTAGATGCGATGTTCTTTTGCGGACACGAAAACCATTGCCTCCTGAAGGCCGCACATATGCCGGGTGCAAGCAGTTCCGACATAGTCGTCGCCGACGAATTTCCCGGAGCCTGTCCCATCGAGTATTTCGCGGTACGCCTTGAGGTCGGTGCCGAGCAGGTCACTGATCGCGTTGCTTACTTCGCCGTAAGAGAAAAGTTCCGACGGATGTTTGACGGTGCGCTCCCGCAAGGTCGCAATGCCCTTAGCCATGTCTGGTTGCATTTCGACGGACGCCCGTTCCGTAAGCCCGGCGGAGGGCGTCCACACCCACATCTTGCCGACGCTTCCGGCACCTGCGGTTGTGGAAAAAGTAATCGCAGTGTCTTCAACCTTGCGGGTTACCAAGGCGCAGTCGGCGCCCTCGATCGGCCCGTCGATGCGAGCATTGCTGTTGGGTGGAAACGAAACAACGAAGGGCGATCCTTCGCACGAGGCGCCGCCAGATAAACTGTTGCCGACCAATGTGGGAATTCCGTCCACCATGGCGATTTCGTCGATGGTGAGCCTGCCGTCCGCAATGGTCGGTTTTCCGTCGAGATGCATCGTCTCCTCAGTCTTGCCGTAAATTTCGACCGAATGACCGAATAGAATGGCGCTGAAATCATCTGCCATTGCTGGCCCGGCTATCACCAACGATGCTACCGCAGCGAGATACTTTTTCACTTCGTTTGTGCCCTTCCTCGTGTGTCTCTCGACGAGACGCTTGCTCGCGAAACTCGGCTACATCCCTAGAAAAATCCCACGGTCTGCGAAAAAGCAAACGCGGCTTCTAGCGCGCCCTCCGGTGTACTGCGGATCACCGGGCCGAACTGTCTGAGATAGATATCAATGGACGGCGCGAGGTTGCCTAAGATGACCCGCAAGGCTCGGTCCATTGGCGGATAGCCTCTTGTGACGTGGTGATGCTGTAGAGGCTGCACATTCAGCTAGAATTGCGGGATTGGCTTGTCTCTGCAACCGAACTTGCCGCGAGTCGCCGCGTCCTTGATGTTCTCGTTGTAGAAGGCGCCTTTTGACCCATCTGCCAACAGGGCGGACACGGTGTCCTGGTCGATCTGGCAGTAGTGATACCAGACCTGCTTTAGCCGGATGAGCATATAGGCGTGTTCAGCGTTGTAACAGACGCGCTTGACGACACTGCTATCTAGCTCCGCGGTGCACTGGAATTTGGCTAAGTCCACCGGTCCGCGATACTTCACGTCTACGGTTTCCGCGAACACCGAGCCCAAGGCCATCACGAGTGCGATCGCCGCAAGGCTACAGACGACCAGCACTGCCAGCATGTTGGTTCTCAGCCGAACGTGCAAAGGCAGCGCTAGCAATGCTGCCCTCTCGGCTTCGTCGCGCATCCGCTGTGCTCGCTCCCCCACGCCTCACCCCCCATGCCACAACGCAGCCTGACACAGGACACACCCGGTCGCAAACTGCAATACAGTCCCAGTCCAACGGCCTGTACACTCTAATCGGGAAGATAGAAATGCCATTCAGACTCTATCGGTCAATCTTTAAGATTGTTGTTAAAGAGATATTTCTCTCCGGAAACTACTCCATGGGGAAGAATCCGGGAGGCACCGTTCATGGCCATTGCTACGCGTATGCAGAATCCCATGACTATGACCACGCACATGGGCTACGAGGGATTTTCGTGGACCTGTTTTTTCTTTGGTCCGTTTCCAGCATTAATTCGAGGTGACCTCCTCGGCTTTATCGCAATGGTCGCCTCCGCGCTCATGACATTCGGCCTTTCTGGCTTCGTCTGGATTTTCGTTTACAACCGCTGGCACTTCAACCGGCTACTCGCAAGGGGTTATGAGCCTGCGGGATACAGCGTCCACTTTGCCCCTACGATGACGGTGAATCTGCAAACCGGACTCCCCGAAGACCGAGCTTATGAACCCCCGCCAGTTGAGTTCGCTCCTCGTGAACCGGCGTTGTCCGCCCACGTTCGGGCCCAACCTCCAAAGGCCACCCCAAAAACGTTTGGACGCCGCGCCGGGACATGAGCATCTAGCGCGGGCTGAGCTGGCGACGGCCGTGTCTCGAGCAAGTACGCCATACCCATATTCCGCAAGAGTAGTTTCACGTCTCTACTTGGACTTTAAAGCGTCGATCTTCTTGCGAAAGGCGCTCGATGTAAACCCATAGGCTTCGTCATTGATGCGCTTGAACTCCGCATCCGTGATCTTGCTTCCATCAACAATCTGCGACACGCGGGGCTTTTCGAGCTTTGGCAGAGTGCCCCCTAGCGCCGTCGCGCAGTCGCCAGCCGTATTGTTTCGCGCAATCTCCAAATACTCTTTGGTCGCGAAATTGAGACTTAGCTGGTTCGTGCGGCAGGCGGTATTTTCATAGGGAACCGCGTCAATCTGATTGCCGTCCCAGCGCGTAATCCTATACGTCTCATTCGCGACCTGCCCGACACTGTAGGATTGCGTCCAAGAGTTTTCATCCGGGAGCGTGAGGGCGATCTGGCGATAGTCGCACGTTCCTCTTACACGGTCGCACGTGATGGCAACATTGTTGATCGGGTATGCGATCCTCTCATCTAGGATTTGGAGTGTGCCTTTGACCGAAGCCCAATCCTCGTTCATGACCCCACCGAAATCGAAGAGAAGAAGCTCACGTAGGTCATGTTGGTGCGCGCTGATCGGTAGCCAAGCGTGTGGATTTGCCACACGGTCAATTCGCCCGTTGGTTTTTCGCCTAGGTCGGCCTGGAAGGCTTTCTTGGCGTTTTCGTAGTCAGCCAAGCCGTCATACATCAGCGCGTTCAACTGCGCTTGTATCACCAAGTCACCGCCTTTCGACGTGGCTAAATTGGCAGCGCCGGTATACATCATGGGGACAGACTTTGAGAGTTCTTCCTTCGGAGGAGCGCCTCACGTGAGTGGGTAGGAAGCGGGAAATGCCATCTGACGCCAAGGTCCTCCCGAAATCCTACAAAGAACACGCGTTCGCGCCTTTGTGGAATGCCATAATTCGCCGCGTTTACGACCTGAGTGACCACGCGGTAGTTTAAGCCTGCCTTGCTGCCGCTTGTGTGGTGCTGTTCCAGGCGCGTCAGATGGTCACCCCATTCCTCGGCTCGGCGAGATTTGATTTCGGGGTGCTCCAGCTGGAGGCGAATGTATTCGAAATAGTTGCGAAATGTCGGCCGCGTTAGTCCCTTGACGTTCTCGAAGATGAAGGCTTGTGGCCTCGCCTCGCGCACGGCGCGGATAGCCTGTGGGAACATATCTCGCGCGTCGTCATAAGCACCGTGCTTGCCCCCCATTGAGAAAGGCTGACAGGGCGGTCCACCGGAAACGAGGCGCACCCTACCCTCATACGGCCTGAAATCGACCTGCCGAACGTCGCCCTCGGTGACCTTCCATTTCTTGACGGCCGCGATACCGCGGCTCTTATTTTCGCGAATAGTGTCACAACAATAGGAGTCCCATTCGACCACATTTACCGGATCGAAGCCTGCGTAGTGCAGTCCAATTCCAAGTCCACCAGCACCCGCGAAGAGTTCAATTGACTTCATCATGCAAGAATGCCTCGATGTTTCTTTGGAGCGAAGCCCGGTCTTTTATCTCGCATTCCCAAATCACCAAAATTTCCCATCCCAGTTCGTTGAGCGCTTTCTCGTTCCTGATATCGCGCTCGGCATTGGCCTTCAGCTTTGGTATCCAAAAATCCTCCCGCGACTTTGGCAGTCGCGACAATTTGCAAGACGAATCGGGATGACGATGCCAGAAGCAACCATGCACGAAAATCACCTTTCGTCGCGCAGGAAAGACAAGGTCTGGACAGCCTGGCAGATCTGCACAATGAAGTCGGTAGCGGTGACCCAAAGAATGGACAAGCTGCCGCACGACCATTTCTGGCTTAGTGTTCTTGCCGCCGATGCGTGACATTCGTTCCGAACGCTCGGCCCTGGTGAGTGTGTCAGCCATGCGCCGCTGCTCCCTGTGGGTGCGTAGTCGCAGTCGCCCGAATTGCGGAAATCATGGCCGAGTGCTCGGGTCCTTCGCCTCGGCGAGAGCTTCCCGAACGCGCTGCTCTGGGTGGTTTTGTAACTCGAAGAACACCGAATCCAGGGCGATCTTTGCTTCCGCCAACTTCTTGCGCGACGGTATCTCGATCCCGTGCACTAAATTGTTTCTAAGGCGTCGAATTCCGACGATGGTTTCAATCGTTCCTGGTGAAAGTTCCATCGACTTAGCGCCCTTGAGAGGATCGATATATCCGCCCTTTTTGGAATTGACGTCGGCTCCCAAAATACGAAACGTCCTTTCGAGCGTAATCCAGGCCGAGAGAAAATCTCCCATGTTGTCAGTTCGCGCGGCGGACTCTGGGGTCTGCTGCGGTGAAACTTCCGTGGCCGTGAGGCTGGACTGTAGCGTTCCATAAGCTGAATAGAGCTCGGGATGGAGCGCGAGCAGCGCATCCGCCAGCTTGTCTGAAAGTGGTGCCGCACTTGCTGCGGCCACGGTGGCGGCCTCGGGAAGTAGTGTCATCACCTTTTCCGGGCTGTTCAGATCAGCGCGCTTCAACAATTCCCAAACGATGTCGACCCGACCAATTGGTGGCTTAGCGCCATCGAGCAGATTTCCCTGCATCCATTTGTGGATAAACGCCGCCAGTTCGTAGTGATTGTCGAACGGCGCGCCTTGCGCGTTGGTCAATCTGCGTTCAACAGCCTTTTGTAGCCGTTCAAGCGCGATCTCTCCGGCAATCACCATTCCGTTCAATTCATCAAGGATGGCATGTTCGTCCTCGGAAGGCGTGCCACTTTCGGGCTTATAAACCAGATCATGCTCGACCTCCGCCCACGCATGCATGAGAACGGAGCCCACCTGGATTTCGATAGGGGCGGCGGCGTACGACTTCTCACCTTCTTCCAATCCTATTTCGTGCATCAAGACCCGATAGTGGTCGGCGTGGTATCCGTCGAAACGCTTTGCGTTATTGCGCGGCTTCGTCCTTTCGGGGAAGTTCTTCGCCTTGAGCAAATCGAAATTGTCGTTCAGGATCGCCTTGACCTTCTCACGGTCCGCCGGGAAATAAAGCGCTATCCGCACGCCAGCTAGATCGGGTATGTCTGCTCGAATTTCCTCGCTGCTTGCGTAATTTTTTTCCTTGTTTCTTTGCAGAAGCTTGGCCTGAAGTTTATTCGGTCGCTTCGCGCGGTGACTAACGATCGCGCGAATCCCTTGCGTTGCCAGGAGTTGTTCGCACCTGAGGCTGCAAATCCCCGACGCCGACTGGTAAAAATCGTACTCTCGCGTATAAGCACTGATAAAATCCGAGATTACTTGTGACACTGGGTAGCCCTCCCGGGCAAACCTTAACGAAATACGGCCAATCCGTTCAAGAAAATTTGGCTCCGGCCGCCTGGTCTGGGCTGTCGCGCTCATAAGTGCCGGAGATCCTTTGCTGGACCGACAGCCCGGTAGTGGGCGATAACGGGCTCGAACCGACGACATCTTCGATGTAAACGGAAAGCCTCGCCAAGGCCCAGGCGCTGCCTTTGATGACCAACTGTTGATTGGTCGAAAAGTGAGCAATCATTTTGATGTCTGGGCCGACCTCAGCGTCAGAGTCGATTGGCACCTCTTCCACTTTGCCACCTGTCGCATTAACTGCTTTTGCAAGCAGCACACCGATTTCCTCGGCTGCCGCGCTTACGGGATCAGCCGCAAGATGAGCGTATCGCAAGGTAGTAGCGTGGTCGTTATGGCCAAGAAGCGCTCCTATAATTATGAGCGGGGTACCACTTGCTACTCCTACGCTTGCATAGGAATGCCTCAGATCATGTAGCCGCACCTCGGAGAGGCCAATGCGTCTCCGCAAAGATGACCATATCCGAGGGGCGCCGACGTAATGGCCGTCACCCTTGGCCGCCTCAAACACAAACCCCTTGCCTGACGAAGCCTCCTTGAGTGTCGTCAAAATTACTAAGGCAGCGTGGTTCAGCGGGATGATTTTCTGGCCGGTTTTGGAATCATCCAGCCGCAACCTGCTGCCCGTCAGATCGACCTCTGGCCACCGCAAACGTTCGATCTCGCCTCGCCGCGCGCCGGTGAACACGAGGAGCCTTATGATGGCAATAGCCTTTGGATTAACGCCGTGCAGCTCGGCACGTCGGAGCTCGGCCCCAAGGGTGCCAAGCTCGGCAGCTGTCAGGAATCGTTCGTTCCTTTTATCTGGATAGCGCTTGACGCCCTTAACCGGATTGTTGGTCAAAAGGCCAAGTTCCACGGAGTAGGTGAGAATGCCGCCGAGCAGGCCGACCGTTCTGGTCGCGGTGCCCTTCCCGCCACGAACGATAGCGCGACCACGTTTCTTCGTCTTGACGTCGGTAGCCGTCGCTCCTTCCGCGACATTTTTGATGAACTTCTTGATGTCTGCCTGAGTGACGCTAGTGAGTTTGAGCTTCCCAATGAGCGGCTTGATGTGGCGTTCAATGCGACCCTTGTCGGTCGAGAGAGTGCTCTCCTTCTTGGTCCCAGTCCCATTTTGAAGGTACTTGTCGCAAAGCTCCGAGATAGTGAGCATCTGGCGATCCAATTGCTTAGCTTTCGCAGGGTCAGACCCTTGCGTGACGCGAGCAAGAACCGCTTTAGCCTCGGAGCGCGCCATATCCGGTGTCCAAGGGGAGCCGTGCTTACCAATTGTCACACGCTTGGTGACGCCAGATCGGCCGCCGCCCGTACGATACTGAACGAGATATACCCTTGACCCTGCCGGGGTCACTTTCAGCCCAAACCCTTTCAACGCGGCGTCCCAGAATATTTGGTCGCAGTCGGTAGGCGCGATGGCTTCCACCGTCGTTTTGGTGATTTTGATTTTAGCCATTCGCCCGCCTGTCGACCCCGCCTAGCAATCACCCAGTAAGCACCGCGACAGGATTTGGCAAGGCCTCGCGCGCGCGTGAGGGATATTGGCAGGCCAAATTGTGCAACTTAATCAGATGGTTGAGTGATACAGCGGGAACGTCCGGGAAATGGCGGGTAATAGTAAGTGGAGCCCTCCGAAGGCAGAGGTCACAGGTTCGAATCCTGTCGGGTGCGCCAACTAACCGGGCATCCCGCCTGTTACCTGCGACGCATCGTCGACGAAGCGAGATAGCCCAGCGCAAGCGTCATAACGGCGACCGCGATCCCGGCGCTGATCACGCCTGCCGGCGTTATCCTGGCACTGCCTTGCAAGGTAACATGCTTACCCAAGCGCAGATCGAAAACCGACTTGATTTCCTCAGGATGTGAGGGGACCTCGGGCGAAGGTTCTTCCTGGACAACTGACATTTGTGCCTCCGGTTCGAATGTGCCGCCGCGCGCACAGCGGCCGGCGATTAGCACGCTGACATTTTGTGCCACGGCCGAACGTGCATTCAGTGGTGAGCCTTAGGAATTGATAGGCGCCAAAATAGCATAGCGGTGCCCAGTTTCATCGGCGCACCATTTGGCAACCTACGATTTCTTCGATCCACTGCGCCACGCTCGCAGCCGCCTGTCAGGATCGTGCTTCCCATCGATCCGGAGAAAGAACCTGAATGGGCATATCGGGCTTGGGCCACGCATCTTGCCCGCGCACGTTGGATGACCACCAACGGCTATCTGCTGGCTGGCGGTGCGCCGCACTAACAGTCCGGCGCGTCCTCCACGCCTCCGTCTAGGCTCTGAGCGACCGCCGTCTCGTCATGGCGAGGCCCTTCTCCAAAGCCTCTTGCAGACTGGCAGTGTAATGCGCTGTGTCTTCCAGCCCGCTGAAGAAGTTTATACGGTGGACTTGCCCCTTCTTGCTCATGACAATTCCAGCTGCCCGCAGCGTTTCCTGAACCGACTTGTATGTCATTCTCGTATTCCTCCCCAACAAGCGGCCTGACGGCCAGCTTCTCGTTCCACTCGAAGTGCCGTTCTGCGACGGCTCGATAAGGACCCTAGACAGAATTGCCTCTGTCTAGCCGGGGGGCGGTGTATTCAGCATCGCTTATGCAACCGAGGCGGTCAAGCTCCATTCTGCACCCCTGCAACCAAAGCCCGTCTGCCTCGTTATTTTTTACCAGGATGGCTCCTGGCTACTCCAGACCAATTCGCCCGCTGGCTCGCGCCGGCGGGCTCTTTTGTTGGGTGGCGCATTGCTACTGAGCGCCTCATCCGCCAGCCGGCGGGGCGCGGCCCAAGGGGCGCGCAGTTCACCATCAAGTGGAACATTAGCGGTCTCTCACAGTTTCGGTTTGGCGTCAGATACTGCTGCTTAGTGTCCGGCGTAGACCGATGGAAACATCGGCCGGCCCGCGTCATTGGTCCCTCCGTGGCGCGGGCTTTTGAAGCTGACACATCGAGTGGCGGCGCTGTGCCGTTCGGCCTTCGCACCAGCTCGATCGAAACCGTGACGGCACGCGCGCGGATGCGAGGCGCTGTTCCATCAAATTCTAACGACTGGGAAAGCGCACTGGAAAGCACGTGCGGTAACGGTTGGTTCAACCATTGCTGGTATTATGAATGAGTGTGGTAGCGGCTCCGACAAGGGGGTAGGGGCTGATTTGCCGGAGCCGCCTGCGCAGTCCGGTTGGGGTTTGACCGCGCCGTCCTATTCTGGGACAGCGCGGTCAACGATTCGTTAAAATGTCCCGGAACTACTAATTAAGCTGTAGCTAATTGACTCGCGGGATTGCGAGTGGGGTCGTGCGTTTGCCAATGGACTGAACGCTGCAAGCCGATGCCCTAGATAGGTTCACTGACCTAGTATTATCCCTGAAGCGACAATCTGAGCGGTCGACTCCGTGAGCTTCTCACGCTTCACGAGCTTGGGCTTTTCGTAGGGCTTTTTCATTTGGGCGTTTCCAAAATCCGCTTGGTCGAGACATAAAACGCCCATCTACAGATTTGGTTCGACTAGGCACCCAACCAACCCTTGCCAGCGCTATCCAGGGATCGGTCCGCCCCCTGTGATCGCGAAGCTATAGCGGCAGGTGTCCGGCCGAATTCTGCGCCCTAAATAGCGGACTATGGAAACGATCTATGGCCTGCTCATCATCGCCGCGGTCATTGCAATGATCTATCTGGCCGGTAGCTGGAACACGTCGGATGCCGACCACTATATGGGCTTCGAGAATCTGCGACCTCCCCGCAAGCGGAAAGCCCCGGACGGGGACGAGGATGCGAAAAAGGAATGAGGGCGCCGCGTGGCGCACCAATTAACCGCGCGGTCTGGCTTTCGGTCCTGGCGAGCTTTCCGCCGGGTGTGCGAACAATCTGACGGATCGCCGATCTTTCAGCCAAAGGGACTTCTTTTTTCTTGCCAGCAGTTCAGCCCGATCGCAGTCATCAGTGGTCGCCTGGCTATGCGTCGCAGCAATCGCGTAGTCGGCTCTGTTGGTTCGATAGTCTTCCTTATGCACAGACATCGTTTCCTCCCGGTCGCGCGGGCGTTCCCTCCTTTGACCCGGCGGAGGCACTAACTGCCTGTGCATCGTGCAAGTCTACCAATTGGGGATTGTGGAACGACACTTCGGAACGTGCAAAGCGATGCATCTGGGTGAAACATTTCAAAGTGGCCGCCCGGCGATCGGCTCGTGAGCCCATAGTCAGGCTTGCCGGTCATCGGTCATGTCGGGCTAGGCGGACAAAGGTGCGCTTCATTTCGACTGACGGTGCCTTGGCCTCGCATCGCCGACACTCATCGCCTACGCCGCCATCACTCCCCTTAACCACCCCGTAATGGCCTCAAAATCAACCGGCTTCGTCGTATCCACCTCAAACAGCGGCCCGCGCCGCAGCGGCTCGGCGCGTTTGGCGAGTTCGATCAGCTCGGGGATGTAGGCGGCACCGGGATGGCCGGGGAGACGCTCGTCGAGGCGGGCGCGGTAGCGCTCGGCCAGGACCTCGCCGGGGGCATGGCACCAGATTTCGGCGGTCTGCTCGATACCCGCCCTTTGCAAATGCTCCTCCAGCAGTTCGCGCGGCTGGAAGCCGAACCAGGCATCGACGACAAAAATGCTGCCCGCCGGGGCCTCGCCGACGACCGACCAGATGGCCTGGTAGCTGGCGCGGCCGAGGGTGCGGTTGAATTCGCGGTCGCCGCCGCCGAGCGCTTCGAGGAACGGGTTCTTGATCGTATCCAGCGCCAGCGATGGCCAGCCCATGCGCTCGGCAATGCCGCGCGAGACCGTGCTTTTGCCGCTGGCGGGAATGCCGTTGACGAGCACGGCGCGTCGGGCGTGCGCAAGCCGGACCGAAGGCGTGGAGACGGCCGGGACGACGCGCAGCATCGATTTCGACGACCGGCTGGACGTCGCAGGTGTCACAGAAGCCGTGGATCGTGCGCCCATGCCCGGTGCCTCCATGATCGTGCGCTCCTTGATCTTGCCTTGCGCCGCCAGCGCCTGCAGGCCGGCGCCGATGACGCCGGCGTCGTCGCCGAGCTGCGCCGGTTCCACCGGGCATTGGTACCAGGGCGCCAGAGCCGGGGCACGGGCAAGCGCCCTGTGCGCCGCGTGGCCAAGACCGCCGCCGAGCAGCACCAGATCGGGGGCGAACATGGCGACCGCCGTATCTATTGCCGCCCTGAGCGGCCTGGCCCAGGCTTCCAAAATGCCACGCGCGATCGCGTCTCCGCCGGCGTCGCGGGCAAAGAGCTGATCGACCGAGACGTCCGGACCGAGGCCGGCGCGGGCGATGTGGCGGCCAAGTGCGGTGCCGGAGCTGGTGGTTTCGACGCAGCCGCGCCGGCCGCAGACGCAGGCTTCGCCATTCAGGTCGACGCAGATATGGCCGAGCTGCCCGGCCGTCGCCCTGCCGCGCACGATGCGCCTGTTTTCAGCGACCGCGCCGCCAATGCCGGTGCCGATGGTGAACATGACGATGTTGTCGTGGCCGGCGCCCCGGGCCATTTCGGCTGTCAGCGCCATGTTGCAGTCATTGTCGATGACGACGGGCTTGCCCGTCATGCATTCCAGCCGCTGCGCAAGTGCTACCGAGGCGAGGTCGACATAGCCGCCGGAGAGCACCGTGCCGCGCCGCGCATCGACCCGGCCGGGAACGCCGATGCCAATGCTTGCCACTTCTGACGTATCGAGTTGGCGCACCATGTCGGCGATGCGGCCGAGCACGAGCTCCGGGTCGGGCGCACTTTTCTCGGACATGCGCTTGAGGATTTCGCCCGTGGCCGAAATGCGGGCGGCACGCAGATTGGTGCCGCCGATATCGATTCCTATGGCCATCGATTTCTGTCGCATGACGTCCCGTGCGTGAGTGGGCTCCGGTTCACTGGAACCGGGAAGCCGCTCTTGGCTATTGTTTGCAGGATTTTGTGCGGACGCCAAATGATCCCGCTGCGGAAGCGCTCTAGGCCGCCTTTTGCCGGTAATTGCCAATCACCGCCTGAAGCTCGCGCAATCTCGATACGGCGATCGTCTTGAGCTTTTCGCGCTGGATGTCACGGTCCAGCGAGATGCAGTCCTTCCACAGCGAGCGGCCAGCGATGACGCCTGAGGCGCCGTTCTTCATTGCGATCTCGACCTGGCCGAGGAACGTCGCGTGGTTGACGCCGGCGGACAGCACCGCCCAAGGCACCTCGCCGGCCATGCTGGTGATCCTGGCGCAGGCTTCCGGCGTTCCGGGATAGGGAAGCTTGAGCACCTTGGCCCCGCATTCCAGCGAGATCCTTGTGCCCCCCTCGACCAGCGAGGGGATCTTGGCCGTATAGTCCTCAAGGCTTTCGCCTTCGAGCTGATAGGTCAGGAACTCGACGACGAGCAGCAGGTCTTCCTTGCCGAAGTCGGCGATGCATTGGCGCAGAATGGCGATGTTGTGCTCATTCGCCTCTGGCTTGTCGGCCCTGAGATAGACCATGATCTTGCCGCCGGTGCCGCCGAGCTCGCGCACGCGCCGCGCATCGATGCCAGGAACGAGGCGCGACAGGCGGTAACCGTCGGGCGAGACGTCGAAGCCGGAGGCGTCGAGGCCGATGAGCAGCGCCGTATCGCGGTTCAGCACCCCCTCGTCGACCACCCGCGGCACCGCGCAGAGCGGGTCGAGCAGCACGCAGGATGCTTGGCTGGCAAGGTAGCGGGTGATGTCGGCCTTGGTGTCGCCCAGCATGTCGTTGGTGATTTTTGCCTGTTCTTCGGGGTCCGACGCCAGCAAGGTGCGCATGCCGCCGCGCTGGTCACAGGCGATGGCCATCATCGCCCCGTCCTTGCCGCATATCTGCTGGTAGCCACGCAACTCCGCAGTGGTCATCTTTGTCATGGTGTTTTGTCCGCTGTTGGCGCCCGGGCGCAATTCCGTGGAACAAGAAATCCGGCCTGGCCGGCAATCCTGCCGTGGAACGAAGCCACGTTGCAGGTCTGCCGGATTTGCGCGATAACTCGATCAGTCGACGGACCTGTAACACATTGCTGAAAGGAATTGCAAGCTGTCTGTCCCTCCTGCAAACGATGCCGCCGCATCGCGGACGATGCTGCATACGGTTGCCAAGATGCATTACGAGGCGGAGATGTCGCAGGTCGATATCGCGCGGCGGCTCGGTGTCTCGACCGCGACCATATCGCGCCTGCTGCAGCGCGCGCGGGCAGAGGGCATCGTGCGGATCGAGGTTCTCGACCTGGCAACGCCCGAGGTCATCACTACGCAGTTGGTCGAAGGGCTCGGGCTGCGCAATGCCGCGGTCATCGAGACGCCGGCCGCCGGGGCGCTGACGGCGCTGGCCGCGCCGCTCGGCGCCTTGCTCAGGCAAGCGGACCTTTCGGCCGGCTCGGTGGTCGCCATCGGCTGGGGACGCGCCATCCGCGAGGTGATCCGCGCCGGCCTGCCGCGCATTCCCGGCGTGCTGACCGTCGCTGCCACCGGCGGCATGCAGCAGCAGGCGGCGCATTTCCAGATCAACGAGTTCGTGCGGCTGGCCGCCGAGGAGTTCGGCGGAACGCCGCATTTCATCCATGCGCCCTATCTGCCCTCCAGCGAATTGCGCGATGTCTTCCTTGGCGACGCGGCCATTGCCGACAGCGTCGCGCTCTGGGACCGGACCGATGTGGCGATCGTCGGCATTGGCCTTCCCCATGCCATCAATCCGCCCGAGGCAAGTGCGGCGACGCTCAGCGAGCAGGCGCTGTTTCACGCGGCTGGAGACGTCCTTCGCCATTACTTCGACGCCGACGGCACCCTTATCCCATGGGAAGGCGAGAGCCGGATGATCGCCATGTCGCCGGCCCAGCTTCGCGCCATCCCGTTGGTGATCGGCGTTGCCGCCTCGCCGGAGAAGGCGAGCGCCATCATCGGCGCCGTCCGCGCCAGGCTTATCAATGCGCTGATAACGGACACGAAGACGGCGCAAGCCATCCTCGAGGCGCTCTTGCCTCGGTAGAGGCGGATCCCCCGTCGTGAATCACCAGTTGTGTCGTCAACGGGTTAGGGCAATAGTCAGCTCGCGGGGCTCTGCGGAGCAGACAGATGTCGTCCGGTTTGAAAAGCCATTCGGTCCGGGAAATACCCGATTGCAATATCTTTCAGCAAAGTGTTACAACCTTGCAGCCAGGCACGCATGCGCGCCGGGCAGCGCGGTTCTCTGGGCCTTGCCGAGGCAAGGAAACGGAACTGCTGATATCAGGCCGGTCGGTTTCGACCGGTTGACCTAACGACTTGGGGGCGCCTGGGAGGAGCTGCCGGTAACAGCAAACAGGCGAAATCCGTTCAAATCTGCCAACATCATGTGGAGGATGTCATGAAGAAGATCGTTGCCGCGCTCGCGGCTCTCGCCATCGGCGCAACGGCGCTGATCGGGCCCGCATCGGCGCAGGACAAGAAGTACACCATTGCGCTCATTCCGGGCCTGACCACCGATGGTTTTTACATCACCATGCGCAAGGGTGCCCAGGCGGCAGCCGATGCGCTCGGTGTGACCCTGGTGTTCCAGGGCGCCCCGGATTTCAATCCGGTAACGCAGGTTCCCGTGCTTGACGCGGTCATTGCCAAGAAGCCGGACGCCATCCTGATCGCGCCGACCGACAAGGTTCAGTTGGTCGAGCCGCTGCGTAAGGCCCACGATGCCGGCATTCCGGTGATCACCGTCGACACCTTCATCGGCAGCGGCGTCTACCAGACCGGCGCCGGCGATGCGGATTTCCCGCTCTCCTATATCGCCTCCGACAACATTCTGGGTGGCGAGATTGCCGCGCGGGCACTGGCCACGGCCATTGGCGACAAGGGCAAGGTCTACGTTTCAAACGTGAAGCCTGGCATTTCGACCACCGACCAGCGTGAAGAGGGCTTCAAGAAGGAGATGGCGGCCAATCATCCCGGCATCACCGTTCTCGAAACCCAGTTCAACGACAACGACGCCAACAAGGCCGCCTCGCAGCTGCAGGCCGTGTTCGCGCGCAATCCCGATCTCGTTGGCGTGTTCGGCGCAAACCTGTTCTCCGCGCTCGGCGCCGCTAATGGCGTCCAGCAAGCCGGGCAGACCGGCACCGTCAAGGTCGTGGCGTTCGACGCTCCTACCAGCATCGTCGACAACATCAACACCGGCCTGGTCGACGTTGCGATTGCCCAGCATCCCGCCGAGATCGGCTACTTTGGCGTCGTTTCAGCCTATGCCCATCTGACCGGCAATTCGATCCCGGTTTCGATCGGCACCGGCTTCACGATAATGGACAAGTCCAACATCGCGGATCCGAACATCTCGAAGTATCTTTATTCCGAATAAGTCCAGTCAGCCAGGTCTCCTTCCGCCGCGCCGGGAGGGGACCTGCGCCCTGGACCCCAGCTTTAGGCGGCGCCGCGGATCGGAACCATTCATGACTTCAACATCCCCAACCCAGGGCGAAACGCATGTCGCTCCCCAGGCGGATCACGGTGATCCGGCCAGGACCTGGATCGGGCGCATCGCCGATGGGCGCGCCTGGCTGTTCCTCGCCGGCCTGATCATCTGTTTCGAGGTCTGGTCGCGGCTCTCCTTCGGCGCGACCTTCGTGCTCAACCCGTTCAACGTGCAGTCCATAGCGATCTTTGCGGTGGCGCCGTTGCTGCTTGCAACCGGACAGACCTTCGTCATCATTTCGGGAGGCATCGACCTCTCGCTGGGCTTCATCATGGGCCTTGCGGCCGTCGTTGCCGCCCACGCTACCAACATGGCGGGAGCCACAATCCCGCTGCCACTGGCAATGCTGGCCGGTATTCTGGCTGCCGTGCTTGTCGCCGGCGTGCCCGGCGTCATCAACGGCCTTTTGATCTCCCGGCTGAGAATCCCGCCCTTCATCGGCACGCTCGGCATGTTCGGCGTGGCGCGCGGCGCTGCCTATCTGCTTGCCGGCGGCACGACGGTGCCGGTCCAGAATTCCTGGTTCGCGCTACTCGGCAACGGCAAGTTCCACGGCGTGCCCTATCTTGTCATGATCACCGCAATCTTCGTCGTGGTGATGCACTACATCCTGAGCCAGACCCGGTTCGGCCAGCACAACTACGCCATCGGCGCCAATGTGCAGGCGGCGCGCCGGGCCGGCATCGACATCAGGGGACACATACTGCGTCTCTATGTGCTTTCGGCGATGTGCGCCGGCCTTGGTGGCGCGCTCTACGCGGCGCGCTTCACCGCGGGCGCTGCACAGGCCGGCGAACCCTTGCTGCTCGACAGCGTCGCAGCCGTGGTGATCGGCGGCGCCAGCCTGTTCGGCGGCTCCGGCACCATCTTCGGGACGGTCGCCGGCGCACTGGTGATCGCGGTCATTCAATACGGGCTGGTTTTCGTCAATGTCGAGCCGTTCTGGCAGTTCATCGCCGTCGGCCTCGTCATCATCATCTCCGTCCTTATCGACCAGGCGCAGCGCCGGTTCAGTGGAGCTCGCCAGGATGAATGAACAAACCACGCCGCTTCTCGAAGTCCGCCACCTTTCCAAGCATTTTGGTGCGGTCCAGGCGCTCAACGATTTCTCCATGGCGGTGCGGCCAGGCGAAGTGGTGGCGCTGGCCGGCGACAACGGCGCCGGCAAGACGACGCTGATCAAGGCGATATCGGGCGTGTTTCAGCCGACGGGCGGCGAGATCCTGCTGAGAGGTCAGCCGGTGACCTTTGCGACGCCGCAGGAGGCGCGCGAAAAAGGCATCGAGACCATCTACCAGGACCTGGCGCTGGCCGACAACCTGTCCATCGGCGCCAACATCTTCCTGGGCCGAGAACCCATGCGCAAAGCCTTTGGCTTCCTGCCGGTGCTCGACCGCAAGGCCATGGCCGTCGCCGCCAAGCAGACCATGGGGCGGCTCGATTTCCATGTCAGCCGTCTCGATGCCCCGGTCAGCAATTTCTCTGGCGGCCAGCGGCAGGCTGTCGCCATCGGCCGGGCCGTCTACTGGGACGCGCAGATTCTGATCATGGACGAACCGACCGCCGCACTCGGCGTGCCGGAGCAGCGCAAGGTCATTTCGCTCATCCACCAGCTAAAGGCGCAAGGGCGCGGCGTGATCTTCATCTCTCACAATTTGCAGGATATCTTTGCCGTTTCCGACCGCATCGTCGTGCTGCGGCGCGGTGTCCAGGCCGGCGAACGCAAGATCTCGGAAACCAACCATGACGAAGTCGTCAAGCTGATGGTTGGCGGATAGCCGCGAACTGGAGGCGGCGATGGAGGCCATTTCGCAGCAGCAAAACATAGCCCATTGATTATGAAATTCGGACAGTCAGATGGGAGAGTCGGGCTCGCGGCTCCCGGTCTCGGATGATGGTGAGGGAATCCGAAGTCAGCGCGGACTGGACGATCCGGCCCAGACAGCGCGACGGAGGAATTGCGAAAGGCTTTCCGGCTTCTGGCCGACAAGTTCAGCGAAGTCGTTCGAAACGCGGCCGTATCGCCCTTCATCAATCGACGCACACAAGCTCGAAAAGGCATCAGGCCAGGGGTCGTCCAGATGCGCCCGGGCCCAGGCCAGATAGTCGCTGATGCTGGCGTCGGAATATCGTATTGGCAGACCCGCGACTTCGCCAAATGCAGCGACAATCGCCTCCAGCGTGAGTGCCTGATGTCCAGTGATGACATAGAGGGGGCGGCGCATTCCGGGCTGAGACGCGATTGCAACGATGGCGGTCGCGACATCGTCGCGCGAGATCGGCGCCACGAGTCCCTGGCCGGCAGCCAGAAGAACTTCTCCGGACTTGGCGCCTGGTTTCAGCCAATGCTCAAGGACGAAATCCGAATACAGGCCACATCGCACGATGGTCGAGGCTATGCCGCTGGCAGCCAACCGACGTTCGGCATCCCGGTAAACGGGAGCGAAGTAGAACGGTGACCCTGGCTCAACATCGACAATGCTGGTGAAGACGATGCGCGCGATGCCTGCGGCCGCAGCTGCGTCCATGGCGTTGGCGTGATGGCGCATGACTGCGCTCGCATCGCCATCGCTCGAAATCAGGACCAAATCATCGATGTCCGCAAATGCCTCTTTCAGAGCCGAGGCATCGTCGTAGTCCGCAATGCGCAACGCGATTCCAGCTGGCAGGCGCCTGCTTGCGACCTGGACGTCACGGACCATTGCGACCACGTCGTGGCCGAGTGACGCCAGTTTGCAGACGACGGCGCGCCCAACATGGCCGGTGGCTCCTGTAACGAGGATTATCATTCCGCTCCACGTTCCTGCTTGACTCACATATATCTCTACGGTTATACGTCAATCAATAGCCAGAGAGTTATCGATCCCGGATGCCGAACGCTTACGATGTGCACTCACCGATCCAACGCGGAGGGCGATCTTCGAGCGCCTGTGCCGCCAGGGAGAACAGACCGAGGAGGCCCTGACAGCTCAGTCTGGGGTCTCGCAACCGGCCGTGTCAAAGCATCTCGGACAAGCCAGATGGCCGGGTTCTGGCAGAGCCGGTTCGACGATCTCGATAATCTGCTCAAAAGAGTGGACCAATGATCAACACCCCGACCGAAGCGCGTTCCGTCGTTGTCGAACGTGAGATGACTTATCCGCCGGAGAAGATCTGGCGCGCACTGACCCAACCGCACCTGATCGAGGAGTGGCTCATGAAGAATGATTTCAAGCCAATCGTAGACCACCGTTTCAATCTTCGAAAAGACCCTCAACCTGACGTGAGCATCGTTGTCGACTGTCAGGTAACGGCCGTCGAGCCGAACAAGACGCTGTCCTATACTTGGGAGGGCTATGGCCTCGAGAGTGTCGTTACCTGGACCCTCACCCCGACGAGCACGGGCACCCATTTGCGCATGGAGCAGTCGGGCTTCCGCCCGGATCAGGAGCGGGCCTACCGGGGCGCCAGGAGCGGGTGGCAGCAGTTCTTTGCGGCGCTGGAGCAGGTCCTGGCGCGGGCAGATTGAAGTCTGCCGGCACAATTCAAAGCCGCGCCCCTTTTCACAAAGCGGGCCACATCCCAACCACGACTAAGGAGAGGCGTACCGATGAAGATCAAGTTGACCAAAGTGTATGTGGACGACCAGGAAAAAGCTCTGCGTTTCTACACCAACATGCTGGATCTCACCAAGAAGGCGGACTTCAGCAACGGGCCGTTTCGCTGGCTGACCGTGGCCTCACCCGATGGGCCCGACGGAACCGAGCTGCAGCTGGCTTTGAACGACAATCCCGCGGCCAAGACCTACCAGCTAGCCATGTTCCAGCAGGGCCAGCCGGCGGTCATGTTCTTCACCGACGACGTCAAGGGCGACTACGAGCGCATCAAGGCGCGCGGTGCAGGGTTCGCCATGCCGCCGACCGAGATGACCGGCTCGACCATCGCCCAGCTGAACGACACCTGCGGCAACCTCATCCAGATCACCCAACTGGCGCGCTGGTAGGCGGGCCTTGTTCGTCTTTCAGAGGAGATTGCATTGAACTGGAACATTTGGATCCGGCAGAGTCACCGTTGGTTGTCCATCGTCTTTACGGTGACCGTCATCGCCAACTTCGTCGCCATGGCATTGGGGGAGCCTCCAGCCTGGGTGGTCTACTCGCCGCTCTTGCCGCTCTTCCTGCTGCTGTTCACGGGGCTCTACATGTTCGTACTGCCCTATGCCACGAAGTGGCGTAGCGAGCGCCGCGCCGGCGCGTGAACGCAATGGCTGGCAAGACGCCCAAGGAGGTCGACGGCGAGGCTGCGGTGCTCATGAAGCCACGACGCCCACCGATTCCCGCTCCACAAGCGGGCATTCGAGCTTCGTGATCGGATAGCGCCCTCTGCCCGGAGGTGCGGGAACCTCCAGCTGCTCGATCGCCCATTGGCCCATCGCCATATGCGGCAGGATCGACGTCGTCAGCGGCGGGAAGAGGTGGCGGGCGATCTCCTCGTCGTCGTAGCCGACGACGGAAATGTCCTGCGGGATGTGCAGGCCGGCCTCCTTCAGCGCCTCGTAGCAGCCGATCGCGGTGCGGTCGTTCTGGCAGAAGATGGCGGTCGGCCGATCGCCGAGCGCCAGCAGTTTGACGGTCGCGGCATAGCCGGCGCTCGCCGACCAGTCGCCTTCGACGACCAGCTCCGAATCGAAAGGGATGTCGGCCGTCGCCAAGGCCCGGCGGTAGCCTTTCAGCCGGTCCTGCGCCGCCTGCATCCACGGCTCGCCGGTGATGGTGGCGATGCGGCGGTGGCCATGGCTGATCAGGTGGCGGGTGGAACTCTGGCCGCCGGCGATTTCGGAGGGCACCACGGCGGGGAACGCATAGTCGGCGGTGTAGCAATTGAGCAGGATGACCGGGATATCGAGGCCGTAGAGGTAGTCGGGCGCCGATATCTCCCGGGTGAAGATCGTCATGTAGATCAGCGCCGAAATGCCCCGCTTGGTGAGCGCCGCAATGGCGCGCGGCTCCATGACGGAATCGCCGAGCGTCTGGGCGACCAGCAGGACATTGCCGGCATTCCACGACGCCTGGCGCGCACCCTCGATGGCGACGACCGCCTCGGGGCTGGTCGCCAGTTGATCGACGGCGAAGCCGATCACCCCGTCCAGTCCTTCGAACGAGGCGACGGGCGCGCGAAGCGCTGAGAAGGCCGGCGGCGCATAGCCGAGACCGCGCGCGGCCTCGATCACGCGCTCGCGGGTCTGCTGCGAGAGCCTGACGCCTGGCGTATTGTTGAGGACGAATGAAACCGTGGCCTGCGAGCAGCCGGCGGCCCTGGCGATGTCGGTCATGGTGACACGACCCTTGGGATTTTTCCCGGACGGCTTGCGGCGCCGGGAGACCTCAAGAGAGGGATCGCGTAATTCCGTCGGTTCGCTCATCTACCCTCGTTCCCCATCCAGAGCCTGTCTAGCCAGAGGCAGCCGGCAGAGCAAGATAACCGGTACCTGAATTTATAAACCAAACCGACAATTTATGATTATTATCACCTTAGCCTGCAGAGCCATCGCCGCGCAGGCGCGGATGAACCGGGCGTTGCGCAAGCGGCAAGAAACAAAGCATTGAGGTATCTCATCTTTTCGTCTCTTCGACACCAATCCTGGCCATGAAACGCCTCTCCACTTCACGAAGTGAACGGCTCGCCGGGCAATTTCCAACTCAAGAACTAATACTATTTACTAATATCGGTAAGCGTCCTAATGTCAATTTGTCATGTTTGGCTCGCGATCGAGCGGCATGACGGGAAGCATGCATGTGGCGCGATATCGGGCGGCTCCGGCCGGCTGAGCCGTGTCGCATAATCACGGAAATGTCAGACAAATCGGACTATTTACGAGAAGCAAATGAGTCTCTAATGTCCACGTCGCGGCTGGAATGGCGCCGTTCTTTCGCTGACTTAGAACCGCCTTGAGGAGGAGGCGTCCAAGCCGCAAGCGACAATTTCTGATCAGCGAAAATGTCTAAGCCAAACGGGAGGATGAACATGAAATCTGTTTTACGAAATGCGTCCGTAGCCGCTGCTGCCCTGCTGCTCGGTCTGTCCGCGACGGCGATCGCGCGCGCCGACGACAAGCCGACGCTGGCCTTCGTCGTCAATGGCGCTTCCGATTTCTGGAAGGCGGCCGAGGCGGGCGTCAAGAAAGCGCAAGCCGAACTGCCCAACTACAATCTGGAGCTCAAATACCCCGAACAGTCGTCGGTCGCCATCCAGCAGCGGCTGATGGACGATCTGGTGACGGCCGGCGTCAAGGCGATCATGGTTTCGGCCGTCGACCCGAAGACCTCGACCGACGGGCTGAACAAGATCGCTTCTGAGACGGCGCTGTTCACCACCGACAGCGACGCGCCGCAGACCAAGCGTGTCGCCTATATCGGCTCGTCCAATGTCGACGCCGGCAAGCAGGCGGCCGAGATCGCCAAGAAAGCGATGCCCAATGGCGGCAAGTGCCTCGGCTTCGTCGGCCTGCTCGGTGCCGACAACGCCAAGGAACGCATCGAGGGCATGAAGGCCGGACTCGAAGGCACCAAGATCGAGCTCGTAGACGTACGTGGCGACGACATCGACCAGGCCCGCGCCAAGAAGAACGTCGAGGACGCGCTGGTCGCCAGCCCCGACGTGACCTGCATGGTCGGCTTCTATTCCTACAACACGCCGCGCATCTATGAAGCGCTGCGCGACGCCGGCAAGCTCGGCCAGATCACCGTCGTCGGCTTCGACGACGATCCGATCACGCTTGGCGGCGTCAAGGAAGGCACCGTCGCCGCGACTGTCGTGCAGCAGCCGTTCGAATGGGCCTACCAGGGCATGAAGCTGATGGCCGCCTATCTCGGCGGCGACAAGTCGGGCGTTCCGGCCGACGGGCTGATCATCATCCCGACCAAGATCATCGGCAAGGATGATGTCGACGCCTACGCCGCGAGCCTTGCGGCGATGTCGGGCAAGTAAGACGAGCTGCGCCGGCTCAGGGTTGCCTTGAGCCGGCGTTCGTATTGACGGGCCTCGCAAGGCCCGTCAGTCTGTAGCGCACCGGCTGCTGTCAGGCATGATGAATTATTCCGACACATCCATCGTCGCGTCCGCGGTTGCTCCATTCCTAAGCTTGGACGGCGTGCGCAAGACCTATCCCGGCGTTGTCGCGCTGGACGGATTTTCGATGGAGGTCAGGCCCGGCGAGGTCATCGGCCTCGTCGGTGAAAACGGCGCCGGCAAATCGACGCTGATGAAGATCCTCGGCGGCGTGACCAGGCCGGACACCGGCACGATCACCGTTGACGGTGTCGCGCATGACGGGCTGAGCGTCGAAGCCAGCCTCGGTTCGGGCATCGCCTTCGTGCACCAGGAACTCAACCTGTTCGAAAACCTCGACGTTGCCGCCAACATCTTCTTCGGCCGCGAGCCGTTGCGTGGCGGTCCGCTCAAGCTGGTTGACCGCGCCAGGCTGCGTACGATGGTGGCGCCATTGCTCAAGCGGGTGGGTGCGAACTTTTCGGCCGACACACCGGTTTCGGCGCTGTCGCTCGCCCAGCAGCAGATGGTCGAGATCGCCAAGGCGCTGTCGATCAAGGCGCGGCTGGTGATCCTCGACGAGCCGACGTCGAGCCTGCCGCTTGCCGAAACCGACAAGCTGCTCGATGTCATCGCCGCGCTGAAGGCGGACGGCATCAGCGTCATCTTCATCTCGCACCGTCTGCATGAAGTCGAACGGGTCGCCGATCGTGTCGTCGTGCTGCGCGATGGCATGCTTGCCGGCACGCTGCAGAAAAATTCGATCAACCACGACCAGATGGTCAAGCTGATGATCGGCCGCATGCTGAAGGAGCGGGAGAAGGCCGCAGAGTCAGGGCGGGCGCCAGGCGCCGTGGCGCTGTCGGCTAAGGCCATTCGCACCAGTGCCTATCCCGACCGGCCGGTCGACCTCGACGTCCGGCGTGGCGAAATCCTCGGTCTCGCCGGTCTTGTCGGCTCCGGCCGGACCGAGTTGGCGCGTGTGCTTTTCGGCATCGACAAGAGCTTTGGCGGCGTACTCCAGCTTGTCGGAAAAGAGCTGGTTCTCGGCTCGGCTGCCGATGCGGTGGCCAGCGGGATCTTTCTGGTGCCCGAAGACCGCAAGCTGACCGGCATCCTGCTCGACCTGTCGATTGCACAGAATATTTCGCTGCCCAACCTCCCGGCGCATGCTCGCCGCTCTTTGGTCTCCGCCAGCGCCGAAGCTGTCACCGCCGAAAAGCAGAAGACCAATCTCGGCATCAGGGCGCCTTCGGTGGCGACACGCACCGGCACGCTGTCCGGCGGCAACCAGCAAAAGGTGGTGCTGGGCAAGTGGCTGGCGATGAACCCGAAGGTGATGATCCTCGACGAGCCGACGCGCGGCATCGACATCGGCGCCAAGGCCGAAATCTACGGGCTGATGCGGGCGCTGGCCGATGCCGGCGTCGCGGTGCTGATGATCTCTAGCGACATGGAAGAGGTGATCGGCGTTTCGGACCGCATCGCCGTCATGCATGAGGGCCAGATCTCCGGCATTCTCGAGAAGGAACACTTCAGCCAGGAAAACGTGTTGTTGCTGGCGGTGGGCAAGAAGCCGAAATAGCTTTGTTCTGCCGCAGGTTCTGAGCGCAAAACCGCGGAACACTTTTTGCGGAACCTGCCTAGGCGTTGGGGAGACGACGATGAGCAAGAAAGATCTTGGCCTGCTGATCCTGATCCTGGTGGTGGGCGCGGTGGTGGCGATCATCAACCCGCGTTTCCTGTTGCCGATCAACCTTGCCAATACATCTAACCTGATCGGCCTGTTCGGCATCCTGTCGATCGGCCAGGCCTTCGTCATCATCACCGGCGGCATCGAATTGTCGGTCGGCTCGGTGATTGCGCTGCTCGGTACGCTGTTCATTGACTTCATCGCCACGCGTGGCATGGGGTGGCCGGTGGCCCTGCCGCTGATCCTGGTGTTTGGCGGCATCATCGGGCTGGCACATGGCTGGCTGATCACGCGGCTGAAGCTGCAGCCCTTCGTCGTCACGCTGTGCGGCCTGCTGATCTATCGCGGCGTAGCGCGCTTCTACACCGCCGACGGCACCGCCGGCTTTGCCTTCGGCCAGAATTTTCCTGAACTTGAGTTCCTGACCGCCGGACGGTCCTTCGGCGTGCCGAACAGCTTCATTGCGCTGATCGTCATCGCTATCGTGATGTGGGTGGTGCTGCACCGTTCGGTGTTCGGCCGCTATCTCTACGCCATCGGCAAGAACGAGGAAGCAGCACGCTATTCCGGCATACGCACCGACCGCATGGTGATGGCGGCCTATGTGATCTGCGGCGTGCTGACGGCGCTGTCGGCGATCTATTTCGCTATGTACACGCGCTCGATCTCGCCGGCCAGCCACGGCCAGTTCTACGAACTCTACGCCATTGCGGCGGCCGTGCTCGGCGGCTTCTCGCTGCGCGGCGGCGAAGGCTCGCTGATCGGCGTGATCCTCGGAACCGTCCTGCTGCAGGAGTTGCAGAACCTCGTCAACCTGCTCGGCATCCCCTCCTCGCTCAACTTCGCTGTCATGGGCGGGGTGATCCTGATCGGCGTGCTGGTCGACCAGCAATGGGGCGTGTTCCGGGCGCGGCGGCAGATGATGGACGCCACCCGCAAGGGCGCGGCAGGCGCTCCGGCAGAATAACCCGGAGGCTCGCAGCAGGGTTTAAATCAACCCTGACATATCGGAAAAGGCCATGGCCTTGCGCAGCACATCGGCGAAACGCTCGCCGGCCGCTTCGCGCGGACCGCTGTTGTCGATCGAGGTGACGCCCGGCCCGGACAGGGCGACGTTGGCGCTGCGCGCCAGGCGGGCCAGCACTTCGCCGCGCGATTCGCGGCCGCGCATCGCCAGCCGCTCGGCGAGAATTTCCGGCGTGGCGGTGATCTCGACAACAGCCAGATTGGCGTAGCGGTCGCGTAGCGCCGGGATGATCGCGCGGGAAACATTCGCGACCGCAACACGCCCGTTGGCGACCGACCAGTCGACATCGGCCGGGATGCCGTAGCGCAAACCGTGCGCTTCCCACGAAATGGCGAAGGCGCCGTCGGCTTCGGCCTCGACGAAAGCCGCGTCGGCCAGCGTGTCGTGGTCCTCGCTCGAAGCGTCGCTCGGCCGGGTGATGACCCGGCGCACGAACTCCAGCCGGGTCTCCTCAGTGAAAAGGGTGCGGGCATAGCCGATCACCGTGTCCTTGCCGGCACCGCTCGGTCCGACCACGGCGACAAAGACACCGTCGCGGATCGGAAACGTCTCGGCCGACAATTCACGCTCGATCAACGCTGACACCATCATGCGACCCGGCGTCCCTGCCGCCACACCGTGCGCACGACCGGCACGTGGTCGTCGACACGGACGCGAACCAGATCGGCGCGCCGGCCCTGTTCGATGACACCGCGATCGCTGAGGCCGACCGCTTCGGCCGGGTTCTTCGACACCATGGCCACAGCCTGCGGCAGCGAAATGCCGTCGACCACGTCGCCGAGGAAGAAGGCCGACTGGATCAGGCTGAAGGGAATGTAGTCGGACGACAGGATGTCGAGCAGGCCGTCACCGGCCAGCGTGCGGGCCGACACATTGCCCGAATGCGAGGAACCGCGCATGACGTTGGGCGCGCCCATCAGCACGCCGAGCCCCGCCTCCTTCGAGGCCCTGGCGGCCTCCTGGGTGGTCGGGAATTCGGCGACACGCACACCCTGCTCGATCGCTTCATCGACATGGCCTGTGGTGGCGTCGTCGTGGCTGGCCAGCACGATGCCGCGCTGATGGCAGGCGGCGGCGATCACTGCCCGGTTGGAGGCCGAGTTCATCGCCGACTCCGCCATCCGCTTTTCGCAGAATATCTTGAAGTCGCGATCGGTCAGCTTCAGTTTGCGCTGGTAGTAGTAGGCATAGGTTTCGAGGTTGACGAACTGGCGCTGGCCGGGCGCATGGTCCATCAGCGACGCCATCTTAACCCGTTCATCGTTGTCGAAATGCACAAAGGCGGCAAGGCAGTCCGGCGCCGAAACCTCGCAGCGCAGGTGGATGAAGTGGTCGGCCCGCAGCCGGTCCTGCTGGACGCTGTCCTCGATCGCATCGGCCAGCTTGCGCATGTCGTCGGACGTCATGTCGGCGTCCTCGTCCATGCCGACGCGCAAGGCATCGAGCACGGTGGTGATGCCGGCGGTCGCCACCTGCGCGTCATGGGCCAGTACCGCGGCGATCGGATTCCAGCGCACCTTGGGCCGCGGCGCGTAGTGGCCTTCGAGATGATCGGTGTGCAACTCGACCAGACCGGGGATGATGAAGTCGCCACCCATGTCCTCGCCGAGGCGGCCGGTACCGGCCTCGATGCCGGCGATCACGCCGTCGCGCAGCACAAGCGAACCCTCGACGATCTCGTCGGCAAGGACGATGCGGGCGTTGTTGAGAACAGTCTCGGCAGTCATCTCGGGCGGTCCTTGGTTGTCAGGCAGTTCTTGATTATTCAGGCGGTTTTTCTGGCCGGGCGATGCCCGAGCGCGTGATGGGAAAGCACCATGAACGGGGCGCCAGGTTCGGTTTCGACAAACAAGGTCAGCGCGTCCACCGGCACCGGCTGTTGCAGCACCTGCGCAAACAGGCTGTCGATTGCTAAGCGCAGACGAGGGCTTTCCTGTGTCCCCGCCCGGCCCGAAAGCGTCATGTGGAACCGGAAAGTCTCGAAGACGTAGGGGTAGCCCCACTGGCAGAGATTGCGGAATTCGGCCGGCTTCAGCGAATCGGGGCTGCGCCGCTCGATTTCCGATTCGGTCAGCGGCGCACGAAAACGGTCGAAGCCGATCACGACATCATCGGCGAAGCGATTGAGCGCCGGCAACGGTGCTTCCGGCACCAGCGCGAAGAAACTGTCGATCTGGCTGACGACCAGGCGTGGGATCGTCACCATCGGCGTCGCCTCGGCAAAGGCGTCGAGTGCGGTGCGAAGCGAGGTTTCGGTCTCGTTCGCGGCCAGCCGGAAGGGTGCCTTCAGCGTCGCATGAAAACCATAGCGCCGCGCCGAAGCGGTGTGGAAGGCGACTTCCGCCGCCGACAGGTCGGCGACTGCCTCGACCGGCCGGGTGACGGCACCGAACGGGTCGCGGCCGAGCCAGTTGGCGGCGATCCGCGCCAGCGGTTCGTCCTGCCGGGGGGTGAAATAGATGGCGTAGCGCATGAGAAGTCCTTCGTCAGCTTCGCTGCCATAGGCGATTTCCATGACGGATTGACGAAGCCTTGCAGCGTTTCCGATAACAAAACGACGCAATGAGGTCATTAGCCGACGATTTTTTCGTCTTGGACCAGCCGGGGAAAGACCGATCAGGCCTTCATCAGCCATTCGTGCTCGGGCGCGTTGTGGAATTTCCACGTCCGCTTCGGCCCGGCCATGACGTTGAGATAGTAGAGGTCATAGCCGTGGCAGGCCGCACAAGGATGGTAGCCCTCGGGCACCAGCACGACATCGCCGTCCTCGATCGCCATCGCCTCGTCCAGTGCGCGCTCGCCATTCTTGTCGGCATCGGTGTAGACGCGCTGGAAGGCAAAACCCTGCGGCGGGTTGAGACGGTGATAGTAGGTCTCCTCGAGATAGGATTCGGCCGGCAGATTGTCCTGGTCGTGCTTGTGCGGCGGATAGCTCGACGTGTGGCCACCGGGCGTGATGACCTCGACCACCAGCAGCGAGTCGGCCGGTTTTCCCTCCGGCAGGATATTGGTGACATGGCGGGTGTTGGTGCCCTTGCCGCGAACCTCCTGGCCAAGATCGTCCGGCGCGATGACACGGACCGGCAGGCCGCCGCCAAGGCCGGGCGCCGAGCAGACGGCGAGTTCCAGTTCGGTATCGGCGGTGACCGCCCAGTCCGAGCCTTGGGGCACATAGACAGACCACGGCTTGCCTTCGAAGGGCGACATGCGCTCGCCGAGCAGGCCGAGCTCCTTGCCGCCGGCTGCCGCCTTGCCCTTGCCGGTGACGAACACCAGGCAGATTTCACGATCCACCGTTTGCCCGGAGGCACTCTCGCCGGGCCTCAACCGGTGCAGATCGAAACCGACATAGGTCCAGCCGGCGCTTTTCGGCGTCACATGGGCGACGCGGCCATGGCCCTTCTCGGCTTTAACGAGCAGTTTCGACATGGAGTTATTCCTTCGGTTCGGCGTCAACCTTGTTCTGGTCGGCCGGCTTGTAGAGGTAGAAGAACTGCCAGACGGCGTAACCGGCGAAACCAAGGGCGAGAACGCCCCAGAATGGCGTGCCGGTGGCAAATTCGATCACGGACCAGACCAGGCAGACCGCGACTATGGCAACGCGCCGCCACAAGGGCCGGAAGAACGGGTGCTCATAGTCTTTCATTGGGCCAATCCGCGCTTCAACAACTGGTCATCAGATAGGCTGTCCGTCGCCGGGAATCCAGCGCTCATGCATTGGGGAAGCCCTGTGTTTCCACCGTGTAGCCGGCAGCCGTCATCACCCGCATAAGCTCCTTGTAGCCGACCTGCGCCATCTTGAGCGGCGGATTCTTCTTCGGATCCTGCTCGGCCTCGACCACGAACCAGCCTTCATAGCCATGATCGGCAAACTTCTTCACGATGGCGCCGAAATCCAGCGAGCCATCTCCCGGCACGGTGAAGGCACCAAGGGCGACGGCATCGAGGAAGGATTGCTTGCTGCGATCGAGCTTGTCGATCACCGCCATGCGCACATCCTTCACATGGACATGCGAGATACGCCGGTGGTGATTGTCGATGGCGCGCAGCACGTCACCGCCGGCAAAGGCCAGGTGACCGGCATCGAGCAGCAATGGAATGCCTTCGCCCGAATGGCGTATGAAGGCATCGAGCTCCGGCTCGGTTTCGACCACGGCCGCCATATGATGGTGGTAAGAGAGCGGCATGCCTTGTTCTGCGCACCATTCGCCGAACTCGGTCAGGCGCTTGGCGTACGCCTTCATCTCGTCGTCCGAAAGTTTTGGCTTGGTCGCGAGCGGCTTCGAGCGGTCGCCCTGGATGGAGCGGCCGACCTCGCCATAGACGATGCAAGGCGCATTCACCGCCTTGAACAGGTCGATCATCGACTGGATGCGATCCTTGTTCTTGCCCATGTCTTCATCGACCAGCGTGCCGGAGAACCAGCCGCCGCAAAGGGTGACGTCGGCCTCTCTCAGGATCGGCAGCATGATTTTTGGATCATTGGGAAAACGCCGGCCCATTTCCATGCCGGTGAAGCCGGCCGAACGCGACTGACGCAAACACTCCTCCAGCGACACGTCATCGCTGAGTTCCGCAAGATCGTCGTTCCACCACGCAATGGGGGACATGCCCAGTTTGGCTTTCAAGTCGTCACTCCAGTTTCAGACCACCGGACCAGGGTTCGCCCCGATGCCGGCTATTTTCCTAATTTCGTGGCAGCGCAGGCATCAATCGCCAATGGTCTGCATTTGCCGCTTTTCCTCATAGGCCTTGCGCGCCGCATTCACCTGATTGCGCGCACTGACCTCCGGCACGGCAACATCCCACCATGTGCCGCCGGCGTCGGTCGAAACCAGCGGGTCGGTGTCGATGACCAACACCGTGGTGCGGGTATTCTTCTTGGCCTGCGCCAGCGCATTTTCCAGGCCGGCGATCGACGGCACTTTTTCGGCAATGGCACCAAGGCTCGCCGCATGTGCTGCGAAGTCGATATCCGGCAGAACCTCGTGACGCGAGTCCTTCAGGAGATTGTTGAAGTTGGCGCCGCCGGTCGCCATCTGCAGCCGGTTGATGCAGCCATAGCCTCTGTTGTCGAGCAGCACGATGGTCAGCTTGAGGCCGAGCATCACCGAGGTCGCGATCTCGGAATTTAGCATCAGATAGGAGCCGTCGCCGATCATGACGACGACCTCTTGCTCGGGCTTGGCCATCTTGGCGCCGAGCCCACCGGCGATCTCGTAACCCATGGTCGAGAAGCCATATTCGGCGTGGTAGGAGCCGGGCGCACCGGCCTGCCAGAGCTTGTGCAATTCGCCGGGCAGACCGCCGGCGGCATGCAACAATGTCACGCCGGAGCCCATGGCGCGCTGCACGGCGCCGATCACCTGCGCATCTGACGGATAGGCGGCGTTGGTCGACGCCGTCACCTTGGAGGCATCGGCCTGCCAGTCCTTCTTGCCCTTGGCCGCATTGTCGGTCCAGGCGGACGGCGACTTCCAGCCTTTCAACGCCGCGCCAAGTTCGGCCAGCCCCTCGGCTGCGTCGGCGACCAGCGGCAGCGCCCGGTGCTTGCCGGCATCGAATGGCTGGATGTTGAGCCCGATGATGGTCTTGCCGGAGTTCTTGAACAGCGACCACGAGCCGGTGGTGAAATCCTGCAGCCTGGTGCCGACCGCCAGCACCACGTCGGCCTCCTCGGCCAGCCGGTTAGCAGCCGACGTGCCGGTGACGCCGACTGCCGCCATGTTGAGCGGATGATCGTCCGGCAGCGAGGATTTGCCACCTTGCGTCTCGCAGACCGGAATACCGGCGCCTTGCACCAGCTTGGCCAGTTCGCCGGAGGCCTGCGAATAGAGCACGCCGCCGCCGGCGATCACCAGCGGTTTTTTCGCACCCTTGAGTGCCGCCACTGCAGCCATCAATTCGCTGCGGTCCGGACGGATACGGCGCTGGTTCCAGACGCGTTCGGCAAAGAAGCTCTCGGGATAATCATAGGCCTCGGCCTGCACATCCTGGCAGAGCGACAATGTCACCGGCCCGCATTCGGCCGGATCGGTCAGCACCTGCATGGTCCGCGCCAGCGCCGGGATGATCTGCTCCGGCCGGGTGATGCGGTCGAAATAGCGCGACACCGGACGGAAGCAGTCATTGACCGTCGCCGTGCCATCGGAAAAATCCTCGGCCTGCTGCAGCACCGGATCGGGGATGCGGTTGGCGAAGACATCGCCGGGCAGAAACAGGACGGGCAGCCGGTTTACATGAGCCAGTGCCGCCGCCGTCACCATGTTGAGCGCGCCGGGGCCGATCGAACTGGTCGCGGCCATGAAGCGGCGGCGGAAATTGGCCTTGCCATAGGCGATCGCAGCATGCGCCATCGCCTGTTCATTGTGGGCGCGGAAGGTCGGCAATTCATCGCGCACCTGATAGAGCGCCTCACCGATGCCGGCGACATTGCCATGGCCGAAGATCGCCCAGACACCGCCGAAAATCGGCACTTTTGTGCCATCGATCTCGGTCATCTGCTTGCTGAGAAAGCGGGTCAGTGCCTGCGCCATCGTCAGGCGGATTGTCTTGGTCATTTTGTTTCCTCCGCAGTCCTTATGCCGCGCCTTCTTATGCTGCTTTGCGGCCGCGCGCGGCAAGCCATGCCTCGGTCAACTTCTCGAAGCGCGACGCCATATCGGCCACCGCCTCATCGTCCGACATCTTGCCCGCCAACCATTGTTCGGCGGCGTTGATGAAGATGGTGCGACCGACGGCGAAACCCTTGACGATGGGCGCCTTGGCGGTGGCGGCAAAGGCCGCTTCCAGCTTGTCCTGCGGCGCTTCCAGGCCGAGTAGCACGACGCCGCGGCACCACGGATCGTGCTTCAGGATCACCGCCTCGATCATTGCCCAGGCGCCGGCCGAGGCCTGCGGTTCGAGCTTCCACCAGTCGGGCTTGATGCCGAGCGCATAGAGTTCCTCCAGCGCGCACGGGATCGTCGTGTCGTCGAGCTTGCCGTGCTTGCCGGCGATGATCTCGATGAGAAGTTCCCTGCCTACTTTCCGCGCGGCCTCGAACAGGGCGCGCAGCTTCTGCTGCTGCTCTTCCTTCAGCGCCGCCGGATCGTCGGGATGGTAGAAGCACAGGCATTTGATGCAGTGGTCGACCGGCCATTCGACCAGTTGCGAGCCGATGTCCTGCGAGAACTCAAAGCGCAGCGGCCGCGAGCCCGGCAGTTCGACCGGCCGGCCAAGCCAGGCGAAGGAATGGCGGGCGAATTCGAACATCGCGTCGCGGCCGTATTTTTCGTCGAGCAGCATGCCGTAGCCGGCGCGACCGGCGGCAACCTTCGCCGCCGCCTTGACCGTCAGCACCTTGAAATCCTGGATGCGCGAGGGATCGGCGCCGGCTTTGGCGGCGACATCGTCTAGCTGGATGCGGTGGTCGCAGGCCAGCGCCATCAGCGAGGGAATATCGCGGCGGCGCGTGGTCGCCCAATGGATGTGGTTGATCGCTTCATCCTTGCGCAGCGCCAGATGCTTGCTGCCGTTCTTCAGGAAGAACTGCAACTCCTCGAAGGTCGGGTATTCCGGCGCGCAGAGCAGGCGCGACACGGCGAAGGCGCCGCAGGCATTGGCCCAGGTTGCCGCGGTGGCAAGGCTTTCCTCGCCGAGCCAGCCGCGCAGAAAGCCGGACATGAAGGCGTCGCCGGCGCCGAGCACATTGTAGACTTCGATCGGAAAGCCCTTGCCGACGATGCCGTCCTCGAGATCGTCGCTGATCGGTCCGTCATAGACGATGCAGCCCATGGCGCCGCGCTTCAAGACGATGGTGGCCTTGGACAGCGAGCGGATGGTCTTCAGCGCGCTCAGGCAATCATCGGCGCCGGAGGCGATCATGATCTCTTCTTCAGTGCCGACGATGAGGTCGCAATCGGGCAGAACCGTCTTCAGCTGGGCGGAAACCCGGTCGGATTTGACATAGCGTTCGAAGCCTTCGGCATGACCGGCAAGGCCCCACAGGTTAGGGCGGTAGTCGATGTCGAACACCACCTTGCCGCCCTTGGCCTTGATGGCGCGGATCGCCTTGCGCTGGGCGGCATCGCTGTTGGGCCGCGAAAAATGCGTGCCGGTGACGACAATGGCGCGGGCCGAGGCGATGAAGGCTTCGTCGATATCCTCTTCGGAAAGCGCCATGTCAGCGCAGTCGCTGCGGTAGAAGATCATCGGCGAGACGCCTTCTTCCTCGACCGACAGCAGCACCAGCGCCGTCAGCCGGTCCGGGTCGGTCTTGAGACCGTCGACCGAAACGCCCTCGCGTCTGAGCTGTTCGCGGATGAAGCGGCCCATCTGCTCATTGCCGACGCGGGTGAGCAGCGCCGAGCGCAGGCCGAGCCTGGCCGTGCCGACCGAAATGTTGGCCGGACAGCCGCCGACCGACTTGGCAAAGGAGGTGATGTCCTCGAGCCGCGAGCCGATCTGCTGGCCATAGAGGTCGACGGAGGCACGGCCGATGGTGATGACGTCGAGCGGCGCATGCTTTGCTTCCACGGCTTCGCCCATTCGAACCTCCCATCGGCCTTGTTGTCTTTGATAACACGCGCGAGCGGCAGCGTGGCGGCAGCAATATGAAATAATAATTCCAATCCATAGTCAATATGGAATGAGCATTCCTTTGCTGAAAAGTGCAGACAGGGAGCGTCTAGGCCTTGCGCTTGCGGCCGGTGTCGCGCCGCTTCTCGCCAACGGCGACGGTCAGCGCCATGGCCAGCGCCATCGTCGCCGACAGCGAGCGGAAGCCGGCGAAGTCCGCCTCGGCGACTTCGAACCAGACCTTGGCGAACTGGGCGAGCGGCGAAAAGGCGCTGTCGGTGATCGCCACGATCGGCACGCCCTGCTCCGAAATGACGCGCGCCTCCTCGATGGTTGCCGGCGCATAGGGCGAGAAACTGATGGCGATGACGGCATCCCTGGATGAGGCAAAGCCGATCATCTCGGCGTTCAGGCCGGCGGCGGATTCGATCAGCTGGTTGCGGATCTTGAGCTTGCCCAGCGCATAGGCGATGTAGGAGGCGACAGGATAGGAGCGGCGCTTGGCCAGCACATAGATGGTTTCCGCCTTTGCCAGCAGAGCGATCGCCTCTTCGAAATGCGGTTCGTTGAGTGTGCGCGAAATGTCGTTGAGTGACGTGCTGGCCGCAGCGACGAAACCGTCGAAGATCGCCCGGTGGCCGGCGCCTTCCTCGGCCTTGGCGCGCAGCGCCAGCAGCCTTTCGTCATAGGACGAATTGCGCTCACGCAGCCGTTCGCGAAACACCGACTGCAGGCTGGTGAAGCCGTCGAAGCCGAGCTGCTGGGCAAAGCGGATCAAGGTCGAAGGCTGAACACCGGCCGAGGCGGCGATGCTGGCGGCGGTGCCGAAGGCGATGTCGTCGGGATTGTCGAGCGCATAGGCGGCGATCTGGGCGATGCGCTTGGGCAGGCTTTCGCGCCGCTCCAGGATCGTCGCGCGCAGCGTCTCGAAATCGCGAGGTACCCGTTCGTCCATCGTCGCTTTGTCCAAGCTCATCTGTCGGGTTCCCTCTCTGCCCCATCATAGCGAGCCTGTGCAAGAACACCATAATAAATGAGGCAAGCGTTCCATTTTCGGAAAAAATGGACTAATTCATCCACGCAAGACTTTTCAGCCAGCGGAGACAAGGAAAATGGTCGGAGTCGGTCTTATCGGCACGGGCTTCATGGGCAAATGCCATGCCATTGCATGGAGTGCCGTCGGTGCCGTCTTCCCTGACGTGGCCAAGCCACGGCTCGTCCATCTTGGCGAGGTCAATGAGGAACTTGCCAAGCGCAAGGCGGGCGAGTTCGGCTTCGCCAAGGCGTCCGGCGACTGGCGCGCCGTCGTCAATGATCCCGAGGTGGATATCGTCTCGCTGACCACGCCCAACCAGTTCCATCCGGAAATGGCCATCGCCATCCTCGAAGCCGGCAAACATCTATGGTGCGAGAAACCGATGGCGCCGGGCTTCGGCGAGGCCGAAGCCATGGCGGCGGCAGCGAAAAAATCCGGCAAGGTGGCGGCGCTCGGCTACAACTACATCCAGAACCCGGCGATCCGCCACATTGGCGCGCTGCTCGACGAGAAGATCATCGGCGAGGTTAACCTGCTGCGTATCGAGATGGACGAGGACTTCATGGCCGACCCGGAGGCGCTGTTCTTCTGGAAGCATGAGGCGGCGTCCGGCTATGGCGCGCTCGACGATTTCGCCGTGCATCCGCTGTCGCTGATTTCGGTGCTGTTCGGCCGCGTCGGCCGCGTCATGTGCGACATGGCCAAACCCTGTGCCGATCGCAAGGTTGCGACAGGCGAGCGCCGCGCGGTCGAGACCTACGACATCGCCAGCGTGCTGATGCATCTCGAAAACGGCATTGCCGGCACGCTGCTGGTCAACCGTTCGGCCTGGGGCCGCAAGGGCCGCATCGCCATCCAGATTTTTGGCTCGAAAGGCTCGATCCTGTACGACCAGGAGCGGATGAACGAGTTCCAGCTCTATCTCACCTCAGACCGCCCGACCGAGCAGGGATATCGCACCATCCTGGTGGCGCCACACCACAAGCCTTACGATTCCTTCCTGCCAGCACCCGGCCATGGCCTTGGCTTCAACGACCTCAAGATCATCGAATGCCGGGAGTTGCTGACGCGGCTCGCCGGCAAGCCGGCGCGCATCATCGACTTCGACGAAGGACTGGAGATCGAGCGCACCGTGCATGCGATGGCGCGCTCGTTCGAGGAACAACGCTGGGTCTCGGTGCGCTAGCTCCTCCGCGTCAGGCCGCTCCCTGCCGGCTCTCCACCATGGCGCGGCGCGCAGACCGGCGCCACTCGACCGCGCCGGCAAGACCGTGCAGCACCGTCTCGGTGGTTGCCCAGTCGATGCAGCCATCGGTGATGCTCTGGCCATAGACGAGCGGCTTGCCTGCAACAACGTCCTGCCGGCCGGCGACGAGATTGCTCTCGATCATGACGCCGATGATGCGTTCGTCGCCCGCTGCCACTTGGCTCGCCACGTCGGCCGCCACCTTCGGCTGGTTCTCGGGCTTCTTGCTGGAGTTGGCGTGGCTGACATCAATCATCAGCCTGGGCGCAACACCTATCCGGGCGAGTTCCGCCGAGGCGACAGCAACGCTGGCCGCATCATAGTTCGGCTGAACGCCGCCGCGCAGGATGACGTGGCAATCCTCATTGCCGGTGGTCGTCGCGATGCCGCTGCGCCCGCCCTTGGTCACCGCCATGAAGTGATGCGGCTGGGCGGCCGATTTCACCGCCTCGGCGGCGATCCTGAGATTGCCGTCGGTGCCGTTCTTGAAGCCAACCGGACAAGAGAGGCCCGATGCCAGTTCGCGGTGGATCTGGCTCTCGGTCGTGCGCGCGCCGATGGCACCCCAGGCAACGAGGTCGGCGATGTATTGCGGCGTGGTCATGTCGAGGAATTCGGTTGCCGCCGGCAGGCCGAGATTGTTGACGGCGGACAGCACATTGCGCGCCATCCGCAGCCCCTTGTCGATGTTGAAGCTGCCGTCGAGGTCGGGATCGTTGATCAGGCCCTTCCAGCCGACCGTCGTGCGCGGCTTCTCGAAATAGACCCGCATGACGATCTCCAGCCGGTCGGACAGGGTTTCGCGCAGCGCCGCCAGACGGCTGGCATAGTCAACGGCCGCGACCGGATCGTGGATCGAACACGGGCCGACGATGACGAGCAGTCGATCGTCGGTGCCATTCAAGATAGCGTGGATTGCGTTGCGTGACGCGCTGACGGTGCGCGTCGCCGTCAGCGTGCGCGGTATCTCCCGCATCACTTGGTCCGGCGTACTCAGTTCTCGGATTTCCTTGACCCGAAGATCATCTGTGGTGGTCAACACGGCTTTCTGCTCCTGATTGGGAGACCTGCCGGCTGAAAACAAAAAAAGCCGCCAGGTCTGGCGGCTGTTCGGATTTTGATGCTGCAATCTTCAGATCGAGCGCAATCCTCCCGCCGCCAGCGAGCTCCTAAAGTACCAATACGTGGCGGTCAGGTTGATCATGAGGTTCATATAGCCCAAGCGGAGGCGTTTGTCACGCCTCTGATGATGCTACTCCGGAGACGCCCCCGCAACACTCTGGTCATAGTCAACCAGCGACCCGGTCATGACGCCCGACTGCGGGCTGACCATGTAGCTGATCAGCCGCGCCAGCTGGTCCGGCTTGACCAACTGGCCCATCGGCTGCGCCGCTTCCGCCGTTGCCAGCCAGTCGTCAGGTGCGTCGTGCCATTTCTTCTGAACGATGTCTTCGCCCTCGGTATCCATCCAGCCGGGCAGTACGGCATTGCAGCGGATGCGGTTGAAGCGATAGGCGTTGGCGACATTCTTGGTCAGCGTCATCAGAGCGCCCTTGCTGGTCGAATACGGCGTCAGGAAGGACTGGCCGGCATGCGCCGACATCGACAGAACGTTGACGATCGAGCCCGGCGCCTTGCGTTCGAGCAGATGCGCGACCAGGCCCTGCATCAGGAAGAACGGTCCGCGCACATTGGTCGCGAAGATCGTGTCGAAAAGCTCTTCGCTGGTCTCGACCAGAGAGCCGCGCGCGGAGGTCGCGGCGGCGTTGACCAGCGCATTGACGGTGCCGAAATGGGCGATCGCGGTTTCGACGGCGCGCTTGCAGTCGGCCACCTTTGAAACGTCGGCGCTGATGAAAATGGCATCGACGCCGGATCTCTTCAGAGCGGCTAACGCCTTGTCGCCTTTCTCCTGCGAGCGGCCGATCAGCGCCAGCGCGCGGCAACCCTCATCGGCCAGCGCCTCGGCAACGGCAAAGCCGATGCCTTGCGCGCCGCCGGTGACGATGGCGCGTGTCTCAGAATTGCGACCGGCTGAACCGCTCATCGCTCTTGCTCCTTACTTTGCCGTGTCGAGACGAACGGTCTTGCCGGAGGTCGCCGATTTCAGCGCCGCATCCGCCAGCCGCAGTGCAATCAGCCCGTCCTGGCCGCTCGGCGCCGCCTTCTTGCCGGTCGTAGCCGCCATGATGAACGCGGCGATCTCGTTGGCGTAGGCGTCGAGGTAGCGGGTCATGAAGAAGTCGTGCAGCGGCGGGCGCGTATAGCCCTTTTCGTTGGCCAATTCGATCGACACCGGCCGCTGGTTCTCGGCGGCGATCATGCCTTTCGAACCATGCACTTCGATGCGCTGGTCGTAGCCATAGGTGGCGCGGCGCGAATTGGAGATGATGCACTGCTTTCCCGAAGCAGTTTCGAGGATGACGCTGACGCTGTCGAAGTCGCCTGCCGCGCCGATCTTCTTGTCGACCAGCACCGAGGCATGGGCGCTGACCGCCACCGGCTCCTCGCCGAGCAGGAAGCGCGCCATGTCAAAATCATGGATGGTCATGTCGCGGAAGATGCCGCCCGAACGCTTGATGTAGTCGATGGGCGGCGCACCCGGATCGCGCGAGGTGATGGTGACCATTTCGACCGTGCCGATGGCGCCGTCGTCGATCGCCTTGCGCACGGCGGCGAAATGCGGATCGAAGCGGCGGTTGAAGCCAACCATCAGGGTGGCTTTTGCCTTGTCGACCACGGCCAGGCATTTTTCCACGCGCTTGGCTTTCAGGTCGATCGGCTTTTCGCAAAAGATCGCCTTGCCGGCCTTGGCGAAGCGTTCGATCAGGTCGGCATGGGTATCGGTCGGCGTGCAGATGACGACGGCGTCAATATCCCCGGATTTTTCGATGGCGTCGATGGTGCGCACCTCGGCGCCATAGGCCGACGCCAGTTCCGTCGCCGCCTTCTCGAAGGCGTCGGCCACGGCAACCAAATTTGGCCTGCGGATTGGAGCCGACGGCACGGGCGTGGACCTTGCCGATACGGCCGGCACCAAGGAGAGCGAAACGAACAGTCATGGGGTATTTCCTCTAGGGATGGTTTGAGAGAATTGTGTCCGCACCTTTCCTGTTGGGGAAAGGTGGCAGGGTTATTTCCGAGCGCGGCAGATCGTCCCGAAGCCGGGTGACCCGCCTGCTCTATGTTTCTTGCTTGAGCATGATCTTGCCCGAAAACCGGATTCCACTTTTCGGGATCATGCTCTAGGCCGCAAGTTCCGCCTCTCCAGTCTTGGCGCCGGTGATGTAGGAGACGATGTCGTTTCCGTCGGTATCCTGCTTGCGCAGATTGGCGACGATGCGGCCGCGCCGGAAGACGACGATGCGGTCGACCAGGTCGAATACCTGGCGCATGTTGTGGCTGATCAGGATCAGCGGCTCGCCATTTTCCTTCAGCGTGCGGATGATGTTTTCGACCTGCGCCGTCTCCTGCACGCCGAGTGCGGCCGTCGGCTCGTCCATGATGATCAGCTTGGAGGCGAAGGTCGCGGTCCTGGCGATCGCCACGCATTGGCGCTGGCCGCCAGACATGTGGCGGATGGTGTTGGACAGGTTGGGAATCTTGACCGCCGTGCGGACCAAAGCTGCCTCGGTCGCCTTGCGCATGAACTTGCGATCGAGGATCGAGAACGGCCCGAGATTGAACAGCACCTTTTCGCGGCCGAGAAACAGGTTCGACGGCACGTCGAGATCGTCGGCAAGCGCCAGGTTCTGGAACACGGTCTCGATGCCGGCCTCGCGCGCTTCGATCGGGCCGGCGAAGTTCACTTCCTTGCCGTCAAACCAGACCTTGCCGTCCGTGCGCTGCTCGACGCCGGTGATCTGGCGCACGAAGGTCGATTTGCCGGCGCCATTGTCGCCCATGATGGCGACATGCTCGCCCTTGTGCAGTTCGAAGTTCGCACCTTCGAGCGCATGCACGCCGCCATAGCGCTTGGTCAGGTTTTCGGTCTTCAGGATGATGTCCGACATGGTCAAACTCCTATCGCTCGCCTGCGCTGGCGCCATTGGTCGAGAACGACCGCGCCGACGATGATCACGCCCTTGACCATCTCCTGGTAGTAGGCGTCGAGGCGCAGGAAGGTGAAACCGGAGATGATGACACCGAAGATCAGCGAGCCGATCACCGTGCCGATGATCGAGCCGCGGCCGCCCGACAGCGAGACGCCGCCGATCACCGCCATGGCGATCGCATCGAGTTCGTACATCACGCCCATGCCGGCCTGGGCGGTGAGGTTCTTGGAGCTCAGCACCACGGCGGCGAGCGAGGCGAGGATGCCGGCGATTGTGTAGACGAGGATCTTGTGGTTGGCGATCTTGATGCCGGACATGCGCGCGGCGTCCTCATTGGAGCCGATCGCATAACAGTGCTTGCCGTACTTGGTGTATGTCAGGATCAGCTGAAACAGCACCGCCAGCGACAGGAAGATGATGACCGGCATCAGGCCTTTGCCGATGGCGGCAAAACCCTCGGTGGGAAATGAGATCGGCTGTCCCTTGGACCACCATTTGGCGATGCCGCGCGCGGTGACCATCATGCCGAGCGTGGCGATGAACGGCGGAATGCGCGTGTAGGCGATCAACGAGCCGTTGACCAGCCCGGCCAGCAGGCCGCAGCTGATCGCGACCAGCACCGGCACGATCACCGGCAGGTCGGTCCAGCCCTGGGCGAGGAACATCGCCTTGGGGTTCGGGTTGCCATTCACCGTCGCCACCTGGGCGAAACTCATGGCGATCATCGCCGTGGCGCCGACGATCGAACCCGAGGACAGGTCGATGCCGCCGCAAATGATCACCTGCGTCACGCCGATGGCGATGATGCCGACGATCGACACCTGCAGGATGATGATCTGCAGACGCGCCTCGTTGAAGATCGCATCGACGTTGTCGCGGGTGTTGAACAGGAAACTGTCGCCGAGGAAGACCCGACCAATCAGTTCGAAAGCACCGACGAGGATGATGAGCGCCAGGAAAACGTTGAATTCGGCAGGCCAATCGCGCTTCTTGGCATCATAGCTGAGTCCGCCGACGCCATGAGATGTCTGTGCCACGTTTTTTTCCTCCGTCGGCCGCATTCATCCGCCCGCCCGCTGGGGCGGGTGGAAAGGAGGGGCGACGCTGTTGTTCTGGTTAGATGCGCCGCCCCTTTGTCAAAGCGCCTGCCTCAGTTCTTCTTCAGGAACTTGTCGATGTTTGCCGGTGTGACCAGCTGGAAGGGAATGTAGACCTTCTGGTCGACCTTCTCGCCCTTGGCCAGCTTGAGCGCGGCGTCGAGAGCACCGGCGCCCTGGCCGGCCGCGTCCTGGAACACGGTCGCGTCAAGGTCGCCCGCCTGCATCGCGGCAAGCGCATCCTGGGTGGCATCGACGCCGCCGACGACAACCGACTTCATGTCGATGTTGGCGGCTTTCATTGCCTGGATGGCGCCGATGGCGCTTTCGTCATTGTTGGCGATCACGCCATCGAACGGCTTGCCGGTCGACAGCCAGTTGGTCATCAGATTCTGGGCCTCGTCGCGGTTCCAGTTCGACGTCTGCTTGTCGATGATCTTGATGAAGCTGCATTCCGGCGTGGCGATCACGTCGTCAATGTCCTTGGTGCGCATCACCGCGGCCTGGTTCGACAGCTCGCCCATGATCACATAGACATTGGCTTCCTTCTTGCCGGCTTCCGTGAACAGGCGGCAGACTTCCTTGGTTTCGAGCGTGCCGGAATCGGCCTCGTTCGAAGCGACGAAAGCCTGGTTGTCGGGAAGCGTGTCGACATTGACCGGCTCGCGGTTGACATAGACCAGCGGAACCTTGGCCGCAGCGGCTGCGTCCGACATCGCCTGGGTGGCCGAGGTGTCGACCGGGTTGACGATGATCGCATCGACGCCCGAGGCGACGAAGTTCTTGATCTGGTCGAGTTGCTTGGCGACGTCGTTCTGCGCGTCCTCCACCTGCAGTTCAACGCCGTCCATGCCCTTGGCCTGCTCGATCATGCCGTTGCGCAGCACGGTCAGGAAGTTGTCGTCGAACTTGGCCATCGACACGCCGACCTTGGCAGCGAGTGCCGACGAACTCATCAGCGCCGCAAAGGCGACGCCCAAAAGCAGTTTCTTCATTTTAGTTCTCCTCCACACGTTGGTGTCCGGCTGCACCGATTTACCCGGAATCCCCGATCTCCCAGGGAATCTCTCCCGAATGCCATTTCTGTTCCGGATGGCTTTTTATCTGCGATTTGGAACGCCAAGCCTGCTGTTTGAAACAGATGTTCCGGAACGAAAGAACCAAAATACCCGGTTGGTGAAATATTTATTCCATTTCGCGTCAAGGCGTCAAGGGAAATTCCGAAACCGGATGGCGGATTTTCGGTCGCCACGCCGCAATTTCGCGTCGCATCCATGCCGACAGTCCCAGAGGTCGGGCCTGAAGGCCATTCCTGATAGATTCTATCATCGCACGGCGGCTCGCCGAGCCTCGCGTCCGGTCTATCAAGTATGGACAAAGCTCTAGATGTTTTCCGGCAGATAGATGTCGAAGGGGAGAAAGGTCTGGCCTGGCGCGTTGGCGGCACCGGTCTCGATGGCATGCGCCATCAGCCTGACAAGCTCGCGGCAAAGTGCGGCAAGCGGCGTCGAGATCACCATGGTCAGGATGTTGTCGGCAAGCGCAGCGCGAGATTCGGCATTGATCTCGTTGCAGACGACCACCGGCATGTTTGCTGGCCTCGCTGCCCGCAGCGCCGACACCGCGCCTTCCATGCCGCCGCCCGCGACGTAGCATCCGGCAAGATCCGGATAGCGCGCCAGAAGATCGATCATCGCATCGTGGGTCACCTGGTTGGCTTCCAGGTTGACCAGCGTTTCCATCACCGTGAATTCCGGCGCATGTTCGCGAAAGAACGATCTGAAGCCGATCTCGCGCAACTCGTGGCCGTGGAAGCGATGGCTGCCGACGAATAGCGCGACCTTGCCGGGCTTCCTCGCTGCCCTGGCGATCATCCAGGCCGCGGTGCGACCGACCTTGCGGTTGTCGAGGCCGACATAGCCCTCCCGGATGCCGGCGGCAAAGTCGGACAACAGGGAGAAGACTGGTTGCCCCCTCGACTTCAGCGCCTCCACGGCGGCTGTCAGCGTCGGATGGTCCGGGCCGACAAGGGCGATGGCCCTGGATTTCGCTGCCAGCTTGCGCATCTGGGCGGCGATCTCGTCGGGGGCCAGAGAACTGGCGAAGTCGATGGTTGCGACGCCGCGGAAGCGCTGCGATTGCGAGACCGCCATTTCGAGTTCCCGCGCGAAATCGCTGTAGAAAACATCATTGCCCCTCAGGAGCAGAAAGCCGAGCCGGTATTCCGGCAATTCCTGGCGCATGCGCTGCTTGATCAGCCCGGCGGCATGATAGCCGATGCCGGTCGCAGCCTCATAGACGCGGCGCGCCGTTTCCTCGCGCACCGGCAGCCGGTTGTTCAGCACCCGGTCGACCGTGGCGACGCTGACGCCGGAGACGCGCGCCAGATCGGTGATGGTTGGCCGCTTTACCATGAATCCTCCACTGCTTGCGGACTCAGGTTACCTCATTCTGATATGAAATGATAGAAACTATCTTTGTGATATTGAGACTATCATGGCTTGGCGCTATTTTGAATTCCGACGCCAGCCATTGCGCCCGAGCTTCCGTTGTGGGCTGATCGCAAGGCGCTGATGGAGGAACCTCAATGACGGCGATGATGGACGCAGCACCGTCCCGGCGCGACTACAGCCTGATCGGCCGTGACGCCAAGCTCGCCGTCGAGACCGGACTTTCGGCGGCCGAGTGGTATCACACCGATATTCCGCGCAAGCAGATGAAGGAATTGATGCAGCGCTCGGACCAGCCGGCGATCCGCGACACCATCATCTGGCTCGCCGCCCTGATCCTGAGTGCTGCCGGCGGCGCCTGGCTCTGGGGCACATGGTGGTGCGTGCCGTTCTTCTTCGTCTACGGCACCCTCTACGGCTCCTCGACCGATTCACGCTGGCACGAATGCGGCCATGGCACCGCCTTCAGGACGCAGTGGATGAACGACGTGATCTATCAGATCGCCTGCTTCATGATCATGCGCAATCCGGTGACTTGGCGCTGGAGCCATACACGCCACCACACCGACACCATCATCGTCGGCCGCGATCCGGAAATCTCGGTCATGAGGCCGCCGGATCTGCTGCGCGTCGTCCTTGCCTTCGTCGGTGTTCTCGACGCCTGGCATGCGATGAGCGACATGGTTCGCAACGCCGCCGGCATCATCAGCCCGGCGGAAAAGACCTTCATTCCCGAGCAGGAGCAGCCGAAGGCGATCCGCATTGCCCGCATCTGGACGGCGATCTATGCCGCGACCATCGCGCTGGCGCTCTACACGGGCTCGTTCCTGCCTTTGATGCTGGTCGGCCTGCCTCGGCTCTACGGCGCCTGGCACCATGTGCTGACCGGCATCCTGCAGCATGGCGGCCTTGCCGACAATGTCGTCGACCATCGCCTCAACAGCCGCACGGTGTTGATGAACCCGGTCAGCCGCTTCATCTACTGGAACATGAACTACCATGTGGAGCATCACATGTTCCCCATGGTGCCCTACCACGCTTTGCCGAAACTGCATGAGCTGATCAAGCACGATCTGCCGGCGCCGACACCGTCGATCTTGGCCGGCTATCGCGAGATGATACCTGCCTTCCTGCGCCAACTGCGCAATGAGGACTATTTCCTCAAGCGTGAACTGCCGCCGACGGCGCGGCCCTATCGCGAAGACTTGCACGACGACAGCGCCGTCGCGGCGGCGGAATGATTTTTGCCCATCGGGCACCAAGCAGACCTTCCGGGAGGATCAATGAGCGACTGGGTCGAAGCCTGTGCAGCCGGAGACATCGACGAAGAGGACGTGATGCGGTTCGACCATGGCGGCCGCACCTTCGCCATCTATCGCAGCCCCGACGACGACTATTTCGCGACCGACGGTCTGTGCACGCATGAGAAGGTGCATCTGGCCGACGGGCTGGTGATGGATGACATCATCGAATGCCCGAAGCACAATGGCCGCTTCAACTACAAGACGGGCGACGCCAGGGGCGCGCCGGTCTGCGTCAATCTCAGGACATATCCGGTCAAGGTCGACGCCGGCAAGGTCCTGATCCAGATCGGGTGACGGTGATGACGGAAGGGATGATCATCATCGGCGCCGGTGAATGCGGCGGAAGGGCGGCCCTTGCGCTGCGCGACCTCGGCTATGACGGGCCGGTAACGCTGGTCGGCGACGAGCCGCATCTGCCCTACGAGCGACCGCCGCTGTCGAAGGACGCGATGGTGAGCGAAGCGCCTGAGATCAAGGCGATCGCCACTGACGAGACATTTGCCGCGCGATCAATCCGACATATCCATTCGGTCCAGGCCGTGGCGATCGATCGTGCCGTACATACTGTGCGGCTGTCGGACGGCGCGGTCCTGCCTTACGACAAGCTCTTGCTGGCAACCGGTTCGATCCCACGCAAGCTGCCGATGCTGGGCCTTGGCGGACGCTGCGTCTATCTCAGAACCTTCAACGACGCGCTGGCCATTCGCGCGCATCTGCGCGCCGGCAACCGTATCGCCATTGTCGGCGGCGGCTTCATCGGCCTCGAGCTCGCCGCCGCGGCGCGCAAACTGGGTGCCGATGTCACCGTCATCGAGGCGCAGCCGCGCATCCTGATGCGCGGCGTGCCGGCTGAAATCGCAGAGATTGTCCACGCAGCGCACGAAACCGAAGGCGTGAACATCCTGTGCGGTGAGGGCATCGCGGCAATCGCCGACGACGGCGCCGAGGTGCGCATCACGTTGGCCGGTGGGCGCGACATCGTCGCCGATTTGGCGGTGATTGGCATCGGCGCCGTGCCGGTGACCGGACTTGCCGCGGAGGCGGGGCTGACGATCGACAATGGCATCGCCGTCGACGCCGAGCTTCGCACGAGCGATCCGGACATCTTTGCCGCTGGCGATTGCTGCTCGTTTCCGCTTGCCGTCTATAGCGGCCGGCGCGTGCGGCTGGAAGCCTGGCGCAACGCACAGGAGCAGGGCGCGCTGGCAGCAAAGAACATGCTGGGCGCCGGCGAGGCCCACGCGGCGGTGCCGTGGTTCTGGTCGGATCAATACGGCCTGAGCTTGCAGATCGCCGGCCTCTCGGACGAGGGCCACAGCAGCGTGCGCCGCGACCTCGGCGATGGCGCCTTCATCCTGTTCCATTTGGCGCAGGATGGCAGGCTGGTGGCAGCGAGCGGCATCGGCACGGGCAATTCGGTCGCCCGCGACATAAGGCTGACCGAGATGCTGATCGGCAAGCGGGCCAGGCCAGCGCCGGAAGCGCTTGGCTCGCAGGCGTTCAAGCTGAAGTCGCTGCTCGCGGCGTGAGTCTACCCTCCCCCTCGTGGGGATGGGGGCGGCACCAGACCCCCACCCGGACTTTCGGTCCGACCTCCCCACAAGGGGGCGGTTGAGGTTCTGAACTTGATCGCACCTAAAACAGCGCCTTGAGCTCCGGCAATTTGTCGTTGACCAGCCAGCCGTAGTAATTTTCCTCCGGCAGCTTTTCAGGCTCGCCGGCGGCGCGGCGCTTGTCGTTCTCGGCCTTCAGCGCATGGGCGCGCTGTTCGGGATTGCCGATGTTGTAGAGTGTCGATGTAAGCCCCGGATTGCCCGATATGTCGAAGCCGGCAATGGTCTCGTAGGCGTCGATCGATTTGCGGATCGTTGCCGCGACATATGACAAAGTGAGGTCCGGATCCATGATGGTCTTGTAGACCGCGTTGGGATCGCCGACGTCGAGCTTCGGCAGGCCGGAAACCTTGTGCACAAGATCGCTCATCTGCAGCGCGGTCAGCGGATTGAGCTGGCCAAGGCCAAAGGTCTGGCCGGCATAGTAGGGCTGGAAGAAGGTGGCGCCGAAGCGGTCGTTGGGAAAGCTGGTCCCGCCGACACTCTTGCCGCGGAAGGACCGGTTCCACACCTGCTCGCGGCATTCCCACAGATCGTAGCTGTCCGAGACGCCGGCACATTTCCTGAATTCCGGGCGTTGCACGAAATCCGTGATGTCCTCGCCTTCATAGGCGAAGGAGAGCTTGCTCGACAGATAGGAGATCGCCTTGACGTAGTAGGTCTGCAGCCGATCATAGGCATCGACGTTATAGGTGTGCTCGCCGACGATGGCGCCAACGATGTGCATGGGGTCGATGCCATAGGCGGCGGCGGCCTTCCTGATCTTGCCGCGCAGATCGGCGTCGTTCTGCAGCAGCGCATAGACCTTGCGGTATTTCGCCTGGAAGGTGGTGTTGGTGGCCTGGGTGCGCCGGCTCGAAGCGCCCGGTATGTCGGGCTGCTCGGCATTGCGGTTTCCCGGCGGCACCATCGTTGCCGCCTGGGCGGCGAACATGGCTGCCGCCAGCGTCAGCCCGAGAATGACGAAGATCAGTTTTTTCATGCACCGCCGCCTGGATAGTCGGGGGGCAAACTAGGTAATGCTCCAAGGGGAGTCGAGAGACCCCTTGGCCCGGCAGGTCGAAAGCTGGCCAGATGCTTCCATTTGGCCACACCTTGCAATTTCCTGCCGGCAGATTGTGCCGCCGCCCGCCGGAAACCTTCCGGCGCTGTCCTTTAAAGGATGAATCGCGACAAATCTGTGTTTCTCGAGAGGTCGCCGACATGCTTTTGCACATAGGCGGCGTCGATCGTCACCGACGTGCCGTTGCGGTCCGGCGCGTCATAGGAGATCTCGTCCAGCACCCGCTCCATCACCGTCTGCAGGCGTCTGGCGCCGATGTTCTCGACGCTGGCGTTGAGATCGACGGCGATGCCGGCAAGCGAATCGATGGCATCGTCGGTAAAGGTCAGATCGACGCCCTCGGTCTTCATCAGCGCGATGTACTGCTTGATCAGGCTGGCTTCGGTCTCGGTCAGGATGCGGACGAAATCGTCCTTCTCCAGCGCGCGCAGCTCGACACGGATCGGCAGACGGCCCTGCAGCTCCGGCAGCAGGTCCGACGGCTTGGAGACATGAAACGCACCCGAGGCGATGAACAGGATGTGGTCCGTCTTCACAGGTCCGTATTTGGTCGCCACCGTGGTGCCCTCGACCAGCGGCAGTAGATCGCGCTGCACGCCTTCGCGCGAAACGCCGGCGCCGATGCCGCCTTCACGCGAGGCGATCTTGTCGATCTCGTCGAGGAAGACGATGCCGTCGTTCTCGGTCGATTCGACCGCCTTGCGCACGACCTCATCCTGGTCGAGCAGCTTGTCGGACTCATCGCCAACCAGAAGCGAGTAGGATTCCTTCACCGTCGTCTTGCGCGTCTTGGTCTTCTTGCCACCCATCGCCTTCGACAGCATGTCGTTGATGTTGAGCACGCCGATATTGGCGCCCGGCATGCCGGGAATCTCGAAACCGGGCATGCCGCCATTGCCGGTGTCGGCCACTTCGACCTCGATCTCCTTGTCGTCGAGTTCGCCGTCGCGCAGCTTCTTGCGGAAGCTATCGCGGGTGGCCGGGCTCGCCGTCTTGCCGACAAGCGCTTCCAGCACCCGTTCCTCGGCATTGATATGGGCGCGCGCCTTGACGTCTTCGCGCATCTTCTCGCGCACCAGCCCGATGGCTATCTCGACTAGGTCGCGGATGATCTGCTCGACATCGCGGCCGACATAGCCGACCTCGGTGAACTTGGTGGCCTCGACCTTGACGAAAGGCGCACCGGCAAGACGCGCCAAGCGGCGCGAAATCTCGGTCTTGCCGACGCCGGTCGGGCCGATCATCAGGATATTCTTCGGCATCACCTCTTCGCGCATCTGGCCTTCGAGCTGCTGGCGGCGCCAGCGGTTGCGCAAGGCGATGGCCACGGCGCGCTTGGCGTCTTTCTGGCCGATGATGAAGCGGTCGAGTTCCGAAACGATTTCGCGGGGAGAAAAAGTCGTCATATCGCTAGATTCCACTTTGCCACTGCTTGATGGCCTCGAACGGATGCAGCAGCATGATCACGTTGAGTGTCAGATTGTCCCGGATGAGATAGCCGGTACCCAATTCGAAGAGGATGGCGAGGCTGACGATCACCCATATAGGTAGCCTTCGCGCCATCACAAATCCCAGCACCATGGCCAGCGTGTCCGCCACGGAATTGATGATGCTATCGCCGTAGTAATCGAGCGAGATGGTGCCGGCGCGGTAGCGCTCGATGATGAAAGGGCTGTTCTCGAGCAACTCCCAGCTGCCCTCGATGAGGACGGCAAAGGCCAGCCGCAGACCGATCGGCGAGCGCGGGAACAGAAACCGCGCCAGCGCATAGAACAGGAAGCCGTGGATGATGTGCGAGAATGTGTACCAGTCGGAAATATGCTGGGAATTCTCCGAACTCTGCACGACGCCGTGCCACAGCTTGACATAGCCACAGGTGCAGATCGGCGTTCGCCCCATGCCGTAGAGGGCCCCGGCCTGGAAGATGATCAGGCCGAGGACGAGCAGAAGCCCCATTCGCCAGGCGTCTTCATAGGCCGACAGGGTTTTGTCGTCGCTGGATGCGCTCATATCTTCATTGCCCCTGTTCTTCATTGCCCCTCTTGCGCGTCGCCCTCTTCGGCATCGATAGCCATCAGCACGACGTCGCCATATTCAGATTGTCTGCGGTCAATAGGCCTGAAACCGGCCTTTTCATAGGCGCGGATGGCCCGTGCATTGGCCGGATCCGGGTCGATGATGACACGCGGCGCACCTTCCTCGAAAAGCTGCTCGACGAACTGCCGGACAATGGCCGAGCCGTGGCCGCGCCCGACAAGCTCGGGTACACCGATCGACAAATCGATGCCGAGCGTGCCGAACGGCTGGTCGGCATAGGGGTGGCCGTCCTCCAGATGCGGATCGTAGCTCTGCAGGTAGGCGATCGGCTTGCCGTCGAGTTCGACGATCAACGGCTCGACGGAGATGCTGTCGATGTGCTTGGCGATCTCAGCGATCTCGGTCTCGGGATCATCCCACCATTGCGCAACATGCGGCTCGGCGAGCCAGGAAGCGATCATCGGCAGGTCCTTCTCGGTCACCGGCCGAAAATCATAGAGCACAACCGGATCAGCCGGCATCGAGCGTTTCGACAACGAAATTGTTGTTGGTGTAGACGCAGATATCGGACGCGATCTGCATCGCCTTGCGGGCGATCTCCTCGGCATCCTTGTCGGTGTCCATCAGCGCGCGCGCCGCAGCCAGCGCATAATTGCCGCCTGAACCGATGGCCATGACGCCATGTTCGGGTTCGAGCACGTCGCCGGTGCCGGTCAGTGCCAGCGAAACCGACTTGTCGGCAACCAGCATCATGGCTTCCAGCCGGCGCAGATAGCGATCCGTGCGCCAGTCCTTGGCGAGCTCGACGCAAGCCCGCGTCAATTGATCCGGATACTGTTCGAGCTTGGCTTCAAGCCGCTCCAGAAGGGTAAAGGCATCGGCGGTGGCGCCGGCGAAACCGGCAATGACGTTGCCGCCCTTGCCGATGCGGCGCACCTTCTTGGCGTTGCCCTTCATGATGGTCTGGCCGAGGCTCACCTGGCCATCGCCGGCAATGACCACCTTGCCGCCCTTGCGCACGGTGATGATGGTCGTGGCGTGCATGGTCAGTTCATTCGACATTTCTTGGCTCCGATTCCGCGCGATCCCGAAAAGGCGATTGGCGCGTTACGAGTGACTTGATCGGCCATATGTATGCATAGGTCCGGTGATTGCAAACCGTCGAATCACGGGGCTCGATACCGGTCTCCATAGAAACTGGCAATCGCCGGATCATGCTGCTAGAAGGCTTTCGTTTTCAAGCTTGTGAGCGCTTGGAACACCTGAAACCCTGGGACAAGGATGAGGTCATGGCGCCCCGTTCCGCCGAAGCTAGCCGCAAGACCAAGGAAACCGATATCTCCGTATCGGTCCATGTCGACGGCTCGGGTATCTCCGATATTTCGACGGGCGTCGGCTTCTTCGACCATATGCTCGACCAGTTATCGCGCCATTCGCTGATCGACATGACGGTCAAGGCCAAGGGCGATCTGCACATAGACGACCACCACACGGTCGAGGACACCAGCATCGCGCTCGGCCAGGCGCTGACCAAGGCGCTGGGCGAGCGGCGCGGCATCATGCGCTATGCCTCGATCGACCTGGCGATGGACGAGACACTGACGCGAGCGGCGATCGACGTCTCCGGCCGTCCGTTCCTGGTGTGGAATGTTGCGTTCTCGTCGCCGAAAATCGGCACGTTCGACACCGAACTGGTGCGCGAATTTTTCCAGGCTTTGGCGCAGAATGCCGGCATCACGCTGCATGTGACCAACCACTATGGCGCCAACAACCACCACATCGCCGAGACCTGTTTCAAGGCGGTGGCGCGTGCGCTGCGCGCAGCGCTCGAACGCGACCCGCGCCAGCCGGACGCGGTTCCCTCCACCAAGGGATCGCTGAAGGGGTAACGCCATGGCCATCTATGTCGTGATGGAACCGCCAGGCCGCGGCGAAAAGGCGGATGCAACCTTTGTTCGCGACGGCTTTTCCTGGCTCGGCTTCCTGGTGCCGCCGCTGTGGCTGCTCTGGCACCGGCTGTGGATCGAGGCCGCCCTGGCCTTTGTCGTCATGGCCGTGCTTTCGGTGCTCGGTGAAAAATTGGGCCTCGGGCTGACCGGCTCGCTGCTGTCGCTGCTGGTATCGCTCTATGTCGGGCTGGAGGGGCAAGGTTTGCGGATTGCAGCCCTGCGCCGCCGCGGCTGGCATGATTGGGGCGTCGTCGAGGCCGAGGCGCTCGACGATGCCGACACACGCTATGCGCTGGCGGCCGATGCGCCTCCGGATGAAGATGCGCCTGTGCACCGGATCGTTCCGGACGCCGCCCTTGCGCGGCCGACGCAGATGGGCATGGCGCTGGGGCTGAACCACACGCCAGGACGGCCCTGAGATGCGGGTCGCGATTATCGACTATGGTTCGGGCAATCTGCGCTCGGCCACCAAGGCCTTCGAGCGCGCCGCGCATGAAGCCGGCATCGCCGCCGCGATCGACCTGACCGCCGATGCCGAACGGGTCCGCACCGCCGACCGTATCGTCCTGCCCGGCGTCGGGGCCTATGCCGATTGCGCGGCAGGCTTGCATGCCGTCGCCGGCATGTGGGACGCGGTCGAGGAGGTGGCGATCGTCAAGGGGCGGCCGTTCCTCGGCATCTGCGTCGGCATGCAGTTGATGTCGGAACGCGGCCTGGAAAAGACCGTCACAAAAGGCTTTGGCTGGATCGCCGGCGACGTCAAGGAGATCACGCCGGCCGATCCGGCGCTGAAAATCCCGCAGATCGGCTGGAACACGATCGAGCTGACGCGCAAGCATCCGCTGTTTTCCGGCATTCCGACCGGCCCCAAGGGGCTGCACGCCTATTTCGTGCATTCCTACCATCTCGATGCGCAAAAGCCGGCAGCCGAGGTCCTCGCGATTGCCGACTATGGCGGCCCCGTGACAGCCACTGTCGCCCGCGACAATCTCGTCGGCACGCAGTTCCATCCCGAAAAGAGCCAGGCGCTGGGCCTGGCTCTGATTACCAATTTTCTGCAATGGAGACCCTGAGACCGATGAGCAAGAAGGGGTACTGGCTTGTCATGCTCACGGTGACTGATCCGGAGGGCTATCAGCGCTATCGTGACGCCATCGGCGATGCCATTTCGCGTTTTGGCGGTCGTTATCTCGTGCGCGGCGGACAGGTCACAAACCCCGAAGGATCGGAGTTTGGCAGGCATGTGGTGGTCGAGTTCGACAGCTACGAGACGGCACTGAACTGTTATCGGTCACAGGTCTACCAAACGGCGCTGCAGAACCGCCTGGCAGCTTCAACGGGGCACTTCGCTGTTGTAGAGGGTGCCTAGATGATCCTGTTTCCCGCCATAGACCTCAAGGACGGCCAGTGCGTGCGGCTGAAGCATGGTGATATGGCGACCGCGACGATCTACAATGACGATCCCGCCGCGCAAGCCAAAGCCTTCGAGCAACAGGGCTTCGAGTGGCTGCATGTCGTCGACCTCAACGGCGCGTTCAAGGGCCAGAGCGTCAACAGCGCCGCGGTCGGCGCCATCCTCAAGGCAACGAAGAACCCGGTTCAGCTTGGCGGCGGCATCCGCACCCTGGCGCAGATCGAGGACTGGCTCGATCGCGGGCTCGCCCGCGTGATCCTAGGCACGGTGGCGGTGCGCGATCCCGATCTGGTCAGGCAGGCCTGCCAGGAATTCCCGGGAAAGATCGCCGTCGGCATCGACGCCAAGGGCGGCAAGGTGGCGGTCGAGGGTTGGGCCGAAGCGTCCAGCCTCGGCGTCATCGAACTGGCCAGGAAATTCGAGGGCGCCGGCGTCGCTGCCATCATCTACACCGACATCGACCGCGACGGCGTGCTGACCGGGATCAACTGGGATGCCACCATCGATCTCGCCGAAGCGGTGTCGATCCCGGTCATCGCCTCGGGCGGTCTCGCCTCGATCGCCGACATCGTGCGCATGACCATGCCCGATGCGCAGAGGCTCGAAGGCGCGATCTCCGGCCGCGCGCTCTATGACGGGCGTATCGACCCGGCCGAGGCACTGGCGATCCTGCGCGGCCAGCCGGCGGAGGCAAGGCCGTGAATGTCTCGATCATTCTGGCGTCCTATGACAGCGGCCACTATCACGGCGGCTGCGGCCAGGGTCCGGATGCGCTGGTCGCCGGCGGGCTGGCCGAGGCGCTCAGGCTTGCCGGTCACGACATTGCGGTCCATGACATCGGCAGAGTGGGGGACGAGCAGGGGCGGGAAATCGCAACGGGATTCGCGGTCTGCAACGCCGTTTCGGGCGAGGTCCGCATTGCCCGTGACAGAGGCCGGTTTCCCATCGTCCTGGCCGGCAACTGCCTGACCAGCGCCGGCGCGGTGGCCGGCGAAGGCGCCGATGCCATCATCTGGGCCGACCAGCATGGCGACCTCAACACGCCCGATACCTCAACATCGGGGTTTCTAGACGGCATGGCGCTGGCGGCCGTGCTCGGACTTTGCTGGCGACCGATGGCAGCGCAGATCCCCGGGTTCAAGGCAATCGATCCCGCCCGCTGCGTGCTGGTCAACGCGCGCGACCTCGACACTGCGGAAAAGCCATTGCTGGAGACATTGCCGGTCATCCGGACGGAATGCCCGGGCTGGGACGGGGCGGCGCAAAGGCTGAGGAGCACCGGCGCCGAGCGCATCCATCTGCATCTCGATCTCGACGTGCACGACCCCGAAGATCTGCAGGCCAACCGCTACGCCAGCCCCGGCGGCCCGGCGCCGGAGCAACTGCGCCGGGCGGTCTGCGGCATGGCCGGCTCGCTGCCCATCTTCGGCCTCACCATCTCCGCCTACGATCCGGCATTCGACGCCAAGGGCGACGTGCCACCGCTGGTGGGTGAGTTGCTGGTCGAATTGCTCGCAACGGTGGAGAAGCGCTGATGCTGAAGGCCCGCGTCATCCCCTGTCTCGACGTCAAGAACGGCCGCGTCGTCAAGGGCGTCAATTTCGTCGACCTGATCGATGCCGGCGATCCGGTCGAGGCGGCAAAGGCCTATGACGCGGCCGGCGCCGACGAACTCTGCTTTCTCGACATCACCGCCTCGTCCGACAACCGCGAGACGATCTTCGATGTCGTTGCCCGCACGGCCGAGCAATGTTTCATGCCGTTGACCGTCGGCGGTGGCGTGCGCCAGGTCGCCGACATCAGAAAGCTGCTTCTGGCCGGGGCCGACAAGGTGTCGATCAACACGGCTGCGGTGCAGAACCCGGATTTCGTCACTGAAGCGGCCGACAAGTTCGGCAACCAGTGCATCGTCGTCGCCATCGACGCCAAGAAAGTGTCCGCTGCAGGCGAGGCTGACCGCTGGGAGATTTTCACCCATGGCGGCCGTGAAAAGACCGGCATCGACGCGGTCGAATTCGCTCGGCAGATGGTCGATCGCGGCGCCGGCGAGATCCTTTTGACATCGATGGATCGCGACGGCACCAAGGCCGGCTACGACATCGCGCTGACCCGCGCGATCGCCGACGCGGTGCGCGCGCCGGTCATCGCGTCGGGTGGTGTCGGCACGCTCGACCATATGGTCGAAGGCATTCGCGACGGCCATGCCGGTGCGGTGCTGGCGGCGTCGATCTTCCATTTCGGCACCTATACGATCGCCCAAGCCAAGGCGCATATGGCCCTCGCCGGGCTGCCGATGCGACTGGACTCTCCGGTTCAATCCAAACCACAAAGGCTGTAGGTTGCGCCATGGCTGAGTTTTCGCTCCCCGATCTGGAGAAAATCATCCGCGAGCGCGCGCAGTCCGGCGACCCGGATTCGTGGACGGCAAAGCTGTTCGCGCGCGGTATGGACAAGGCGGCGCAGAAACTCGGCGAGGAAGCCGTCGAAACGGTGATCGCTGCCGTCAAGGGCGAGCGACAAGCTCTCGTTTCGGAAAGTGCCGATCTTATGTATCATTGGCTCGTCGTTCTCGGCATCGCCGGCATTCCGCTTAGCGAGGTGCTCAAGGAGCTCGAAGGGCGCACCGGGCGCTCGGGCATCGCCGAAAAGGCGTCTCGGCCCTGAGGCGCCAACCGCTGCGGAGGGTAGCAAACTCGATGGATCAGCTCGCTCCCACCGAGAAGTATTCACCCTTCCGTTTCTTTTCGGCCGAGCAGTGGTCGCAGTTTCGCGCCGACACGCCGCTGACGCTCACAGAAGACGAGATCAACCGCCTGCGTTCGCTGAACGACCCGGTCGACCTCGAAGAGGTCAAGCGCATCTATCTTTCGCTGTCGCGGCTGCTGTCGGCGCATGTCGAGGCGAGCCAGCTGCTGTTCAGGCAGCGCCAGGTCTTCTTCAACGCGCTCGATGTGGTCAAGACGCCGTTCATCATCGGAATTGCCGGTTCCGTCGCGGTCGGCAAATCGACCACGGCGCGCGTGCTGAAGGAATTGCTGGCGCGCTGGCCCTCGAGCCCGAAAGTCGATCTCGTCACCACCGATGGTTTCCTGCTGCCCAACGAGGTTCTGCGCCGCGACAATCTGATGGAGCGGAAGGGCTTTCCCGACAGCTACGATGTCGGCGCGCTGCTGCGCTTCCTGTCGGGCATCAAGTCGGCGCAGCGCAATGTCCGTGCGCCGGTCTATTCGCATTTGACCTATGACGTCATTCCCGGCGAGTTCGTCGCCATCGACCGGCCCGACATCCTGATCTTCGAAGGCATCAACGTCCTACAACCGGGCAAACTGCCGAAGGACGGCAAGATCGTGCCGTTCCTTTCGGACTTCTTCGACTTCGCCATCTATATCGATGCCGATGAGAAACTGATCCATCACTGGTACATCGCCCGCTTCATGCGGCTGCGCGAAACCGCCTTCCGCAATCCGGATTCCTTCTTCCACCGCTATTCGCAGCTTTCCGAGGATTCGGCCCGGGCCATTGCCGAGGGCCTGTGGGCCAACATCAATCTGAAGAATTTGCGCGAGAACATCGTGCCGACGCGGGCGCGGGCCGATCTCATCCTGCGCAAGGGCGCCAACCATCTGGTCGAGGAAGTGGCGCTCAGGAAACTGTGACGGCCGCCTCCGGGCGGTTCACGATATCTATCGGTCGACTGCGTGTCCTGCGCCAGAAGCCGCAAATAGGGCCGATCGGCGGGGACGAGTTTGCGCGCCACGACATAGACCATGATTGCGACAGCGGCGGCGGCATAGCCGTCGATTGCATAGTGCCAGGCCAGATAGACCGAACTGACGGCGACAAAGGCCACATAGACGAACGCTACAGCGCCGAGGCGGCGATTGTACTCCCACACAAAAAGCGCGTTGAGCATCGCCAACCCGACATGCACGCTGGGAAAGGCCGAAATGCCTGATGCGAAACCCGTCTGCCTGGCCTCATGCAGCGTCCACAAATATTGCTGATAGGAGACGGCGGAGTTGTGTGATGCGGCGCCGTGGGCCAGGAATGCCAGCTGTTCGCCAAACCGTGCCGTGTCGCCCGTGACCGCACCGTAGAACGCCGGACCAGCCGACAAGAACAGCCCAGCCAGGATGTTGCCGACGACAACCCAAACCATCATGAAGCAGGCCACATAGCGCGTTCGAACCGACGCCGTCCGGGGCGACGTCACGACAAAGAACAAGGCGCCGAAATTGAGGACGAACCAGAGGACGTTGTAATTCCACTCGACGGCCGTCCGCACGAAATCATTTTCAGCGACCAGGTAGAGCCAGCGCCACGGATCGGCGCCGAAATGCAGGAAAGCGTCGATGTCGGCATGTGTCACATCGAATGGAAAGCCATCCTGCCAGACCGGCATGCCATTTTTCACGGAAGTGAATGTGCCTTGAAAGATCATGAGCGCCATCAGGAGGCATAGACCCGAGAGCGAATACGCCAGCCGCGATGTCGAAAACACATGTTTGGCTGCCAGACGGCGCCTGCCATCGAAGCGGTGCATGAGCAGGCTCACATCGGCAAGAATGGCGAAGACCGGCAGCATTACGCCGTTCAGCAGTATCCAGCGCCCGAAATATATCGAATACGCACTGCGGTCGGCCGCGCCGATCGCATGCAGAAACACCAGTCCGGCCAATGTGTAGATGGCAATGAACAGATAAAGGCCGGAATCCCGGCGAACCAGCGGGATTACTCCGTTGGTGGCAGTCCACAGTTGACGGAAGACGACACTGCTGTCTGTCATTGTCCCGAGCCGGCGTTGCAATGCTTGGGGCTTTTTAGGGGGAAAATCTGTAGATTCGGTTAGTGTCTCGGCCACGTCACCCCCCGCAGCGTCAGATTTGTTGCGCGTCCGACTGATGATAGTGGAACTCTCGCGGGAATAACTGCGAGATGTTCCAGGTCACGAGAGGGGTGTCGCTCGTCTCTGGCCAAATTTCATGCAAACCCACCAGATGACGAGTGCCGCGGCAATGCCGACAATGCCGTCCACGGCGTAGTGCCATCCGAGGTGGATCGAGCCGAAGAAGATCAGCACCGCATAGGCCAGCATGGCGTGACCGAACCTGCGATCGATGGAGTATGCGACTGCAGCAAACAATGCCGCCTGCGCATTATGCATGCTGGGCATGGCCGAGATGCCACCGGGCAAGTCGACTTGGCCAATGTAGACCTGCCAAAGAAAATCCTTCGTCGAGGATGATGACAGCGGATAGATCGCAGCAACCTCGTCGAGATAGCGCTTCAGATCGGCATATGGCGAGGGCGCGCCCGGCACCATTTCCGCGAAGTAACAAGGCCCTGCAGAAGAGAACAACGTTGCCATGACCAGGCCGATCAGGATCCAGGAAATGACCGTCGCCCTCCAGTAGTGAAGACGGAGCCGCTCAGGCACGCACGGGCTGACAAGCAGCCCCACCCAGAACAAGAACACCATCAGTATCCAGAGGGTGTACGCAATATCTAAAAGTCGGGTGACCCAAGGCGTGCCGACAATCGGCTGAATGATTTGCCAAGCCTGATACCCACCCAAGAGATTTGAATCCCATTGGGCGAAAGTTTCGTCCCACTGGAAGGGGGCGACAATCGGAATCATCGTTTTATTGTAGAGAAATGCCGCCATGAAGAGAACCAACACCACGCAAGCCCAGAAACCACGCGCAAGGGTATTCGACATACCTTTGAGGGTAGCGACCGCGATGCTGACCGGTGACCCATGGCGGCCCTGAACGAGCGCATAGGAACCGACAACGACAACGAGGATAGAGCCCAACAAAGGCAAAAAGCGCACAATTCGGCCGGTATACTCAAAAATATGGGGCAAGATCGAATCGCCCCTGATTGTCGCGACCAGCCAGGTTAGGAGGACGAATGCAAAGATCGTCGCATAGATCGTCGCATTACGGCGCTTCTCGCGCGCGAGCCACGTCGAAAACCGGTTCGCATGCGAAAGGCGCTGCACAATTTCGGAAGACATGGGGAAAGACACCGAGATTCGAAAGATTATTATATTAGAATGGCATATATATTTTAAAGAACAGTGAGTGCAGGAATGCACTCAACACTTCCTTCAAGGCAAATTCACCCGGCGCAGCGTCAGGTTGATGCGCCCGCCGTTCTTCAGCAGCGCCGAGGTCGAGGGGTAAATACGGTCGACGCCGTGGAAGCAGAGGCGGCCCTCACCGCCAAGCACGACGACATCGCCGCTTTTCAGCCTGAACGATCGGGTCGCCCCTTCGCGCGTCGTCTGGCCGACCCTGAACAGGCAATCGTCACCCAGCGAGACGGAAACCACGGGCGCCGAGAAATCGGTCTCGTCGCGATCCTGGTGCAGGCCCATCCTGGCGTCTTGCGCATAGAAATTGACCAGGCAGGCCTCCGGCGGCTGCGGATAGGCCGAAACCTCTCGCCACAACTGCATCAGCAGCTCCGGGATCGGCGGCCAGTGCGTTCCGGTGACAGGGTGGGTCGGCTGATAGCGATAGCCATGCTCCTTGTCGGTGACCCAGCCGAGCGCACCGCAATTGGTCATCCGCACGCTCATCTCCTTGCCGGTGCGCGGCATGGCCGGCACGAACAGCGGGGCCTCCTGCACGACCTTCCTCACATCGTCGACCAGCACTTCCTGTACGGCACGCGACAGGTAACCGGGCATGTGGCGGACGCCTTTGGGCAGAACGAGCATGAGATTGGTCGGTCGATCCGGTTGGTCTGGCAAAAATCCACAATGCCACCATCAAATGAAAACGGCGACCCGAAAGCCGCCGTTGTCGATTTGGGCCGCGATCGATTCCTGTCAGGCTACTTGCCACTCGCAACCCTGAATTGAAAGCCGTTCGCCCACGCAATTGGCGCGGCGATTAATCGTTCTCCACCCGGCCGCGCAATTTCTTGATTGTGCCGCGCCCGGCCTTGCTCTTCAGCCGCCGCTCGACCGCACCTTTCGACGGCCTCGTCTTCTTGCGCGGCGGCGGTGGCGGTTCAGCGGCCTTGGCGACCAGCGCCGTCAGCCTTGCACGCGCATCCGCCCGGTTCTGCTCCTGCGTGCGGTAGCGGCCGGCCTCGATGACGATAACGCCGTCCTTGGTGGCGCGCTGGCCGGCGAGCTTTATGGTTCGCTCGCGGACGCGCTCCGACAGTCCCGGTGCATTGGCGGCATCGAAGCGCAACTGCACCGCCGTCGCCACCTTGTTGACGTTCTGGCCACCCGGACCGGACGAGCGGATGAAATCCTCGTGCAGGTCGCCCGGATGGATCACCGCATCGTCGGCAATAATGATCTTGTCGTCGGCATTCATGCCGCAGTCATGGCGCGGCGGATGAAAAAAGAAAAGGCCCGATCGGGATCGGGCCTCAGGATGCGTTCGAGATGCCGGAAGCGCCTTATTCCGCAGCTTCACGCATGCGCGGCGCAGCACCCAGCACAATGGCGTCGACATGCGGTTCGAATTTTTCGAAGTTGACGGCGAACATGCCGACCAGCCTTGCCGCCTGCCGGTCATAGGCTGATTTGTCGGCCCAGGTCGATCGCGGATCGAGAATGGAGTTGTCGACGCCGGCAACCGCCACCGGCACCTCGAAACCAAAATTTGCGTCGGTGCGGAAGCCGGACGTCTTCAGCGAGCCGTCGAGCGCGGCGGCGAGGAGCGCCCGCGTCGCCTTGATCGGCATGCGACGGCCGGTGCCGTAAGCGCCACCGGTCCAGCCGGTGTTGACCAGCCAGCAATCGACGTCGTGGCGGGCGATCAGCTCGCGCAGCAGATTGCCGTATTCCGACGGGTGGCGCGGCATGAACGGCGCACCGAAACAGGTCGAGAACGTTGCTTCGGGCTCGGTGACGCCCTTTTCGGTTCCGGCCACCTTGGCCGTATAGCCGGAGAGGAAATGATACATCGCCTGCGCCGGGGTCAGCCGCGCGATCGGCGGCATGACGCCAAAGGCGTCGGCGGTCAGCATGATGATGTTCTTCGGATGGCTGGCACGGCCCGTCTTGCTGGCGTTGGGAATGAAATCGAGCGGATAGGCGCAGCGGGTGTTTTCGGTCAGCCGGCCGTCATCGAAATCCGGCACGCGATCCGCGTCGAGCACGACATTCTCCAGCACCGTGCCGAAACGCCGGGTGGTGGCGAAGATCTCCGGCTCCGCTTCGGCGGAGAGCTTGATCGTCTTGGCGTAGCAGCCGCCTTCGAAATTGAAGATGCCGTGCGGACCCCAGCCATGCTCGTCGTCGCCGACCAATGTCCGCGACGGATCGGCCGACAGCGTCGTCTTGCCGGTCCCCGACAGGCCGAAGAAGACGGCGGCGTCACCGTCAGGCCCTTCATTGGCCGAGCAATGCATCGGCATGACACCCTTCGCCGGCAACAGATAGTTGAGCATGGTGAACACGGACTTCTTCATTTCGCCGGCATAGGAGGTGCCGCCGATCAGCACGATCTTGCGCGCAAGATCGACAGCGATGACGGTTTCGGTGCGGGTGCCGTGGCGGACGGGATCGGCGCGGAACGATGGCAGGTCGATGATCGTCATCTCAGCCACGAAATTCTCGAGCTCGGCGGCTTTGGGGCGGATCAGCAGATTGCGAATGAACAAGGAGTGCCAGGCCAGTTCGGTCACCACCCTGGTCGTCAGCTTCAGCCCTTCGTCGGCGCCGCCGATGAGGTCCTGCACATAGAGGTCCTTGTCTGCTGCATGGGCGCGAAAATCGGCAAGCAGCGTCTCGAACTGGGCAGGCGCGATCGCCTTGTTATTGTCCCACCAGACATGGGGCCCGCTGGTTTCGTCGCGCACGACGAATTTGTCCTTGGGCGAGCGGCCGGTATGCTGCCCGGTCTCGGCGACCAGCGCGCCATGTGCGGTCAGCCGGGCCTCGCCGCGGCCGATCGCTTGCTCGTAAAGTTGACCCGCGCCGAAATTATAGCGCACCACGCCTGAAGTTTTGAGACCGATCCGATCGATCGCGCATGCGGGATTGCGTTTGCCGACTTCCGACATGGGTGTCCCTTCTTTCGATTTGCCGCATCTTGCCGGCGAATTTCCAGACCCCCATTGCAGGGGCTGAAGGGTCAGAACCAGAAAAGCCGAATGATATCAAATCATTAATCGATTTAAAAATTTTGAAAGTTGTTTAAATCGTTTATATGTGCGAAAAGTTGGGTGGTTGCCCAAAGGATTGGCAGTCTCTGTTCGTCCAATCCGTGTAGAGGTGCGTTTGAGGCCGCCGGCATGCCGCTCGTGACAGCGGTCTAAGCCTATGCCACATTTTGTACCTAATTTGTCCTGCAAAAGCCCCTTCTCTACGAAAGAAGGGACAGCTCATGAGGGAGCCGCTTGAAATGGCAACAATCGCGCTTGTCGATGACGACCGCAACATTCTGACTTCGGTGTCGATTGCCCTCGAATCCGAGGGGTATCGCGTCGAGACCTACACGGATGGGGCGTCAGCACTGGAAGGCCTGGCGGCGCGCCCGCCGAATCTTGCCATCCTCGACATCAAGATGCCGCGCATGGACGGTATGGAGCTTCTGCGCCGGATGCGCCAGAAGTCCGACCTGCCGGTCATCTTCCTGACGTCGAAGGACGACGAGATCGACGAGCTTTTCGGCCTCAAGATGGGCGCCGACGATTTCATCCGCAAACCCTTTTCCCAGCGTCTTCTGGTCGAGCGGGTCCGCGCCGTGCTGCGCCGGGCCAGCGCCCGCGAGGCGGCGGCCAAGACGCCCAGCCAGCAGGCTCGCTCGCTCGAACGCGGCCAGCTCGTCATGGACCAGGAACGTCACACCTGCACCTGGAAGGGCGAGCCGGTGACGCTAACCGTCACCGAGTTCCTGATCCTGCATTCGCTGGCCCAGCGTCCCGGTGTGGTAAAAAGCCGTGATGCGCTGATGGATTCGGCCTATGATGAACAGGTCTATGTCGACGATCGCACCATCGACAGCCACATCAAGCGGCTGCGCAAGAAGTTCAAGGCCGTCGATGATGACTTCGAGATGATCGAAACCCTTTACGGAGTCGGATACCGGTTCCGCGAAGCATAAGTTGAGCGGGAGCTGCTATTCGATGGCAGTGGATGTCGAGCGGAGCAGGCGGACGGGCGCTGTCAGGCGGTCGCGGATTCTGCCCGCATTCCTGTCGAGAATAACGGTGCCGATGCGCCGATTCCTCGGCCACCATATCTTTTCCAGCCTGACGCGGCGCATCCTCTTCCTCAACCTTGCCGGCCTTGCCGTGCTGGTCACCGGCATCCTCTATCTCCAAACGTTTCGCGACGGGCTGATCGATGCCCGCGTCGAAAGCCTGATGACCCAGGGCGAGATCATCGCCGGCGCAATTGCGGCGTCGGCGACGGTCGAGACCGATTCGATCAGCATCGATCCGGAAAAACTGCTTGAGCTGCAAGCCGGCGAAAGCCTCGGACCCGGCTCCGACCAGCTCGACAATCTGGATTTCCCGATCAATCCGGAACGCGTGGCGCCGGTGCTCAGGCGGTTGATTTCGCCGACGCGGACGCGCGCCCGCATCTACGACCGCGATGCCAATCTGTTGCTCGATTCGCGCCATCTCTATTCGCGCGGCCAGATCCTTCGCTACGACCTGCCGCCAGTCGAGGAGGAAGAGCCTGATCTTGTCGAGCGGATGCAAAAATTCGTCTTCGATTTCTTCCGCAACACCGAACTGCCGGTCTATCACGAACAGCCGGGCGGCAACGGCGCCGCGTTTCCGGAAGTGGTCAAGGCGCTCACCGGCAGCCCATCGACCATCGTGCGGATCAGCGAGCAGGGCGAGCAGATCGTTTCTGTCGCCGTGCCGATCCAGCGTTTCCGCGCCGTTCTCGGCGTGCTGATGCTGTCGACGGAAGGCGGCGACATCGACAAGATCGTGGCGGCCGAACGCAGGGCGATCCTGCGCGTCTTCGGCATTGCTGCCCTTGTCACCGCCATCCTGTCGATGCTCTTGGCCTCGACCATCGCCAACCCGTTGCGCCGGTTGTCGGCAGCGGCGGTGCGGGTGCGGCGCGGCGTCAAGAACCGTGAGGAAATCCCCGACTTCTCCGACCGGCAGGACGAGATCGGCAATCTGTCGATCGCCATACGCGACATGACCAATGCGCTCTACGCCCGCATCGAGGCGATCGAAAGCTTTGCGGCCGACGTGTCGCATGAGCTGAAGAACCCGCTGACGTCGCTGCGCAGCGCGGTGGAAACCCTGCCGCTGGCCAAGAACGACAATTCGCGCAGCCGGCTGATGGAGATCATCCAGCACGATGTAAGGCGGCTTGACCGTCTGATCACCGATATTTCCGACGCCTCCCGCCTTGATGCCGAACTGGCGCGTGAAGATGCCGGAACGGTGGACCTGAAGAAGTTCATCACCGATCTCGTCGCCGTTTCGCGCGAAGCCACGCGCAACAAGAAGGCGGTCGAGATCGAATTCAAGGTCGCCAAACTGCCGCAAGGCGTCAAAGGCTACTTCGTCGTCGGCCATGATCTCAGGATCGGCCAGGTCATCACCAATCTGATCGAGAATGCCCGCTCCTTCGTTCCCGAGGAACACGGTCACATCGCCATGTCGCTGGCGCGCGCCGGCAAGTTCAACATCGTCACCATCGATGACAACGGCCCCGGCATCCGGGCCGACAACATCGACCGCATCTTCGAACGTTTCTACACCGACCGGCCGACCGGCGAGGCGTTCGGCCAGAATTCAGGCCTCGGCCTATCGATCAGCCGGCAGATCGTCGAAGCCCATGGCGGCACGCTGACCGCCGAGAACATCCCGGGCACCAAGCCCGGCGAGATCAAAGGTGCGCGCTTCGTCGTGACGCTGCCGGCCGAAGGCTGAGGGATGATCTCGAACCGAAGGTCCACGCAGTGAAAAGTGGGAACCGGTTTTCGGACAAGAACACGCTTGAGCCGGTCACTGAGGCTGAAAACATTCACGGAACGGCGCTTCTGATCGGCGAACGCGGTGTGCTCATCACCGGACCGTCCGGCGCCGGCAAAACGACACTGGCGCTGGTGCTCATCGACCATTGCCGGGCGCGAGGGCTGTTTTCACGGCTGATCGGGGACGACAGGCTGCTTGCGGCCGCTCGCGCCGGGCGGCTGATCTGCCGCGTACCCGCGACCATTGCCGGCCTCGCGGAAGTGCCGGGTTTCATGCCGCGACCGCTGCCGTTCGAGCCGGGCGGGGTGATCGACCTCCATATCCGGTTGGTGCCGAAGCATGAGAGGGACCGCTTTCAGGAAGACTTCAGCGAGCCGATCGCGGGCTGTCCGGTACCGCGGATCGATCTAATCGAGCGCAACGTTGCGACGGCCTTGCCGGCCGTAATGGCGCGGCTGTCGATTGCGCCTTTCATATGATCCGGTTTGGATTTTTTGCTGCAATGCGTCAAAATGGCGTAGGTCGGCGCAATTTTGGGCTTGTCAACGCGCCTCGCGTCGACAAGATAGCGCTCCCGCCGCCTGGAATGGCCGGCGAGCATAAAATATGCCTGTGAAGCGGCGATGACGGGAGCCACCAACGAATGATCGGACTCGTGCTTGTAACGCACGGTCAACTGGCCGCCGAGTTCCGCCATGCCGTGGAACATGTCGTGGGGCCACAAGACAATTTCGAAACCGTGGCGATCGGCGCCGATGACGATATGGAGCAGCGACGCAGCGACATCGTCGACGCCGTGGCGCGCGTCGACACCGGGTCGGGCGTCATCGTGCTGACCGACATGTTCGGTGGCACGCCCTCCAATCTGGCCATCTCGGTGATGGAATCCGGCCGTACCGAAGTCATCGCCGGCATGAACCTGCCGATGCTGATCAAGCTGTCCAGCATTCGCAAGGGCGACAACATGACCGCCGCGCTCGACGAGGCGCAGGCTGCGGGGCGCAAATACATCAACGTCGCCAGCCAGCTTCTGAGCAGCAAATGAACGCGCTGTTGCCGGAGAGGGACCAGGTCGTCCGCGAGTTTCCGATCGTCAACCAGCGCGGGCTGCATGCGCGCGCCTCGGCCAAGTTCGTTCAGGTCGCCAGCGGCTTCAACGCCTCGGTCCATGTCGAGAAGGACGGCGTCAAGGTCGGCGGCACCTCGATCATGGGCCTGATGATGCTGGCGGCAAGCCCCGGCTATTCGATCCGCGTCACCGCCAGCGGGCCCGAAGCCGAGCAGGTCATCGACGCGCTGGAGCAGCTGGTCGCGTCGCGCTTCGGCGAGGAAGCCTAAGGCGCTTCCAAAGACATGCACGAATAAAGATTTCTTTATATCCCATTGTCGTGCGACCGGCGATCTGCTAGTCAGGCCGGCAATTCGCGCCCTTCGACATGCCTTCCGGCGTGGGCGCATCCCGCAGATAATTCACATCGGAGCACTGCCATGACGGGTAGCAAGGACTATGTGGTCGCCGACATCTCGCTTGCCGGCTGGGGCCGCAAGGAAATCGAGATCGCCGAAACCGAAATGCCGGGCCTGATGGCCTGCCGCGAAGAATTCGGCGACAAGAAGCCACTCAAGGGCGCGCGCATCACCGGCTCGCTGCACATGACCATCCAGACGGCGGTGCTGATCGAAACGCTGAAGGCGCTTGGCGCCGACATCCGCTGGGCCTCCTGCAACATCTTCTCGACCCAGGACCACGCGGCTGCCGCGATTGCTGAAGCCGGCATTCCGGTGTTTGCCATCAAGGGCGAGACACTCGAGGACTATTGGGTCTACACCGACCGCATCTTCCAGTGGGCCGATGGCGGCACCTCCAACATGATCCTCGACGATGGCGGCGATGCCACCATGTACATCCTGATCGGCGCCCGCGCCGAAGCCGGCGAGGATGTCCTGTCCAATCCGGGCAGCGAAGAGGAAGAGATCCTGTTTGCTCAGATCAAGAAGCGCATGAAGGCATCGCCCGGCTTCTTCACCAAGCAGACGGCGGCGATCCGCGGCGTCACCGAAGAGACGACGACCGGCGTCAACCGACTCTACCAGTTGCAGAAGAAGGGCCTGCTGCCGTTCCCGGCGATCAACGTCAACGATTCGGTGACCAAGTCGAAATTCGACAACAAATATGGCTGCAAGGAATCGCTGGTCGACGGCATTCGCCGCGGCACCGACACGATGATGGCCGGCAAGGTCGCGGTTGTCTGCGGCTACGGCGACGTCGGCAAGGGCTCGTCGGCCTCGCTGAAGGGCGCCGGCGCCCGCGTCAAGGTCACCGAAGTCGATCCGATCTGCGCGCTGCAGGCGGCGATGGACGGCTTTGAAGTCGTCACGCTCGAAGATGCCGCACCGACGGCCGACATCATCATCACCACCACCGGCAACAAGGATGTGGTCACCCTCGACCACATGCGGTCGATGAAGGACATGGTGATCGTCGGCAACATCGGTCACTTCGACAACGAGATCCAGGTGGCGGCGCTGCGCAACCTGAAATGGACCAACGTCAAGCCGCAGGTCGACCTGATCACCTTCCCGGACGGCAAGCGGATGATCCTGTTGTCGGAAGGCCGCCTGCTCAATCTCGGCAACGCAACCGGTCACCCGAGCTTCGTCATGTCGGCGTCGTTCACCAACCAGGTGCTGGCCCAGATCGAGCTGTACACCAAGCCCGGACAGTACGAGAATCAGGTCTATGTCCTGCCGAAGCATCTCGACGAAAAGGTCGCGCGCCTGCATCTCGACAAGCTCGGTGCCCGCCTGACCGAACTGTCGGGCGAACAGGCCGCCTATATCGGCGTGACCCCGCAGGGACCGTTCAAGCCGGAACACTACCGCTATTAACCAAAGCGGAGGTTACCACTAGATATTGAAGCCGGGCGATTGACTTTTCGCTCGGCTTTATTTTTGCGCTGATTGATTCTTCACGCCGATTCCAGCAAGCGCTATGGTGCTGATTCGCGGTCCGGGGACGAGGACCGGCGTACGCATTTGGGCGGTCTTGCATTCAGGCGGCGAAAAGGACCAAGACATGCCGGGGGAAAACCCGCCTCGCGCGGGACAGGCCGTTTCCGGCGGCCGCAACGATTCGGGGGCCATCGGCTCCGTCGTCACAGGCGGGAGCCTTTCATGGCGCGCCCGCGTCGCGACGTTTCTTGCCACGGCCACACTCGCTGGTCCGCTGCTTTGCTTGGCGGCGCACGCCGAGCCCAGCATTGCCCAAAAAACCGGACTCTCGGTCAGCACGGTCGAGGTCATGCAACTTGCCATGTTTGCCGGCGTCATGGGCGCGGCACTTGTCTCGGCGATTTTCCTGATCCGCGAAAGGGCGCGAACCTCGGCGCAGAATGGCGAACTCAGGGCCCGCATCGCCGACGTCAATGCAGCGCTGCAGCGCTCCGAGGCGCTGCTCAACCTGCGCGATCAGCGCGTAATCGTGTGGGGCTCGGAAAACAAGAAGCCTGAACTGATAGGAACGCTGCCGATCGAGAGCGGGGCGCCCGAAGACCGTGCCGCCTTCCTCGCCTTCGGCCGTTGGCTGATGCCGCGCTCGGCGGCAGCGCTCGAGAATGCCGTGGCGGGATTGCGCGAAAAGACGAAGGCCTTCGATCTCGTCATCGAATCGCAGGCCGGAGCGCCGCTCGAAGTGCACGGGCGCAAGAGTGCAGCCCATGTGCTTGTGCGTTTCGTGTCGCTTTCGGAAACGCAGCGAAGCCAGGCCAGGCTGAAAATCGAGAACCAGCGGCTGGCCGCCGACTACGACACCATGATCGGTCTTCTCGACGCGCTCAAGATGCCGTCATGGCTGCGCGCTGCCGACGGACGGCTGAAATGGGTCAACCGTGCCTATGCCGAGGCGGTCGAAGCTGAAACCGCAGAAGCCGCTGTTCGTGACGCCAAGGAATTCCTCGGCGGCCAGGCGCGCGATGCGATCGCCGAACAGCACAAATCGCGCCCGGTCTTTGAACAGACGCTGTCGACGGTGATCGAGGGCGACCGCCGCATGTTCGCGGTGACCGACTTCGCCGGCGCCGACGGCTCCGCCGGGATCGCCAGCGACACCAGCGCCATCGAAACCATCCGTGGCGAATATGAGCGGACGGTGAGAAGCCATGCCGACACGCTCGACCAGCTGAACACGGCCGTTGCGATTTTCGATACCGACGAGAAGCTGCGTTTCTTCAACCAGGCATTCCAGAAGCTATGGAACCTCGACAGCGGCTTCCTGCACAGCGCCCCGGACAACGCCTTGTTGCTCGACCGGCTACGCAGCGAAGGCAAGATCGCCGAGCAGCCCGAATGGCGGCGCTGGAAGGAAAGCCTGCTCGGCGCCTACCGCGCCGTCGAATCGCAGGAACATTGGTGGCATCTGCCCGACGGCAAGACCATCCGCGTGGTGGCCAACCCGCAGCCCAAGGGCGGCGTGACCTGGGTGTTCGAGAACCTGACCGAGAAGATGGACCTGGAAAGCCGTTACCAGACCGCGGTGCGGGTCCAGGGCGAAACGCTCGACAACCTTGCCGAAGGCGTGGCGGTGTTCGGCCCGGATGGGCGGTTGCGCCTGTCCAATCCCGCTTTTGTCGCGCTGTGGGGACTGGGCGCGGACGTGGTCAAGCCAAACGTCCATGTCTCAACGATCCGCGATCTGTGCGACCAGCATGCCGCTGACAGCCCTTGGAGTGGGTTTGTTGCCGCCATCACCGGTTTCGACGATGAGCGCCGCGACCGCCACGGCCAGACCGAGCTCAACAACGGCAATGTGCTGCGCTACGCCGTCATCCATCTGCCCAACGGTCAAGTGATGATGACCTTCGTCGACGTCACCGACAGCGTCAATGTCGAGCGGGCGCTGAAAGACAAGAACGAAGCACTGGAAAAATCCGACCAGCTCAAGAACGAGTTCGTGCAGCACGTCTCCTACGAGCTGCGCTCGCCATTGACCAACATCATCGGCTTCACCGAGCTTTTGTCGCTGCCGACAACCGGACCGTTGAGCCCGAAGCAGCGCGAATATGTCGAGCATGTCGGATCGTCCTCCTCGGTACTGCTCACCATCGTCAACGACATACTCGATCTGGCGACGGTGGACGCCGGCATCATGCAGCTCGACATCTCCGAAGTGAGCATAGACAGGACCATCGCGGCGGCCGCCGAACTGGTCTCAGATCGGCTGGAGCAGCATTCGATCGAGCTCAGGATAGACGCTGCTGCCGCACCAAAAAGTTTCCATGGCGACGAGATCCGCGTCCGCCAGATCCTCTACAATCTGCTGAGCAACGCTGCGAACTATGCGCCGGAGGCGAGCACCATCACGCTCGCTTGCCGCCAGCTTGGGGAAGGCGTCGAGTTCTCCGTCCATGACGATGGTCCCGGCATGCCGCCGGACCTGCTCGATTCTGTGTTCCGCCGCTTCGAGCCAAAGACCAATGGCGGCCGCCGGCGCGGCGCCGGGCTCGGCCTGTCGATCGTCAAGAGTTTTGTCGAGCTGCATGGCGGCAGCGTGCGCATCGAGACCGGCAAGGACAAGGGCACCACCGTCATCTGCACCTTCCCCGACACGCCGTCGGGCATCCGCGAAGCGGCCGAGTAGCGCGCTGCATGGCAGGGCTGGAGCGTTTTCTCGCTGACGAGGCTGCGACGGCAAGGCTCGGCGAAGATCTCGCCATGTCGCTGCGGCCCGGTGACGTGCTTGCCCTCAAAGGCGATCTCGGCGCCGGCAAGTCGACCCTGGCGCGCGCGCTGATCCGGGCATTGGCCGACGATCCCGGCCTCGACGTGCCGAGCCCGACATTCACGCTGGTGCAGAGCTACGACACGCGTGTCCCGGTCCATCATTTCGATCTCTACCGGCTGTCTTCGGCTGATGAAATCGACGAGCTGGGCTTCGACGATGCGCTGGCGCAAGGCGCCGCCCTGGTCGAATGGCCGGAACGGGCAGAGTCCACTCTGCCGAAGACCTCGATCCTGATCGAACTAACTCAAGAGGGCGACGGACGCCTTGCCAGGCTCTCGGGACAAGGCGCGGCCTTCGAGCGCGTGGCGCGATCGCTGGCGATGCGCGACTTTCTCCACCGGGCTGGCTGGGGCGAAGCGCAGAGACGATATTTTGTCGGCGACGCCTCGGCCCGCTCCTATGAAATCGTCTCGCTCGCCGGTTTTGCGCCGCGGGTGCTGATGAACTCGCCGCGGCTGGTGCTGGGGCCGCCGGTCCGCGACGGCAAGCCCTATGCCTTGATCGCCCACACAGCGCAGTCCGTTTCCGCCTTTGTTGCCATCGACCGGACCTTGCTGGCCGGCGGTGTCAGCGTCCCGGAGATCCATGCCGACGACCTGGAACAGGGGTTCCTGCTGATCGAGCATCTGGGTTCGGAGGGATTTCTCGACGGGCACGGCGAGCCGGTGGCCGAACGCTTTGCGGCGGCGGCCGAACTGCTTGCCATGATGCATGGCAAGACCTGGCCCGACCGGATGGAGGTCGCGCCCGGCGTTCTTCACCACGTGCAGCCTTTCGACCGTGATGCCATGATGATCGAAGCCGACCTGCTGGTCGACTGGTATGTGCCGATGCTGACCGGCAGCCCGCCAAGCGATGCCATGCGGGCCGGCTACCACAACGCGTGGAACGCGGTTCTCGACCGCTTGAAAGGTCACCAAAACACGCTGATGCTGCGCGACTTTCATTCGCCCAACATCATCTGGCGCGGCGACCGTTCCGGCCATGATCGCCTCGGCGTCGTCGATGTCCAGGACGCGCTGATCGGCCCCGCTGCCTATGATGTCGCGTCGCTGGCCATGGATGCTCGTGTCACCATGTCGCCGGAAATTGAAAGGCAGACGCTCGACGCCTATATCGCAGCGCGACGCGCGGCCGGCGCCTTCGATGAGGACAAGTTCACCGAGGCCTATGCAATCATGGCAGCACAGCGCAATTCGAAGATCCTCGGCATTTTCGTCCGGCTCGAAAAGCGCGACGGCAAGCCCTACTACCTGAAGCACCTGCCGCGTATCCGCGACTATCTCCGGCGGGCACTGGCGCACCCGGCCTTGGCAAGCCTGCGGGACTTCTACGTCGCCCATGGCCTGATGGAGGAACGATCGCTGTGACGGCAAGTCCCAAGACCGCAATGGTGCTGGCCGCCGGGCTTGGAAAGCGCATGCGGCCGATCACCGACACGATCCCAAAGCCGCTGATCAGGATCGCCGGCAAGACGCTGCTCGACTGGAGCCTGGACAGCCTGGCCGGCGCCGGTGTCAGCAAAGCCATCGTCAACGTTCACTACTTTCCCGAACAGATCGTCGGCCACGTCGCCACACGCCACACCCCGCAGGTCGTCATTTCCGACGAGAGCGAAATCTTGCTCGATTCCGCCGGCGGCATCGTCAAGGCATTGCCGGAGCTGGGGAACGGCCCCTTCTACATCATCAATGCCGACACATTCTGGATCGACAGCGGCGTGCCCAACCTTTCCCGCCTCGCCCTTGCATGGGACGCGGCGAAAATGGATATTCTGCTGATGCTCGCGGACCTTCCATCAGCGACCGGACACAGCGGCGGCACGGATTTCCTGGTGGCGCCGAACGGCGCTCTACGACGTTCAAAAGGTGATCCGGCGGGACTGATCTACGCCGGCGCTGCCATCGTCCATCCGCGCCTGTTCAAGGATGCCCCGACCGAGCCGCACTCGCTCAACGCCTATTTCGACACGACGATTGCCGCTGGGCGCCTGTTCGGCATGACGATGCACGGCCGCTGGATCACCGTCGGCACACCCGACGCCATTCCGCTGGCGGAAGCGGCGGTCGCCGGCGCCCTCACTGAGTCACGATGAGCGGCTCCCGCCGCGTTTTCTCGATCCCGCCCGGAGCGCCGTTTCTGCCGACGCTGGCGCAGGCGCTGCTTGCGGGCCAGTTGGTTCCCGGTTTCCGCTTCGACGGCGATCCGCTGACGCTGGCCGATGTGACCATCTATGTGCCGACGCGACGCGCCGCGCGCGCTCTGCGCGGCGCTTTCGTGGACAGTATGGGTGGCCGCTCGGCGATCCTGCCGGTCATCCGCCCGCTCGGCGAATTCGACGAGGACGAGGCTGCTTTCGAGGCCGAAGCATCAGCCGCCATCGACCTTGCACCGCCGATTGCAGCGATCGAACGCCTGCTGCTGCTGGCGCCGCTGGTGCGTGCCTGGAAACGCAACCTGCCGGCTCATGTCGCGGCAATGTTCGACGAGGAGATCGTCGTGCCGGCCTCCGCCGCCGACGCCATCTGGCTGGCGCGGGACCTTGCCCGGCTGATGGACGAGATCGAGACCGAGGATTCAGACTGGACCCGGCTTGCCGATCTGGTGACCGGAAACCTCGCCGGCTGGTGGCAGGTGACACTCGATTTCCTCGGCATCGTCACCGACAACTGGCCGAAACTTTTGCAGGAGCACGACCGCTCCAACCCAGCCGCACATCGCAACGCGCTGATCCGTCTCGAAGCGGCGCGGCTGAAACGCAATCCGCCCGCTGGGCCGGTGATCGCCGCCGGCTCCACCGGTTCGATCCCGGCCACGGCTGAACTGCTTGCCGTGGTCGCCAGACTGCCCAATGGTGCCGTGGTGCTTCCTGGCCTCGACCGGATGCTCGACGATCCATCCTTCGCGGCGATTGCAGCGCCCGGCGCCCGCCCAGCCTTGCTTGGCCATCCGCAATACGGCCTGGCAAAGCTGATCGGCAAGATCGGCGTGCTACGCGCCGATGTCGAGGAGATCGTGGAGGCGGCTAGGCCGCTTGCCATCCGCGCGGCTCTTGTCGGCGAAGCGCTGCGGCCGGCCGAAACCACCGAGCTATGGGTCGAGACACGCATCCGTTTTGCCGCCGCTGACATCGCCGAGGCCTTTGCCGATGTGACGCTGGTGGAGGCCGCCAGCGAACGCGACGAAGCGGTGGCCATTGCCGTGGCGCTCAAGACTGCGGTCGAAGAGCCGGGACAGCGGGCAGCGCTGGTTACTGGCGATCGCGCGCTGGCGCGGCGCGTTTCGGCCGAGCTGTTGCGCTTCGGTGTCGTCGCCGACGATTCCGGCGGCACGCCGCTCGCCAACACGCCGGCGGCCAGCCTGCTCAGGCTGGCGCTTCAGGCCACGTTCCGCCCCGGTGATCCGGTCGGCCTGCTGTCGCTGCTCAAGCACCCGCTGCTTGCGCTTGGCCTGGAGCGGGCCAGGGTCCGTCATGCGGCTGAGATCGTAGAACTGGTGGCGCTGCGCGGCGGCACCGGGCGCCCCGATATCGCATCGCTGCCGGCGCTGTTCGAGGCTCGTCTTGCCGGCCTGAGCGGCGACAAGCGCCAGCCTTTCTGGTTTTCCCGCTTGACCGTTGCAGGCATCGAAGGCGCGCGCGACCTGCTCAGCCGTCTTGCCTATGCGCTGGCACCGCTGACGACCTTTCGCGGTGAGGAGAATGCCGATCTCGCCATGCTGACGCAGGCCAGCATCGTCGCGCTGGAAAATCTCGGCCGTGGGGCGGACGGGAGCCTAAGTGAACTCTATGCCGGCGACGCCGGTGAAAAGCTTGCCGAGCTGCTGCGCGGGCTGGTCGCCGTATCAGCTTCCTTTGCCTTCGCGGCGGACGAATGGCCGGATGTGATGGACGCGCTGATCGCGCCAGAAACGGTCAAGCCGGCGCAAGGCACCGACCGCAACATCGCCATCTGGGGCGCGCTGGAAGCCCGGCTGCAGAGCGTCGACACGCTGGTGATCGGCGGGCTCAATGAAGGCGTGTGGCCGCGCAAGCCGGAGAGCGATCGCTTCATGTCGCGGCTGATGAAGACCGGCATCGATCTTGAACCGCCGGAACGACGTATCGGCCTTGCCGCCCATGATTTCCAGATGGCAATGGGCGCGAAGAAGGTGGTGCTGGCCCGCTCCGCCCGCGCCGGTGACGCGCCGGCGGTGCCGTCGCGCTGGCTGCAGCGCATCCTTACCTTCACCGGCAAGGAGCACGCGGCCGTGCTTCGCCGGCGCGGCGACGAATTGCTGGCCTGGGCGCGCGCGCTCGATGCCGGTGAGCGGGAAGATTTCGCGCCAAGGCCGCAGCCGAAGCCGCCACTCAATGTGCGGCCGCAGCATTTCTCGGTTACCGAGATCGAGACGCTGCGCCGCGACCCCTACGCGGTATACGCCAGGAGGATTCTTGGCCTGATGCCGCTCGATCCGGTTATCCGCGATCCGGGTGCCGTCGAGCGCGGCACGCTGTTTCACGCCATCCTGCACCTCTTCTCACGGCGCGTGGCCGACCCGCGCGCGCCTGAGGCGCTGGAGGGTCTCATCGCCGCAGGCCGGGCCTGCTTTGCCGAGGCGGCCCTTCCCACCGATGTCGAGGCCGTGTGGTGGCCGCGCTTCGAAAAACTGGCCGCCAGCATCATCGAGTGGGAGCGCGGCCGCGCCGCCGCCGTGGCAAGGCGGCATGCCGAGGAACGCGCCGAGAAAACCGTCGTCGGTCAATCCGGCGTGACGATGTCCGGCTATGCCGATCGCGTCGACCTGCTGGCCGGCGGCATGGCCGACATTCTGGACTACAAGACCGGCTCCTCACCGTCCAAGGCACAAGCGCATACGCTGCTGGCGCCGCAGCTGGCGCTGGAGGGCGCGCTGCTCAGGCGCGGCGCGTTCAAGGGGCTGGGCGCGCGCGAACCGTCGCAACTGGCCTTCATCAGGCTGAAGCCGAATGGCGAGGTGTTCGAAGAATCGATCCTCGAATACAACCGCAAGCCGCGAACCGCCACCGATCTCGCCGAAGAGGCCTGGGCGCGGCTGGAACAGCTGCTGATCCACTATGCCGATCCGACGACCGGCTATTTGTCGCGGGCGCTGCCGTTCCGCGAGGGCGAGACCGATGGCGACTACGACCATCTCGCCCGCGTGCTCGAATGGTCTGCCGGCGGCGACACCAGTGACGAGGGAGGGGAGGCGTGAAGAAGGCCTATCCCATCCCCACCGAGACCGCAGCCAGCCAGGCGCGTGCCTCCGACCCGTTGAATTCGGCCTGGGTGTCGGCCAATGCCGGATCGGGCAAGACCCATGTGCTGGCCCAGCGCGTCATCCGGCTTTTGCTGCGCGGCACCGACCCGTCGAAAATCCTGTGCCTGACCTATACGCGCGCCGCCGCCGCCAACATGTCGAACCGGGTGTTTTCGACATTGTCGGAATGGACGGCGCTGGGCGACGCGGAACTGGTGACCAGGATAGAGGCGCTGGACAATCGCCGGCCCGATCGCGACACCATGCGCCGGGCGCGGCGCTTGTTCGCCGAAGCGCTGGAAACGCCGGGCGGGCTGAAGATCCAGACCATCCACGCCTTCTGCGAATCGGTGCTGCATCAGTTTCCGCTGGAAGCCAACATCCCCGCCCATTTCGAGATGCTCGATCCGCAGATGGAGGCGTCGCTGTTCGCCAGCGCCTGCCGCGACATGATTTCGGGCACCGCGGCCGGCGACATGGAGTTGGCCGAGGCCTTCGCCACCGTTTTGGAACGCAGCGGCGAGGCCGGGCTCGACGCACTGCTGGCCGAGATCGTGCGCAAGCGTGACGGTTTGCGTGCCTTTATCAATGTTGCCGGCCGCGACCGCTTTCAAGCGCTGTTCGACGAATTCCAGTTCAGGGCCGGGCAGACTGCTGAAAACATAGCGGCGTCCGTCTGGCCGTTGCCGGGCTTCCTGCCGGATTATTTTGCCGGCTTCGCCCGCGCCGCCGAGGATGCCGATGCCCGCACCGTGCTCAACAACATCCTGCCCTATGCAAGGTTAGCCTTCGCGGAGGGTGATCCGGTGCGCAGGCTTGGTCTGCTTTGCCGGGCTTTTCTCAAGGCGGATGGCGACCCTTACGATCCGGCAAAGGCCTTCAAGAAGGCGTTGCTCGACCGGCTGCCCGAGCTGCCGGATCGCTATCTCTCGACGGTCAGAGCCATTCTCGACATCTCCGACCGGCTGGCGCTGTTCAGGATGCTGGAGGGCACGCGCGCGGCGCTGACCATCGCCGACTGGCTGATCGCCCGCTACGAGGCGCTGAAGCGCGGCCGCGGCTTCCTCGATTTCAACGACCTCATCACCCGCACGGTCAACCTTTTGGCGCGGCCCGATGCCGGCCCCTGGGTGCAATATAAGCTCGACCAGGGCATCGACCACATCCTGCTCGACGAGGCGCAGGACACCAGCCCCGACCAATGGGTGGTGGTGAAGCGGTTGGCGGAAGAGTTCTTTGCCGGGCACGGCGCCCGCGACCGCGTCCACCGCACGGTGTTTGCCGTCGGCGACGAGAAGCAGTCGATCTATTCCTTTCAAGGCGCTGCGCCGGACTCGTTCGCCGACAGCCGACTTTTGTTTGCCGGACGCGTGCGCGACGCCAACGCTGCGTTCGCCGATCTCAAGCTGACCTGGTCGTTCCGCTCGACCGACGACGTCCTTGCCGCCGTCGACCGCGTCTTCGCCGAGCCGGGCGTACGGCGTGGCATCAGCCATGATCCAGATCCGCTGGACCACAAGGCGATCCGCACCGATGCGCCGGGCTATGTCGAGGTGTGGCCGTCGATCGGTGCCGACATTGTCGACGAGCCTGACGACTGGACGCAGGCCATCGACCACGCCCATGCACCAGCGGTGCGCGTTGCCGAAAACGTCGCGGCAACCATTGCCGGCTGGATCGGTAGCGGCGAAATCATCGAAGGCCGCGGGACGAAACTGCGGCCCGGCGATGTGCTGGTGCTGGTGCGCAAGCGCGACCGCTTTGTCCACGCGCTGACGCGCGCATTGAAGCGCCGCGACATTCCTGTCGCCGGCGCCGACCGGCTCAGCCTGCCCGGCCATATCGCGGTGAAGGACCTGATCGCGCTCGGCCATTTTCTCATCCAGCCACAGGACGATCTGTCGCTTGCCGCCGTGCTGCGCAGCCCGATCTTCGATGTTGCGGAAGAGATGCTTTTCACGCTGGCAGGCGAGAGGCCGTCTGGCCTTTCGCTGATAGCTTCGCTGCGTCAACACGCCGGCGACAGTGCCGCGCTGACTTCTGTCGTCACCCGGCTCGACTCATGGTCGAACGAAGCGGCGTTCAAGCCGGTGTTTGAATTCTACGCCGGCGTCCTGGCGCGTGACGGATTGCGCAAGAAGATGATCGCGCGGCTGGGACCGGAAGCCGGAGATATTCTCGACGAATTCCTGAGCTTCTGCCTGGCCGAGGAGCGGACTGGCCTGCCGGGGCTGGAATCCTTCCTGTCGACGCTGGAGAACACCGGCCCCGAGATCAAGCGCGAAATGGACCAGACCCGCGACGAGGTCCGCGTCATGACCGTGCACGCCGCCAAGGGCCTGGAAGCGCCAGTGGTGTTCCTGGTCGATGGCGGTTCGGCGCCGTTCAGCGACCAGCATCTGCCGCGGCTGATGCCGTTCGAAGGCTCAGGTCAACATTGGGACGGCAAGGGCTATCTCTGGCGCGCCGCCAGCGACGTTGCCAACGGCTTTTCGCGGGCTGCCGCTGCTCGGGCGCGGGATCTCGCCGACGACGAATACCGCCGGCTGCTCTATGTCGGCATGACGCGGGCCGAGGACCGGCTGATCGTCTGCGGCTACCATGGCAAGCGGGCGCCCAGCACCGGCACCTGGCATTCTATCGTCAGCCGGGCGCTGGTCGGCGCGCCTGAAAGCGAGGAGCGCCAGCACCCCGCGATCGGCGAAGCTGTGCATCGGTTTCACGTGACAAAGCTGCTGCCGATGACGCCCGTAGCCGTCGAAGAGGCGCGACAAGCGCGCCAGTTCGGGCTCTTGCCAGCCACCCTGTTCCGGCCGCTGCCGCCTTACGAGGATCTGCCACGACCGCTGTCGCCGTCCGGCGCCTCGGCGCTAATCGATGAAGGCAAGGAGGCCGTGGTCGATACACGCTCGCCGGTGCTGGATAGCGAGGCGGAGCCTGGCTTTGCGGTGATGCGCGGGCTGGCGCTCCATAGGCTTCTGCAGATGCTGCCCGGTATTGCTGAAAGCGAACGCCGGGCGGCGGCGGAACGCTATCTTATCCGCGCGGGCGCAGAGTGGCCTTATGCCGAGCGCGACAGGGCGCTGGCCTCGGTGACGGCGATCCTCGCCGACAGCCGCTTCGATCAGCTGTTTGGGTCAATGTCGCGGGCGGAAGTCGCCGTTATGGGCAGCCTGGAGGTGAAGGGCAAAATGCGCTCGATCTCCGGCAAGATCGACCGGCTGGCGGTGACGCCCGACAGCGTTTCGATCGTCGACTACAAGACCAACCGGCCGGCGCCGATGACGATTGCCGAGGTTCCGCCAGCCTATGTCCTGCAACTTGCCCTCTATCGAGCGTTGCTGCAGCCGCTTTACCCCGGCCGCGAGGTCTCGGCTGCGCTGCTGTTTACCGAAGCGCCGCGGCTGATCGAGCTGCCGCCAGTGGCCATGGATGACGCCCTTGCCCGACTCACGGGAGCGTGACACAACACCTGCTTGAAGAAGGGCGCTATCACCACCACATTTGGTGGGACAAAAACTTTCGAAAGGATTTTTCCGCATGACCACCGTCAAGGTCGACAAGAGCAATTTTCAGACCGATGTGCTGGACGCCAACGTACCGGTCGTCGTCGATTTCTGGGCGGAATGGTGCGGCCCCTGTAAGATGATCGCGCCGGCGCTCGAAGACATCGCCACCGAGCTCGGCGCCAAGGTGAAGATCGCCAAGCTCAACATCGACGAGAATCCCGAGCTTGCCGCACAGTACGGCGTGCGCTCGATCCCGACGCTGATGATCTTCAAGGGCGGCGAAATGGCCGACATGAAGGTGGGTGCAGCGCCCAAAACCGCGCTGTCGCACTGGATCAATGGCAGCCTCGCCTGAGCAGACCGACATTTCCGACAAAAGCCCGGCCAATGGCCGGGTTTTTTGTTGGCGTCATCGCTGAGCGGCTCTGGCCCTCGCGCCGACCGGCTCCATGTCCTCTGTTTTGGCAAACAGGAGAAACGACATGACCGGATCCGCCAAGGCCACCGTCTTCATCGACAATGACCGCGTCATCGTCACCGAATACCGCTTCGCGCCGGGCGAAAACACCGGCTGGCACCGCCATGGCCACGACTATGTCGTCGTGCCGCTGATGGACGGCAAGGTGAAGCTCCTGACCAAGGACGGCGAATCCTTTGCCGAGATGAAGAAGGGTGCGCCCTATTTTCGCAAGGAAGGTGTCGAACACGACGTCATCAACGCCAATGAGGGCGAATACGCCTTCATCGAGATCGAGCTGAAATAATCCGCCAGGTCGCATCAGGGCAGGCGCTGCCGCCCCGTGACAAGGCGCGATCACCAATCGGCGATACGGTCGCCGCCGGCGAATTGCGCGCTTTTTTCGGTATATTCGAACAGCTCTATCTTCACGTCGTTGGGATCGCGAATCCAGGCCTGCCAGGTATCGTCGCAGGCGTGTTTCTTTGACGTGACGTCGACGCCCTTCGACCTGATGTGGGCGATCGCTGCGTTGATGTTTTCCACTTCAAGGCAGAGATGGTTGATCTGGTTTAGCTCGCTATGGCTCGTGCCGTCCTTCTGAAACACCTCGACATGGCTGCGTCCGCCGCAATTGAGGTAGAAACCGAAAATCTTGCCGTCGCGCAAGAAATTGAATTGGGTGTCCATGCTAAGGACGTCCCGATAGAAGCTTCGCGTCACTTCCAAATCATGCGCGAAAATGCAGACGTGAGCGAGCTGCTTTACCTTGATCATGTTGGCGGGGTGCCGTTTTCGGCCAATACCGCACCGGCCAGGTACAGTGAACCGCCGATCAGGATGCGCGGCGGCGGTCCGTCCCAGGTGTCGCGCAGCAGCATCAGCGCGCTGGCGACGGAACTGACCGGTTCGGCCGTCAGCCCGGCCTCGGTTGCCCGGATCGCCAGTTCGTCATTTGGCACGCCGGCCTCACTGAGGCTCACCGGCACCGTGTAGACATGCCGGACCAGGCCCTTGAAGGCGCGAAAATAGCCGCTCTGGTCCTTGGTGTTGATCATGCCTGAGACGAGGAACAGCGGCCGCGGGTTCCTTTCCTCCTGCTCGGCCAGCGCTTCGGCAATGACCACGCCGGCGCCCGGATTGTGGCCGCCGTCGAGCCAGATGTCGGCGCCCTTCGGCGCCAGTTCCGCCAGCCTGCCTTGCGGAAGCTTCTGCATCCGGCCCGGCCAGGCGACCGTGGCCATTGCCTTCTCGGTGGCGCGCTGGCTGATCTCGAAGCCGGCAGCCTTGACCGCGGCGATCGCGGCCGCCGCATTGGCGAACTGGTGACGCCCCGGCAGGCGCGGCGGCGGCAGGTCCAGCAAGCCATCTTCGTCCTGGTAGACCATGCGGCCGTTTTCCTCATAGGCGAGGAAATCCTGGCCATAGACGAAGGTGGGGCAGTCGAGCCGCTCGGCGGTCTCGATGAGCACCTGCAGCGCCGTTTCGCTTTCCTGGGCGCCGATAACCACCGCGCAGCCTTGCTTGATGATGCCGGCTTTTTCGGCGGCGATCAGTTCGACCCGGTCGCCGAGATAGGCTTCGTGGTCGAGCGAGACCGGCATGACCACCGAGACAGCCGGCTCATTGATGACATTGGTGGCGTCGAAGCGGCCGCCAAGGCCGACCTCGATGATGGCCACATCGGCCGGATGCTCGGAAAACAGCAGGAAAGTGACGGCGGTGAGGATTTCGAAGACGGTGATCTTCTCGCCGCCATTGGCCTTGGCGACGCGGGCGATGGCCTCGGCAAAGACCGTGTCGTCGACCAGCCTGCCGCCGCCATCGGCGGCCAGCCGGTAGCGCTCGTGCCAGTTCACCAGATGTGGCGAGGTGTGGACATGGACGCGGTAGCCCGACGCTTCGAGCAGTGCCCGCGAAAAGGCAGCGCAGGAACCCTTGCCGTTGGTGCCGGCGATATGGATGACCGGCGGCAATTTGTCCTGCGGATTGCCCAGCCGTTCGAGCAGCCGCGAAATGCGGTCGAGCGAAAGGTCGAAGCCCTTCGGATGAAGTGCCATCAGGCTTTCGATTTCGCGGTTTGCGGCAAGCGTGGTCATTACGGGAATCCTAGTGCATGACCGCGAAAATCGGAATCGATTTTCGCTGGGGATCATGCGCAATCAAGAAGCTACAGCGCGATAGATCGCACGCAATCGCGGTTCGCGGCGAAACGATGTCGCGTCAGGCTTGCGGGCGCGCTTCTGCCGGGATCACCGCCGGCGGCAGGATTTCCGGCTCCAGCGGCTTTTGCTCTTCCGGCAGCTTGAGCAGCATCTTCAGCAACCTGGAGATTGTCCCGCGCAGCTCCAGCCGCGACACCACCATGTCGACCATACCGTGCTCCATCAGATATTCGGAGCGCTGGAAGCCATCCGGCAGCTTTTCCCTTATGGTCTGCTCGATGACGCGCGGTCCGGCAAAGCCGATCAGCGCGCCGGGTTCGGCGATGTGCACGTCGCCCAGCATGGCATAGGAGGCGGTGACGCCGCCGGTGGTCGGGTTGGTCAGCACGACTATGTAGGGAAGCCCGGCTTCCTTCAGCCGATCGACACCGACAGTGGTTCTCGGCAACTGCATCAGCGACAGGATGCCTTCCTGCATACGGGCGCCGCCGGAAGCGGCGAACAGGATCAGCGGCCGCTTGCGCTGCAAGGCGACCTCGAAGCCATGCACGATGGCATCGCCGGCGGCCATGCCGAGCGAACCGCCCATGAAGGCGAAATCCTGCACCGTCACCACCACCGGCAGGCCTTCGACGGAGCCAAGCGCATTGACGATGGCGTCCTCGAGGCCGGTCTTGGCCTTGGCGTCTTTCAGCCGGTCGGTGTAGCGCTTCTCGTCGCGGAACTTGAGCGGGTCCTGCATGACCTTTGGATTCTCAAGCTGCTCGTATTTGCCGTCGTCGAGGAAGAATCTCAGCCGCTCCTTGGCCGAGATTTTCATATGGTGGCCGGAGGACGGGATGACGAACTGGTTCTGCTCCAGATCCTTGTGGAAGACCATCTCGCCGGTCTCGGGATCCTTGATCCAGAGATTCTCGGGCATGTCGGTGCGCCGGCCGAGCATCGAATTGATCTTCGGGCGAACGTAATTGGTGATCCAGTTCATCGCTTCGGCTCCTGTCCTGACGAAGACGTAGGAAGTTTATTCGGCGGCAGCAAGGCGGGCCGATCGCACGCCTTGCGCAAGGCCGCTGACCAGCGTGGCAACCGCTTCGGCCGGGTCGGCCGTCTTTTCGCCCTTCGGCCCCAGCACATTGGCGACGGCATTGACGATGGCCGTGCCGACGACGACGCCGTCGGCATTGGCACCGATCACACGCGCCTGCTCGGCGGTCTTGACGCCGAAGCCGACGCAGACCGGCAGGTCGGTGTGGCCCTTAATGCGCTTGACCGCCGCCGCCACCTTGCCGGTGTCGGCCAGCGCCGAACCGGTGATGCCGGTCATCGACACGTAGTAGACGAAGCCCGAGGTGTTCTGCAGCACCTTGGGCAAGCGCTTGTCGTCGGTGGTCGGCGTCGCCAGCCGGATGAAGTTGATCCCCGCCTTGAGTGCCGGGATGCACAGCTCCTCATCCATCTCCGGCGGCAGGTCGACGACGATCAGCCCATCGATGCCGCTGGCAATCGCGTCCTTGAGAAAACGGTCGACGCCGTAGATGTAGATCGGGTTGTAGTAGCCCATCAGAACGATCGGCGTTTCGTTGTCACCGGCGCGGAAGTCCGACGCCATCTTCAGCGTCTTGACCAGCGTCTGGCCACCTTTCAGCGCCCTGAGCCCGGCCGCCTGGATCGCCGGGCCGTCGGCCATCGGATCGGAAAACGGCATGCCGAGCTCGATGATGTCGGCGCCGGCGCTCGGCAATGCCTTCATGATCGACAGAGAGGTGTCGTAGTCCGGGTCGCCGCCCATGAAATAGGTGACAAGCGCCGGACGGCCTTCGGTTTTCAGTTTCGCCATGCGGCGGTCGATGCGGGTGGCCATGATCAGATCTCCATGCCCAGCATGCTGGCCACCGTGTGCACATCCTTGTCGCCGCGACCGGACAGGTTGACGATGACGATCTGGTCCTTGTCCATGGCGGGAACGATCTTCACCGCATGCGCGATGGCGTGCGCCGATTCCAGCGCCGGAATGATGCCTTCGACACGCGTCGTCAGCTTGAACGCCTCCAGCGCTTCGTCGTCGAGGATCGGCACGTATTCGACGCGTCCGGAATCGCGCAGCCAGGAATGCTCGGGGCCGACGCCGGGATAGTCGAGGCCGGCCGAGATCGAGTGCCCGTCCATGATCTGGCCGTCGGCGTTCTGCAGGAGATAGGTGCGGTTGCCGTGCAGCACGCCGGGGGCGCCGGCACTCATCGACGCGCAATGCTCGATGCCGTCAAGGCCGCGGCCGCCGGCTTCGATGCCGATGATGCGAACCTGCCTGTCGTCAAGGAAAGGATGGAACAGGCCGATAGCGTTAGAGCCGCCGCCGACACAGGCGATGATGGTGTCCGGCAGACGGCCTTCCTGCTCGAGGATCTGGGCGCGCGCCTCGATGCCGATCACCGACTGGAAGTCGCGCACCAGCTCCGGATAGGGGTGCGGGCCGGCGGCGGTGCCGATCAGGTAATAAGTGTCCTCGACATTGGTCACCCAGTCACGCAGCGCCTCGTTCATGGCGTCCTTGAGCGTGCCGTGGCCGGCGGTGACCGGCCGCACTTCGGCGCCGAGCAGCTTCATACGGAAGACGTTGGGGCTTTGGCGGGCGACATCGGTGGCACCCATATAGACGACGCAGGGAAAGCCGAAACGCGCCGCGACGGTGGCGGACGCGACGCCGTGCTGGCCGGCGCCGGTCTCGGCGATGATCCGCTTCTTGCCCATGCGCTTGGCCAGCAGGATCTGGCCGAGGCAGTTGTTGATCTTGTGCGAGCCGGTGTGGTTCAGATCCTCGCGCTTGAAATAGACTTTTGCACCACCGAGATGCTTCGTCAGGCCTTCGGCGAAATACAGCTTCGACGGCCGCCCGGCATAGTGGGTCGACAGGTCAGTCAGCTCGGCCTTGAAATCCGCATCGTTCTTGACCTCGTTCCAGTGCCGCTCCAGGTCGAGGATCAACGGCATCAGCGTCTCGGCGACGAAACGACCGCCAAAGATGCCGAACATGCCCTGTTCGTCGGGTCCGGTGCGGAAGGAATTGGGTGTCGCCGGCTTGTCCATCGCCGATCTCCTGCACTTATGAGCATGTCCTTATCGGAAAACCGGATTCCACTTTTCCGGGACATGCTGTTTATTTAGTTCTTGAGCATGTCCTTATCGGAAAACCGGATTCCACTTTTCCGGGACATGCTCTGTTTGAAGCCCGATCAGGCGGCGCGGTTGTCGCGTGCTGCCCTGACGGCCCGGAAAAACTGTTCGATCAGCGCCGGATCCTTGACGCCCGGCGCGCTTTCCACGCCCGAGGAAATATCTATTCCGGGCGGGTTGGCAAGCCGAAGGGCGTCGCCGATGTTGGCGGCGTTGAGCCCACCGGAAAGCATGTAATCGACGCCGGCGTCAAGGCCGGCAAGGATACGCCAGTCAAAGGCGACGCCGTTGCCGCCCGGCAATTCCGAACCTTTCGGCGGCTTGGCGTCGAACAGGAAACGGTCGGCAATGCCGATGAAGGGTTTTATCCGCTCCAGGTCGGCAGCCTCGCTGACCGACAGCGCCTTCATCACCGGCAGGCCGTAACGGGCCTTGAGCTGCGCCACCCGCTCGGGCGTTTCCGAACCGTGCAACTGCAACATGTCGGGATGCATTTTTGCGACGATCTCGTCCAGAAACGCGTCGCTGGCGTCGACCGTGACGGCGACCGCTGTGGCCTTGCCCTGCGCCGCCTGCCGCAAGCGCCGGGCTTCAGACGGTTCGACATAGCGCGGGCTCTTGGCAAAGAAAATGAAGCCGACATGGCTGGCGCCGCCGGCCAATGCCGCGGCCAATGCCTCGTCGGTCTTCAACCCGCATATCTTGATGTCGAGCGCCATGGCGCGGGGATTGGCACGAAACGGCAAAAGAGTCGAGAACAGCCTGCGAAAGGCGGACCGGATCCGTCGGTAAACTGCCCGATAAAATTCATCGATCGCCTTGCGGCGCTCAATCGCCGCAATCGTTCTGATCCGGTCATAGTCGATCGGTGGCAATCGCCGGGGAGGAGTGGTCATTCGCCCTGATTATCATTTCCTGAAGAGCGCATAATCAGCTAGATTGATGGTTCACTCGTGACTTTGGTTCATGAATATGGCTGCATCAGATGAAATGGCCGCCTTCGTGCGCATCGTGGACGTTGGCTCCTTCGCCAAGGCGGCCGAGGAACTGCGTGTTACGCCGTCGGCGCTGTCGAAGCTGGTGTCGCGTCTCGAAGACCGGCTCGGCGTTCGTCTCTTGACGCGCACCACGCGGCGGTTGGCGCTGACCTCGGAAGGTGCACTCTATCTTGAACGGGCGCGCGACGTGCTGGAGCTCATTGGCCGAACCGAGGACGATGTGTCGTCGACGCGCAGCAGCCCCAAAGGCCTTTTGCGGCTCAATTCCAGCACTGGCTTTGCCAGACAGGCGCTGTTGCACGCGCTGCCGGCTTTTCTGCAGCGTTTTCCCGAAGTCTCGGTGGACCTCTCTCTGACCGACCGGCTCGTCGATCCTGTTGCCGAGCAGGCCGACGTGGTCATACGCGGCAGCCCGGCCGCCGGGTCCGATCTGGTGGTTCGCAAACTGGCGGAAGGGCGCCGATTGATTTGTGCCGCGCCATCCTATCTGCAGCGGGCCGGGACCCCGCTTTCAGCTGCGGAGCTGGCAGGGCACAGCTGCATTGCGCTGTCGGGCCAGCCTTCGCCGACGACCTGGCCAATCGCAACCGAGAACGGCATCGTGCGCTTCCTGCCGAAGGGAAACTTCGCCTGTGACAATGTCGGTATGCTTTTCGATATGGCGATCGAGGGCCATGGCATTGTCCGCCTCGCCGATTTTGTCGTCGGGCAAGCCGTTCGCGGTGGCAGGCTCGTGGAAATTCTGACTGATGTAAATCGCTCGGACACGATTTCGCTGTGGGCCCTGACGCCGAAGGGGCGTTTTCGCGCGCCGCGCATCCAGGCTTTTCTCGAATTCATGGGAGAGTGGCTTGCGCAAAGCGCCAACGCTCAGACAGGTGCGATGCCTGGAACGTGACCCCGTGTTTGCCGCCGAGCTGGAAAGCGCTACCTTCCTTCAGACAACAGGCGGGAGCACAAAACCATGGCAGGTGAAAGCGCTGAGGAACTCAGGCAAAAGATCGCGCAGGCTCGCGAGGTCATCGCCCATCTGATGGACAAGGCCGCCTTCAACGGCGCCGAAGCGCACCGCGCGCTCGACTATTTCGGTGGCGACGCCTTTGAGAGGAACTTTTTGCCGTGGCCACGCCAAGGCGACGAGGGGCTGCGGCCGAGTGAACTCAATGCCAGCAACGACGATTGATCAGGCCCGCCAATTACTCGAACACGATCGCCTGTAGGGCGCCGCCATTGCGCTTCAGCCAGGCCTTGCAGCGTTCGGTGTCGGGGCAAAGCTGCTCGCACAATTTCCAGAATTTCGGACCGTGGTTCATCTCCTTGAGATGCGCCACCTCATGGGCGACGAGGTAGTTTATCACCGGCGCCGGCGCCATCATGATGCGCCAGGAGAACGACAGGCTGCCGTCGGAGGTGCATGATCCCCAGCGGCTCGACGTGTCCTTGAAGCGGATCGCCTTGGGGCGCTTGCCGATCGCGGCGCTGTGTTTGGCCACCAGCCGCTCGATCTCGCGCTTGGCCTCACGCTTGAGGAAATCGGCGATGCGGCGCGGCAGATGCACGCGCTCACCATGGACGATCATCAGCGGGCTGCGCTCGTCGCGCGACAGCGTGACGGTGCCCCGTTTTGACGGATCATGCACGATGCGATGCGGCACGCCGCGCAGTGGGATCTTGATGCCGGGGCGCACCTGCGGCCTTGTGGGCACCTTGGCCAGGCGCTGCTCCAGCCAGTCCTGGTGGCGGTCGAGGAATTTCTCGACCTCGCCGCGGCGCAAGCCCGGCGGCACGGTGATGCGCAGGCCCTGGCCGCCGGAATCGATGCGCAGCGTCAGGCGCCGCGCCCTGTGGCTCTCGACGATCTTGAGCGGCAGCGTGCGACCGGCCACGCTATGCTCGCGCTCAACGACGGGCGCCGGCTTGGGTTTGGTCAGGTTGCGGAAGAAGCCGATGGTCATGGCTGGACGATACGCGATTCGAGGAAAACGACCAGAGGAGCAAACTCGAAAAGAGAACAAAAAAGAAACGGCGTCGCTTGCGCGACGCCGCCTATCATGCCGAGACCTGTCGCAGGGCCTCAGTCGTCAAGCAGGGTCGAACCCTTGCCGCGCTTGGTGGTCGTCGTCGAACCGGTCGACTCGGTTGTCGTCGGCGAGGTCGCCTTGTTGCGGTTGGCCATGAAACGATCGAACTCGTCCTGGTCCTTGGCGCGGCGCAATTCGCGGGCGTACTCGTCGAACTGGGTCAGCATCTCGTCGAGCTTGTTGCGCTCTTCATTGAGACGCTCGAGTTCCTTTTCGCGCCAGTCGTCGAAAGCGACGTTGCCGGTGCGGGCCGAGCCATGGCCCCAGCGCGCGGCCTTGTCGGAACCGCGGCGGCAGCCGGCGAAGATGCCGTCGGTGGCGCGGTTCACGTCGCGCTTGAAGCCGTCAAGCCGGTCGCCCCAGATGATGTAGGCGAGCATGGCGAAGCCGAGCGGCCAGAACACCATGAAGCCAACAACCATCAATGCGATGGTCGCCGGCGTCCAGGCCGGACGGATCAATGCAGATGTGTTCATTTTCTCCCAATCCTTCAGTTGGAGACAGCCAGATACGGCTGCGTGGATTCGAAATGGGAAGGGGAAAACGGCGATTCAAGACAATGTCCGCCAAAACCGGACAAAGGTTTGAAATGATTATCGCTTTTTGAGCATTTCAAGGAAAAGCACGACCATGCCGGCGACCAGCCCCCAGAACGCCGCGCCGACGCCGAACAGCGTCAGCCCTGACGCGGTGACGGCAAAGGTGACGGTGGCGGGCATGCGTTCGCCCTCGTCCTTCAAGGCGATCGACAGCGCGTTGGCGAGCGGTGCCATCAGCGCCAGGCCGGCGACCAGCACGATCAGGCTTTGCGGCAGGACGGCGAAGATCGCCACCAGCGAGGCGCCGAACATGGCGAAGACGAGATAGGCCAGCGCGTAGAAGGGCCCGGTCTTCCAGCGCTCGGCGGGATCGGGATGCACGTCCGGCCCGGTGCAGATCGCCGCCGAGATCGCCGCTAGATTGGTGGTCGAAGCGCCGAACGGCGCCGACAGCAGCGACAACAGGCCGGTGACACCGATCAGCGGGCCGGGTTCGGGGTGGTAGCCGGCGGCGCGCAGCACGGCGAGGCCTGACAGGTTCTGCGAGGCCATGGTGACGAGGTAGAGCGGCAGCGCCAGGCCGATGATCGCGGTCGCCGTGAATTGAGGCATGATCAGCGTCAATGTCGACAGTTCCGGAGTCGGCAAGCCGCCGACGCGACCGGTAAGGAAGGCGGCAAGGCCGCCGCCGATCAGCACCGCCAGCACCGACAATGCTGGATTGAACAGGCGGATGACGAAGAAGGCGGCGATCAGTGGCAGGATCAGCCAGGGGTCGACCGGGATGGTCTTGATCGCGTTGACGGCGAAGCTGACGAGGATGCCGGCCAGCATCCCCGAAGCGACCGAGGCCGGTATCCTGGCGATCAGTCGCGTCAGCGGCCCGAACAGGCCGGTGGCGATCAGCAGCAGCGCGGTGACGATGAAGGCGCCGACCGCTTCCCCCATCGAAAAGCCGCTCGATGCCGCGATCAGCGCCAGGCCAGGCGTCGACCAGGCGGTGATGACGGGCATTTTCGTGCGCCAGGACAGCCACAGGCACTCGATCGTCATCGCCAGGCAGAGCGCCGTCACCCAGCTCGCCGTTTCGACCTGCGTCGCACCGACCGCCTTGGCCGCCGCAATGACGACGGCCAGCGTGCCGCCAAAACCGACAATCGCCGCGACGAAGGCGGAGATGGGGATGGAAATGCGCATTTTTCTATCCTGCCTGCCGCGCCATGGCCCCCACCGACCGCAGCAGCATGTCGAGATCCTGTGGTCGCGATAGGCGGTGGTCGCCCTCGGGAATGAGCGACAGCGTGACATCGTCGGCCGGCAGCAGGCCGACCAGCTTCAGCGCATGGCTTGCCGGCACGTCGGCGTCGGCCAGGCCTTGCAGGATGTGGACGGGGCAGTGGGTGTCGATCGGCCCGGTCATCACCCGGTTGTTGCGGCCATCCTCGATCAGCGCGCGCGTGTAGATGTAGGGCTCGGCGGAATAGTCCGACGGCTCCTCGAAGAAGCCCTTCTCCGCGAGGTCGCGCTTCTGCGCTTCGGTCAGCGCCGGTTCGACCAGCTCGGCGGTGAAATCCGGCGCCGGCGCCAGAAGCACCAGACCGGCAATGCGATCCTCGCCGGCCTTGCGCAATTCCTGCACCATGCGCAACGCGATCCATGCGCCCATCGAGGAGCCGACCAGGATCTGCCTGCCTTGCGTGAAATGACGAAAAACGGCCAGGCTTTGCGCGAGCCATTTCGAGATGGTGCCGTCGGCAAAGGCGCCGCCCGATTCGCCATGGCCGGAATAGTCGTGGCGCAGGAAGGCGCGGCCTTCCCGACCTGCCCATTCCGCCAGCGTCTGCGCCTTTGTGCCCAGCATGTCGGATTTATAGCCGCCGAGCCAGACGATGCCGGGCGCGGCACCCGCCGTCTGCCTGACGGCGATGCTCGTTCCCTCGACATCCAGAAAAACCGGGGTGGTCATGGCTAGCTCCCTCTCGCCGGTCTTTTGGCACGGCCAGGGGGCTCGCGAAAAGTGCTTGGCGCGTTTCTTTGCTTGGCGCAGCCGAAGGTGACGGACGCAGGGTGATTTCCTGTGAACGCTGTGCTATTGACTCCGACCGCGCGCTCACCACATTGGCGCGTCCACAGATATGAACTGAAGAACCCTGAACGAAACGGCTCAAGGAGACCACGACCATTCGCAGACCTTTCAAAGCAGCGGCGCCCACCAAGGATGGCCCGCGCTCCAACCGTGACATCCGGGTTCCCCGGGTCCAGCTAATCGACGCCGAAGGCCAGAACCGCGGCGATGTCTCCATCAACGACGCATTGCTGCTCGCCGAAGAGGCCGGGCTCGATCTGGTCGAGATATCACCCAATGCGGTGCCGCCCGTCGTAAAAATCCTCGATCTCGGCAAGCTGAAATACGCCAACCAGAAGAAGGCGGCCGAGGCGCGCAAGAACCAGAAGGTCATCGAGATCAAGGAGATCAAGATGCGCCCGAACATCGACAGCCACGACTACGAGACGAAGATGAAGGCCGTGCGGCGCTTCTTCGAGGAAGGCGACAAGGTCAAGCTGACGTTGCGCTTCCGCGGCCGCGAGATGGCGCATATGGAACTCGGCATGCAGCTTCTGAACAAGGTTCGCGAGGAAGTGGCGCCCATCGCCAAGGTCGAAGCCGAACCGAAGCTAGAGGGCCGCCAGATGATGATGGTGCTGGCGCCCCGCTAGATTGCGATAAGTTCAGCGTGGTGATCGCGCGATAAATCCGCCTTGATCATATTCCACGGCGTCCCGGCGATCGGCGGGACGCCTGTCTTGTCCAGATGCTGCGATCGCCGGCAAAGCTTTTCGACGATCGGATTCCGGCATGGTCAATGAAGTCAAGTATGCGCTGGGCAGCTACCAGCACACGCGCAGGATGGTGCTTGCCGTTCTCGTCGTCGTCCTGTTCGCTGGACTGCTGTTCGGGCAATCTGCCTTTCCGCCCGATACTCCGGTGCATGAAACGATCGAAATGGTCGGTGTTCTCTTGATCTTTCTCGGCATTGTCGGGCGCCTGTGGTCGACGCTCTATATCGGCGGCCGCAAATCCTCCGAGGTGGTTACCGGCGGACCTTATTCGATCACCCGCAACCCGCTCTATGTCTTCTCGACGGTTGCCGCCGCAGGCGTCGGCGCGCAGATCGGCTCTATTACCGCCACGATCGGCTTTGCGGTGCTGTGCGCGGGCGCCTTTTACATTGTCATCCTGCGCGAGGAGAAATTCCTGAAGGAAGCCCTCGGCGCCCCATACCGGGCCTATCTGGCGAAAGTGCCGCGCTTCTTCCCGAAGCTGTCACTTTACCAGGAAGGCGATACCGGCAGCTTCAAGCCGCGCCTGCTGTTGACCACTTTGCTGGACGGCCTGGTGTTCCTGGTGGCGCTTCCGGTCTTCGAAACAATCGACGGCGCTCAACAGTCGGGCATTCTGCCGGTGCTGTTCCGGCTACCGTAAAGGCACGGTCGGGCTCGGACAGAGCGTCGCATCCCCTGAGGTGTTGCACAGCCGCCGGCTTTAACGTATAGCACCGCCGTTCTACGCATCGGCCGAAAATCGCTTTCTTGATTTTCGGGTAAACACGATGCGCAGATTCAAAGATTTAGAGCGTCCTTTCGGCGCTCTAATGAAAACCGCCCGGCAGGGCATGCCGTGGCGGTTTCATTTGCTTTTCGGGCTTTGGTCGGCCTGAAGCGAACAAAAAGCGCGATCGTGCGCACATAAACGGAGTAGCAAAATGCCCAAGATGAAGACCAAGTCGGCCGCCAAGAAGCGGTTCAAGATCACAGGTACGGGTAAAGTCCTGTCGGCTGCGGCCGGCAAGCGTCACGGCATGATCAAGCGTTCCAACAAGTTCATTCGAAATGCCCGCGGCACGATGGTTCTGGCTGAACCGGATGGCAAGAAGGTCATCAAGAATTTTCTGCCGAACGGCCTCTAAGGCATTCGGTCCGGACACGCATTTGTTTTACGCAATTCCGAACGGAAAACCGCTAGGCACTTTTCCTGGAATTGCTTTTAAGGAGATCATGACATGGCACGCGTAAAAAGAGGCGTCACCTCGCACGCCAAGCACAAGAAGGTCCTGAAAGCCGCCAAGGGTTTCTACGGCCGTCGCAAGAACACCATCCGCATCGCCAAGCAGGCGGTGGAAAAGTCGATGCAGTATGCGTATCGCGACCGCAAGAACCGCAAGCGCTCGTTCCGCGCGCTGTGGATCCAGCGCATCAATGCCGCGACCCACGAACATGGCCTGACCTATGGCCGCTTCATCGACGGCCTCAACAAGTCGGGCATCGAGATCGATCGCAAGATCCTGTCGGACATGGCTATCCACGAGCCGCAGGCGTTCGCTGCCCTGGTGGCCAAGGCCAAGGTCGCGCTCGAATATCTGAAGAACACCACGCCGAACGCTTTTGAAAGCGCTGTCGCTTAAGACCAGCGCTTCCCAAGCATTCGAAATTCTGATTTGGGGAACCCGCGCTGGCACGGCTGGCGCGGGTTTTTCTTATGCCTAGAGCGGTTCATCGTTTAACGGAAACGCCGAACCGCTCCCTGTCTTTGTTTTTACGCAATTCCGGACGGAAAACCGTTTCACACTTTTCCTGGAATTGCTCTGATCGGGTCTGGAACATGAGTGACATGGAAACTCTCGAAAATTCCCTGATGGCCGACATCGCGTCGGCCGCCGACGAGGCGTCGATCGAGGCTGTGCGCGTTTCGGCCCTCGGCAAGAAGGGCTCCGTCTCCGAGATGCTGAAGACGCTCGGTTCGATGACGGCCGACGAGCGCCAGATCAAAGGCCCGGCGATCAATGGCCTCAAGAACCGCGTCACCGAGGCGCTTTCAATGCGCAAGGCCGAGCTGAAGGACGTGGCGATCTCGGCCCGTCTTGCCGCCGAGAAGGTCGATGTGACGCTGCCGGTGCGGCAGTCGCCGGCCGAGCGCGGCCGCATCCACCCGATCAGCCAGGTCATCGACGAGATCGCCGCGATCTTCGGCGACCTCGGTTTCGCCATTGCCGAAGGGCCGGATATCGAGACCGACTACTACAATTTCACCGCGCTGAACTTCCCTGAGGGGCATCCGGCGCGCGAGATGCACGACACGTTCTTCTTCCAGCCGGACGAGAAGGGCGAGCGAAAGCTTTTGCGCACCCACACCTCGCCGGTGCAGATCCGCACCATGGAGACGCAGAAGCCGCCGATCCGCATCGTCATCCCCGGCAAGACCTATCGTCAGGATTCCGATGCCACCCACTCGCCGATGTTCCATCAGGTCGAGGGGCTGGTGATCGACAAGTCGGCCAACGTCGCCAACATGAAGTGGGTGCTGGAAGAGTTCTGCAAGGCCTTCTTCGAGGTGCCACAGGTCAAGATGCGCTTCCGCCCGTCCTTCTTCCCGTTCACCGAGCCCAGCCTCGAGGTCGACATCCAGTGCGACCGTTCGCGGCCGGGCGAGGTGCGCTTCGGCGAAGGCTCCGACTGGATGGAGATCCTCGGCTGCGGCATGGTGCACCCCAATGTGCTGCGCCATGGCGGGCTCGATCCCGATGAATACCAGGGCTTTGCCTGGGGCATGGGCATCGATCGCATCGCCATGCTGAAATACGGCATGCCGGACCTGCGCGCCTTCTTCGACGCCGACGTGCGCTGGCTGTCGCATTACGGTTTCAGGCCGCTCGACATGCCGACGCTGTTCGGCGGCTTGAGCACATGACAGCGCCACACGCTGGCGGCTGCCGCTGCGGCGCCGTGCGGTTCGAGGCTTCGGCCGAACCGCACCACATCAGCTATTGCCATTGCGGCGATTGCCGGCGGGCCAGCGGCGCGCCGGTGTCGGCCTTTGTCGGCTTCCTGACCGAGCAGGTGGCTTTCACCGGCAAGGCGCTGAAGATGTTCGAGAACGGGCCGGTGACACGCTCGTTCTGCGGCATCTGCGGCTCGCCGATCGCCTATGTCGACGAGCGGCTGGAAGACCACATCTACTTCATGCTCGGCGCCATGGACATGCCGGCCGACTTCGAGCCGACGCTGCATGCCTATGTCAGCGAGCAACTGCCCTTCCTGCATATGTCCGACGACTTGCCGAGACACGTGAAAACAAGCGTCAAAAGACCACACGGAACAGAACCATGAAATTCACCCTCTCCTGGCTCAAGGATCACCTCGAGACCGACGCTTCGCTCAACGAGATCGTCGAGCGGCTGACCTCGATCGGCCTCGAAGTCGAGCATGTCGACGACAAGACGAGCCTGAAGCCCTTCGTCATCGCCAAGGTGTTGACGGCGGTGCAGCACCCGGACGCCGACCGGCTGCGCGTGCTGACGGTCGATACCGGTGACGGCAAGGCCCCGGTGCAGGTCGTCTGCGGCGCGCCCAATGCCCGAGCCGGCCTGATCGGCGCCTTTGCCGCGCCCGGCACCTATGTTCCCGGCATCGACGTGACGCTGACGGTCGGCAAGATCCGCGGCGTCGAAAGCCATGGCATGATGTGTTCCGAGCGCGAGCTCGAACTTTCCGACGAGCACAACGGCATCATCGACCTGCCGGCCGATGCGCCGGTCGGCACCAGCTTTGCCGCCTATGCGCATCTCGACGACCCGGTGATCGAGATCAATCTGACGCCGAACCGGCCGGACGCGACCAGCGTCTACGGCATTGCCAGGGATCTGGCGGCGAGCGGGCTTGGCACGCTGAAAAGCGCGCCGATCGAAGCGATATCAGGTCAGGGCGAGACGCCGGTGAAGGTTACGATCGAAGCGCCGGAGCTTTGCCCGGGCTTCGCGCTACGGCTGGTGCGCGGCGTCAAGAACGGACCGTCGCCGAAATGGCTGCAGCAAAGGCTGATCGCCATTGGCCTTCGGCCAATCAGCGCGCTGGTCGACATCACCAACTACGTCACCTTCGACCGCGGCCGGCCGCTGCATGTATTCGATGCGAAGAAGGTCGCCGGCAACCTCACCGTGCGGCGGGCGCGTGACGGCGAAAAGGTGCAGGCGCTCGACGGCCGCGAATACACGCTGACACCTGAGATGTGCGTCATCGCAGACGACGATGGCGTCGAATCCGTTGCCGGCGTCATGGGCGGCGAGCATTCCGGCTGCGACGATGCTACCACCGACGTGCTGATCGAATCCGCGCTTTGGGACCCGATCGCCACGGCCCGCACCGGCCGGACGCTCGGCATCATCACCGATGCCCGCTATCGCTTCGAGCGCGGCGTCGACCCCGAATTCATGGTTCCCGGCGTCGAACTGGCGACGAAACTGGTGCTCGATTTCTGCGGCGGCACGCCTACTCAGACCGAAGTCGTCGGCTATGCCGGCCACACGCCCAAGATCGTTTCCTTCCCGCTCTCGGAAGTGAAGCGGCTGACAGGCATCGAAGTACCGAAGGCGGAAAGTCTCGATATCCTGTCGCGCCTCGGCTTCAAGCCGGAAGGCTCGGGCGATGTCGTCAATGTCGCGGTTCCCTCATGGCGTCCGGACGTCGACGGCAAGGCCGATCTGGTTGAAGAGGTGATGCGCATCCATGGCGTCGACAACATCGTGCCGCAGCCGCTTGGCGCCCATGACGCGGTCAATTCCAGGATCCTGACCACGCTGCAGGTCCGCACCCGCACGGCAAAACGTGCGCTCGCAGTGCGCGGCATGATGGAGGCCGTCACCTGGTCGTTCATTCCGGCAAAACACGCCGAACTGTTCGGCGGTGGCCAGACCGCACTGAAGCTTGCCAATCCGATCGCCGCCGACATGTCCGATATGCGGCCATCGCTGCTGCCGGGGCTGATGGCGGCCGCGCAGCGCAATGCCGACAAGGGCATTGGCGATGTGGCGCTGTTCGAAGTTTCGGGCACCTATGAGGGCGATGGCGCCGACCAGCAGCGGCGGGTTGCCGCCGGCGTGCGGCGCGGCACGGCCAAGCTCGACGGCTCCGGCCGCAACTGGGCCGGCAATGCAGGGCCGGTCGGCGTGTTCGACGCCAAGGCCGATGCGATCGCCGCACTGGAAGCCTGCGGTGCGCCGGTCGAGCGGCTGCAGATCGAGGCCGGCGGCCCGGACTGGTATCATCCCGGCCGTTCCGGCACGATCAAGCTCGGGCCGAAAACCGTGCTCGGCACGTTCGGCGAATTCCACCCGAAGACGCTGGAGGGGCTGGATGTCTCCGGCCCGCTCTGCGGCTTCGAGGTCTTTGTCGATGCCGTGCCCGAGCCGAAGGCCAAGCCGACGAAAACCAAGCCGAAGCTGGAGCTGTCCGCCTTCCAGGCGGTGAAGCGCGATTTTGCTTTCGTCGTCGACAAAGCGGTCGAGGCCAGCACGCTGGTTCGTGCCGCCCTTGCATCCGACAAGAAGCTGATCACCGGCGTCTCGGTCTTCGACATTTTCGAGGGCGCGTCGCTTGGCGAGGGCAAGAAATCGATTGCCATCGAGGTGTCGATCCAGCCGGTCGAGAAGACGCTGACCGACGAGGATTTCGAGGCGCTGGCGAAGCGCATCATCGAGAATGTCGGCAAGCAGACCGGCGGCGTGCTGCGCGGCTAAGGGATTGCGGACAGGTGGCGAATCGCCCTCCAAAGGGCGATGGACCATTTGCGCTATTCAGGGTTGTCGTTCGAAGCACAACGCGCGGTGTTTCTCGACATCGTGTCGCAAGAGCCGCTGATCCGTGAGGCGCTTGGGCGGGCACGCAGCCTTGCCCTGCCTGACTGGCTGGTCGTTTCTGGGGCGCTCTACAACAGCGTCTGGAATTATCTGACCGGGAAACCGTCGGGCTACGGCATCAGGGATGTCGACCTGTTCTATTTCGATGACAGCGACCTGTCCTATGAAGCCGAGGACAGTGTGATTGCCCGCGCTGCCCCAGTCTTCGCCAACCTGCCGCTGCCGGTCGAGCTGCGCAACCAGGCGCGGGTGCATCTGTGGTATCCGGCCAAGTTCGGACGACCCTGCCCCCGGTATACGAGCTCCAGTCACTCGCTCCGTTTCTTCGCCTCGCGGACCCACGCGGTTGGCGTCCGCTTCGACATGGATGGGCAGCTTGACCTGGTGGCGCCCTACGGTCTCGATGACATCTTCTCGTTTCGCATCACCCCGAACCGGGTGCTGGACAACCAGCAGACGCACGAGACCAAGGGCGCGCGTGCCCGAGAGAACTGGCCGGAGATCACGGTGGTGCCTTGGTGACCTCACCCTCCCTCTTTTGGGGGTAAGCAGCCGGTTCGCCGTAGGCGAATTCATCGTGCCAGTGGCACGATGAAAGGCCAGCGAACGCCGGGACGCTGCGAAGCAGCGGGGACCCGGCTGGGCTCGCCAGTTGTCAGCCCGGCCCTTCGCAGGCTAAGGGCGTTCGAAGTTCGAAAAGCCAAGCAATTGGCTTTTCGCCCGCTACGCGGACCACTTCTCACCCCCACAAGGGGGAGGGTGAAGGCCTAGCCATTCACCAGCGCCAGTCCTGCTTCGGTGTAGCGCTTGCCGGTGACCTTTTCCGGTGACAGGGCGTCGCCTATGGCGGCCACCTCCGTTTCGCTCAGCGCAATATTTGCCGCTGCCGCATTCTGCTCGAGATGGCTAATCTTGCGGGCGCCTGGGATCGGCACGATGAAATCGCCCTGATGCAGCACCCAGGCCAGCGCCAGCTGGGCCGACGTCACGCCCTTCTCCGCCGCCAGCTTTTCCAGCACGGCGATGATGGCCGCATTGGCCGCCATGGCGTCGGCCTGGAAGCGTGGCAAGGTGCGGCGCCAGTCGTCGGCCCCCAGCGCCTCAGGCTTGGCGATGGTGCCGGTGAGCAGGCCGCGACCGAGCGGGCTGTACGGGACAAAACCGATGCCGAGTTCGCGGCAGACGGCAAACACGTCGTCTTCCGGATCGCGGCTCCACAGCGAGTATTCGCTCTGCACGGCTGATATCGGATGCACGGCATGGGCCCGGCGGATGGTCGCAGCACTGGCCTCCGACAGGCCGAGCGCGCGCACCTTGCCCTCGCGCACCAGTTCGGCCATGGCGCCGACGGTGTCCTCGATCGGCACATTGGGGTCGACACGGTGCTGGTAGTAGAGGTCGATCACCTCGGTGCCCAGCCGTTTCAGCGACGCCTCGGCAACCGCCTTGACGTGTTCGGGACGGCTGTCGACGCCGGCCATGCGCTCGATGCCGCTGCCTTCCTCCAGGATCTTGAAGCCGAATTTGGTCGCGATCGTCACTTTATCACGTGCAGATTTCAGCGCCTTGCCGAGCAGGATCTCGTTCTCGTAGGGGCCATAGACTTCGGCCGTGTCGAAGAAGTTGACGCCGATGTCGACGGCGCGGCGCAGCGTGGCGATCGCGTCGGCCTCCGCCTGGCCGCCATAGACAAAGCTCATCCCCATGCAGCCGAGACCGACTGGGTAGACATCAAGTTCTTTTCCTAGCTTGCGGGTTTGCATCACGCGTCTCCTTGTTGTGATGCTTAAAGCGCCTCGCCACGCGCTTTAAGACTTTGTTTTGTGCATGTCGTTGCGTTTTGTGCATGTCGTTGCCCCAAAACCGCTGCGCACTTTTGGGCGACATGCATTAGGAAATAGCGCCTTGTGCCTCGCTCGATAATCGGCTCTCATTTGCACGGGCTGTTCTAAAAGATAGATCAATGAACCGAACTCACCTCTCACAGCTTGCGGTGCTGGCAACCGTCGCCCAGTGCGGCAGCTTTCGCGGCGCGGCCAGGGAACTGGCCATTGCGCCGTCGGCGGTCAGCCATGCGGTGTCCAGTCTGGAGGCACGCCTGGGTGTTCGCCTCTTGGCGCGCAGCACGCGCAGCGTCGCTCCGACCGAAGCGGGTGCGCAGTTGCTGGAGCGGCTGCGGCCGGCGCTGTCGGAGATCGATCTGGCGCTGGAATCGGCGGTCGAAGCGCGCGACCGGCCGGCCGGCAATCTACGGCTGACCGTGCCGCGCACCGCGGCCCATCTGGCGCTGACGCCGCGGCTAGGCGCCTTTGCATCAGCCTATCCTGATATCGTGCTGGAGATCGTCATCGAAGATCGTTTCACCGATGTGGTCGAAGGCGGCTTCGACGCCGGCGTGCGGCTGGGCGAAAGCCTGCAGCGCGACATGATCGCGGTGCGCATCGGGCCTAATCTTCGCGGCGCCGTGGTCGGGGCGCCCGCCTATTTCGCGACCATGCCCAAACCGCAGCATCCGCATGATCTTGCCGATCACCGCTGCATCCGATTCCGCTTCTCCAGCGGCATCCTCTACCGCTGGGAATTCGAGAAGGACGGCGAGGAGATCGAGTTCGCGGCTCAAGGCCCGCTGATCCTCGACGAGGACCATCTCGTAGCCAGGGCGGCGATTGATGGCGCCGGGCTGGCCTTCGTGTTCGAGGATTACGTGCACGATGCCATTCGAGACGGCAGACTTGTGCGGGTGATGGAGGACTGGTGCCCGTCCTTCGACGGCTTCTTCGTCTACTACCCAAGCCGCCGCCAGATGCGTCCGGCACTGCGCGCCTTTGTCGATTTCTTCAAGGTGAGTTGGTAGGGCACGCTTGGCGGAGGAGCGGCAAGGGGGGGACAATCGCAATAGGCGGCGCCAGCCCCCCACTCCGCCCGCTGCGCGGCCACCTCTCCCCCATGTCCATGGGGGAGAGGAAACCCAAGCCTTTCAAGGCCGCGACTTCGGCGATTGGCATTTCCTCTCCCCCTCGAATGTGGGGGAGAGGTGGCTCGGCGAAGCCGAGACGGAGTGGGGGAGCGCCATATGCGATTTTCCCCTGCGAGGGGGTGGAAGAAACCCGGCCGCGCCAGCGTTCACCGTTCATGTCTGCATCAATCACCAACAGCACCACCCGCTATGGCTGGGCGGCGATCGTCCTTCACTGGGCGATCGCAATAATCTTCATCGGCCAGTTCGCGCTTGGCTTCGTCATGGTGCGGCTCACCAGCCAGCGCACCGCCTTCGAGCTGATCCAGCTGCACAAATCCTTCGGCTTTCTGCTGCTCGGCCTGGTGATCCTGCGCATCGCCTGGCGTCTGGGCAATGCGGCGCCGGCGCTGCCGCGCTCGGTCGGAGCCTTGGAGCGCCGGACAGCACCGATCGCCCATTTTGCGCTTTACGCGTTTCAGTTGGCTCTGCCTCTGTCCGGTTGGGCGCTCGTCTCGGTCTCGATGCTCGAAATCCCGAGCATGCCGTTCAACCTGTTCGTCATGCCCAACCTGCCGCTCGGCCTATCGGACGCGGCAGAAAGCTTCTGGACGGCGGCGCACTGGTATCTCGCCTATGCCGGCATCGGACTTGTCGCCTTGCATCTGGTGGCGGCGCTGCGCCATCATTTCTGGCTGAAGGATGCGGTACTGACGCGCATGATCACACCTTCGTCAGATCCGGAATAGAGCGGGCGGCTCATTCGTTTGTGGGGGAGGACGCAAAGAGCGTTGCCTCCAAAACAAAGGATCAGCCCCATGTACGCGCGCATCCTCGGATCTGCGGCGATCGCCGTTTGCCTTGCCATGCCTGTCTTCGCAGCGGTGGACCTCGGCGACGCCGCCGGCAGCTACACGATCAACCCGGCCAGCTCCAGCATCCGCTTCTCCATCGGCAAGGCCGGCGGCGGCGGTCTCGATGGCGCTTTCGCCCGCTTCAAGGGCAGCATCCGCATCGACAACAGCGATGTCGGCCGCTCACAGGTCAACTTCACCATCTTTCCCGAAAGCGTCGGCACCGGCCAGAGCCGCATCGATGCGTTCCTTCGCTCCGACGCGGTATTCGACAGCGCCAACCACCCGGAAATCCAGTTCCGCTCCACCAGCGTGAAACGCACCAGCGATACAACGGCCCTGGTCACCGGACGGCTAACGGCGCGCGGCAAGACGTTTGCCGAAAAATTCACCGCCGAGCTCGGCGGTCTCAAGGCCGGCACGATAAAATTCCACGTCACCGGCAAGGTGCTGCGGTCACGCTACGGCATGGATGTCGGCACGCCGATCTATTCGAACATCGTCGACTTCGACATGACGCTGACCGGCAAGCGCGGCTGATTCCGGCTTCTTGTTTGAGCATGATCTTCCGAAAACCGGTTCCCACTTTTCGGGATCATGCTCCCGCATTGGCTTTTCCATCGATTTCGGGCAAACCTCGACGCCTGCAATCTAGAGATGGAGAAGCCTGATGTTCCGATGGGGTGTTTTGTCGACGGCCAAGATCGGCCGCGAGCAGCTTCTGCCCGCAATCGTCGAGGCCGAGAACGGCGTGCTGTCGGCGATCGCCAGCCGCGATCTGTCGAAGGCCCGAGCACTGGCCGACCGTTTCGGCGCGCACCATGCCTTCGGCTCCTATGAGGAATTGCTTGCTTCCAAGGAGGTCGACGGCGTCTACATCCCGCTGCCGACCTCGCAGCATGTCGAATGGACGGCCAAGGCGATCGAGGCCGGCAAGCATGTGCTGGTCGAAAAGCCGCTGGCGCTCGACGCCAAGGACATTTTGCCGCTGATCAAGCTGCGCGAGGCCAGGAAGGTGCTGGTCTGCGAGGCCTTCATGGTCATCTACCACCCGCAATGGATCAAGGTGCGTGACCTCATCGCCGGCGGCGCTATCGGCCGGCTGCGCCATGTGCAAGGCGCGTTCTCCTACTACAATGTCGACCCCAAGAACATGCGCAACCAGCTCGACCTCGGCGGCGGCGCACTGCCCGACATCGGCGTCTATCCGACGGTGTCGACACGCTTTTCGACCGGCAAGGAGCCACTGCGCGTGCAGGCGACGATCGAGCGCGACAAGACATTCGGCACCGACATCTATTCCTCGATCCGCGCCGATTTCGGCGACTTCGAACTGTCCTTCTACCTGTCGACGCAGATGGCGGCGCGGCAGGTGATGGTGTTCCACGGCGAGAAAGGCTTCATCGAAGTGTTCTCGCCGTTCAACGCCGGGCTTTACGACCATCATCGAGTCGAATTGCACAACCAGAACCACACCGAGGCGCAAGTGTTCCGCTTCCCCGGAACGCAGCAGTACCGGCTGGAGGTCGAGACCTTCGCGCGGGCAGCAGAAGGCGGCAAGGAGCGCGTCTTCACGCTGGAAGAGTCCGTGCTCAACCAGAAGGTGATCGATGCCATCTTCCGCGCCGGCGGCAAGGACGGCTGGGAAAAGGTCTGACCATTTCTGTCAAAGCCGGGGGGAGCAAAAATGGCTGACGATGCGGACGTGATCATTGTCGGCGCCGGCCTGGCCGGCCTCGTCGCTGCGGCGGAGCTGGCCGAGGCGGGCAAGAAGACCATCATCGTCGACCAGGAGCCGGAGCAATCGCTCGGCGGCCAGGCATTCTGGTCGTTCGGCGGCCTTTTCCTCGTCGATTCGCCCGAGCAGCGGCGCATGCGCATCCGCGATTCGCATGAGCTGGCGCTCGAAGACTGGATGGGCACCGCCGCCTTCGACCGCCCGGAGGATTTCTGGCCACGCCGCTGGGCCGAGGCCTATGTCGGCTTCGCCGCCGGCGAGAAGCGCTCCTGGCTCATGCAACGCGGCCTGAAATTCTTTCCCGTGGTCGGCTGGGCGGAGCGCGGCGGCGGCAATGCCGTCGGCCACGGCAATTCGGTGCCACGCTTCCACGTTACCTGGGGCACTGGACCGGGCGTGCTCGAACCGTTCGTCAAGCGCGTGCGCGAAGCGGAGAAACAAGGGCTGATCCGCTTCAAATTCCGCCACCGGGTCAACGAACTGGTCCGCACCGGCGCTGTCGTCACCGGGGTGCGCGGCGACATATTGCAACCGAGCTCTATCGAGCGCGGCCAAAAAAGCTCGCGCGACGTCGCTGGCGATTTCGAACTCAAGGCGCGAGCGGTGATCGTCGCCTCCGGCGGCATCGGCGCCAATCCCGAGCTGGTTCGGAAAAACTGGCCGCAGCGGCTGGGCGCGCCGCCCAAACGCATGATCACCGGCGTTCCAGATCATGTCGACGGCCGCATGCTGGCGGTCACGGAGGCGGCCGGCGGCAACCTCATCAACCGCGACCGCATGTGGCACTATGTGGAGGGCATCAAGAACTGGGCGCCGATCTGGACCGACCATGCGATCCGCATCCTGCCCGGCCCGTCGTCGCTGTGGCTCGACGCGCGTGGCAAACGCCTGCCGGTGCCGCTCTATCCCGGCTTCGATACGCTGGGCACGCTCAGCCACATCATGGCTACAGGCTTCGACTATTCCTGGTTCATCCTGACCAAAAAGATCATCCAGAAGGAGTTCGCGTTGTCGGGCTCCGAGCAGAACCCCGATTTGACCGGCAAGAGCTGGCGCCAGGTGATCGGCCGCGCCACGTCAGGCATTCCCGGTCCGGTGAAGGCCTTCATGGAGAAGGGCGAGGATTTCATCGTCGAGGCCGAACTGCCGGCGCTGGTTGCCCGCATGAACGCACTGGCCGGCGGCGAGCCGCTGCTTGAGCTCGCCCAGGTCGGACGCGAGATCCGCGCCCGCGACCGGCAGCTCGACAATCCGTTCTCCAAGGACATGCAGATCACCGCCCTGCGCGGCGCGCGCGCCTATCTCGGCGACCGGCTGATCCGCACGGCAAAGCCGCACAAGATGCTCGATCCCGCGAATGGGCCGCTGATCGCGGTCCGGCTCAACATCCTGACGCGCAAGACGTTGGGCGGCCTGCAGACCGATCTCGACAGCCGCGTGCTGGGCGCCGATGGTCAGCCGATCGAAGGGCTGTATGCGGTAGGCGAAGTCGCCGGTTTCGGCGGCGGCGGCGTGCATGGTTATGCAGCGCTGGAAGGCACGTTTCTCGGCGGCTGCATTTTTTCCGGCCGCAGCGCCGGTCGGGCAGCGGCCGCCGCGGTTGGCTGAGAGGGAGAACGGCGCCTGCATCGGGCTTGCGGACGCCATTCCAGAAAATCACACCGGCAACGCTATGACCCGGCCAATGCGCCGCTGAGCGCCCAGTGCAAGGTCTCGGCGAACCGATCGGGATAGGGGGCAAAGCCCATATGGTCGCCAGGAAAGGCGACCCGCCTGGTGCCGAGCTTCTCGGCCAATGCCTTGCCCATGCCATCGATCGGCTGCCCGACGGACCCTTCGCCGATGCCGACCACGACAAGGCGGCCACGCAACGCCTCGACATCGGGACGGTAGAGCGACAGCGGCATGATGCCATGCGCCAGCCAGTAATCAAAATTGCCGCTGACTCGGACAAAGGTCTCTGCCTCCTCCGGCGTCGAGACGAATTGTGGTGGCTCGTCCTGCGGCGAGGCGTCATCCTGCCGGGCTTCTTCCGGTCCTGCTCCGTCGGACAGGCCGTGCTCGGTGAAAAACTTCCGCATAGCCGCCTCGACGCCCTGGCTGCGATATGTGTGGTGGAGGTCGCGCATGCCGGCCAGAGCCGGTGACGGATCGTCGAGCATCATCATGCTGGGCGGCTCGTGCGCGACCAGCGCGCGCACACGGTCGGGATGGCGGGCAGCGAGATTGAGCCCGATCTGGGCGCCGCCGCTGGTACCGAACACATAGGCAGGCTCTTCGCCAAGCGCCGCAATCAGTCGCGCGGCATCGTCGCCATGGATGTCGAGATCCTGCTCCTGTGGCGCGCTGTCGAAAGTGCTGCGCGAATTGCCGCGCGGATCGTAGGCGACCACCGTGTAGCGGTCGGCGAGATGGCGAGCGACATCGGCGAACACGCCGGCATCCTGTGGACCGCCGGGGATGATCAGCAGCACGGGTCCGGAACCGCGTGTCTCATAATAGAGGCTGGCGCCCGGCACTTTCAGTGTCGCTGCAGTCATGTCCTCACGGGTCGCATCCTCTAGGCTCACGGATTGGGAGTTCATGGCGTTTTCTCCTCTGGGTTCAAAATTGGTGGATCACAAATTCGGTGCGTTCAGCGGTGCTCAGTCGCTGGCAATCACCATGCGGTTGCCCTCGCTGTCGCGGAACTCGGCGACGGTGCGGCCCGGCTGCCACGGCGCCTCCTGCGGCTCAGTGATGATTTCGACGCCGCGTGCTTTCAAGGAAGCGACCGTCGCCTCGACATCCCCGTCGACCAGCACCAGCACGGGCTCCAAAGCCGCCGCATCATCGGCGCGCCTGGCGAAGTGCAGGTTGGTCACGGCGCCGGGAAATGTCAGCTCGATCCAGCGCCAGCCGCCATCGCCCATCGGCTGATCGGCCGCGACATGGCAGGCGAGGTGATCGGTATAGAACGCCTTGGCGCGGTCCTGGTCGAACACCGGCAGCTCGGCAAACTGGATGTGCATGACAAGTCTCTCTCCTCTCTTTGATGGCTGCGGCGCAGCCCCGATCAAGTAAAAGACGATGCAGGCGACCAGAAAGATTCTCAGGGGTGCTAATCTTTTCGGCGCCGCCAAGCGTCCTTTGTGCAGGTCAACCAATCAGGAGACAGGCGATGGACTACACAGTCATTCGCTACGGCGTGAAAGACGGCGAGCTGGACGCGAACCGCGCGCTGGTGACAAAGGTGTTCGAGGCGCTGGGCGAGGCGGCGCCGCCGGCCATGCGCTATCTCGTGCTGGAGCTGGACGACGGCGAGTTCATCCACATCGTCAGCCAGGACAAGGATAGCTCCGCGATCACCGGGCTCGCGGCGTTCAAGGCTTTCAGCGAAACTCATGCGCAGAGGCGCTCGACGCCTGTCAGGCGATCGCCTGTCAAGATCATCGGCAATTACCGTATGCTGGCCGCCACCGAGTAGACTTGGTTAAGAGAATGGACGCCATGAGAAAACTCGACCGGCCGGCACTGGAAGCCATGCTGGCCGGGCTGCGGCCGAAGCTGCACCGCTACTGCGCCCGCATGGCCGGCTCGGTGATCGACGGCGAGGACATCGTCCAGGAAACGATGCTGAAGGCGCTGCAGGCTGTCGATGCGCATGCGGCGGTCGAACGCCCCGAGCAATGGCTGTTTCGCATCGCCCACAATGCCGCGCAGGATCATCTGCGCCGGCGCAATCGCGAAAGATTGCGTATCACCGAGGCCGACATGACGACGATCGAGGACCTCTCCAGCAGCGCCGACGCGAGGCTCGCCACTGCGACCGGCCTGCGCAGCTTCATGCAGCTTTCGCTGGCGCAGCGCAGCGCCGTGATCCTGGTCGACGTGCTTGGCCTCAGCCTGCACGAGACCTGCGAGGTCTCAGGGGCGACACTGGCCGCGACCAAGGCGACGCTGCATCGCGGGCGGGCGCAGCTTCGCTTGCTGGCATCGGAGCCCGAACAGGCGGTCGTGCCCCGGCTCGATCCCGACGACGAGCGGCGCTTGCGCCGCTATGTCGACCTGTTCAACGCGCGCGACTTCGACGCCGTGCGGGCGCTGATTGCCGAGGATATCCAGCTTGAGGTCGTCAACCGCACCCGGCTGCGCGGCAAGGCGCAGGCGTCGACCTATTTCGGCAATTACGACCGCGTCAGCGACTGGGCACTGTCGCTCGGTTTTGTCGAGGACAGGCCGGCTATCCTGATCCGCGACCCGCAGGCGCCGGAGAGCGGCGTGCGCGGCTTCATGCTGGTCGAATGGCTTGAAGAACAGGTCATCCAGATCCGCGATTTCCGCTACGCGCCCTATTGTGTCGTCGACGCAGATATCCGCTTCATTGACGGTTGAGCGGAACGTCGAGCGGAGTGGGCATCGATGGCACCATCTCGCCGCGGCTCTTCACCGAACGGCGTGGCGATTTCCATCCGGCGAGTCGCAAGATCAAGCAGGAACGTAGGTCAACCTGATCACATCCTCGCCAATCCGATCATTAGTCACAAGGCGGAGCGGCGGCCGGGCTCCGGCGAAATATGGCTTGCCGTGACCAAGCACGACGGGGTGTAGGTAGATTCGATACTCATCGATCAAGCCAAGTTCGGTGAGGCTTTGCGCCAAGTCCGGACCAGCAACCTCGATCTCCCCGGCGCTCTCGGCCTTCAGCTTGCGGATCGCGCCCTCAAGATCATCCGCAACAAGCGTGGCGTTGGGACCGACCGACTTCAACGAGCGCGAGACGACCCATTTCGGCTGGTTCCGCCACGCCGCCGCGAAGGCGTGTCGCTCTGCATCCCATTCAGGATGATCGTCGTCCCAGTAACGCATGACCTCATACATTCGGCGACCGTACACACTGCCCACCTGCCCCTGAGCCTCCTCGATGAAGTGGCGGAAGAGGGTGGGGCTTGGCGCAAACGTCATATGGTCGACGTAGCCGTCCAGGGACTGGTTCATTCCGAACACGAGCTTGGCCATCCCGCTTCCTTTCCTCACGCGGCACATCCGCACGGTTCTGATTGATTTATGCAATCGGTTGTAAGCTAGATCGGAGGTTGTAAGCTAGATCGGTCGCCGCTTGGCGCGGCACGGGCGCGATCGTTTCCCTCAAGCGAAGGTTTGAAGGTTGGCTTCCTGAAGCCTGGAGCCGGCAAGCAAAGCTTCGAGCACCTGCTTTTTGAGAAAGAGGCATTGCGAAACGCGCAAGTTTGGCGATGCCGGAAACTTCAGCCACCTCGCAGGCAAGCACCAATTCCTTTTGCTGAGAGATGATCAACTGGGTGAGGTCGCGCGATTTGAATCCGAGAACAGCAGGAAAAATTGCGAGTCCGAACCCTGTGCGGCTCAACTTCATCAAGCTATTAAACAGATGGAATAGAAATGCGCGCCGGGAGAAGACGAAACCGGAACTCGTATGTCATTGTTTTTGTTTTAGTTGCGAAAGAGGAGCGCTCCTGAATGTTTCGGAATCGCTATCAACTGGTATGCCCCTAATCCCTTCGGACTATCCCTCTTATGGACTAGATCCAAATTGTTGACAGGGGCGCAGATAGGCGAAATATTTTGGTGCTGAAGTCTACGTCTCGAGTTGACAGCTCAACCTTCCGGAACTGTGCGGTGGCAGGAGGAATTTGTGGATGTCCTATCCTCTCAGGAAGGAGAAATTCCTGTGTCGCTAGACACGCAGCTGCGGGACCGACGCTCCTTTGAAGTAGACGATTTCAAAACAGTTTCGAATTTGGACCTATGGATGCTGATTACCAGGATCGGAATGTCGAAGGCATTCTTCGAGGGTCCAGCTCTTATAAGATATCTGCGCCTGGCAAAGCTATATCTGAAATGTTTGTCAAACTGGCCTCGCCTGCGGGACTGGCATGAGAAGCATTCGGGTACGAAAAGTTCCGAAATCCTGAGACGGCACCCCCTTTTGCCAGCTCTGAGCGACCGGCCTTACATCAATGTGTCATGGTCGCAGCAAAAGTCACAACACGTCATCGAGACCCACTACCGGCTCATTCAAGATTTCACGGAATTAATGGGCTTTCCGAGTGGAAGTGGCGTTGCGCTGGCGTACCTCCGGACGGAAGTAGCCGGCCTGGAGATCGTGCTGGACAAACCAAACTGGTTTCAAGACGAGGGTGAGGTCGTGTTGAACCTCTTCTTGGAGCAGAAGCGCATCTGCTCTCTGGCGTTCACGTTAGGTCGCGAGCGCACACATACCGTTGCCTATATTGGAGCGCTACAGGGCGGCGAGCACGGTGAGGAAGCATTGGAGCGCAACCGCCTGATTACGCGCGGCGCATTCGGAATGCGCCCCCGCGACCTGACGATCGCGGCATTCCGACTCCTATGCGCCCACCTGAAGGTCGACAAGATACTCGCGCCGATGGACCGTGACTGCGTTGCGCGCAGCAGCTATTTCGCAGGCAGAATCGACAGGATTCACTTTAGACATGACGCCACATGGATCGAACACGGTGCAAGTGTCTCCCCCTCCCATTCGATGTTCGACCTTCCTGTAGCGGTTCCCTTTCGCACGCCGTCCGAGATGCCTCCGCGCAAAAGAGCAATGTACAGGCGTCGATACGAGATGCTTCAACTCCTCAATGCTGACATCGGCCGGTCGGTTCAAGTGAATAGCGCTAACACCACCTGAGCTATCGACAGAGGCTCAATCCGAGGCTTTCGAATGCGTGGAGGATTGCTCAACATACTCAAAGGCAGTGGTTGGAAAACCCGACTTCTCAACCCAGTCGATGAGTTTTGGGATCGTCGACTCGGAATCTCGACATTCGGCTACACCCCGGCGATCGGAGACAAAGACTCTCTTGATCTGCGTATGCACTACGAACCGACCCCCTATCGTGTGATCTTCAAGATACTCAAGCATCTTGGCGCCGGCCCCGACGATGTCTTCGTCGACTTTGGATCGGGCATGGGGCGCACAACATTTGCTGCTTGCTGGGCTGGATGTGGGCGGAGCGTCGGTGTCGAAATCGACCCTTCGCTTTATCGCCATGCTTGTATGAACCTGGAAAAAAGCGCTGTCTCGGATCGACAAATACAGTTCATCTGTACTCCGGCGCAGCGATACGATCCAAGCGGAACGACAATCGTCTATCTGTTCCATCCGTTTGGCCCAGGAACCTTGCAGTTGGTAGTCGCCAACCTGCAACGTGACATCTTGGACAACCCACGAGATGTTAAGATCGCTTACAACAATCCGGTCTTTCCAGAAACATTGGATGCGTCCGGACTTTTCAGAAAGACCGGCGAGTGGGCAGCCGAAGGCACAAAGCTTCCTTATCGAGTGGCATTTTGGCAGACTGCACTGTAGCAGTACGAGCAGTTCTGTCGTCGCTATGAACCGCATCTGCTCAATTTGACGTATGGCCCGCCTGCCGGCTTTTCGAACACGCAGTTGAGCCAACGTCGTTCAACCATTCGGTTGGCGCTATTGCCATCCGTCTCCTAAGGCACAATCGGGTACCTTATGACTGCGGGTCGCGCGGGAGGATAGTAGTTGGCGCGCCCGAAGAGATTCGAACTCCTGACCCCCAGATTCGTAGTCTGGTGCTCTATCCAGCTGAGCTACGGGCGCGCAACAGGCCATGCTTTGCATAGCCCCGCAGTCCGATCCTGACGACCGGCCGCGACAAGACGTGTTCCCTAGCGACTGAATTTCGGAAAAGCAAGCCGATCCGGCAAAAGTTTTGCGTGTCCTTGCGCAAGGCTGCTCTTTGTTCCGCGCAATCGCGGACGGAAAACCGCTGCACACTTTTCCTGGAATTGCTTTTTGTTCTGCGCAATTCCGGACGGAAAACCACTGCGCACTTTTCCTGGAATTGCTCCGGATCAGGCCGGGCGGCGTAGGCCGTTGCGAGCTTGATCGAGCCGAACCGGCTGGTCGGGAATGGTGACCGCGAAGGTGGTGTTGCCGCCAATGCTTTCGACCAGCTCCACCGTGCCGCCATGGGCGCGGATCAATTCATAGGCGATTGCCAGGCCAAGGCCGGTGCCGCCGCTGCGGGCAGAGCCGCGGAACGCCGCGAACAGGTTCTCACGCGCCTTTGGCGGCAGGCCGGGACCGGTGTCGGTGACGACGATGCGGCTGACGCTGCCCAGGCGAACGGCCGACACCGCCAATCGGCGCACGAGCGCACTTTCGGTGTCTGCCGCCATCGCCTGCACGGCGTTGCGGCAGAGATTGGTGAGCACGCGGAACAACTGGTCGGAATCGGCATCCACCTCGAACGTCAGATCGACGGCATTGACGAACTCGATGCCGTCTTCGATGTCGAGCAGACCGTGGACGTCCTCGACCAGTTGGCGCAACCGCAGCCTGCGGCGCGATGGCGGCGGCTCCTGGGTGCGGCCATAGGAAAGCACTCCCTCCGAATAGGACACGGCACGATCGAGCGCGCGCAGCAGCTTCGGCGCGAAGGCTTGCACGGTCGGGTCCTTGACCTGGCGCAGCCGGTCCGACATCAGCTGCGCCGAGGCCAGGATGTTGCGCATATCGTGGTTGATCTTGGAGACGGCGAGGCCAAGGTCGGCGAGGTGCTTCTGCTCGGACAGCATCTTCTGCAACCGCTCCTGCATCAACGACAGCTCGCGCTCGGCGACGCCGATCTCGTCGGCGCGGGCGGCCGGGCGGATGATTCGCCCGGGATCGTCCGGCGCCTCGGAAAAAGCCAGCATCGAACGCGTCATCGTCCTGATCGGGCCGATCATGATCAGGTCAATCGCGGCATAGACCAGCATGGCGGTGAACAGCGAGATCAGCAGCGAGACGAAGGCGACGTTGCGCGAATAGATGAGCATGGCCTTGCGCAGGGAGTGGTCGGGCATGATCAGCTCGAATTCCTTGTCGCTGTCGCCAACCGGTCCAAACACGCGCAGCATGCGCTTGCCGCCGAAAAACAGCGTGTCCAGGGCGCCGGTCATGCCTTTGATCATGCCGACACTGGCAATATCGATATGTTCATCGACCTGCGGCGGCATCTCGGCCACGACCAAAAGCCGCGAGACGCCGCCGTCGCGCACGGCAATCGCCTTGGCGCCGATCGCCATCAGCACGTCGTTCTGGGCGGCGCGGGAGAGCGAATTGGGTTCGCCCTGCACCAGGACGATCGACACGGCCGCCGCCGTGCTCAGCCGCTCCTTCAGCCAGCTCAGCCGGTAGCTGGCAATCCAGGGCAGGAAAATGAGGACTTCGGCCAAGAGCACGAAGACGATGGTGAGCAGCAGGAGCTTCGTCGACAGCCCGCGCGCCAAAGGCACCGTACGGACGGGGGCTTTCGCCGGTCCGGTGCTTTCATCCGCGGGTGGAACTTCGCTCATGCTACCCTGTCTTCACGATCGCTTGATCGCCCGAGATTAGGCGATTGCGGCTTTTTTGCCAATTTCATCCTTGCTCGGAAAGCGGCAGCGGCGCAGAACATCGCGTCCATCGGCCCGACCGCGCCGAGACGAACAGGTCGTTCGCTCTGGATTGACTCCCAAAAGCCTTCTTTCTATAAGCCGCTCACGCTCGGGCCATTCGTCCCGGCGCGGTTTCGATCGCGCCAAACCGGCCCGGCAAAGCTCCTGTTACACAGTGACAGAATCAAGAAGGGCCGCACCCCGCGGTATTAAAACAAATGAAGCGTACCTACCAACCGTCTAAACTCGTCCGCAAGCGGCGTCACGGCTTCCGTGCCCGCATGGCCACCAAGGGTGGTCGCGGCGTCGTCGCAGCCCGCCGCAACCGCGGCCGCAAGCGGCTCAGCGCCTGAACGGAAGACGAGATCGTTGCCCGCACCCGGCAAGCCAGTGGGACCAAATCCCAAGCGGCTTCTGAAGCGCGCGGAATTCCTGGCCGTCCGCCGTGGTGAAAAGCGGCGCGGGCGGCTTTTTCTCGTTGAAGTTCTCGACCGCGGCGACGGGTTGTCGCCACGCGTCGGCTATACCGTCACCAAGAAAGTCGGCAATGCGGTCGTGCGCAACCGCGTCCGGCGACGGCTGCGAGAGGCCGTCCGCACGCATGCGGCGGATGACATGGCGCCTGGCAATGACTATGTCATCGTCGGGCGCGAAGACGTGCTTACCATTCCGTTCGGCCAGTTGAAGGCCGAACTCTCCCGCCGACTGCGCGGAACACGATAGGCCAAGGGCTTTCGATGGAAAACAACCGGAACTTCTTCATCACCATCGCGCTGTCGGTGCTGATCCTGGCGCTGTGGCAGTATTTTTACGTGCTGCCGCGCAGCGAGCAGCAGCGCGAGGCGGCCCGCATAGAAGAGCAGCGGGCGGCGGAGCAGAAGAAGGCAGCCGAGGCCGCCAAACCCGGCGATACCGGAGCGCCCGCAACGCCAGGCGCCATCCCCAGCACGCCGGGCACCGACGGCGTAACGCCGGCCGGCCGCGAGCAGGCGCTGGCGGCGAACAAGCGCGTCAAGATCGACACGCCGAGCCTCGAAGGCTCGATCAACCTCACCGGCGCACGTCTCGACGACCTCAAGCTCAAGCAGTACACCGAGACGGTCGATAAAAACTCGCCCAAGATCGAACTGCTCAACCCGGCGGCGCTGCCCAATGGCTACTATGCCGAGATCGGCTTTGTCGGCAACGACAAGACCGGCACCGTGCCGGGCCCTGAAACGGCATGGACCGTCGACGGCAATGCGGCGCTGACGCCTGCGACGCCAGTGACGCTGACCTACGCCAACGACAAGGGCCTGACCTTCAAGCGCACCTTCTCGGTCGACAGCGACTACATGTTCACCGTTTCCGACACCGTGCAGAATTCGGGTGCTGCCTCTGTCTCGCTGTCCAACTATGGCCGTGTCACCCGCTTCGACAAACCGGCCATTGCCAGCACCTATGTGCTGCATGAAGGCTTGATCGGCTTCACCGGGACGGAAGGCCTGCAGGAACACAAATACGCGTCCATCGAATCGGACAAGCAGTTCATGCCGGGCAAGTCGACCGATGGCTGGCTGGGCATCACCGACAAGTACTGGGCGGTGACGCTGGTGCCGACCGAGAAGCAGCCGTTCCAGCCGCGCTACGCCTTTTTCGAGGATGGCCGCCACCGCTACCAGTCCGACTTCCTCACCGACCCGATCGCCGTTGACGCCGGTCAATCGGCGACGGTGGAGAGCGAAATCTTCGCTGGTGCCAAGGAGGTCGGCAAGATCAACGCCTATGCAGAAGACCGCCACATCAAGCGCTTCGACCTGCTGATCGACTGGGGCTGGTTCCACTTCATCACCAAGCCGATGTTCTGGCTGATCGACACACTCTACAAATTCTTCGGCAATTTCGGCCTGGCCATCCTCGCCACCACCGTCGTCGTCAAGGCCGCCTTCTTCCCGCTTGCCAACAAGTCCTACGCGTCGATGGCGAACATGAAGAAGGTGCAGCCCAAGATGCTTGAGATCCGCGAGAAATACGCGGACGACAAGATGGCGCAGCAAAAGGCGATGATGGAGCTCTACAAGACGGAGAAGATCAATCCGATCGCCGGCTGCTGGCCGGTAGCGCTGCAAATCCCGGTGTTCTTCGCGCTCTACAAGGTGCTCTACATCACCATCGAGATGCGCCACGCCCCGTTCTTCGGCTGGATCCAGGATCTGGCGGCGCCCGATCCGACATCGCTGTTCAACCTGTTCGGCCTCATTCCGATCACGCTGCCGCATGTGTTGATGATCGGCGTGTGGCCGCTGATCATGGGCGTCACCATGTTCCTGCAAATGCGCATGAACCCGACGCCGCCGGACCCGACGCAGGCGGCGATCTTCACCTGGATGCCGGTGATCTTCACCTTCATGATGGCGGGTTTTCCGGCCGGCCTCGTCATCTACTGGGCCTGGAACAACACGCTCTCCATTCTCCAGCAGGGCCTGATCATGAAGCGCCAGGGCGCCAAGATCGAATTGTGGGATAATCTGGTCGCACTGTTCCGCAAGAAACCGTCGCCGGCGGAATAGCCGGCGCTCCCTTCTGCGAAATCAAAAAGCCCCGGTTCACCCGGGGCTTTTTTTGCCGGAAAATCCCGTTCCTATTTCTGGCGAAACTTTGGCTTGCCGCGCGTCCTAACTACGCGTTGCCATTCCCGTGGCGAAGCTTCGGCACGCCTTTGGGACATGGGTTTTGGCGTCGTACGGGACCATCGCGTTTTTGCGGCGCCGGCAAGATACCTTGCCAAGACGGCTTCCGGCGCAAAGACGCCGGTGTTTGGGAGGCCGTTAGGCAGACCGGGGTCCTGCAGACCTTCGCAGGACCCCGGTTTATCTGGACCCAGCGTTTTCAGGACAATTTGGCTCTGCTGGACGCAGCCGCGGCACATCCCTATGAGTTCCATCTCGTTTCAGGAGCGCTCCCTCGATCAACAGGTAACGATGATTCGTTCCGTACACCGTTGGTGCTGCCTGGCGATCACGCTACTTTGGCCTTGCCTGCCACAAGATTTGACGGAGCCAGACCATGGTCGGACCCAACCCCAACATCAAGCATCCGATCCCGATGCATATGCGCGTCGGTTTCCTGAAGGGACTGGTCACCGCGCCGAACATCGAGATCGGCGATTTCACCTATTATGACGATCCCGACGGGCCCGACAAATTCGCCGAAAGATGCGTGCTGCATCACTATCCGTTCATTGGCGACAGGCTGATCATCGGCAAGTTCTGCGCCATCGCCGAGGGCGCACGGTTTATCATGAACGGCGCCAATCATGCCATGTCCGGCTTTTCCACCTACCCGTTCAATATTTTCGGCCACGGCTGGGAAGAGGGCTTCGACCCGGATACCTGGTCGAAGGAATTGCGGGGCGACACCGTGCTCGGCAATGATGTATGGATCGGCATGGAGGCGGTGGTCCTGCCGGGTGTCGAAATCGGCCATGGCGCCATCGTCGCGGCAAAATCGGTGGTGACGCACGACGTGCCGCCCTATGCGATCGTCGCCGGCAATGCGGCCAAGGTGGTGAAGATGCGCTTTGACGACAGGACCATCCGGCGGCTTCTGGCGGTGGCCTGGTGGGACTGGCCGGTGGAAAAGATCAGCCGCAACCTCAATGCCATTCGTGGCGCCAATATTTCCCTTCTGGAGGCAGCGGTTTGAACGCGTTGAACAAGACTGTGATCGGTACCGAACTGTTTACGCGGGCGTGGATCTTCATCCGCGGCGTGCCGGCGATGAAGTTCCTGCCCCCGGAAGGGCCGCCGGAGATCGCCTTTGCCGGCCGCTCGAATGTCGGCAAGTCGTCGCTGATCAACGCGCTGGTCAACCAGAAAGGGCTGGCGCGCACGTCCAACACGCCGGGGCGCACGCAAGAGCTCAACTATTTCGTGCCGGATGGATTTTCAGGCGAAGGCGCCGACCTGCCGCCAATGGCGCTGGTCGACATGCCGGGCTACGGCTACGCGACCGCGCCCAAGGAGAAGGTCGACGAGTGGACGAAGCTCGTCTTCGACTATCTCAAGGGCCGCGTCACGCTGAAGCGCGTCTATGTGCTGATCGACGCCCGCCACGGCATCAAGGCCAAGGACGATGAGGTGCTGTCGCTGCTCGACAAGGCCGCAGTGTCCTACCAGATCGTGCTGACCAAGACCGACAAGATCAAGGCGGCCGGGGTCCCGCGATTGATCGAAGAGACGCTTCTGAAAATCAAGAAGCGGCCGGCGGCGTTCCCCTTCGTTCTCGCCACGTCGTCGGAAAAGAGCGAGGGCCTCGACGAATTGCGCGCGGCGATCGTGCTCGCCGCCAATGGTGGTTAAGGCTTCGCCTTGAGTGCAATCACCTGGTGACTTTCTTCCGCAGCGAGCCTTTCGGTGCCGTAAGCCTTCAGGAACATGCCGACGCCCGACCTGACGATGTGGTCGATTTCATCCTGGCTCGGGGCTTCCGTGCGGTAGGCGAATATGCACTGACGGAACAGACCGGCCAGGCACAGTTCGGTGAACTGGTAGGCGGCAAGATCGACATCGTCGATCCGCAGCAGGCCGCGCTCGATGGCGGCATTGAGAAACGCCACAACCTTGTCATGACCGCGTTTGGGCCCGCGTTCGTAAAAACGCGCACCCATGTCGGGTATCCTGTCGGACGCGCCGATCACTGTGCGCTGCGCCTGGATGACCTTGGCCGACGTGATCTTGACGGACAGCACCTTGCCGAACTTCACCAGTGTCTCGCGCAGGTCGTCGGCGCGGTCGAGCATATCGTACATGTTCTTGAAGATGGTGCCGCGCTCTTCCTCGATCAGCGCTTCGAACAGTTCTTCCTTGTTGGCGAAATAGACATAGATCGTGCCCTTGGAAACGCCGGCCTCGCGGGTGATGTCGTTCATCGACGCCGCTTCAAAACCCTTGTCGATGAAGACACGACGCGCGCCTTCGATGATCTGGCTGCGTTTGACGGGATCCTGTCCCGCTGCAGGGCGGCCGCGACGCAGGCTGTCCAGCAGATCGCACTGGTCCTTGCCGTCGTCGGGTACTGTCTCGGTCATAAGGTCACACCTCGAAATAATTCGAACCAACCGGTTCGATTGCCCTTGATATGGGCCTCTTCCCGCGCTAAGTCAATGTCCCTGTCGAACCGAACGGTTCAGTATGACTAGTCCAGCATGATTTAATTTAGAGAGATATCATGTCCTCCAACGTGCCCGCCACCGCCGAAGTTCGCCCCTTCCCCAATGCCAAGGTCGCACCGGCGATCGAGGCGCCAAATACACCGGTCGAGCCTGCAACCGGCACGCCAACCGAGGCGCCTGCCAAGAAGAAGCGGTCGGCGCGCTCGCTGCTGCTGCCCATCATCGCGCTCGGCCTGCTGGGCGCCGGCGCCTGGTACGGCTACCACTACTGGACCGACGGGCGCTTCATGATCTCGACAGACGACGCCTATGTCCAGGCCGACATGGCGTTCATTTCGCCGAAGATTTCCGGCTATGTCGACCAGGTCAAGGTGACCGAGAACCAACAGGTGAAGGCCGGAGATCCGCTGCTGATCGTCGATGACGGCGACTACAAGATTGCGGTCGCCCAGGCCGAGGCGCAGATCGCCACCTTGAGCAAGACGCTCGACCGCATCGACGCCCAGACCGAAGCGGCGCGCGCCTCGCTCAGCCAAGCCCAGGCGCAGAAGACTGCCGATAAGGCTACGGCCGACAATGCGGCGCGTGCGCAAGTGCGTGCCGCTCAACTGCTCAAGACCCATGTCGGCACGCAGGCGCAGCTGGACGACGCCCAGACCGCAGTCGACCAGGCCAACGCCGCGCTTGTCGGCGCCGCCGCGCAGATCGCCGCCGCGCAGGCCAATATCGGCGTGCTGCAGGCGCAGCGCGCAGAATCGGCGAGCACGCTGGCGTCGCTGCAGCTCAGCCACGACAAGGCGGCGCGCGATCTTTCCTTTACCGTGCTGCGCGCGCCCTATGACGGCGTCGTCGGCAACCGCTCCGTCGAGCAGGGCGACCTGATCAGCCCCGGGCAAAAGCTCGCCGTCATCGTGCCGATGGACAAGCTTTATATCGTCGCCAACTTCAAGGAGACGCAGCTTGCCCGGCTGGTGCCTGGAGAAAAGGTCAGGGTGTCGGTCGATGCGACCGACGGCCACGATTTCGAGGGAACCGTGTCGTCGCTGGCGCCAGCCTCGGGTGCGGTGTTTTCGCTGCTGCCGCCGGAGAACGCCACCGGCAATTTCACCAAGGTGGTGCAGCGCGTCCCGGTTCGCATTGACGTACCGGCGGATGTGCTGAAGGCAGGCAGGCTGCGCGCGGGCCTCAGCGTCGTCGTCGCCGTCGACAGCCGCACGGCGCCTTCCGCGTCGAAGTAAGCGGACCCCGGAGCAACGTCATGGCGACCGCAACCCTGACAGCAGGATCGGCCCCGGCAATGCCGGCGGTGCCCGACACCATCTCGACGCGGCGTGTCATCGCCTTTCTGGCGATGGTGTTCGGCATGTTCATGGCCATCCTGGACATTCAGATCGTCTCGGCCTCGCTGGCCGAGATCCAGGCCGGCCTGAGCGCCAGTTCCGACGAAATCCCGTGGGTTCAGACCGCCTATTTGATTGCCGAAGTCATCATGATTCCGCTTTCCGGCTTCCTCAGCCGGATGCTGTCGACGCGGGTGCTGTTCACGATTTCAGCGGCAGGCTTCACCGCCGCCAGCGCACTGGCAGCAACCGCCACCAACATCGACCAGATGATCGTCTACCGCGCCGTCCAGGGGTTCATCGGCGGCGGCATGATCCCGAGCGTCTTTGCCGCAGCCTTCACCATCTTCCCGCCGTCGCGCCGCGCCGTGGTGTCACCGATGATCGGCCTGGTGGCGACGCTGGCGCCGACGATTGGCCCGACGGTTGGCGGCTACATCAGCCATGCCATGTCCTGGCACTGGCTGTTTCTCGTCAACGTCGTACCCGGTATCCTAGTGACGGCGGCAGCCTGGTCGCTGATCGACTTCGACAAGCCCAACCTCAAGCTGTTCAGCAAATTCGACTGGTGGGGCCTTGCCGGCATGGCAGCCTTCCTTGGCTGCATGGAATATGTGCTCGAGGAAGGCCCGAACAACGACTGGCTGCAGGACCAGGCGGTGCTGATCTGCGCCGTCGTCATGACCATTGGCGGAGTGCTGTTCTTCTGGCGCGTCTTCACCGCCGAGGAACCGATCGTCGACCTGAAGGCGTTCCGCAATGTCAATTTTGCCTTCGGCTCGCTGTTTTCCTTCGTCATCGGCATCGGCCTCTACGGCCTGACCTATCTCTATCCAGTGTTCCTCGGGCGCATCCGCGGCTACGATTCGATGATGATCGGCGAGGCGCTGTTCGTCAGCGGCCTGGCCATGTTCTTCACCGCGCCCATCTCCGGCATCCTGTCGGGCAAGATGGACCCGCGCTTGATGATGATGATCGGCTTCTTCGGCTTCGCCACGGGAACCTGGTGGATGACGCATCTCACCGCCGATTGGGACTTCTATGAACTGCTGATCCCGCAGATCCTGCGCGGCTGTTCGATGATGCTGTGCATGGTGCCGATCAACAACATTGCGCTCGGCACCTTGCCGCCCGACCGGTTGAAGAACGCGTCGGGCCTGTTCAACCTCACCCGCAATCTCGGCGGCGCCGTCGGCCTTGCCATCATCAACACGGTGCTGATCGACCGCAATGCCTTCCACTACGCAAGGCTGGCCGAGCATGTGCAATGGGGCAGCGAGGCGGCGCAGACCAAGCTGCAGAACATGACGCTCACCTTCGAACAGAGTGTCGGCCTGGACGCATCCAAGGCGGCGATCTCCAAACTGTCCGGCATGGTCCAGCAACAGGCGGCGCTGCTGTCCTTCATGGACGTGTTCTACCTGCTGACGGTGCTGTTCGCGACGCTGGGGCTCTTCACCATGATGATCCGCAAACCTGTCGCCGCCGGCGGTGGCGGTGGCGGCGGGCACTGATTGGTGGCCTGAATTCAACATGGAACCGATGTGACGACGAGCCAAATCCTGAACCGCGTTGCCATTGTGACAGGCGCAGGCCGCGGTCTCGGCCGGGCAATGGTCCTGGGACTTGCGCAGGCTGGAATCCATGTGGTTGCGACTGCGGCGCGCGAGCGCACCGAGATCGAAGCCGTCGCAGAAGAGGTGCGTCAGAGGTGTAGAGAGTCTCGGGTTCTTCCGCTTGTCGCCGACGTCACGCAGGAAGACGACTGCGCCGAGGTTGTCGATGCCGCAGTCAAGCGGTTCGGGCGGCTCGATATTTTGGTGAACAATGCCGCCCGCGGCATGAAGTACGTCAGCAATGAGTTCCTGACCGAACCGACGCGCTTCTGGGAAGTCGCACCGGAAACGTGGCGCATGGTGATCGACACCAACGTGAACGGCCCCTTCATGATGGCAAGACACGCGGTTCCCATGATGCTGAAGGCGGGCTGGGGACGGATCGTCAATGTTTCGGTGAGCCAAGGGACCATGCGCCGACGCGGCTTTTCTCCCTATGGTCCTTCGAAGGCAGCACTCGAATCGGAGACGATCATCTGGGCGCAGGATCTCGATGGCACGGGTATTACCGTGAACGCGCTGCTGCCTGGAGGAGCCACCCTTACCGGCATGGTCCCGCAGACCGTGTCGGAGACGGCGAAATCAGCAATGCTCGATCCCTCGATCATGGTCCCACCGTTGCTTTGGCTCGTGTCGCCGGAAGCCGATTGGATGACGGGCCGTCGTTTGGTGGCGACCAAATGGCAGGCTGGGGGCGATGGTAAATCGGCCGCAGAAGCGGCGATCGAACAGGCAGGCTGGTAGGATAACGGACTCTGGTGCAAGAATCCGCAGACATCCGCGCCTGGAACCTATAGAAGCGCTCGTTCTGCAGCTCAGGCGCTGGCCGGCTTGAAGGTCAAGGCGACGCCGTTGATGCAATGGCGCAAGCCGGTCGGTGGCGGACCGTCGTCGAAGACATGGCCGAGATGGCCGCCGCAACGGCGGCAGTGGACCTCGGTGCGGGTCATGCCCAAAGACCGGTCTTCGGTCTTGCCGACGGCGTTGGCAATCTCCTGCCAGAAACTCGGCCAGCCGGTGCCGGACTCGAACTTCGTTTCGGAGGAATAGACCGGCAGGTCGCAGCCGGCGCAGGCAAAGATGCCCTTGCGGTGTTCGTTGAGCAGCGGGCTGGTGCCGGGATATTCGGTGCCTTCCTTGCGCAGCACGTTGAAGGCTTCATCGGACAGGATGGCGTGCCACTCGGCGTCGGTCTTGGTGACTTCAAACTTTTCCGCTGCCCGTGCGTCCTGCGGTCCGCCCATGCGCAGCATTGCTGTCGTGCCTGCCAGCAATGCTACGGCCGCGGCACCGCTCCAAAGAAGATTGCGACGATTCATGGCCATTCCTCCTGCTGTCCTTTGCCAAATTCGACCGTCGCACGGAAATCAAAATGCCGGGTGACGGCCAGAGCCATGGAACTGGCTCTTTGTTTGAGCCCTGAAAAACGGACACTCCGCAACGGCTCCGCGCTTGGAGCGGACGGTGCGGAGTGTACGCTTGTCGATTGCGCGGGTCACGGGGGACGCCAGCCGCGCAATCAGCATGGACCCTTGCCCATACTTCGCTGGCAGCGAAGCCTTTGTTACATCTTCGGCAGAAGAACCTTGTCGATGACGTGGATGACGCCGTTCGACTGTTCGACGTCGGCGATCGTCACATTTGCGACGCCGCCGCTCTCGTCGGTCACGGTGACCTTGCCGCCGTCAGCCTTGAGCCACAGCTCGCAGCCGCCAACGGTCTTCACCTTGTGCGTGCCGCCATCGTCCTTGGCCATCTTGGCCACATCCGCCGCCAGCGCCTTGGCGCCGATGACGTGACAGGTCAGGATCTTGACCAGCTTGTCCTTGTTCTCGGGCTTGAGCAGCGTTTCGACCGTGCCGGCCGGAAGTGCGGCAAAGGCCTCGTTGGTCGGCGCGAACACGGTGAAGGGACCGGCGGTCTGCAGCGTGTCGACCAGGTCGCCGGCCTTGACGGCCGCAACCAGCGTCGTGTGATCCTTCGAATTGACGGCGTTCTCGACAATGTTCTTGGTGGCATACATTGCGGCGCCGCCAACCATCGGATTTTCGGCATAGGCAGTGGTGGCGAGCGCAGAAACGGCGAGCGTACTGGCAAGCAAAAGGGTGGCGTATTTGCGCATGATGTCTAACTCCTCGGGTTATCGTTCCCTTTTTTGGGACGCGAGGGAGATACGGAATACAAATGCGTGAGTTTCACGATGTCAGGGAGAAATTTTATTTTTGCTCGCCAACGCACGGCACTTTTCTTACATTTCTCTTTGCTGGCTCACACGCTTTCGCATGCAATCCGATAAGAGAGTGGTCTTGCGATATTCTTTATGCGGGATACTGACGCCGAGAGCCCTATCAAATGCTCTTCAGATCGCCCGCCGCAACCACCGGTCCGGTCGGCTGGCCGGTCGGCGAACCGCCTGATGGCTCGACGCTGACGGCAAGCACGGCGCCTTGAGCAAGTTTTTCCTGCACGGCCGGCGTGATGGTCAGATGCGTGGACGCGCCGGCGGGGATGACGCCCATCGAAACCGGGGGATTCTTGCCCTCGATCATCCACAGTTCGAAGTCCTTGCCGGCAGCGCGCTCGCCAGAGACATGCGACAGGCCGACATCGTGTTTGGCGGCGTCATAGACGACCAGATATTTGACATCGCTGCCGTCGGCAGCCAGCGAGGCGACGAGCCGTGTCTGCGGCTGTTCGACAGGCGGGTTGATGTAGGGCACGGCAATGTAGATCGCCAGCGCCGCGACAGCCGCAGTGGCAAGACCGCGCCAGAAGGCCAGGCTGGACCACAGGCCGGCGCTGGGTTGCGCGGTGGCGGTGGAGGTTGTTGCGGTGGAGGCGAACAGCCGGCGATCGACCGCGACCTTGACCGTCGCCGGAGGCTGTACTTCCGGATAGGCGACGCCCAGCGGCGAAAAGTGCACCTCCCAGCCATCGACAAGGCGGGCGAATCCGGTTTCCGCGTCGATACGGCCGGAGACGATCTGGCGTTCGTCCGCTGCCAGCACGCCAAGAACGTATTCGGCGGCGAGCAGGTCGTCGCCTCCACGTTCCGGTCCGTTTTCCTGTGCCAGCGTCATCTCTCCAGACATTCTCTAAGTTTCAACAGGCTGCGCCGCAGCCAGGTCCGCATCGTGTTCAACGGCACGCTATGGCGCTCCGCCAACTCGGCATAACTTTCGCCATTGAGATAGGCGCCCCGGACGGCCGCCGCCCGGTCCTGTTCCAATTCATCGAGACACCGATAGACGCGTTCGGATTCACCGCCCGCTACAACCATCGCCTCAGGTCCAGGCGCCGGATCGGCCACGTCAAGCGCGGCATCGATATCGGCAGCAGGCTTGCGCCGCGCCCTGATGCGATCGATCGCGTGATTGCGGGCGATTGCTACCAGCCAGGAGATCGGACTGAGATCCGAGACAGCGAAACGGTCCGCCTTCGTCCATATCTTCACGAAGACCTCTTGTAGCGCCTCTTCCGCATCTCCCCGGTCCCTCAATACACGAAGGCAGACGCCGAAAAGTTTCGCGCTGGTCTGCCGGTAGAGCAGGTCGAACGCAGCCCGGTCCTTCATTGAAGTCCGGACAATCAGCGTGGTGATGTCCTGCGGCGTCATGCAGAACAAATTAGGCGATTGCCATGTATTTGCAACGGCGGAAAGGTCGCTGTCCACGCAAACGTCGTTAGACAACTGCCTTGCCAGGACGCGACCATCGATTGCCAAAGAAATCGCCTGTCGCTAGCCTTTCGGAAAGCTGGGAAGCACCTTTGCGAAAGGTGGGGGAAGCCAAAATGTCGGTTGAACGGGTTCTGTGGGAGCAAGATGCAACCGGGCTGGCCGCTCTTGTGCAAAAGGGAGATATCTCGCCGCTGGAGCTTGTCGACGCGGCGATCGGGCGAGCCGATGCAACCCGCGCCGACATCAACGCCATCGTCGAACCGCTCTACGACGCGGCGCGGACGCGCGCCAAAACCGTCGACCGCAAGCTGCCGCTTGCCGGCGTGCCGTTTGCGCTGAAGGATCTCGGCATCGCCATGAAGGGCGTTCCGGTACACACCGGCAGCCGCATCCCGGCCTTCACGGCCGATTTCAACTCGGTGATGACCGAGCGCTATCTCGCTGCCGGCCTCATTCCGATCGCCACCAGCACTTCGCCCGAACACGGGCTGCGGCTGATGACCGAATCGGCCGCCTTCGGCATCACCCGCAATCCGTGGAACACGGCGCACACCAGCGGCGGCTCATCGGGTGGTGCGGCGGCGCTGGTCGCTGCCGGAGTGGTGCCCACCGCGCATGCCGCGGATGGTGGCGGCTCGATCAGGGTGCCTGCGGCCTGCACGGGGCTGGTCGGCCTGAAGACGTCACGCGGCCGCGTGCCGCAGACGCCGCTGGTCAGCGAAAGCTGGTACGGCATGGTGGTCGATCATGCCGTCTCCCGCTCGGTCCGCGATTGCGCCTTGCTGCTCGACCTGACCCACGGCCCCGATCTGCTGGCGCCCTACGCCGCGCCAACGCCGAAAGGCCGTTTCACTACTGCGGCAGGACGCGATCCAGGCAAGCTCAAGCTTGCCATCTACCGAAAATCGCCGCTTGGCATGCCGATATCGGCCGAGACGCTGCAGGCGCTGGACACAGCGGTGGCATTGGCGCGCGAAGGCGACCACACGGTCCAGGAAATCGACCTGCCCTATATCGATCGCGATTTCATGGCCGATTTCGCCAGGACCGTCGCCTCGGCGGTGGCCGGCACGATGCGCACCGAGGCCTTGCGTGTCGGCCGCTCCGTTTTGGGCGACCTCGAGCGCGCCACGCGCATCATCGCGCGCTTCGGCGAGATCGCCTCGGCCGGCGAGATCTATGCCGGCCTGCAGCGGCTCAATGCCACCTCGCGCCGACTGATCACTGACACCGCGCAATACGACGCCGTGCTGATGCCTGTCATCGCGCACCCGCCGCTCGCCTGTGGCGCCATGGACCCGAGAGGCACCGACGAACTCATCGAGAACGTGCTCGACAAATTGCGTCTCACGCGCCTGCTGAAGCTCAAGCCGCTGTTCGGGCAGCTGATGGACAAGAGCCTGTGGTTCACCCACTGGCCGGCGATCCAGAATGTCAGCGGCCAGCCATCGATCGCACTGCCTGTCCATGTCACCGATGCCGGCCTGCCGCTCGGCATCCAGGCCGCTGGCCGGCCCGGCGACGAAGAGACCCTTTTGTCGCTTGCCGCGCAGATGGAAAAGATCTCGGGGTGGCAGGCGCGCCGCGCACCGCTGAGGGTGCCTTAACACGGGGCAAGGCCAAGGCCTTGAAAGTTGGTCATCCTGCACAATCTTTGCGGAATGACCGAGCATCCCGGCTTGCCAGAAAACGTCCGAAACGCAATCCTCGCCCTGATCGATCAGCATCAGGAGCGCGGGTCCATCACAGTCGACGAACTCAATGCAGCGTTTCCGAATGCATATTATGCGAGCTCGCGGGATATCGAGGATGCCTTGCAATTGATTACCGAAGCCGGTCTGCAGATCGAATGGGAGTAATCGATCGGATCGGACATGACGTTCGCCGAACCATTTGCCCCTTGCCCCAATTCCCGCTAAGACGCCGCCGTCCTTTCCAGTAAGCCGGGAACCATGCCGATGACGGAGATCGCCGCCACCGCCGAAATGCAGGCTGCGCTGCTTTCGCGAGCGCTGCCCTATATGCAGCGCTACGAGAACAAGACGGTCGTGGTGAAATATGGCGGCCACGCCATGGGCGATATCGAACTCGGCAAGGCCTTCGCCCGCGACATCGCGCTGTTGAAGCAGTCCGGCGTCAATCCGATCGTCGTCCATGGCGGCGGCCCGCAGATCGGCGCCATGCTGGCCAAGATGGGCATCGAATCGAAGTTCGAGGGCGGCTTGCGCGTCACCGACCAGAAGACCGTCGAGATCGTCGAGATGGTGCTGGCCGGTTCGATCAACAAGGAGATCGTGGCGCTGATCAATGCCGAGGGCGAGTGGGCGATCGGCCTGTGCGGTAAGGACGGCAACATGGTTTTCGCCGAAAAGGCGCGCAAGACCATGATCGATCCGGACTCCAACATCGAGCGGGTGCTCGATCTCGGCTTCGTCGGCGAGCCGGTCGAGGTCGACCGCACCTTGCTCGATCTGCTGGCGCGGTCCGAAATGATCCCGGTGCTGGCGCCGGTGGCGCCCGGCCGCGACGGCCACACTTACAACATCAATGCCGACACCTTTGCCGGCGCCATTGCCGGCGCCTGCCAGGCGACGCGGCTGTTGTTCCTGACCGACGTGCCCGGCGTGCTCGACAAGAACAAAAAGCTGATCGATGAACTGACCGTGGCCGAGGCCAAGGCGTTGATCAAGGACGGCACCGTGTCCGGCGGCATGATCCCCAAGGTCGAGACCTGCATCGAGGCGATCGAGCGCGGCGTCGAAGGCGTCGTCATCCTCAACGGCAAGACGCCGCATGCGGTGCTGCTGGAACTGTTCACCGAACACGGCGCCGGCACGCTGATCGTGCCCTGAGCAGCGGCAGCCGATAGCGCCTCAGGCGCCCGGCGAAATCATGATCTCGGGCGCGGCCGGCTTGCGGGCTGGACGCGCAAATCTCATCGATTCCTCTTCCTCGTCCTGCGGCGCGCCCCAGAATTCGGCCAGCGTCGGACCGCCCTGGACCCGACGGTCGCGGACCAGAAAGCCCCAGACTTCGCGGAACCAGACGCGGCGGCCCATCTGCGTGTACCAGCGCATCAAATGGCGCTGTTCGGGGTCCTTGTGGAACAGGATGCGCGCCAGGGCTTTTGGCCGCGACTGCACCGCCACTTCTATCAGCTTGACGCTGAAGAACAGCATCCAGGGGTTCAGCCGCGTCATCTGCAGCACCTGGTGCTTGTAGTCCCACAGGCGGGCGTCCTTCTGGATCACCTTGCGGTCCCGGGCGATGCGGAAGAACGGGGTCCAGCGATGCGGGGTGACGTAGAGTGCCTGGATCTGGTCCGGGTCGTAGGCGATGAGTTGGCGGAAGCCGCGCCAGAGATCGCGCAGGCCTTCGTCCTCGAAGCCCGCCACCCAGGTCGCCATCGAAAGGATGCCGTGCTTGCGCAGCAGCCGGATCCCCTCGCGGTCGGATGAGGTGCTGCCGCCCTTGCGGATCAATTGAAGCGTCTGCTCGTCGGTGTTTTCCATGCCGAGCAGCCAGCGGATGATTCCGGCTTTGCGGTAGAGATGCAGGATGTCGGCGTCGCGAACGATGTCGTCCGCGCGGGTGGAACCGACGATCATTACCGGCACATTCTCGGCGATCATCGCATCGAGAAAGGCGCGCCATGCCTTCTTCGAAACCGTCGGATTCTCGTCGGCGAGGTTGATGAGTTCGACGCCGTGCTCGCGGTGCAGCCAGGCGATCTCCTGTGCGAACTTTTTTGGATCGCGATGCCGCCAGCGCGTCCAGAAACCACGCTGGCCGCAATAGTTGCACAGATGCGGGCAGCCTCGCGAAAACTGCATGACCACGGCGCGCTTGCCGCCCCAATAGCTGTATCGGCGATGGTCTATCAATTCCCAGCCGACGCGATAGTCATCGAGGGTTGCGATCGTCCGCGCCGGTTGGGTGGCGAAGGGGCGGCGCAGATCGTTGCGAAAGGCGATACCCGCCACATCGGACAACGGCTGACGCCTTTCCAGCGCCTCGATCAGCGCGACGATGGTCGCCTCACCCTCGCCGCGCACGACGAAGTCGAAGACATCCGTTGCGGAGAGAATGTCGCGCCAGTGATAGGTCGGGAAGACACCGCCATAGATCACCATCGTCTCAGGGCCGAGGGTTTTGATCATCCGCGCGATCTCCAGGGCTGTCGGATGCGCCGAGGTCGAACCGGAATGGCCGATCAGGATGCAATCAGGCTGATTGCTCAAGGCGTCGCGGACGAGCGAAGCGAGCGGCATCGGCCCGAATTCGGCGTCGACCAGCCGCACGTCATGGCCCGCATCGATCAGCGGGCCGCCGAGCGCCAGCAAGCCGAGAGGCGGCAGATGGTCGTCCGGCACGCGGCTGCCGATGGCGGTGTGCGGCGGATTGACCAGGACGATTTTCATGACGGACCTTTCGCAATGCGGTCCGCATGTCGTAGTCGGCAATTCAAACTTGGAATTGGGCCCTGTCCAGCAGTTTGCGTGCAGCTTTTCCGCAGAAATGCCTAGCGCCGGAGATGCGCTAGCGGCACATGGCCCGGCCCCTTGATGTTCTGCAGCACGAGCTGGGTGTGGACATCACGCACGCCCTCGAGCCGCATCAGCCGGTGCATGACAAAGGCGTTGAGCTCGTCGACCGACGGCACCATGACATGCAACAGGAAATCATGGTCGCCGGTCATCGTCCAGCATGAGGACACTTCGTCCATGCGCTGCACGGCGGCGATGAAGGTTTCAGGCGAACCATCGCTGTGGCTGGTGAGCCGCACCTCGATGAACACCTCGACCATCAGCCCGACAGCGCGGCGACTGAGCACGGCAGCAAAGCCCTTGATAATGCCGGTGTCCTGAAGCGCCTCGAAGCGCCGCGCGCACGGCGTCGTCGAGAGGCCGATCTCCTGCGCCAGTTCGGACACCGGCTTGCGCCCGTCGCGCTGCAGGATGTCGAGCATCCTGATCTCGAAATCATCAAACTGAGGCATTTTCACTCCCAGATAGCTTTTCCAAAGTGTTGTTTACCTCAAATCCTGCCTTCGAGCCACCATCAAAGCTGATTTGCCTCGCTGTCTCAGGTTACCCTTGGGAGAGAAATTCACCGGTGATGATTTGCGAGGAGAACAGCCATGACGATGAGCGTTGCCGACTATGCCCGCGACTGCGCGGCACAAGGTCTTCGCGGCGACTATTCAGTCTGCCGTGCCGATTTCACCGTGGCGCAGGGCTACGACTACAGCGCCGCAGAACAGGCCGTGTGGCGCACGCTGTGCGACCGTCAGACGAAGCTGACGCAGAAGCTGGCTCACCATTCTTATCTCGACGGCGTTGCAGCGCTTGGCCTGCTCGACAAGATTCCGGATTTCGGTGCAGTCAGCGAAAAGCTGCGCAAGCTTACCGGCTGGGAAATTGTCGCCGTGCCTGGCCTCATTCCCGCCGCACCGTTCTTCGACCATCTCGCCAATCGCCGATTCCCGGTCACCAACTGGCTGCGGACCAGGGAAGAGCTCGACTATATCGTCGAGCCGGACATGTTCCACGACTTCTTCGGCCACGTGCCGATCCTGACGCAGCCGGTGTTTGCCGATTTCATGCAGATGTACGGCCAGAAGGCCGAGGACGTGATTGCTTTGGGTGGCGACGAGATGATCACCCGCCTCTACTGGTACACGGCCGAGTATGGGCTGATGCAGGAACCCGGCCAGCCACTCAAGGCTTTCGGCGCCGGGTTGATGTCGTCCTTCACCGAATTGCAGTTCGCGGTTGCGAGCCCGGATGCCCATCACGTCCCCTTCGACCTGGAAACGGTGATGCGCACCAGCTACGAGATCGACAAGTTCCAGCGTGCCTATTTCGTGCTGCCGTCCTTCGACGTGCTGCGCGACGCGTTCCAGACCGCCGACATGGCTGGCATCGTCGGACGCCACAAGGGCAAGCCGGCGCTCGACCCGGCGGCCATCTGACCGCTCAGCCGGCCTCGGCCTTCAGACGGGCAAGCTGCTCGCGCCGCAGGTCGAGTGCCGCGGTGGTGAAGCGCAATATCGCGGCCAGCTCGGCATCGCTGAAGCCGGCCATCATTTTTTGCCCCTCCTGCGCGATGGCACCGTAGTAGCGCGCCGACAGGTCCCGCGTCAGATCGGTTGCCTCTATGACCACCTTGCGCCTGTCCTCGAGACTGCGCGTGCGGGTCAGCAGGCCGCGTGCCTCCAGCCGGTCGATCAGCGCGGTGACGGCGGCCGGCGTCAGCCCCGTCACTACCGCGACGGCGCCAGCCGATTGCGGGCCGCCATAGAGCAGCCCGAGGCAATGGCGTTCCGCAGTGTTCAGCCCGAGTTTCGTACCCACCGCCTCGTCATAGGCCTGCGTCGCGTCCTGCCATTGCATGATGGCGAGGCCGATGGCCGTCGTCATCTCGGCACGATTCAGGCTTGACGGATTTATTTCGATCATCTAACTATCAATCTGTCTAACATTACGACGATTGCAGCAATATGCGACTGTGGCCCGCACAAGGCAAGGACCAGTCGCCGACAAGGAGTGAAAAAATGAGCTTGATACAGCGCAACCCCCTCACGCATGAGGAGGAATTCAAATACGCCAAGCTGGCAATGGAATGGTATGGCTGGGGCTCGCCCATCGGCCTCGGCATCCTGCTGGTGGCGCTGGCCGCCGCCGCCGTGCTGGTGCGCATCGCCGTCTACGGCCTGTAAGTCAAAACAATCTTCCCAAAGGCGCGCCAAGGCGGCGCCGGCTCCTGTCACAGGCGCCGGCGCCGCCTGCTTTTGGACTTAAGACGGCGATGACTGCGTCACACAGTGATGATCTTGCTGAGATGCTCGCCCAGCCGGCAGGCCAATGCGGTGATCGTCGTCGTCGGATTGCATTCACCCGAGGTGCAGAACACCGAGGAGCCGCCGATATAGAGATTGTCCATGCCGTGCACCTTCGAGTTGCTGTCGACCACGCTTTTGGTCACGTCGGTGCCCATGCGCGTGCCACCCATGTGATGATGGCCGGCCAGTTCCTCATTGGTCGGATAGTCTCCACCATTGGTAAGCCAGTCGGCGATGCGCACTCGCCCGAGATCCTTCTGGATTAGCGTCGTACCGAACAGCTTCAGTCCCTCCAGGAGGGTGCGGTGTTCCAACTCCGATTTTTTCCAATGCAGTTCGATGCGCGGCACGCCGGCATGGTCGACCTCGGTTTTCGACAGTTCGATCTGGTTCGAGGCCTGCGGTGCCTGCTCCCAGGCGACATAGAGCTGGGCAGCGCAGCGCAGGTTCTGGCTGAGTTGATAGGCCACCCATTCAGCCGCGTCGGGGGCTGTGCAAGCGAGGTCGGCGATCAGGCTTTTGATGCCGGCATAAGGCGTTTCGATCAGCCTGATGCCAAAATTCATGATCTGCAGCCGCTCCATCGCGGCAAGCGACGGCGAGAAGAAGGCCTCGTTGGTGGCATCGACTTCGAACTCACTGTAGTCGGCGAGGATGGCGTTGCCGCCCTCGAAGGTCGGATGCTCCATCCAGTAGCGGCCGAGAGCCGTGGCGTTCGGCACCACGCCGCCGTTCGAGCGCTGGTTCGACCACAGAAGCAAGCGCGAGTTTTCCAGCCCGCCGGTGCAGACGATGAAATAGTCGGCGGTGAAGGAGCCGGCATCCTGTCCGTTCGACCATAGTTTGGCGCCGGTCACTCGTCTGCCGTCACCGGCAAGCTCGGTGGCATAGGTGTTGAGCACCACGGCGATGTGGCGGCTCTTGTCGAGCTCGTCGGCGAATTTTTCGCCGAAACGCACCGCCGGGCTCTTGATCAGCTGCACCCAGCGAATGTCGTCCGAGATCACCACATCCGGGCGGAAATCGGACAGTTCGAGGATGTCGTGGACTTCCGGCAGAAAGGGTTCGATGTCGGCACGGCTGATCGGCCAGCCGGTATCCGGCGCCCAGGCCTTGGGCTCGAAATCCTGGCTGTCCAGCACCCGGCACCAGCCGGCCCAGTGATTGGAGCTGCCACCCATGAAGCGCAGCCGGGTGATGTCGAGATCGAAATAGGGATCGCCGACCGTGGTGCCGCGGTAGAAATCCTGTGACTCATCGCTGAACTCGCGGGAGCCCGCCTCCAGCACCACAACCGGAATGCCGGCAGCGCCAAGCTTCCTGGCGATTGTGATGCCGGCAGGCCCAGAGCCAAGGATGCAGACCTTGGCGGTAAAGTTCGCCGCGCCAAACGCCGCGTAGCTGTCGAAGATCATGCCAGGTCGCTCCTCTTGAGGATCCAACCATTGACCTCGACGATCTCATCTGGATCGGCATGGGAGGGATCGGCATCAGGCAAACTGCGAAACAGCGACAGGGCCGGCAATGCGATCAGCGCCTGCACGATCGCGCGGCGCGATATTTTCTTGAAGAAACTCATGACACGTCTCTCGATTTGGCTTCGATCCAACGCATGGCGTTCCCTGAACGGCACACGTGCCCAGGAGAAGCCAGACTCGTGCCAAGCCTTAGCCTGAAACCTGCTTTCAACCGGGTAAACGGCATGGCTGAGCGAAAACAAGGTTAGGAATTTCTTACCGGCCACGGGCGCTTCAGGCGGCTTCGGAAATGTCCCGATCGAGGATCGACAGATTGCGGCCCCGATGCTTGGCCTCGTAGAGCCGCCGGTCGGCGGCGCGCATCAGTTCCGACACATTGGCGTCTTCGCCGCAGGTGATGCCGCCGATGCTGACGGTCAACGGAACCGTTCGCTCGTCGACGGGACGGAAACGGATCAGTTCGACTTCGCGGCGGATGCGCTCGGCGACACGTTTGGCTTCCTGTTCGGTGGCGCCGACCAGAAACGCGCCGAATTCCTCGCCGCCGATGCGACCGAGCACGTCACCGCCGCGCACGCCGCGCTGGATCGCGCTGGCGATCAGCAGCAGCGCGTCATCGCCGGTCAGATGACCGTAGCTGTCGTTGATGGCCTTGAAATGATCGGCATCGACGATCAGCAGCGCGCCGCGATCGGATTTGCGCCGGGAGCCGTCGAGCGCTGCAAAGAAGCTCTCGCGGTTGAGCATGCCGGTCATGTCGTCGCGGCTCGCCTTTTCCGACAGGCGCCGGTGCGCGGCAGCAAGCTGGGCGTGGGCGCGGGCAAGTTCGCGATGCGCGCTTTTCAGCCTGTCGCTCTGCCAGACGGTGCTGGCGGTGGCGATCCAGGCGAGGGCCAGCGGACAGACCGTCGATGTCAGCCAGATGGTGCGGTTGATCGGGAAGCCCATTGCCGGAACGATGATCAGCGTCAACAGAAGCGAGACTGCGACGGAGGCGAAAGCGATGGCGGCGGACTTTAGAAATATGCGATTCATCGCTGGCTCCCACTGAACCGTCTCTGTGCCAGCAAGCCCTGAAGGTCCCCTTTCGGCGATGCCTAAAATTTGAATCGTGGCGCCATTTTTGCGACTTTTGTCGCGCATAAGTTGTGGATAACCCGCTGCCAGAAAACGGTTCGAACCCTAATTGTTTCGTGCCATAAGGAACGCATGACCACGCTGCCCGATCCCGCCCGCTTCGCCCATGTCACCGACTGGGTGTTCGATCTCGACAACACGCTTTATCCGCACCATTCGAACCTGTTTTCGCAGATCGACGTCAAGATGACCGCCTATATCGGGGAGCTGCTGACGCTGCCGCGCGACGATGCGCGCAAGCTGCAGAAGGAACTCTACCTGGAGTATGGCACGACGCTGAACGGGCTGATGACGCGCCATGGCATCGACCCCGACGACTTTCTCGAGAAGGTCCATGACATCGATTATTCATGGCTGGTGCCCGATCCTGTGCTCGGCACCGCGATCCGCCAGCTTCCCGGCCGCAAGTTCATCTTTACCAATGGCGACCGTAGGCATGCCGAACGCACCGCGCGCCAGCTCGGCATACTCGACCATTTCGACGACATCTTCGATATCGTCGCCGCCGGGATGAACCCCAAGCCGGCGCGCCAGACCTACGAAAAGTTTGCCGAACTCCACGCCGTCACTGGCCACAATGCGGTGATGTTCGAGGATCTCGCTCGCAACCTGTCGGTGCCGAAATCACTCGGCATGACCACGGTGCTCGTCGTGCCGCGCAACTTCGAGCCGACTTTTTCGGAAATCTGGGAGCGCGACCCGGGCGATAAGGACGACGTGGATTTCGTCACCGACGACCTCGCAGGCTTCCTAACGACAATCGTCGAAGTTGTGGCCTGAGGCGATCCGCAGACAGCCGACATCTCAGCCCGGCTCTCCCAACTTGTAGAAGCGGCTGATGATCCCCCAGGCCTCGTCGGCGGTGTCGACGAAATCGATGATGTCCTGGTCGCCGGGCGTGATCGTGCCTTGCTCGGCAAGGAAATCCAGGTCGATTGCCCGTTTCCAGAAGGCCTTGCCGAACAGGATCACCGGCACACGCTCCATGCGGCCGGTCTGGATCAAGGTCAGCGTCTCGAAAAATTCGTCCATCGTGCCGAAGCCGCCCGGGAACACCGCAACGGCCTTGGCGCGCATGACGAAATGCATCTTGCGGATGGCGAAATAGTGGAAATTGAAACAGAGTTCCGGCGTCACATAGGCGTTCGGCGCCTGCTCGTGCGGCAGCACGATGTTGAGGCCGATCGACGGTGCGCCGACATCGTCGGCACCGCGATTGCCGGCCTCCATGACGCCGGGCCCGCCACCGGTGATCACGACGAATTCGCGATAATAGGAGGCGGCCGATTGCTGCGAGCAAAGACGGGCGAACTTGCGCGCCTCTTCGTAGTATTTGCTGTTCTCCTCGAGGTTCTTCTTCTGCGTCTCGTTCTTGGCCGCCCAAGCTTCGCCGCCGGGCTCGGGGATGCGCGCGCCGCCGAACAGGATCACCGTCGAGCGGATGCCGCGTTCGGCCAGGATCATCTCCGGCTTCAGGAGTTCGAGCTGCAGCCGCACCGCGCGCAACTCGCGCCGTGTCATGAAATCCGGGTCGTTCCAGGCCAGCCGATAGGTTTCAGCGCGCGTCTGCGGCGTGTCCGGCACGCTTTTCGAGCGCTCCAGATCCTCGTCCGAATGCGGCAGCGGCGTCCACCCCGCCTTTTCCATAGGAGTCATATGCTTTACCCGTCCCAATAATTCACTTGCGCCGTCCCATGGCGCACGCGCGATTGACCCCCAATTCGCCTTAACATAGGGTCCGCGCGACTTTCAAAACAGGTTAAGGCGCTGCCCCTTAACAGCTTGGTAACGGAGCGAAATCATGTCGAAGCCCGATCTGGCGAGCCTCGAAAGGACCATCGAGAAGGCCTTCGAAGAACGTGACACGATTTCGACCGCCACGCGCGGCGAAACGCGCGATGCCATCCAGTCGGCGCTCGACCTGCTCGACCGGGGCACCGCCCGCGTCGCCGAGCGCCAGGAGGACGGCAAGTGGCACGTCAACCAGTGGCTGAAGAAGGCGGTGCTGCTGTCGTTCCGGCTCAATCCGATGGAGATCATCAAGGGTGGCCCCGGCGAGGCGGTGTGGTGGGACAAGGTGCCGTCGAAATTCGACGGCTGGAGCGCTGTCGATTTCGAGAAGGCAGGGTTCCGCGCGGTGCCGTCATCGATCGTTCGCCGCTCCGCCTATGTCGCGCCGGGCGCCGTGCTGATGCCGTCCTTCGTCAATGTCGGCGCCTATGTCGACAGCGGCACCATGGTCGACACATGGGCTTCCGTCGGCTCCTGCGCCCAGATCGGCAAGAACGTGCATCTGTCGGGCGGCGTCGGCATCGGCGGCGTGCTGGAGCCGATGCAGGCCGGCCCGACCATCATCGAGGACAATTGTTTCATCGGCGCGCGCTCCGAAGTGGTCGAAGGCTGCATCGTGCGCGAAGGCTCGGTGCTCGGCATGGGTGTCTTCATCGGCCAGTCGACCAAGATCGTCGACCGCGCCACCGGCGAGGTTTTCTACGGCGAAGTGCCGCCCAATTCGGTGGTTGTGGCCGGCACGATGCCGGGCAATAACGTGCCGGGCGAAAACTGGGGCCCCAGCCTCTACTGCGCCGTCATCGTCAAGCGCGTCGACGCCAAGACGCGTTCGAAGACTTCGATCAACGAGCTGCTGCGCGATTGATCTTTCCTGAAAACAGACGCACCTTCCGCCAGCGCGACAATGCGTCGCGCCTGGACGTCAATCTTGGAGGGGTGACATGGACTGGAAATATCTGCTGACAAGCTATGAGGGCCGTATCAATCGCGGCAAGTTCTGGGCGTGCATTGGTGTCATATTCGCCGGCGCTATTATCGCGATGATCATCGACAACATAATCGGCACGACATTCAATGGCGTGCCATATGGTTTCGTCTATGTGTTATACGGGCTGGCCATGATCTATTCGGTCTTTGCCGTCTATGCCAAGCGCTGGCATGACCGCGACAAGTCAGGCTGGTGGTCGCTGATCGGGCTCGTACCGGTCATCGGCGCAATCTGGCTGCTGGTAGAACTCGGCATTCTCGAAGGCACCAGAGGTGCCAATCAATATGGACCGGACCCGCTTGCCTGACAGACCAGATCTCACTTGGCTTTTCTTCAAAACCTCGGGCCGCGTCAGCCGCGCGGCCTATTTTCTTGGCGGATTGCTCGTCGCCATCATCCAGGCCTTCCCGCTCTATCGCTTCACGCTGGTGCCCGAAGGCACGACCGAGAGCAACATGTGGTCGTTCATCTTCTTCATCGCCTTCATCGCCTCGCTATGGTCGAACGTGGTGCTGGCGGTGAAGCGGCTGCACGACCTCGACAAGCCGGGCATCGCAGCGCTGGTGCTGTTCGTGCCGGTTGTCTCGATCGTCGCCTTCCTTGTGCTTTGCCTGTTCCCAGGGCAGCCCGGGCCCAACCGCTACGGCAAACGCACCAACGCACCAGCTGATTCCTAAGGGCCGATCGGACACCTCGCCATGCGCTACCGCACGCTTGATCCGAAACTGATCATCGAGACCGCCGAACGGCTGGAGGAGCGCGTCGCCGCGCGTTTTCCCGATGCCGGCCTGCGCGGCGTCGCCGCCGAACTCGTGTCGCTGTCGCGCGATCTGACCAAGGCGGCAAAGGCGCTGGAAGCGCCGATCTGGTGGCTGCGCGGCATCATCGTCGCCATCTTTGTCGCCGGCGCGCTGATGTTCCTGTTCGTCGGCACCATCCTGCCGCTCTCCCAGGCCGACGATGCGGTGCAGTCGGTGCAAAGCATCGAAGCTTCGATCAATATGATCATACTTGCCGTTCTCGGCTTCCTGGCCTTGATCCGCGCCGAGGAGCGCATCAAGCGCAAGCGGGTCTTTCGTCAGCTTCACGGCCTGCGTTCATTGATCCACGTCATCGACATGCACCAGCTGACCAAGGATCCGGCAGCGCTTTCAGCCAATTTCAAGCCGACATCGCATTCGCCTGCCCGCATCACCAACGCCGCGGACCTGGCGCGCTACCTCGACTATTGCTCCGAAATGCTGTCGATTACCGGCAAGATCGCCGCGCTGTTCGCCCAGTCGGTCAATGACGACGTGGTCATCGACGGCGTCAACGACATCGAAAACCTGGCGTCCAACCTGTCGCGAAAAATCTGGCAGAAGATCACGCTGATCGAAAGCCACCCGGCGGCGCAACCTGCTCCGGCGCCAGGCCCGGTGAGCCAAGCCGCGCCGTCTCCGCGGCGCGCACCAAAGCGGTGACGCTGTTCAGCAGAGGCGCCGGCGTGCCTGCCTTTTGAGCCAGGCCGAGCACCGCCCCCTGCAGTTCGCCGATCTCGGTCGTCCGGCCGCGCTGGAGATCGTCCCACATCGAAGAGCGCGCTTGAGGATCGATGGCAAGCATGCGCCGCGCCAAGAGCTTGAACAGCCAGTCCGGCAGCCTGAGCAGGCTTGGCAGCAGCGCAGGAGGCAGGCCAGCAATCCGCGCGGGCTCGACGCCCGATGCCTTCATTGCCGCCAGCGCCTCGTCGATCTGGCCGGCCAGGATCAGCCGCCAGCGGCGGTCGGCAAGTTCCGCCGCCAGCGGCAGACCGGAAAGCGCCACCAGCGCATTGTTCAAATTGAGCAGCAGCTTGCCCCACAGCACCGCTGTCATGTCGCCATGTGTTCCGGCCGCAAGCCCTTCGACATCGAGGAGATCGACAAGGCCGGGCACTCCATCTTCGATCATCACCTTGCCCGCGCTGGCGCGATGCACGCGAAGCGGCAATTCGCTGCCCGGTGACTGGACCACGTTGAATGGCACCATGCCCGCCAGCACCCGCGGCCCAGTGAGCGTGGCGCGCAGCCTGTCGGCATTATCGACGCCGTTCTGCAAACTGACCACCACAACGTCCGACCGAGCGTGGGCGGCAATCAGCGCTGCCATCTCTTCCGTCGCGCCGCTCTTGACCGTCACCAGGATCACATCGGCTCCTGGCAATGCGACCGCCGGTTCGGCGGTGACCGATAGCCCATCCGGCTTGATGAGGCGGTCGTGGCCATCAAGATCGGTGATGCGCAATCCGTCTTTGCGCAACGCCGAATCGATGCGCGGCCGCGCCAGCAGAATCACCTGCCGGCCAGCCAGCGCCAGACAGCCGCCGACGTAACAGCCGATGCTGCCGGCGCCGGCAATGGCGATTGTTTTAACCCCCTTGGCCATTCGATAGTCCCGCCTTGGCCTGCAACTATACGGCATGAAAACCATAATGTCGGCGGCATGGCCGGTCTTCATGTCCGGCCGTGACAGGCCTTCCGCTTTGGACTATCGCTTTTGCCCATGACGCTGCCGACCGACCCCGCCGCAAACCTCGCCGCCCTCATCCGCTGCGCCTCCGTAACACCCGCCGAGGGCGGTGCACTGAGCGCGCTGGAAGACATGCTGAAGCCGCTCGGCTTTTCCATCGAACGCCCGGTGTTTTCCGAGGACGGCACGCCGGACATCGAGAACCTTTACGCACGGCGCTCCGGCAACGGCCCGCATCTGATGTTTGCCGGCCACACCGATGTGGTGCCGGTCGGCGATGAAGCCTCGTGGACCCACCCGCCCTTTGCCGCCGAGATCGCCAAGGGCGAGATGTTCGGCCGCGGCGCCGTCGACATGAAGGGCGGCATCGCCTGTTTCATCGCCGCGGTGGCGCGCCATGTCTCGCAGAAGGGCGGCCCGAAGGGCTCGGTCTCGCTGCTGATCACCGGCGACGAAGAAGGCCCGGCCATCAACGGCACGACGAAGCTTCTCGAATGGGCGGCGGCCAAGGGCGAAAAATGGGATGCCTCGATTGTCGGCGAGCCGACCAACCCGGAGGCGCTCGGCGACATGATCAAGATCGGCCGGCGTGGCTCCTTGTCCGGCAGCATCACCGTCAACGGCCGCCAGGGCCATGTCGCCTACCCGCAGCTCGCCGACAATCCAGTGCGCGGGCTGATGACCCTGGTCGATGCCTTGCTACACCCGGTCTTCGACAAGGGGACGAAGGATTTCCAGCCGACCAATCTGGAGGTGACCTCCATCGACGTCGGCAATCCGGCCAGCAACGTCATTGCGGCGAAGGCGACGGCCATTTTCAACATCCGCTTCAACGACACGTGGACGGCCGAGACCATCCAGGCGGAAATCCACAACCGCCTCGACCAGGCGGCCAAGCGCAAGAAATACCGGACGGGGAAGAAGACGCCGGTCGACTACGAGCTCGTCTGGCGCGACCGGCCGAGCCATGTCTTCCTCACCCGCGACGACAGGCTGATCGAAACGCTCAGCCAATCGGTCAAGGCTGCGATCGGCAGGAAGCCGGCGCTGTCGACATCCGGAGGTACCTCAGACGCGCGTTTCATCAAGGACTATTGCCCGGTGGTCGAATTCGGGCTGGTCGGCAAGACCATGCATATGGTCGACGAACGCGTCGCGCTTGCCGACCTGGAGACGCTGACCCAGATCTATCAGCGATTCATCGAAGACTGGTTCGAGCGAGGCGTAGCGTAAATGCTTTCAGCGGATGAAACCTACGCTTCGCTGGCTGGCGCTTGGCGGCTGATGCTCGGCAAGGCCGACGGACTGCGCCTGCTCGACCTCTCGGCGGACGGGTTCTGGAATTCCTTCTTCGCCATCGTCGTGGCGGCGCCGGCGCTGATCGTCGGCTGGGTCGGTCTTGCCAACGAGATCGGCGATCCGGACGCGTTCGCCGGACGCTTCGGCATGCTGATCCGCCTGGCAACGGTCGACATCGGCTCGTGGGTGCTGCCGCTCGTCGCTCTGGCTTTGGTCGCGCCGCGCGCCGGCATCGGCGGCCGGTTCGTCCACTATGTCGTCGCCAGCAACTGGGCGTCGGCGATCATCGCCTGGATGATGCTGCCTTCGGCGCTGATCAGGCTTTTCGTGCCTTCCACCAACGGCCTCGCCGGACTGGTGTCGCTGTTTCTGTTTGCCCTGTCGATGGCGCTGACCTGGCGGATGACCAACGCCACCATCGGCAAGGGTGCGGCTGTCGGCACCGCTGTCTTCGCCGGTATGTTCGTGGTGTCGCTGGCCGTGCTGTTCGCCCTGCAAGCACTGCTCGGCATCAGCATACCGAGCAGTGCTGCATCCTAGAGCCCTTCAGGATAGTCAACGCCGACGAGAAACAGCCCATCGGGGGGTGCCACCTGGCCGCAGGCGGCGCGATCCCGCGCGTCGAGCGCGGCCTTGAGGTCGGCAATAGTCCAGCCGCCTTCGCCGACGCGCTTCAGCGAGCCGACCATCGAGCGCACCTGATTGTGCAGGAACGAGCGCGCCGAGGCTCTCACCTCGATCAGATCGTCGACCCGACTGACGTCCAGACGTTCGAGCGTGCGGAGCGGACTGTCGGCCTGGCACTGGGTCGAGCGGAAGGTGGTGAAATCGTGCCGTCCGAGCAGCACCTTTGCCGCCTCGTGCATGGCACCGGCGTCGAGACGCTTCGGCACCCACCACACCTTGCCCCGGTCGAGTGCCGCCGGCGCGCGCCGGTTGACGATGCGGTACAGATAATGGCGGCCAGTCGCCGAGAAGCGCGCGTCGAAGCCGTCCGGCACGGCGGCGGCCTTGAGAATGGCGATGCGCGCGCCGGCCATCTGCAGATGGGCGTTGACGGCGTCGCGCACCTTGTCGTCCGGCCACGCCTTGGCGAGATCGACATGCGCCACCTGTCCGGTGGCGTGGACGCCGGCATCGGTACGGCCGGCGCCGCGCAGCGAGACCTGCTCGCCACAGAAGCTCTCGATCGCCTGCTCAATCGCCTGCTGCACCGAAGGCTGGTCCGCCTGGCGCTGCCAGCCGGCGAAAAGGCTGCCGTCATATTCGATATCGAGACGAAAACGCGGCATGCAAGGTTGCTTGACCGCGCCTAGGCGGCGAGAGCGGAGCTGAAGGCCGAAGCGTAGACCAACTTGCCAGCCTCGGGCGCCTCGCCCCAGGTCAGTGCCTGCAGCGCTTCACCCTGGTATTCGCTTTCGAATTTTTCGGCGCGGCCGTGGCTATACCCAAAACGGCCGTAATAGGCCGGCTCGCCCAGCACCACCGCCAGCGTCTCGCCGGCGTCCTTGAGGCGGATATGCGCCTCGCGGATCAGCGCACCGCCAATGCCCGAGCCATGGAACGACGGCTCGACCGCCAGAGGCGCCAGCGCCACCGCCGCAAAGCTTTTGCCGCCATTCTGGACGAACAGCCGCGAAAACAGGATGTGGCCAACCACTTGCCCGTCTTCTTCCGCCACCAGTTCGACGACGGCATCGCCGCCGGTGACCAGCGCGTCGACCAGTCCGGCCTCCGCCTGCTGGCCGAATGCGTGTTCCTCGACAAGGCGGATCGCCTCGCGATCCCGCGGCGTCGCCGCGCGTATTGACATCATGCTCATGAGAATTTCATTCCTTTTTCGAGCTTGGCTCCGCGCAAAAACTCCTGCACGGCAGCGGGCCTTCCGCCCGCTCGTTGAACTTCGACCAGCCTGACCGCGCCTGACCCACAGGCGACCGTCAGTTGGTCATCGAGAATTCCTCCCGACTCGCCAGCGCCATCTGAAAGCGTCGAGCGAAGCAGTTTCAGCCGTTCTGTGCGGCCACCAATTTCAGTTTCGCACCATGCGCCGGGAAAGGGCGACAGGCCGCGAATATGATTGTGGACTTCGGCGGCAGGCCGTGTCCAGTCCACGCGCGTCTCCGATTTATCGATTTTTTTGGCGTAGGTCACCCCCACCATCGCCTGCGTGGTAAATGTCAGGGTGTTTGTCTCCAGCCGCGCCAGCGCTTCTACCATCAGCGCAGCGCCAATGCTCATCAACCTGTCGTGCAGGTCGCCGGCCGTCATATCGGGTCCGATGGCGCATTTTTCAACCATTGCCACCGGACCGGTGTCCAGACCTTCCTCCATCCGCATGACCATCATGCCGGTTTCGCTATCACCGGCCATGATGGCGCGCTGGATGGGTGCAGCGCCGCGCCAACGCGGCAACAGCGACGCGTGGCCGTTGAGGCAACCGAGCCGCGTCGCCCCGAGAACGGGTTTGGGCAACAGCAATCCGTAGGCGACGACCACGGCGACATCGGCCTGTAAGGCGTGGAATGCCTGCTGTTCGGCCTCACCTTTCAGCGATATCGGCGTGCGCGTCTCGATGCCCAGCCGCTCCGCCTCGCGCTGGACAGGCGACGGCGTGAGTTCCAGCCCACGGCGGCCCGCGGCGCGCGGCGGCTGCGTGTAGACAGCTGATATCTCGTGCTCGGCCTCGGCGATTGCCCGCAGCGTCGGCACGGAGAATTCCGGGGTGCCCATGAAGATGACGCGAAGGGGCATTTTTCGACCCCTATCCCACCAGCTTGCCCGGCGCCTTGTCCCTGGCGAGCTTCTTGAATTTCTTGACCACCATATCGCGCTTCAGCTTCGAGATGTGGTCGATGAACAGCACGCCGTTGAGGTGGTCGATCTCATGCTGCAGACAGGTCGCCATCAGGCCTTCGGCCTCGATCTCCTGCAGCTTGCCGTCACGGTCGAGATACTTCACCCGAACGGCAGCCGGGCGCTCGACCTCGGCATAGTAATCCGGGATCGACAGGCAGCCTTCCTCATAGACCGAGCGCTGATCGGCGCTTTCGAGGATTTCGGGATTGATGAAGACTTGCGGCGCCGGTGTCTCGTCTTCCTTGGCAAGGTCGATCACCAGCATGCGCAGCGGTTCGCCGATCTGTATCGCCGCCAGACCGATGCCCGGCGCGTCATACATGGTGTCCAGCATGTCGCCGGCGAGTTTGCGCAAAGGCCCGTCGACGCGCTCGACGGGTTTTGAAACCTGGCGCAGGACGGGGTCGGGAAGGATGATAAGCGGCTTGATCGACATGGCGTCTCACCTAAGACGTCGCGCGAAAAGCGTCAACGGGGGCAGTCCAAGGCCGTTCACGTTTTGATCTGTGCCGGCAGGCCGAATCATCTATGGTGCTGGCATGAATGACCTGACCGCCGTCCTGTCCGAACCCGTCGCCCGGCTCGGCGCCACCACGATCACGCTCGGCCACGCACTGGTTTTCGGCGCGATCCTGTTTCTTGGCCTGTTCGTGGCCCTCGTCGTCGCCCTGTGGCGGTCGGCCAAGGCACGTGCGGTGGCAGCCGCGGAAGCCGCCGACCATGCTCGCGATGCCGAGGCGCGGATGGCCGGCATCCTGCAAAGCCAGGCCGAGATGAAAGGCAGCATGGGCGCCATCGCCGAAGTGTTCGGGGCGCGGCAAGCCGAATTGACGCAGTCAATCGGCCAGCGCCTCGACGCCATGACCGGCCGTCTCGGCCAGACAATGACCGAGCAGACGAAATCGACGCATGAGAGCCTTGCCAAATTGCAGGAGCGGCTGGCGATCATCGATGTTGCGCAAGGCAATATCCAATCGCTTGCCGGCCAGGTCGTGCAGTTGCAGGCGATCCTCTCCAACAAGCAGACGCGCGGCGCCTTCGGCCAGTCGCGCATGGAGGCGATCGTCGCCGACGGCCTGCCGCACGGCGCCTACGAATTCCAGGCGACCTTGTCGAATGGCAGCCGGCCCGACTGCCTGGTGAAGATGCCGAACGGCGCGCCGTCGCTGGCCATCGACGCCAAATTTCCGCTGGAAGCCTGGAACGCCATCCGCGCCGCCGACGGCACCGACCTGCAGAAAATTGCCGCGCAAGCCTTTCGCCGCGACATCGAGATCCATGTCCGCGATATATCCGAGAAATATCTGATCCAGGGCGAGACGCAGGACACCGCCTTCATGTTCGTGCCGTCGGAATCGGTGTTCGCCGAGATCCATGAAAATTTCGAGGCGATCGTCCACAAGGCGCACCGCGCCCGCATCGTCATCGTCTCGCCATCGCTGCTGATGCTGTCGATCCAGGTCATCCAGGCGATCCTCAAGGATGCCCGGATGCGCGAGCAGGCGCACCTGATCCAGGGCGAGGTCATCCGGCTGATGGAGGATGTCGAACGGCTCGACGAGCGGGTGCGCAAGCTGCAGACGCATTTCGGCCAGTCGGCCAAGGACATCGACGATATCCTCGTCTCGGCGTCGAAGGTGACCAAGCGCGGCCAGAAGATCGAGGCACTGGAGTTTGGTGTGCAGCCGGGCGAGGGCGATGCCGGCACCACTGAGACTGCACGTCCGGCCGTTGCGAAAGCCGAAACGCGCGTCGCCGACTCCAAGACAGGGCAACTAAGACTACGGGTCGTCGAAGGCGACGACTGAGGCGCCGCTCCTGCGCTACTGCTCTTCGATGGTCGTCATAGCCTGAAATTCCGGCAGCCAATGCAGCGCCGAGCGGTGCCAAACCTGTTTTCTCGGGACCAGTTCCTCGCGCTGCCGCGCCGTGCCGACCCTGACGCCATAGATTTTTGGCCCGTCGCCAACCGAGGTGGCGTAGAGATGCGAACCGCAGTTGGCGCAAAACGCCTGGGCGCGCTTGGCGCCGCTGGACCCGGTTTTGATATAGATCTTCGGTGTACCCTGGGTGACCCGGTAGTCGCTTTCCGGGGCCGGGACCGTCACGCGAAACGCCGTTCCGGTCAGTTGCTGGCAATCGATGCAGTGGCAGATCGAGACCTTTTCGGGATCGACCTCCGCCTCGTAGGTGATGGCGCCGCAATGACATCCGCCCTCGATCTTCATCTTGCTTCTCCCGAAATCCGTCCCGCGATCTTAGCGCGGGATCTGCACACCTTGCAACGGCGAGCGCTATCCCGACTCGCCTGCTGCCGCCTCGACCGCCTTGCGCCGCCGCTCCCAGGTCCCACTCGTCTGCGGCTTGACGAGCAACCGCGTAATCTCTGGCATCTCCGTCTTCAGCCGCGCCTCGAGGCGCTCGACACAGGCCTCGATCTCGGGCGCCGATAGATGATCCTCGAACTCGATGCTCAGGCCGGCGACGATCTCTTCCGGCCCCAGGTGAACGGTCAGAGCGCCGTTCGCCCGCTGCACCGCTGGGTCCTGTTGAGCGATGGCCAGCAGCTTCTTCTGCACTTCCGGCGATGCCGTTTCGCCCAGCAGCAGGCCCTTGCTTTCGCGCGCCAGGAAGATCGCGGTCGCACCCAGGATCAGCGAGATGCCGATCGAGGCGGAACCGTCGAGTTGGGGCATGTCGAAAACCTCCGCAGCCAATATGCCGGCGAAGGCGACGACCAGGCCGAGAAGGGCTGCACTGTCCTCGAACAGGATCGTGTAGACGCTCGGATCCTTGCTGAGCTGTACCGCCTTGAGCCAGCCGAGCCCGCCCTTTTGCTTGCGGAATTCCTTCAGCGCCACCCACCACGAACTGCCTTCGAACAGGAACGCGAGGCCGAGCACGATATAGTTCACCTTGACGTTGGCGACCGGCTCGGGCGCCATGATGTGGACCACGCCTTCGTAGAACGACACGCCGGCGCCGAGCGCAAAGACCAGAAGCGCGACGATGAAGCTCCAGAAGTACAGCTCGCGGCCATGGCCAAGCGGATGCATGCGGTCGGCCGGGTGGGCGGCGCGATGCATGCCGTAGAGCAGCAAGCCGCCATTGCCGGTGTCGACCAGCGAGTGCACGCCTTCCGACAGCATCGCCGAACTGCCGGTGAAGAAGGCGGCGGCGAATTTGGTCAGCGCGATGGCAAGATTGCCGGCGAGCGCTGCGTAGATGACCTTTTTCGACCCGCCATGCGCCGCCATGGTGTGCTGCCCTGGTTGATGACTGAGCTTAGCGGAGCCTTCGCCCAGGCTCCACAGACATCACAACGCGCGAATTGCTCAACCGTTCAAAGGTGGCGCTACTCGACGATTTCGTCGGTCCACACTTTGAAACCGGTCAGCGTGCCCGGGCCGAAAATGTGGGTGAGCGGGACATCTGCAGCGTCGCGGCCGGAGGCGATCAGGATACGGCCGATGCGCGGCGCGTTGTTGCGCGGGTCGAAAGCGTGCCAGCGGCCGCCGAGATAGACTTCCATCCAGGCGGCGAAATCCATGCTCGCCCACGGTTTTGGCAGGCCGATGTCGCTGATGTAGCCGGTGCAATAGCGGGTCGGGATATTCAAGGCCCGGCAGAAGGTGACGGCGAGATGCGCGAAGTCGCGGCAGACGCCGCTTTGTTCGCGATAGGCTTCGGCTGCCGTGCGTGTCGGCCGTGCATTGCCATAGCTGAAGACGATATGGTTGTGGACGAAATCGCAGACCGCCTGCACCCGTGCAATGCCGAGAGGCGTGTGGCCGAACAGCCGCCATGCCTCGTTCGCCAACAGATCGCTCTCGCAAAAGCGGCTGGGCAGCAGGAACAGCAGCGTGTCCGACGGCAGGTCGCGCACTTCATGCTGCCATGCCATCAGGTCACCTATCTCGAAAGTGCCGGGGTCGCGAATCACCGCGTCGGTGCCGAAGGTGAAACGTCCGGGCGGGGCGACAAAACGATTGCACCAGTTGCCGAAACTGTCGCGGTAGCTCTGGATGGGCACCGGCGGATTGGAGGTCAGGAAATCCGGCCGCTCGAGATCGGAGGCACGGGAATAGTGGACATTGAGCATCGCGATCAGCGGCGTTTCCTGCGGAAAGTCGAAGCTCATCTCGCAGCCAATGTGGATTCGCATCTTTGTCCTGACCGGCCTGCCTGATCATCACCCGGCGAAAGCATGGGCACATGCTGCAGTGCGAAGACGACCATGACACGGACCGGCGCAGTTTACGAGGGGATTAGAAAGGCGTTGACAGCCCCAGGCCAGCACCATCGAGGGGCAACAGCCTCTTGCGGTCTGGCCAATCTCTTGTTTCACTTCGCTGCCACCAATTGGAGGAACGAATCATGGCTAAAGGTGCGATGAAGGCGGGCAAGGAAGCCCGCAAACCGAAGAAGGACGCGAAGAAACCCGCCGCGGCCCCGGCCCTGAAGGCACCGCCGGTCAAGGCGATGAAGCTGAAGGACAAGTAAGGCCTCGGCGAATCCGTTTCGGGGTAGATTTTGACCGGCAGCATCGGGTTGTGACCTGATGCCGCCGGCGTTACTGTTGATTGGTGCACGAAAACTTCTATATCCACCTGGCGAGGACGACTTCGCGCTTTCCTAAAAATGGCAGGGACGACCCGCCGATCTTTGATTGAGCATCGGATTGTCCGAAAACCGGATTGCACTTTCGGTCCGATGCTCTGATGGAGCGTTGCGATGCCGTGGATTCTTCTCTTCTTTGCCGGCCTGTTCGAGATCGGCTGGGCGATCGGCCTCAAATATGCGGACGGCTTCTCGAAGCCGCTGCCGACCGTTCTGACCATTGCCTCGATGATCGTCAGCCTGGCCTTGCTCGGCCTGGCGCTGAAGGCGCTGCCTGTCGGCACGGCCTATGCGGTGTGGACCGGCATCGGCACTGTCGGCACGGCGCTGCTCGGCATCTGGTTGCTGGGCGAGCCGGCGACCGCGATCAGGCTGGGCTGCATTGCTCTCATCGTCTGCGGCATCGCGGGACTGAAGCTCGCCGCCTAGTTTCCGGGACAAACGCATTCAGGGCCGCTGAAGGCGACCCTGATTTCCCGATTGTTCGGGCCACGCCCTGGAAGCGCTAGCGGGCGGAAAAGCCCGGAGGCGTCCTGCCGGTGCGCTGCTTGCGCGCCGCATAACGCGCGTCGCGCTTGGCCTTGCGTTCGGCTTCGTCGGCGAGCAAACGGGCGATACGCTCGTTCTCGTCGGCTTCCCGGATCTTTGCTTCCGCTTGTGCCGCCTCTTCAGCGGCGAGACGCGCCGCTTCAGCAGCTGCCTCGCGCTCGGCCTTTTCGACCGCTTCGCGTGCCAGCTTTTCCTGCTTCAGCCGGGCCTTTTCAGCCTCACGCTTTTCACGGGCCTCGAGGATCGCCTTGCGTTCGGCCTGTCGCGCCAGCACTGCAGGATCGTCTGCTGCCGGCTTTGACTTGAAGCGCTCCAGAAGCGCCTTCTTTGCCTCGTTTGCGGCGTTGCGCCGCTCGAAAACGTCTTTTTCCCTGTAAATAGCCAAGTCCACTTCCCTGAAGTCAATTCGCGACGCTTACATACGCGTGAAAACCGAGAGTTCAAGCGCCAAAACGGCATGGCAGCCATGAAATTGTTGGCTGTTGCAGCCGGGAGACGCCTTTTCGCCCGAAACCCGACATGCACTGTTCACCGTCCAGCCCTCTGGCGGCGCGCTGGACGGATGGCTACCTCTAGCGCGAAAAGCAACACATCAGGATGACATGTCATGGAACTCGGTCTCTATACTTTCGCTGACGTCAGCCCCGAACCGGGTCCCGGCGCCATCGGCCCGCATCAGCGGCTGCGCAATTTGATCGAGGAGATCGAGCTGGCCGACCAGGTCGGCCTCGATGTCTTCGGGCTGGGGGAGCATCACCGTCCCGACTATGCCGCATCCGCGCCGGTCGTGGCGCTCGCTGCAGCTGCCGAACGCACCAAGCGCATCAAGCTGACCAGCGCGGTCACCGTGCTGTCCTCAGACGACCCGGTTCGCGTCTTCCAGCAGTTTGCGACGCTCGATCTTTTGTCGGGCGGCCGCGCCGAGATCATGGCCGGGCGCGGCTCGTTCATCGAATCCTTTCCGCTGTTCGGCTACAATCTCGAAGACTATGACGAGCTGTTTGCCGAAAAGCTCGACCTGCTGCTCGCCATCCGCGACAGCGTCAAGGTGACCTGGTCCGGCAATCTGCGCGCAGCGATCAACGGTCGCGGCGTCTATCCCCGCCCCTTCCAGGACAAGTTGCCGATCTGGATCGCGATTGGTGGGACGCCACAGTCTGCCGCCCGCGCGGGTGCACTCGGCCTGCCGCTGGCGCTCGCCATCATCGGCGGCGAGCCGGCGCGGTTCGCGCCGCTGTTTGACATCTACCGCGAAGCCGCAAATCGGGCCGGCAACAATCCGGCGGATCTCGCCACCAGCATCAACGTTCACGGCTTCATCGCCGAGACCACCGACCAGGCGGCCAACGACTTTTACGGGCCGCAGGCCGAGGTGATGAACCGTATCGGCCGCGAGCGCGGCTGGGGTCCGACGTCGCGAGCGCATTTCGACCAGTCGCGCGGCCCGAACGGCGCGCTGTTCGTCGGCAATCCCGAACAGGTGGCCGAAAAGATCGTCGCCCAGCACAGGATCTTCGGCAATGACCGTTTCCTGCTGCAGATGGCGATCGGCATCATGCCGCATGCAAAGGTCATGAAGGCGATCGAACTCTACGGTACCAGGGTGGCGCCGATCGTGCGCAAGGAAACGGCGAAGGCGGTTGCTGCGGTAGCAGCGCCTGTAGCCTGAGCGGCGGACGGCTCGTCCGCGCAGCCTGGCGGTTGCGCGCTACGGGTTGCCAGCGGCCGCCATCATCTCGGCATGATGGATCTCGGTCGCCTCGTCCGCCGGAAACATGCACTCAATGCGCAATTCCTGGGCGGCAACGGTTTGAGGCGTGCCCACGGTGGTGACCATCGAAAAGTAGTTGAGAACCCGATCCCCCATGACGAAACCAAGCGGAATGGTGGGCATGAAGCCGATCGCCACGGGGTTTTTCCAGTCACTTTTCACGTCCGGATAAGCGAGCAGATCGGCCAGCAAGGCCTTGGTCTTTTCATCGACGACGCGGCCGATGGATTCGCGATAAACACGCTCGAACAAACTCCTCGCCACATCGTCCCAATTGGCGACGAACGGGCGCATGCCCTGAGGATCGAACATCAGGTGCAGAATGTTGCGCGGTCCCTGGCGAGCGTCCATGTCGAGGAAACAGCCGAAGAAGCGCGGTGCGGCTTCATTGGTCATGAGCACGTTCCAGTATCGATCCATGACCACGGCGGGAAACGGCTCCTGCTGCCGCAGCATGCGCCTCAGGGCATTGGTCACGCTTGTCATCTCTTCGGAATCCCACGCGCTCTCGGAAAACATTGGCGCGTATCCTGCCGCCAGCAGCAACGTGTTGCGGTCGCGCAAGGGCATATCGAGCGCCTGGGCAATAGTCATCAAGGTCTGGCGGCTGGGAACGCTGCGGCCGCTTTCGACGAAACTGATCTGCTTTTGCGAAATGCCCGTATCCAGCGATAGGTCGAGTTGGCTTCTGCCACGCAGATCACGCCAGTGGCGCAGGAGCACGCCCAGGTTCGGCATCATGTTGGTCGTGAGTTTCGCCGATTTCATTGCTCATATCCTCGCAGCCCAACCTGCACCATACGGCGACCGGCAGCGTCTGATGCCCGACGGCGCATGGATGGCATCGGCCAATCCATGCGCCGTCGATTGGTTCAGGCCGCCGCGGACCACGCCTGGGGCCGGAGGCGTTCCTCGACCGGCGTGCCGGCCATATTGGTGGTGGTTGCCGCCACGGTGGAAACGCCGATACCGGTCACCACTTCCAGGATCTGGGCCTTCGAATAGCCCGCCGACATAAACGCGTCGACATCCGCATCGCTCACGTTTCCTTTGTTCTCGATCAGCGCTTTCGTCAGCGTCGAGAGTGCCGCATATCTGGGATCTCTCGGCAACCGGCCATCACGGATCGCCTGGACCTCGCTTTCGGCGATCCCGTCTTCAATGGCAAACGTCGAATGCGCGGCAACGGTCCAGGGACATTTGATCGTGACCGCGTTGGTAAGCAGCAGAACCTGCTTTTCGATCTCGTCAAAGCTGCCGCCATGAAAACTGCCGAAGATGCCGACGAACCCGTTGAGAAGAACCGGATTGTTCGCCATCGTCGCCAGCGCATTCGGGAGGAAGCCAAATCTCTCTTCCAACGCCTTTAGCGCAGGCCTGGATTTTTCCGGCGCCGATTCGATTGTCTGAAGGTTGAATCTCTGCATTTCTAACGTCCTCTTCCAAGATCAGTTTCCGATTGCACGCAAACCTTCGCGTTGCGCTATAGGGGTGTTCGGTCATTGCTTCCTTCTGGCTCCGCGAAAGCCTGCCTGTATTAGGCTTGTGGAAGGCGTGGCCTCAATTACATCAAATGTAATATTTCGACCGATGCGCCCCGCATTGCCGTCTGGTTCCCGCCGAGCCCGTACAAGCGCTTCATTCCGGAAGCCGGCTCATGGAACCTGCGCCGTGACGCTGCGTTTCGTCCAGGCAATTGCCGACCGCCGAGGGGCGCCGGCTCGAGGGCGAGCATGAAAACCGAACCCACTGCCTTGGGCCAAGCCGTTGCCGACGAGTCGGATCCGCGCGTCGAAGCCCGCGCTGACACGCGTCTGATGCGGTCGCTGCTGATCGGCATTTTCATCCTGATGATCATCTACGCGTTGTATTTTGCCCGCGCCTTCTTCATGCCGGTCATCCTCGCCTTCCTGCTGACGCTGACGCTGACGCCGATCGTGCGCTTCCTGCGCAAGCACGGCGTGTCCGAAATGGTGTCGGCGACACTCTTGGTGCTGCTGTCGGTCGCCATCTTCGCCAGCGCCGGCTATCTGCTCAGCGGCCCGGTCATCGACCTCATCAACAACACCTCGTCGATCGGCCAACAGCTGACCGAGCGTCTGGCGCAGCTGCGTCCTCCTTTCGAAAAGATCATGCAGATCGCTCATGAACTGGAAGGGCTGACCAACACCGGGCAAGAGTCCGACGTGCAAAGAGTCGTGGTGTCGCAGTCCGGCATCCTGTCGCAAGCCGCCGGCAACATATTGTCGGCGGGCACCAGCCTGACCATCATCTTCGTGCTGACGCTTTTCCTGCTCGCCTCGGGCACGATGTTTTATGAAAAGATCATCCAGTCCTTCGCCAGCCTCAGCGAAAAGAAGCGGGCGCTGCGCGTCGTCTATGACGTCGAGCGCGAAATCTCGCACTATCTGCTTACCGTCGCCGTCATCAATGCCGGCCTCGGCACGGTCATCGGCCTTGGCCTGTGGGCGCTTGGCATGCCCAATCCGCTGGTCTGGGGCGCGGCCGCAGCCCTGCTCAATTTCCTGCCCTATGTCGGCGCGCTGATCACCATCGTGCTGGTCACCGTCATAGCCCTGATCAGCTTCGACAGCGTCACCTACGCGCTGCTGGCACCGGCCTTCCTGCTGTTGTGCGATATCGTCGAAGGCCAGTTCGTGACGCCGATGGTGGTCGGTCGCCGGCTCGAGATCAACGCCGTGGCCATCTTCATCGCCATTGCCTTCTGGTCCTGGCTGTGGGGCTTCGTCGGCGCGCTGATGGCGGTGCCGCTGCTGGTCGTCATCAAGGTGTTCTGCGATCATTTCGACGGCCTCAGCCATGTCGGCAATTTTTTGGCGGCGCAGCAGACGGCGGTGGTCGAGGACGAGGACGAGGAAATTTCCGGAACAGAGAAAACGGCGGGCTAGCGCAGATTCAAAGTATTGGAGCGCCCTTTGCGCGTCCTACCGGACGCAGCGGCGTTCGCATCAATTTTTTGAATTTGCGGCCTTGGCGGTCGGTTCCTACATCCGGTCCGTACACAGGATTCCGCCGATGACCGCCCTTTCCGTTCTCGACCTGTCGCCAATCGTCGAAGGCAGCAATGCTTCACAGTCGCTGGCCAATTCGCTCGACCTCGCCCGCCATGCCGAGCGCCTCGGTTACAAGCGCTACTGGCTGGCCGAGCATCACAACATGCCGGGCATCGCCAGTGCGGCCACAGCGGTGGTCATTGCCCATGTCGCCGGCGGCACCAAAACCATCCGCGTCGGCGCCGGCGGCATCATGCTGCCCAACCATTCACCTTTGGTCATCGCCGAGCAATTCGGCACGCTGGCCGCTTTGTACCCCGGCCGCATCGACCTCGGCCTCGGCCGCGCGCCCGGCACCGACATGGGCACGGCACGGGCGCTGCGCCGCAATCTCGATGCCGGCGCCGACAATTTCCCGCAGGATGTCGTCGAACTGATGGGCTATTTCCAGCCGGCCGAGGAAGGTCAACGCATCCGCGCCGTCCCCGGTGAGGGCCAGCAGGTGCCCGTCTGGATTCTCGGCTCCAGCCTCTATGGCGCGCAGCTCGCCGCCATGCTCGGTCTACCCTATGCATTTGCCTCGCATTTCGCGCCGGCCGAGCTCGACCATGCGCTGGAGATCTATCGCTCGCGCTTCCAGCCGTCGGAACAGCTCGACAAGCCGTATGTCATGCTGGGCCTCAACGTCTTCGCGGCACCGACAGATGCCGAGGCGCGGTTGTCGTTCACCTCATTGCAGCAGGCCTTCGTCAATCTGCGCACCGGCCGGCCCGGCCGGTTGCCGCCGCCGGTCGAGGATTATGAGCGCGACCTCGACCCGATGGCCAAGACCATGCTTGGCCAGGCGCTATCCTGCGCTGTCGTCGGCGCCCCGGAAACGGTTCGCCAAGGCATCGATGCCTTCGTGCGCCGCACCGGCGCCGACGAATTGATGGTCACCGCGCAGATTTTCGACCATGTGGCGCGGATACGGTCGTTCGAGATTCTGGCCGAGGCCCACAAATCACTGTCGAAAGCAGCCTGAGGCTGCCGGGTGGCGCTTTTGCAGGCGTTCAGGCCCGCATAAGCGATATTTTTTCGATGGGTGCGTGATGCCTTTTGGCGATCGACGCTGATTTCGGACGCGGGGAAGGCGCCACATGGCCGCACCCCCGGTCAACGTCGGTGGACGCCTTGCGCAGAATGCTTGCGCGCCGCGCGGCCTGTTCTTATATACGCGCCAAGCCGCTCAGTGCCGGAATGCCGGTTGCCGGAGCGGAATTTCTTGTGAACAGGGGCTTTCGTCGGAACGCCTGTACGGGTCCTGAGAGCCTGCTTAGCGGAGAGACTAGAAAAATGGCAAAAGTAATCGGTATCGATCTGGGAACCACCAACTCCTGTATCGCCATCATGGATGGCAAGGAGCCGAAGGTTATCGAGAATGCGGAAGGCGCGCGCACGACCCCTTCCATTGTCGCCATCAGCGGCGACGGCGAGCGCCTCGTCGGCCAGCCGGCCAAGCGCCAGGCGGTCACCAATCCTGAAAACACCATCTTCGCGGTCAAGCGCCTGATCGGCCGCCGCTATGACGATCCGGTGACGGAGAAGGACAAGAAGCTTGTCCCCTACAAGATCGTCAAGGGCGACAATGGCGATGCCTGGGTCGAGGCCGGCGGCAAGAAGCAGTCGCCCAGCCAGATCTCGGCAATGATCCTGCAGAAGATGAAGGAAACGGCGGAAGCCTATCTCGGCGAGAAGGTCGAGAAGGCGGTCATCACCGTTCCGGCCTATTTCAACGACGCCCAGCGCCAGGCGACCAAGGACGCCGGCAAGATCGCCGGTCTCGAAGTGCTGCGCATCATCAACGAGCCGACCGCGGCCGCGCTCGCCTACGGCCTCGACAAGAAGGAAGGCAAGACCATTGCCGTCTATGACCTTGGCGGCGGCACGTTCGACATTTCGGTACTCGAAATCGGCGACGGCGTGTTCGAGGTGAAGTCGACCAATGGCGACACCTTCCTCGGCGGCGAGGATTTCGACATGCGTCTGGTCGAATATCTGGCGGCCGAGTTCAAGAAGGAACAGGGCATCGACCTGAAGAACGACAAGCTGGCCCTGCAGCGCCTCAAGGAGGCGGCTGAAAAGGCCAAGATCGAACTGTCGTCCACCACCCAGACCGAGATCAACCTGCCGTTCATCACCGCTGACGCCACCGGGCCCAAGCACCTGACGCTGAAGCTGACTCGGGCGAAGTTCGAGAGCCTGGTCGAGGATCTCGTCCAGCGCACGATCGACCCCTGCAAGGCGGCGCTCAAGGATGCCGGCTTGAAAGCCGGCGAGATCGACGAAGTGGTTCTGGTCGGCGGCATGACCCGCATGCCCAAGATCCAGGAGATCGTGAAGCAGTTCTTCGGCAAGGAGCCGCACAAGGGCGTCAACCCGGATGAGGTCGTGGCCCTTGGCGCCGCCATCCAGGCGGGCGTGCTGCAGGGCGACGTCAAGGACGTGCTGCTGCTCGACGTGACGCCGCTGTCGCTTGGCATCGAAACGCTGGGTGGCGTGTTCACCCGCCTGATCGAGCGCAACACGACGATCCCGACCAAGAAGAGCCAGGTGTTCTCGACGGCTGAGGATAGTCAGGCCGCGGTGACCATCCGCGTCTTCCAGGGCGAGCGCGAAATGGCCGCCGACAACAAGGCGCTCGGCCAGTTCGACCTGGTCGGCATTCCGCCGGCACCACGCGGCGTGCCGCAGATCGAGGTCACCTTCGACATCGACGCCAACGGCATCGTCAACGTCTCGGCCAAGGACAAGGGCACCGGCAAGGAGCACCAGATCCGCATTCAGGCGTCTGGCGGTCTATCCGACGCCGACATCGAGAAGATGGTGAAGGACGCCGAGGCCAATGCCGAGAGCGACAAGAAGCGGCGTGCGCTGGTCGAGGCCCGTAACCAGGCCGAGGCGCTGGTGCATTCTTCGGAGAAGTCGCTGAAGGAATATGGCGACAAGGTCTCGGAAGCCGACCGCACGGCGATTGCCGATGCGATCGCGGCGCTGAAGACCGCCACCGAAGGCGACGACGCGGCCGAGATCGAGGCCAAGACGCAGGCGCTCGCCGAAGCTTCGATGAAGCTCGGCCAGGCCATGTACGAGGCTTCGCAGAAGGAAGCCGCGGAAGCCGACGCCAAGGCGGACGCTGCCAAGGACTCTGACGTGGTCGATGCCGATTTCGAAGAAATCGACGAGGACGACGACAAGAAGAAGTCGGCCTGAACCGGTTGACGGCAAATTAATGCAGAAAGCCCGGCGCAAAGCCGGGCTTTTTTGCAACCCTTTGCCAAAAAAATACGGACGTCGCCGAAAAAATGCGGGCAAACCCGCACTGAGACTGGCATCGCGGCTCTATCGCACCTAAATCGAGGCGACGTGCCGGCAAACGACGCAAGAAAACTTCAAGACGTTGAATATCCGGACAGCGGGAAAAGATGAAAGCCGATTTCTACGAAACGCTGGGCGTGCAAAAGGGCGCCGACGAGAAGGAGCTCAAGAGCGCTTTCCGCAAGCTCGCCATGCAGTTCCATCCCGACCGCAACCCCGGCGACCATTCCTGCGAGCACAAGTTCAAGGAAATCAACGAGGCCTACGAGACGCTGAAGGATCCGCAGAAGCGCGCGGCCTATGATCGTTTCGGTCACGCCGCCTTCGAACAGGGCGGCATGAATGGCGGCGCGCAAGGGTTTGGCGGCGGCGGCTTCGCCGACATCTTCGAGGACATTTTCGGCGACATGATGGGCGGGCGCCAGCGCCGCTCATCGGGCGGCCGTGAGCGCGGCGCCGATCTGCGCTACAATATGGAAATCTCGCTGGAAGAAGCCTTCGCGGGAAAGACCGCGCAGATCCGCGTGCCGGCTTCGATCTCCTGCTCGGAATGCTCGGGCAACGGCGCCAAGCCCGGCACCCAGCCCGCCACCTGCGCGATGTGCAACGGCCACGGCAAGGTGCGGGCCACGCAAGGCTTCTTCTCGATCGAACGCACCTGCCCGCAGTGCCAAGGCCGCGGCCAGACGATCAAGGACCCGTGCCCGAAATGCGCCGGCCAGGGTCGCGTCGTCGAGGAGCGCTCGCTGTCGGTCAATATCCCCGCCGGCATCGAGGACGGCACCCGCATCCGGCTTGCCAATGAGGGCGAGGCCGGCCTGCGCGGTGGTCCTTCGGGCGATCTTTATATTTTCCTGGCGGTGAAGCCGCACGAATTCTTCCAGCGCGACGGTGCTGATCTCTACTGCAAGGTGCCAATCTCGATGACGACGGCCGCACTTGGCGGTTCGTTCGAGGTGGCGACGCTGGACGGCACCCAGACGAAGGTGAAGGTGCCGGAAGGCACCCAGAACGGCCGCCAGTTCCGGCTCAAGGGCAAGGGCATGCCGGTCCTGCGCCAGCCCAATATAGGCGACCTTTACATCCAGACCGCGGTCGAGACGCCGCAGAACCTGTCGCGCCGCCAACGCGAGCTGCTGGAAGAGTTCGAGCAGCTTTCGTCGCAGGACAACTCGCCCCAGTCGAGCGGCTTTTTCGCCCGCATGAAGGACTTTTTCGAATCCTTCGGCGAGCGCTGACGCTGGTTCTCGATACGCTTCCCAAACGTCATCAACATCTTATACTCGGGTTGCGCCTTGCCTTGGACCCGGTAGCTGCTAAGTAGCACCGGGGGAGCGTTAGGAGAACTTGCATGGCACGTGGTCCGGGATTGCGGAAGGCGCTGGCGGAAAAGTTCGACGACGAGCTGAAATTCTTCAAGGGCTGGATCGACAAGCCGAAGGCTGTCGGTTCGATCGTGCCGACCAGTTCCATCACCGCGCGCAAGATGGCTTCGATCGTCAATCCGAAGTCCGGCCTGCCAGTGCTCGAAGTCGGCCCCGGCACCGGTGTCATCACCCGCGCCATCCTCGCCCAGGGCGTGAAGCCCGAAAATCTCTATGCGGTTGAATATTCCACTGATTTCGTCCGCCATCTGCGCCAGCTCTATCCGGGCGTCCACGTCATCGAAGGCGACGCGTTCAATCTCGATGCCACGCTCGGCGACAAAAGCGGCATGATCTTCGATTCGGTCGTGTCGGGCGTGCCGCTGCTCAACTTCCCGGTCGCCCAGCGCGTCGCCTATATCGAAAGCCTGCTCGACCGCATCCCGGCCGGCCGGCCGATCGTGCAGCTGACCTACGGTCCGCTGTCGCCGATACCGCCCGGCCGCGGCGACTACACGGTCGAGCATTTCCAGTTCGTCATCCGCAACATCCCGCCGACGCAGCTCTGGATCTACCGCCGCAAGGCGCATTGATCAGATCAGGGCTTGGGATTTGAGCGGCACTTGGCCTATATCTGCCCACTGACAAGAGTGGCCAATGCCAGTGATCCCCAAAATTCTCGTCTTTGCCGGTTCAGTCCGTACCGGCGCCTACAGCGGCAGGACCGCCGATGTGGCGCAAAAAGAGCTGGCCATGCAGGGCGCCGAGGTGACCCGCATCTCGCTCGCCGACTATCCGTTGCCGATCCTGGACGAGGATCTGGAGAAGGAAAAAGGCGTTCCCGAAAACGCCGTGAACCTCGGCCGGCTGATCGCCGCCCATGACGGGCTGCTGATCGCAACACCCGAATACAACGGCTCCATCCCGCCGCTGCTCAAGAACACAATCGACTGGGTGAGCCGGGTGCGCAAGGATGGCGGCCGGTCGCTCAGGCCGCTTGCCGGCAAGGTCGCCGGCCTCTGTTCGTCTTCCAACGGACACTTCGCCGGGATACGCTGCATCAACCATCTGCGCGCCGTGCTGGTGCGCTGCCGGATGGAGGTGGTGACGCCGGAGTGCTCGGTCCCGGAGGGTGGCAATTCCTTCGACGACGCCGGGAATTTCAGGGACGAGAGACTGCACAAATCGATGGAGCATCTATGCCGCACGCTGATCGAAACCTCGCGTTTGCTGTCGACCCGGATCGGGACATGATCCGCGCGGAAGACTCCATGCGGGACAGGTTGATCGTCGGCCTCGACGTGCCGACGCTGAAGCAAGCCGAGGAGACGGTGCGCGAGCTCGAAGGTGTCGTCTCCTTCTACAAGATCGGCTATCAGCTCGCCTTTGCCGGCGGGCTCGACTTCGCCCGCGAACTCGCCCAAGGCGGGACGAAGGTCTTCCTCGACATGAAGCTCCTCGACATCGACAACACGGTGGCCAAGGGCGTCGAGAACATCGTCAGGATGGGTGTAACCATGCTGACTCTGCATGCCTATCCGAAGACGATGAGGGCGGCGGTGGAAGCCGCCAAGGGCAGCGATCTTTGTCTGCTTGGCGTCACCGTGCTGACGTCCATGGACGAGCAGGACGTGATCGACGCCGGTTATGAGTATGACCCGCATACGCTGGTGCTGCGGCGCTCGGAACAGGCGCTGCATGCCGGCATGGGTGGCATCGTCTGCTCGGCCGAGGAAGCCGAAGCGGTGCGCCGGATCGTCGGCCCCAACATGGCTGTGGTCACGCCGGGAATACGGCCCAAGGGCAGCGACCATGGCGACCAGAAACGCGTGGTGACGCCGGCGCAAGCGATCCGCAACGGTTCCAGCCATCTTGTCGTTGGCCGGCCGATCGTCGCCGCGCCCGACAGGCGGGCGGTGGCGGAAGCCATTCTTGATGAGATGCGCTCGGCATAATTTCCCCACGATCAATCTCGGAGAAAAGAAATGCCCAAGGGATACTGGATCGCCCGCGTCGATGTGCGCGACGCGGAAGGCTATAAGGACTATGTTGCCGCCGCCAAGCTGGCCTTCGACCGCTTCGACGTGAAATTCCTGGCACGCGGCGGCGAACATGAAAAAGCCGAAGGCCCAGGTCGCGCACGCAACGTGATCATCGAGTTTCCGTCACTCGCCGCAGCGCATGACTGCTACCACTCACCGGAATATCAGCGCGCCGTCGCCATCCGCCAGAAGGTGGCCGACGGCGAAATCGTGCTGGTCGAGGGGACCTGAGGCAGGTTGCTCTAGAGAGCATTTCATGTTTTGACGGAAGCGTATCCCGCATTTTCGAAGTAGTTCTTGCATTCGGCTGCCTCGATGGTTTCGACGAGGTGGCCGATGTGGCGCCAAGTTTCCTCGACAGTGCGTTTCTGAGCCTGGCGCATCCAGTGTTTGATCTTGGCGAAGGCCTGCTCAATCGGATTGAGGTCCGGAGAGTAAGGCGGCAGGTACCAAAGCCTGGCGCCGGCAGCCTTGATCATCTGCCTGATGGCCGCCGACTTATGACTTCCCAGATTATCCATGACGACGATGTCGCCGGGCTTCAGAACGGTGACGAGCTGCTGCTCGACATAAGCGCGGAAGCATTGGCCGTTGATCGGTCCGTCGAAGACACAAGGTGCTGCGAGCCGATCCCAGCGCAGCGCGCCAAGGAAGGTCAGCGTGCGCCAGTGGCCGTGCGGCGCCAGGCCGCGCAGCCGCTTGCCCTTCGGCCCCCAACCGCGCAGCGGAGCCATGTTGGTCTTGATCCAGGTCTCATCGATGAAGACCAGGCACTGTGGATCGAGACCGGTCTGCCAAGATCGCCATCGCTGGCGCCTGCGGGCAATATCAGCGCGGGCCTGCTCAAGGGCGAACAGTGTTTTTTTTGAAGCTCAGGCCCTCGCGGCGCAGGAACATCCAGATCGTATTGTGCGAGACCTTGACCCCGCGCGCTTCCAACTCGTCTTTCAGCCTATGCAAACTCAGCTCAGAGGTCTGATTGATCCGCTCCACGATGAAGGCCCGATGCGGCTCAAGAATGCGCTTGCGATGTCCGCCCATCTTGCCCGGCGCCACCGAGCCGGTCGCTCGATAGCGCTGCGACCACTTCACGACAGAGGAAACTGCAACGCCAAAGCGCGATGCCACGGTACGGCAATTCTCGCCTGCGCCAACTGCTTCAACAACACGCTCACGAAGATCGTTTGAAAGCGCTCGCGTCATTAGATGCTGGCCTCCAACCCAGCCTGCGTCTTGAATCACAAACAGCCTGATTTGGGAATCCTACGATTCTCTCAAAGTAGGAAACGCTCTAGTCTATAGATCGTTGGCGAGCGCCTCGGCCTGATGGCGGTGTCCGAGCAATTCGTAGCCGACGACCGTCACCGCCGGCGCGAGCATGAGAATGACAAGGCAAACCGTCATGTCGACGCCAGCAAGCGCGGCGAAAACGGCTGCCGCCACAACCGCGGCGGTCGCGATCAGCAACCAGACGTGGAACGGGTCGAAGCGCGGAACAAGATAGTAGTAGAGCGCATAGACCAATCCCAGGAAAATACCCACGGGAACAGCGGTGGCAAGCAGCGTCGCAAGCGGGCCGATGTGAGCCTTGTGTTCGATGAAATAGGCCGCGACGTGGAGCCCGGCACCGGTCGCAACGATGGCGGTCACAATCAGCATCTGTCCATAGCCCCAGACGAAGGCGCGATTTCGGTGAGCATGAAGTATCCGCGCGGAAGGCAGTATGTAATAGACCCACCACATGCCGAAAGTGAGCCCGGTGCCGGCGATACAGACCAGTGCCGCATCCATGGTCCAGCCCTGCTCCTCGACCACGGCCGACAATGTCGCGACGGTGCCGACGACCCCTTCGCCCAGCGCGATGATGGCGAACAGGCTATGGCGCTCGACTATATGATGGGCATGCCAGGGCGTTCCGCCATCCTTGCGCTCCGCGATCACCGGTCCCGCCAGTTCGATGGCTGCCAGGATGCAGGCGAGGATGAGGCTGACGCCGATCGGAAAATCAAAGACGATCTGCACCACCCAGCCGATCTGGGCAACCGAGACGGCGATGGCATAGGTCAGGCAGGCCCGGCGGCGGGCAGGGTCCTGCCTGACAGCGCGCAGCCATTGGAAAACCATGGCCAAGCGCATGATCACGTAGCCCAGCACCATGACCGAATTGTCGAGATGCGCGCCGTGTTCGATAGAGGCGAACATGCGCGGCAGACCGATCGCCAGCACCAGCACGCCGATCATCTGCACCATGGTAACGAGGCGGAAAATCCAGTCGTCGGTGTCATAGGCCGAGGAGAACCACGAGAAATTGACCCAGGCCCAGCAGATGGCGAAGCTTGCGAAACCGAAGCCGAGCAGGGCGGCAGTGTATTGGCCTTCGGCCAGCGCATGGGCGAGTTGGGAAGACGCGAGGCTGAAAGTGGTCACGAAGGTCAAGTCGAACAGAAGTTCGAGCGGCGTCGCGACGCGATGCCCCTCATGCGGATCGCGCCCAGCCATGCGCCTGACATGATGGTGGAGGGTTTCGGAGCTGACAGGGGTGGTGTTCATCGCGCGGCCTTTGCTAGGGGTCGTCGACCGACACTAGAGGCAAGGCTGAAGGCGTCAAGGCGCGGGCTGGTCTCTCAGCCGGGTCCGCTCTCGGTTGACGCGCGCGCGGCCGTTTCAGGCGTGCCGCTTTTGGTCGGTCAGCCGGTTCGCGGCGGTTTCGGCCATCGCATCGGCGAGGCCCATGCCCCATTGCGAGCGGCAATAGGCGCGAAAATCGAAGCATGGCAGCCCGGGGCAGACTTCGAACTCGATGAGATGGACATGATCGTCCGCCTCGACCCTGAGATCGATGGAAAACACGTCCCGTAAGCCAAGCCCGGCCCTCAGCCTCTCGGCAATGCGTCGAATTGTTGCGGCGGCTCCCGGCTGGGTGTCGGCAACCGGCAGCAGTACCGGCTCGGCATAGTGTCCTGCCGCCTTGGCCGCCTCGCCGGTGCCGCCATAGAGCGCCAGGCTGTCTGCCATGGTCTGGAAATCGGCGCCCGAATCGACAAAGGAGATGCCGAGTGCCTCCGCGCCGGTGTCCGGTTTCAGGCCGAGAAAACTCGCGCGCACATTGCGCCCAGCGACATAGGGTTGCACGACGACATCGTCGCGGTAGGCGGCGAAGACACGCCGGCTAAGCTCCAGCGCATTGCCGAGATCCTCGCAGCGCGAATCCTGCCAGATGCCGATCTTGGCGCCCAGCCGGTTCGGCTTGACGAACCAACCGGCAGCCGAGTCCGGCGGCTCGACCAGCCAGTGACCGTCGCGGGCGAGGCCTGCCTGCGGCACCGGCAGGCCGAGCGCGCCGAGCACGGCGCCGGATCGGAACTTGTCCTGGCAGAGCGCGAACAGAGAATCGTCGGCGCCAATGGTTTTCAGCCCGTTCAGCCTTGCCAGAGCCGGTGCCGCGCCACCGCGGAAATAGGAGACGCCGTCGGTCAGAGTCCACACCAACGTGGTCTCCGGATCGGCTTTTCCTAGCGCCGTCGCGGCATCGTCCAGTTCGACCGGCACGAAGGCCAGGCCGCGCCGCTCGCACGTCGCCGCGAGTTCATCGAATTCCGGCGAGAGATCGGTCGACTGCGCCAGATAGGACGAGATTTCCAGTGCACGCTCGGCAGGAAAACCATCGGCAACCAGCCGGTCGAAACAGGCCTTTTCCGGCTCGTGGACGAGGATCAGGGTCGGCATGTGTCTCGGCATGGATCAGGACTTCCGGTGATGCTGCCCCACCATCGCATGGCCGCTGTGATCGGCTTGCGCGAAACCGACCAGCGCCGGACGCCTGCGCGACAGCGGCGCCCGCCCCGAGCAATCAGGCGATCAACACGCGCGGTTCGAAACGGCCCCTGACGGGGATGTCGAGCAGGAAGGTCATACCGGCCTGCGGGTCGAGCTTGCGCTGTTTGTCGTCCTTGCCCTTCCAGGCCGAGGTCACGGCCAGGCGGTCGGCCTTGGCGCCGACAAAGGCCGGGCAGGACGCCTGCGTCACCGGCATCGGAATTTCGCGCAGCAGAGCGCCTTCGGGCGAATAAGCCTTGACCGCCTTTCCACCCCAGACGGCGTTCCACAGCACGCCGTCGCGGTCGACCACGGAGCCGTCGACATAACCCTTGGACGAGCGATGGTCGACAAACACTTTGGACTCGCCGACCGGCAGGCCCGTCGCCGGATCGCAAGCGACGCGCATCAACAAGCCGGTCGCGGTGTCGGTGTAATAAGCGATCGACCCGTCTTCCGAGAAACAAATCGAGTTCGACACGGTGATGTCGGAATACAGCTTGCGCAACTCGCCTTTGAAAAACCAGTAGATCGAGCCGGCGGCCTTAGCTTCATCCTTGGCCATCGTGCCGACCCAGAAGGCGCCGCAAGGGTGGACGCGCGAATCGTTGGAGCGCGTCAGCGCATTGTCGGCCTCGATTGCCGTATGCAGCGTTAGCTTGCCGGTTGCCACGTCGCGGATATGCAGGCCGGTCTCGGTGGCGATCAGCTGGAGCTGGTCGTCGATAGTGGCAAGTGCGCTGGCCATCTGGCCAAGTTCATGGATTTTCAGCGCGCCGGAGCCGACGCCCTGCTCCAGCAAAAGGCCGTTGACGATATCGAACCAGAACAGCGCATCGATGGAGGGATCATAGCTTGGGCCCTCGCCGAGTTGGCAGATATGGTCGGAAAAGACAGAAACGGAGGTTTCGCTCATCATGCCACTCCAAACGCGATGTCCCAGGCGGCGACGGCGGCCTGCGCCCGCGTCGCCACCTCGTCAACGCTCATGCCGGGCTTGAACAGGCTGGAGCCGAGGCCAAAGACGCTGACGCCAGCCGATTTGTAGCCGGCAAAATCCTTTTCCGAAACGCCGCCGACCGCGCCGACCAGCGTCTGCGCCGGCAGCACGGCGCGCATTGCCGAAATGCCCGCCGCACCCAGCACGCTTGCCGGGAAGAATTTCAGCGCCGAAGCGCCGAGCCTGATCGCCTGGAAGGCCTCGGTCGGCGTGAACACGCCGGGCATCGTCACCATGCCGTGATGCATGGCGCGGCCCATGACTTCGGCATCGATGTTGGGGCTGACCAGCAGCCTGCCGCCGGCCTTGTGCAGGCCGTCGACATCGGCTGATGTCAGTACCGTGCCGGCGCCGACCAATGCCGTCGAAGGAAGCACTTCGACGATTTTGGCGATCGACGCAAACGGCTCCGGCGAATTGAGCGGCACTTCGATCGCTTCAATGCCGGCTTCGAACAGCGCCTGGCCGATGGCCACCGCCTCGTCTGGCTTCAGGCCGCGCAGGATGGCGACCAGGCCACGCCTAAGTTTCGGAAAAGGTGCGGTCTGGGTCATGCGGCAACTCCGCTTTTGGCGATCATGCCATTCTCACGCGCGGCCTCGATCAGGCCGGATCGCACCGCCTCGTCGGCGTCGACAGTCCTGACCGCAAGTCCGGCAAGACCAAGCACCGCCTGATAAAGCGTCGCGAGGGCGCCGGAGGCAATCAGCACGATGGGGGCAGCGCTTGCGCCATAGCGGCGATTTGCCGAGGCAATCTCGCCGCCGATCAGCAGGCCGGACAGGCAAGCAGCAGCATCGTCTGGCTGCAGGTCCTGCAGCAGGCCGGCGGCGCGGATCGAGAACAGTCTTGAGGTGACATCACCGCCCTCGGCCAATGCTCTCCTGCACCAATCCTGGAAGAATGGATTGCCTGCTGTGACGGGCTTGGGCTGCTCGCCCAGCGAGTGGCGCAGGATCGAGTGCGCCGCCAGCACCGAAAACAGCTCGCCGGTCGGCCAAGTGCAAAAACCGGCGACCGTGCCGTCCTCGGCCAGCACCCATTTCGAGTGCGTGCCCGGCATGCAGACGAGGTGGCGGCCGTTTGCCGGCAAACCAGCGCCGGCAAGCTGCGTTTCCTCGCCGCGCATCACGTCGGGCGCGTCGGCCTGACGCTGGGCGAGGCCAGGCACGATGCGGATGTCGCGACGCTGGCCGGGAATGCTGATCGCACCAGCGAGGATGGCGTCGATCGGCGACGGCACGGTCACGTAGGGCGCCTCGAGCCAGCCCTGGCGGGAGCCGGCCATGCCGCAGATGATGACCGGCAGCGCTTCCGGCGCGCCCATGGCCGCCAAATGGCCTTCGAGAATAGTTGAAAAGCCGACGGCTTGCGCGGTGATCAGCCCGTCGTCACCGCGACGCTCGGCAAGAACCTTGTCGGCTTCGTCGACCAGCCAGACCCGCATACGGGTGGTGCCCCAATCGACGACCGCGACAGACGGCGCCTTGTTTGCCGGAATCTGGCTCACAGGAACCCTCCGTCGACGATCAGCATCTGCGCTGTCAGCATGCGCGAGGCGTCGGACGCCAGGAATAGCACCGTTCCGACAATGTCTTCCGGCCGCATGACGTCCTTGATGCACTGCTTGGCGACATGGGCGGCGAGCCCCTGCTCGGTGACCCAGAGCTCCTTTTGCCGTTCGGTGATCACCCAGCCGGGCGCAAGCGCGTTGACGCGGATGCGGTCGGCGCCGAGCTTGCCGGCGAGCCCCTTGGTGAGGCCGAGGATGCCGGCCTTGGCGGCCGTATAGGCCGGCATGTCCGGGTGATTGATCAGGTAGGATGTCGAGGTGAAATTGATGATCGAACCGCCACCGGCCCGCTTCATGCCCGGCGCCACCGCCTGCGCGGTGAAGAAATGCGGGCGCAGATTGACCGCCTGGTTGTTGTCCCAGAACTCGACCGTGACGTCCTCGACGGCATGGCGGTCATCGAGCGCAGCGTTGTTGACCAGCACTGTGACATCGCCATGCGCCTCGGCAGCGCTCGCGGCTGAGACCCGCAGTGCTTCGATGTCGCGCAGGTCGGTCTTGAGGTAGAGCGGCCGCCGGCCAAGCTCTTTCTCGACGCGGTCGGCAAGTGCCGTGCTTGGGCCGTCGGCGATGTCGATGAAGGCGACTTTCGCTCCCTGGCGGACAAAGCCTTCGGTCAGTGCGGCGCCAATGCCGGACCCGCCGCCGGTGATCAGCACCGAGGCACCTTCGAGGTCGGCAAAATGCGCCGATGGCATCATGATTTTTCTCCCGATCCGATCGGCGCGCATCCTAGCCAGCCAAGTCGGGGGAGCAAGGGCGAAAACGCGGATTTACCGGCTTATGTCTGACAAAAGACCGCTTGCGCCTCGGTAACGGCTTCAATCGAGATTGCGGATCCGCCCGATCAGACCGCCTTGGCGTGCAAGGCGCCGCGATAGGAATCGCGGAGATAGCCAAGCGTGGCGTCGGCGTCGACAGGCCTGCCGAACAAATAACCCTGCCCGCCGGCGCAGCCGAACTGGACGAGACGGTCGGCCTGCGCCTCCTCCTCTATGCCTTCGGCGACCACGTCCATGCCGAGCCCCTCGCACATGGCGAGAATGGCTCGGATGATGTGTTCCGACGGCCGGTCGTCGAGGATTGAGGAGACGAAGGCGCGGTCGATCTTGAGCTTGTCGAAATGGAATTCGCGCAGGCGGCCGAGCGATGACTGGCCGGTGCCGAAATCGTCAAGCGAGACACGGATGCCGACACGGCGCAGATCCTCGACGATCTGCGCGGCCGAGGCCGGGTCGTTCATCAGGCCGGTCTCGGTGATCTCGATCTCCAGCCGGCGCGGATCGAAACCGGTGCGGTCGAGGATCGCCAATATGTGCAGTCCGGTGTTCTGGTCGACGAGCTGCGACGGCGACAGGTTGAAGGACAGGAACAGATCCTTCGGCCAGCTTCTGGCCGCCTCGGTGGCCTTGCGCAGCACCAGTTGCGACAGCGGGCCGATGATGCCGCGCTCTTCGGCGATGGGGATGAAGACCGTCGGCGGCACCGAGCCAAGGTCGCGGTCGGTCCAACGCGCCAGTGTCTCGAAGCCGATGGTCCGGCGGGTGTTCAAATCGACGATCGGCTGGAAATGCGGCTCCACCTCGCCGGCCGAGACGGCACGGCGCAGCGCCTGCTCGATGCGGGTGACGCGCTTGGCGGCTTCTTCCATCTCGCGGGTGTAGACGACAACCCGGCCGCGGCCCGAACGCTTGGCGTGATACAGGGCCGTTTCGGCCTTGTTGACCAGGATTTCCGTGGTTTCGTCGCCCGAGTAGAACAGCGAGCAGCCGACCGAGGCGGAAAGCCTGGCCGTGCGTTCGCCGACATCGTAGGGCGCCGAAAGAATTTCGATCAGCATGCGCGACTTTTCAGCCGCGGCCTCCTCGCTGAACACCATCGGATAGAGGAAGGCGAATTCGTCGGCGCCGATGCGGCAGACGGCGGAATGGCGGTCCATCGACGCGCGCAGCCGCATCGCCACCTGGATCAGGATATCGTCGCCGGCCTTGTGCCCGAACAGGTCGTTGATCGGCTTGAAGCCGTCGAGGTCGAGAATGCCGACGGTGAACGGCGCCGGGTCCTCGGAACGATCGCTGATCAGGCGGTCGACCTTGTCGAAGAAGCGGCGGTGATTGCCAAGTCCGGTCAACGCATCTGTGAAGGCCAGATCCGTGCTTTCCCTGCTTGCCTGCCCGGTGCCAAACGTCGTTTGCATCGGTGTCCCTGTTTTGATGTCGGAATTCATGTCCAGACTGGCAGCAAACTCTTTAGGAAAAGTATTTCTGCATCATTTTTTTTCGCTAGCGAACAATTGTTCAGCCGCTGGGCCGGACGCGGTACAATTCGATCGGGTTTCCCCGGGTTTCCGCGATCGGTTCGAGCCATTCCGGCACGCTGCCGCGCATCAGCCCGGCAAGAAAGCCGTCCGGCGCCTTGGCGGCGAGAAGCTGGCTTTCCCCACTGCCGCGGCACAGTGCTACAAGGCCCACGTGATGATTTGCCAGGATTGTCCTGGCATCGTTGGCCGATCCCAGGAAAGCATCGAGCGCAAGCAGGTCTCCCGCGACGTTGCGATGATAAGGCCCGGCGAAGACGCGGTGCCCGGAATAGGCCAGGATCGGCGATCCCAGGTTGGAAATGGCCAGCACAGTGGTGTTCGGCTGCTGGGCAAGCGGCGCAAAGGAGACCTTGCGCTCACAGGCCAAATCGGTGCCACTGCCCTTGGCCGCCGCCTTGTTGCCTTCGAAGGCAGTCGACGTCGCCGCCGCAGCGCCGGTCCAGACGGCGTTCACCGACACCAGCCAGACCGCGACCATGCGCAGCGATACACTGCGCGAGGGATTGGTTTGCGCCCGCTCACGCCATTTTGCGATCCAGGCGGAAAGGGGGATCACCGCAAAGGCAATCGAGAATGTCGAGCCGCGGACCTGCCAGGCGCTGACGACGAACGCCACCGCAAGCAGCGCGCCGACAAGGGTTTCCTGGCGGCGCCAGGGTCCGCGACGAAGGCGAAGCGCCATCAGCACGATCGCCACCAGCGGCGTGGCATAGCGCGCCATCACCGAAGCCGGGTCTGCCATGATGAGATTGAGCAGCGACTGCGCCTCATCGATGTGGTCGAGCCACAACTCCTTGAGACGCGGATCGAGGTTGGCATAGGGGGCTGCCAGGCATTGCGGGAACAGCGACACCACGACAGCGCCGAGCACGAGAGCGAGGAGACCAAGCGACATCAGGCGCCGCCGGCGCGTGTGGCCAGCCGCATCGACCGAAGCAATGGCCGCAAGGCCTGTTCCGGCGATCGCCGCCACCAAGAATTGCACGGTCGAGAACGCATCGCATTGTGCCTGACCCCAGGCCGACATCGGAATGGTGGTGACGAAGACGAGAGCCGAGACGCCGGCAAAGCCGAGGCCGAAATCCCTGGCGATCAGCCTTTCGCCACTCGCGTCGACGACAAGCAGCATGGCGACGCAGGCGCCAATGGTGGCGACATAGGGGGCGGTTTCCATGCCGATGGCCAGCGTCAGCGCGGCGCACAGGCCCGAAAACAGCGCAGCCCAGCGGCGCACGGGCGCTTCGAGCAGCAAGCTCAGGCTGGCCATGGTCAGCGTCAGCTGGACATTGTGATGATCAAGGGCGCCCGGTGCGAAGATGCCGATGAAATGCAGGGCCGCCGCGCCAACGACAACGGCAGGCAGCACGGCACCCTCACCGGCGAAACTGCGCGCCGCGCGGGCAGTGAAAAACACCGCAAGGCAGAAGAACAGCGCCGGCCACAGCACTTGCGCCACGTTCTCGGCCAGGGCCATGCTGCCGGTCAGGGCCGATGCGACAAGAACGATGGCGGCGAGCGGCGCGTCGACCAGCCGCGACCAGTGCATGACGAAGCCGCCTTCCGGCCCCATCCTGTACTGATGCAGATCGAACCAGCCCTGGCCGGCCAGCATGTCGCGAACCTCGACCAGACGCAGCAGGCTGTCATTGTCGCCACCGGCATTGGTCAGTTCCCTGAAGCCGCCAAAGGCGTTGACGGCAAATGCCACCAGCGTCGCCAGCAACGCCAGCATGAGGTCCGCTCGCCAGGAGGCGCGCGCATCGTTTTTGGATGGCATCGCGGCAAGGGCAGTGGTCATGAGATGGGCTTTCAGCCTGTGTTTGACGGAGCAGGCTAGCGCCGCTCACTTCACAAAGCGTAAAGTGGCGCGCAAAAATCGAGCTAGTCGCGCACCGGAAACACCCACAGCGACGACAGAACGTAGCTCACCGCGCTTGCGGCAACCGTCGTCAGCGCCGACATGGCAACAGGCGACATGCCGAAACACGCCACCGCTACATGCGACACCAGGCCCGAAAACACTGCGCATCCGACCTGCAGCACAAGATAGCGCGGCATCGCGCTTGCATGATCGTGCTGTCCGCCGAATGTCCAGCCGCGCTGCGCGGAATAGGCAACGACGACGGCGATCGCATAGGCGACGACACTGCCGATGAAGGGCGAAAAGCCCAGCGAAACCAGCAGCCACGAGAGAGCGAACAGCAGCAATGCGGCACCGACGCCCACCGTCACGAACCGGAACAGGCGTGTCTGCACAAAGGCTGGCAATATCTCGCTCATGCTTCGTCGCGCGGCGCCATAGAATCAGTCTGGCCGGATTTCATCCGCTTGACCGGTATTTCGAGGACACCGAGCAGAAAGGCCGAGAAAAAGGCCTGGAATGAAATGACGATCAGGCTCAGGCCGAGGACGACGATGCGCGGGATTTCGGAATCGTAGAGCTGGCCAAAGCCGAGATGCGCCCAGCGCGCCACGGCATAGCCGAAGAACAGCACGCCGCCGGCAAAGCAGATGCCGGCATTGGCGGCAAGACGGTCGGTGCTGATGGTTCTGGTCAGCCAGTCGGAACGACTGCTCGCCGGCAGAATACCGGTTATCTCGGCATAGTAGCGCGAAATGGCACCGAAGGTGATGAGCTGGACGCCGGTGACGACCATGAAGCAGGCGGCGACGAAGGTGTTGAGGTCTAGCGACAGATTGTCGATCACGCGCAGCGGCCCGAACACCAGCAGCGCTGCAAACAACAGGCCGAGACCGCCGAGCACCGTGCCCGGTATGAAGAACATCCAGCGCGGATTGTAGATCAGCAGAAACTTCAGATGCCGCCAGCCGTCGCGCCAGGTCCGCAGATGCGGCGGCCGGCTGCGGCCGTCGGGCTTGAGAGTGGTCGGCACTTCCTCGATGCGCAGCCCGGCAAGGGCGCCGCGCACCACCATCTCGCTGGCGAATTCCATGCCTGTCGTCTGCAGGTCGAGCTTCCGGATGCTCTCGGTGTTGAAGCCGCGCAGGCCGCAGTGGAAATCACCGGTCTTGATGCGGAAGAACAGGCGGCCGACAAAGCTGAGCACCGGGTTGCCGAGATAGCGGTGCAGCGGCGGCATGGCGCCGGCCTCGATGCCGCCCTGGAAGCGATTGCCCATGACCAGGTCGGCGCCATCGCGCAGCCGCGAGACGAACGCTTCCAGCGCGCCGAAATCATAGCTGTCGTCGGCATCGCCCATGATGATGAAGCGGCCCTTGGCGGCGGCAATGCCGCCCAGCAGGGCCGCGCCATAGCCTTTCTGTGGCACCGGCACAACGCGCGCGCCCATGTCCGCGGCGATCTGCTGCGATCCGTCGGTGCTGCCGTTGTCGGCGATCAGCACCTCGCCGGAGATGCATGCCTTGTCGAGGAAGGATTTCGCCTTGCCGATGCAGATGGCCAGCGTCTCGGCCTCGTTGAGGCACGGCATGAGGATGGTGAGTTCGAGCTGTCTGGCCGAGGCGGCGCGGATGGTTGTGACGGCGTTCATGGTCGTTGTTCCATCGAGGGCCCGGTGCGGCATCTTGCCGGGGAATTCGGCGCTTACCCTTGCACGGCAAGGCTTAAGAAAACGATGACGCGCAGCCTTGCCTTGTCTCCAATGGGCGGAGAGGCCGAGCCTGCGGCCGGCTGATCGCAATCTTCAAAATGTCGCGATTGGCAGACGCGCGGCGAGGCTGTACAGGCTGTTGCCGACCCGACCTGCCGGAGACCCGCCATGAAGCTGAAAATCGCCGTCCAGATGGACCATATCTCCACCGTCTCGATCGCCGGCGACACATCCTTTGCGCTGTCGCTGGAAGCGCAGCGGCGCGGCCACCAGCTGTTCCACTACACGCCCGACCGGCTGTCGCTGCGCGACGGCAAGGTGTTTGCCCGCATCGAGGAAATGCAGGTCCGCGACGAGAAGAGCAACCACTATACGCTGGGCGAGAAGGTGCGCACCGACCTGTCGGAAATGGATGTCATCCTGCTGCGCCAGGATCCGCCCTTCGACATGAACTATATCACCACCACGCACATTCTGGAGCGCATCCATCCCGAGACGCTGGTGGTCAACGACCCGGCCTGGGTGCGCAACAGCCCGGAAAAGATTTTTGTCACCGAGTTTTCCGACCTGATGCCGGACACGCTGATCACCAAGGACCCACTCGAGGTTGCCGCCTTCCGAAAGGAGTTCGGCGACATCATCGTCAAGCCGCTCTATGGCAATGGCGGCGCCGGCATCTTCCATCTGCTGGAGGGCGACCGCAACCTCGCCTCGCTGCTGGAAATGTTCGGCCAGATGTTCCGCGAGCCCTACATCGTGCAGCGCTATCTCAAGGACGTGCGCAAGGGCGACAAGCGCATCATCCTGATCGACGGCGAGCCAGTCGGCGCCATCAACCGGGTGCCGGCCGAGCATGATTCCCGCTCCAACATGCATGTCGGCGGCCGCGCCGAAAAGACCGAGCTGACGGCGCGCGAGCGCGAGATCTGCGCCCGCATCGGCCCGTCGCTGAAGGAGCGCGGCTTTATCCTTGTCGGTATCGACGTCATCGGCGACTACATGACCGAGATCAACGTGACGTCGCCGACTGGCGTGCGCGAGGTGCAGCGTTTTGGCGGCGCCGACATCGCCAGCCTGTTCTGGGATGCCGTTGAAGGGAAGAGGCGCTAGCCTACTAGGTCCATGTAACCAACCGCGCCCACAGATCCGCGTCTAGACCACAAAGAAGTCGTCCGCGGTGAGCCAGGTGCCCGGGTCCACAGTGGCGAACTGGACAGCCGCCGCTCCGCCCGCCCCGTCCTCATCGAACAGCAGAGCGCCGATCGCGTCGTCGTAGATGATGTGGTCGCTGTCATCGACGGCTTTATTGCCGACCGCGAAAACCGCAGCGAAAAGCGGGCCGGCCGACAGCCCGACGAATACGGAGCTGTCCAGCCGGAACACATCATCAGGCGCATCGAAGTCGTCGATACTGTCGTGGTTCGCCGGTCCAACTGCGTCGAACACGAAGACATCCCGCCCCGCCCCGCCGGCCAGCCGGTCGCGGCCGGCACCGCCATTGAGGATGTCGTCGCCAGCGCCGCCGCGCAGGTCGTCGGAGCCAGCGCCGCCGTCGAGAAAGTCGTCGCCAGCGTCACCGCGGATGCCGTCCGTGCCCGCACCGCCACTTATCTGGTCATTGCCGGCGTCGCCCTTCAGCCAATCGGTGCCCGCGCCGCCGATGATCGTGTCGGCGCCGGCGCCGCCGAACAGCTGGTCATGGCCGGCGCCGCCGTCGATCGTATCGTTGAACGGGGTGCCGGTGATGCGGTCGCCGCCGCCCAGTGCGGCGACGAGCACGGCATGATCGTAGCTTTCATAGCTCACGATGTTCGTGGCGTCGGTCAGCGTGAGGGATTCGGCCGGCGGCGTGACCGTGATCGCAATCGTCGCCACATTACTGTTTCCCTGGCCGTCCGTAGCGTAGACCGTAAAGCTGTCGGTGCCGACGAAGCCGGCCGCGGGCGTGTAGTCGAACAGATTGTCGCTCAGAAAGTCCGCATGATAGTGCAGGCTGGTGCCGTAGTGACCCTGGTGAAACGGGTAATGGTTGCCGTCGAAATTCGTGCTCTGCTCAAGGCTGCCGTGGTCCGGCCCGTCGACGACGACAAAGCTCAAGAGATCGTAGTCGGCATCCGCCGCGCTGAATTTGATGTCGTCGAGAAATTGCCCCTGCGAAACCGACACATTCAGATTGGCGGCCGTGGGCGCATGATTGACGAAGGTGTCGGGCTGAAGCGCGCCGCCTTCCAGGATGATCTGATGCTGACCGTACTGGGTGTTTTCGCCGCCGAAATATTCGTTCGCCCCGATCCATGTCACCGTCAGGCTGTCGGGACTGTTGGCGTTGACCGAGACGATCCGCGCCGACAGGAAGGCCGCCTGGTCGGACACGCTGCGGATAAAGTTGCCTTCGTTGTCGAAGACCTGCGTTTCCACTGTCGTCCAGGTCTCGGTCCTGCCCTCATGGGTGAAGCTGGTGATGGTGAAGAAGCCGTCGAAGACATCGACCGAAGCCAGGTCGATCCCACCGAACGGGAAATCCGACTTTGCTCCTATCGGTCCGATCACGTCGCCGTCGGTTTCCGTGATGCTGAAAAGGACCGCGTCAGGGCTCGGATTGGGGTTGTCGGGTTCTTCCCATACGGTGAGCTCACTGCCATTGCTTAAGGTCGGCATCTGTCGATCCTCGCTTTTGCGCTTGGACGCGCTGCGGATGCTCCCCGATCGCAACGATAACATCGTACGCGCGTCGGATCGGTGACAAACCCAACCGCCCTTCGCCTTCTTCCAATGTGGTTAATTATGTCTCTCGGACGGATGGAGTTCATTGGTCAGCCGGCAAGCAGAGGCTGGGCGACCGCGCTTCGACACTGCATGTTCCTGTAATGTTCTTGCTTAACTCAGAAATCTGTGGTTGTCTTCACCTGACGTCGCTCACCGCCCGGTCGCACCGGCTTTGGGCGAACCTGTATCCGGGGGCATAAAAATGGTGGCGCGGGTTCGCACGGTCGCTTTCCAGGGCATCGAGGCCGTGCCGGTCGACGTGCAGGTGATGATCGCGCCGGGCAAGGTCAACATGCACATCGTCGGCCTGGCCGACAAGGCGGTGGCCGAAAGCCGCGAACGGGTGCAGGCCGCACTCCATGCCTCCGGCCTGTCGATGCCGTCGAAGAAGGTCACGGTCAATCTGGCGCCTGCCGACCTGCCCAAGGAAGGCAGCCACTACGACCTCCCCATCGCGCTCGGCCTGATGGCGGCGCTCGGCGCCATTCCGGGCGACATGCTGGCGGGCTATGTCGTGCTTGGCGAGTTGTCGCTCGACGGCACCATCGCCGCGGTCGCCGGCGCGCTGCCGGCGGCGATTGGCGCCAATGCCGAGGGCAAGGGCCTGATCTGCCCGTTCGGCTGCGGGCCGGAGGCGGCGTGGGCCGGCAAAGATTTCGACATACTGGCGCCGCGGAGCCTGATTGCCATCGCCAATCATTTTCGCGGCACGCAGGTGCTGTCGCGGCCGGAAGCCGGCATCCATGCCTCGGCGCGCGACCTGCCTGACCTCTCCGACATCAAGGGCCAGGAGAGCGCCAAGCGGGCGCTGGAGGTGGCGGCAGCCGGCGGTCATAATCTGCTTATGGTCGGACCGCCAGGGTCCGGCAAATCTATGCTGGCGCAGCGGCTGCCGTCGATCCTGCCGCCGCTGGCGCCGAAGGAGTTGCTCGAAGTCTCGATGATCGCCTCGGTAGCCGGCGAACTCGGCGAAGGCAAGCTGACCGATCGGCGGCCGTTCCGCGCCCCGCATCATTCGGCGTCGATGGCGGCGATGGTCGGCGGCGGCCTGAGGGCGCGGCCGGGCGAGGTGTCGCTTGCCCATCACGGCGTGCTGTTCCTCGACGAGTTTCCCGAATTCACGCCGCAGACGCTCGATGCGCTGCGCCAGCCGCTGGAGACCGGCGACTGCATGATCGCGCGCGCCAACCATCGCGTCACCTATCCGGCGCGCATCCAGCTGGTCGCGGCGATGAACCCGTGCCGCTGCGGCATGGCCGGCGAGCCGGGCTATCGCTGCCTGCGCGGCGAGCGCTGCCGTACCGACTACCAGGCGCGCATTTCCGGCCCGCTGCTCGACCGCATCGATCTCAGGATCGAAGTGCCGGCGGTCTCGGCCGGCGATTTGATCCGGCCTGATAGGGCGGAGAAGAGTGCTGCCGTGGCGTTGCGCGTGGCGCGCGCCCGCACCATCCAGCGCGAGCGTTTTGAGCGGCTCGGCGTCACCAGCGCCACCACCAATGCGCATTGCTCGCCTTCCGTCATCGAGGAGATCGCCATGCCGGATGCCGCCGGCCTTTCGCTGCTGAAAGATGCCAGCGAAAAGCTCGGCTTTTCCGCGCGCGCCTATCATCGCGTGTTGAAAGTGGCGCGGACGCTGGCCGATCTCGAGGCCAGCGAGACGGTCGGCCGCATCCATCTGGCGGAAGCGATTTCCTACCGCATGAGCTCGGAGCGGGTGGCGCAGGCGGCGTAAAGCTGGCCCCCTTCTCCCCGTTTACGGGGAGAAGGTCCCGGCAGGGGGATGAGGGGCGGCGCAGGCGCTCGTCCAGCCAGGCGCAACCACTCATCCGCCTTCGAGGGTATGCGGCGCTGCGCATAACCCGATGACCGCCGCGCTGCCCCTCATCTGGCTGCCGCCATCTTCTCCCCGTTCACGGGGAGAAGGGCGCTCTCACCATCGATTTCGCCAGTCGCTAGCACCTCATGCGCGTGACGTGCCAGCTCACGGCGTTGCTCGAAACAAACGCTGGCGCTACACCGCCTTCTCCCGAGCCTTCAGCTCCAGCCTCCGCGCATGCAGCACCGGCTCGGTGTAGCCATTGGGCTGGACGCTGCCTTTGAACACCAGGTCGCAGGCGGCGAGGAAGGCTATGGAGTTGTCGAAGTCGGGCGCCATCGGCCGGTAGTGCGGATCGCCGACATTCTGCCGGTCGACGATGGCCGCCATGCGCTGCAGGGAATCCATCACCTGGATACGTGAGCAGACATCGTGGCGCAGCCAGTTGGCGATGTGCTGCGAGGAGATGCGCAGCGTGGCGCGGTCTTCCATCAGGCCGACATCGTTGATGTCGGGCACCTTCGAACAGCCGACGCCTTCCTCGATCCAGCGCACGACATAGCCGAGAATGCCTTGCGCGTTGTTGTCGAGTTCGCGCTGGATCTCGTCGGGCGTCCAGTTCGGACGCACCGCCACCGGCACCGACAGGATGTCGTCGAGCTTGGCCTTGGGCCGGCTTTTCAGCGCTGCCTGCACGGCGTGGACATCGACCTTGTGATAGTGCGTGGCATGCAGCGTCGCCGCCGTCGGCGACGGAACCCAGGCGGTGTTGGCGCCGGCCTTGGGATGGGCGATCTTGTCGGTGAGCATCGCCGCCATCAGATCGGGCATCGCCCACATGCCCTTGCCGATCTGGGCATGACCGGCCAAGCCGCATTCCAGCCCGGTGTCGACGTTCCAGGCCTCGTAGGCGGAAATCCAGGCGGCCTGCTTCATGTCGCCCTTGCGGATCATCGGGCCGGCTTCCATGGAGGTGTGGATCTCGTCGCCGGTGCGGTCGAGGAAGCCGGTGTTGATGAACACCACGCGGTCCTTGGCGGCGCGGATCGCCTCCTTGAGGTTGACGGTGGTGCGCCGCTCCTCGTCCATGATGCCCATCTTGATGGTGTTTTTCGCCATGCCGAGCAGCACTTCCACGCGGTCGAAAATCTCGACGGCGAAGGCGACTTCTTCCGGCCCGTGCATCTTGGGTTTGACGATGTACATCGAGCCGGCGCGGGAGTTTTTCCGGCGGCCGTTCGACCCGACATCGTGCAGCGCGATCAGCGCCGTCATCGCCGCATCCATGATGCCTTCCGGCACTTGCCTGCCATCGCCGTCTGTGATCGCCGGATTGGTCATGAGGTGGCCGACATTGCGCACCAGCATCAGCGAGCGGCCTGGCAAGGTCAGCGTGCCGTCATTTGGCGCGGTGTAGTTGCGGTCGGGATTGAGCTTTCTGGTAAAAGTCTTGCCGGCCTTGGTGATCTCTTCCGCCAAATCGCCCTTCATCAGGCCGAGCCAGTTGCGGTAGACCACGACCTTGTCCTGCGCATCCACCGCCGCGACCGAATCCTCGCAGTCCTGGATGGTGGTCAGCGCCGATTCCAGCACGACATCGGAAATCCCTGCCGGATCGGTGCGACCGATCTGGTTGTTGCGGTCGATCAGGATTTCGATGTGCAGGCCGTTCTTCACCAGCAGGATCGATTGCGGGTTGGCGGCATCGCCGCGATAGCCGGCAAACTGTTTGGGGTCGGCGAGCGTGGTGCCGCCGGCGCCGGCACCCAGCCGCAGCGCGCCAAGGGCAACTGAAAGCCCGTTCACGCCTGCCCATTTGCCCGAGGTGAGCGGCACCGACTCGTCGAGAAAATTCTTGGCCCAGGCGACGACCTTGGCGCCACGCGCCGGGTTGAAGCCCTTGCCCTTTTCAGCGCCGCCGGTCTCGGCAATGGCATCGGTGCCGTAGAGCGCGTCATAGAGCGAACCCCAGCGGGCATTGGCGGCGTTGAGCGCATAGCGCGCGTTCATCACCGGCACCACCAGCTGCGGCCCGGCGACGATGGCGATCTCCGGATCGACATTGTCCGTCGTCACGGAGAAGGCCGGGCCTTCGGGGACGAGATAGCCTATCTCCCGGAGGAAAGTCTTGTAGACCTCCATGTCGACGGGCGCGCCATTGTCGCGATACCAGCCATCGATCTGCTCCTGGATGGCGTCGCGCTTTGCCAGGAGCGCCAGGTTCTTCGGCGCGAGATCGTGGACAATGGCCGAAAAGCCGTTCCAGAACGCATCCGCCGTGATGCCGGTGCCCGGCAGCGCCTCGCCAACGACAAAGTCGTGAAGCTCGCGGGCAATCTGCAATCCGGCGATCTCGATGCGATCGGTCATCAGGGGCTTCTCCAGATGAAGGGTTTGGCGGGAATACCGGCTCCCCGGGGCGTTTGGCATGTCAGGGGTGCAGGGTCAATTCAGCTTTGGGCGAAGGTGGGTCAAATCGCTTCCATTTCGAATTGCCCCTCACCCGTTTCCGGGCGTTGACGCTGGCTGGCGTGGCGCCCCCCTTCTCCCCTTAGGGGCCTGTTGCGTTACTAGGGTGGGAGGGCAAGAGGAGAAGTAAGGGCCAATTCGGAGTGCCCTTCGGCGCGGGCCTGTCGCCGGATGGGTTAGGGTTTGGCGTGTTGGGCGGATTTCGGGCGCAGTGCGGCCCTGGATCAGGTCGCCAGCGTCACCCAGCGGCGCATGTTGAAGGCCATGACGGCGATGAGAACCTGCCCAGCCGCCTTGGCCAAGCCGCGATAGCGGATGGCGCGAAGCCGCATGCGGTTCTTCCATGTGGCAAAGGTGGTCTCGACAGCGAAACGCTGCCGCGCGATCAGCCGGTTGAAGCGCTGCAGGCGCGCCGGCAATTGCGGATGATGCTTGTTGGCCCGCCGCATCAGCCGCGGCTTGATCCCACGCTCCTTCAGCGACAACTCGCGCGCCTTGGTATGATAGGCCGCATCCGCCAACACCGCGCCTTCGTCGCCACAGATGAGATGGTCTGCTTCCACCGTGTCGTTGACGTTGGCCGCCGTCGTCCTCACCCGGCGGATCAGGCCGGACCCCTGGTCGACGCCGACATGCGCCTTGTAGCCATAGGAGGAGCCAGGCTTGCCCTGCCGGCGCGTGAAGCCGGCATCGGGATCGCCAGCCTCTTGCGCCGCTCCACTGGGCGGCCGTGCCGCTGCCGTCTCGATAACGGTGGCGTCGAGCATCGTGCCGCGCCGCAGGATCAGCCCCGCCTTGTCCAGCTGATGGTCCAGTTCGCCGAACAGCTTCTCCAGAAGCCCGGCCTCGACGAGAAGATTGCGAAAGCGGTTGAGCGTGGTGTGGTCGGGCACCGTCTCCTCGAGCGTCAGGCCGACGAAGCGCCGAAACGACAGCCGATCGGCGAGCGCCTCCTCCAACTCGCTGTCCGACAGCCCGTACAAGGACTGCAGAAGCAGTGCCTTGAACATCACCAGCGAACTGTAGGCAGGACGGCCCGGGCCGCCGGGCGAGCGCAGCCGCGCCAGGATCTTCTCGAAGCGATACCACTTCACAAGCGACGACAGCCGGTCCAGCCGCCCGCTCCGACCAAGACCCTGCGGAAGCAGAGCCTCCACAAAACTGAACTGCCCGCTCGGCTTCGTCGTCATCGAACGATCCTCCTGTCAAAAACAGGGAATCACAACCAGCCAATTTTGCAACAGGCCCCTTGTGGGAGAAGGTGTCGCCGAAGGCGACGGATGAGGGGTGCTCCAGCTTGGCGCCGACAGAGATCCGTCCAACACCCCTCATCCGTCTCGGCGCTCCGCGCCGATCCACCTTCTCCCACAAGGGGAGAAGGAAGGGGCGCTTTTCTACACCGCAATCCTTGGCCTCCCAGACGCCACCGCCACCACATGCGCCTCGATGAACATGCGCTGGGCTTCGACGGTGGAGACGCGGAACTCGGTGGCGACTTCGATCTCGGCGCTGTCGGTGCCGGCATCTTTCGCCCGCTGCGCGACGATGGCGCGGACATCGGCCTCGGCCGCGGCGATCGCCGCCGCCTCGTCGGTGAAGTCGCGCACTGTCTCCCCCGAGGCGACGCGGAACCGCCCTTCCTGGGGCTGGCTGACCCGCGCCTCCGCCGAGACCCGCACCTGGCCGACGACGGCGCCGAGCGCATTGGCGACGTCGGTATCCTGCGGCACCACGCAGTCATTGCCGACCAGCTCGGCCAGGCCGGCATAGTGCAACGGCGCCGAGGCGCCGAGGCCGATGACCGGACGGTCGAGCGCGACGCTGAGCCGGGCGATGCCGGGATGCGAATCGACGGCGCGCTGCACCAGCGCGTGCGCCACGGTGGCCGCGCCATCGAGCCCATCTTCGGCAAAGGCGGTTTCGAGGATGACCTCCGCCGACAGCCGGGTCAGCATGGTCAGCACCCGCTCGGAGATCGCCTCCGGTGTCGTGGCGATCGATTGGCCGCGGCCATCGCGCTTGCGGGCGAACAGCTCGGCGCCAAGGCGAGCGGCGATTGGGTCCCAGTTCGCCTGCTTGCCCAGCACATGGGCAGCGTCCGACGGGGTGAAGCCGACGACATGCACCAGTCCGCGCGACACCAGCCGGTTCAAGGTGGCGTTCTGGGCATTCGAGATCAGCACTTTGTCGATGGCGAGCGGCACAGCGCCGATCATCTCGTAGAGCCGGGCTTCGGCGCCGGTGAGGCCCGCCGCCAGCCGGTCCGGCACGCCGGTGCGGACAGCCAGGCGGCCGTCCATGCGGCCGGGATTGGGCGCCCGCAGTTGGCGTTCCAGTTCGACGGTCACGGCCTCGCCATGCACCATGCCGGCCAGCGCCAGCGGCACCAGGCGGCGCGGACCGAGCAGGATCTTTGGGTTGAGCGCGCCGTCCTCCAGCGTCACTTCGGAATCGCCGCCGAGGCCAAAGGTGCGCATGGCCACCGCCTCGACCATGGTGCGGAAGCCGCCGACTGTGGCGCCTTCCGGATCGAGCCGGGGACGGCCCCCGTCGAGCACGGCGACGTCGGTGGTGGTGCCGCCAATGTCGGAGACCACGGCATTGTCCAGCCCGGTCATGTGTCGGGCGCCGACAAGGCTGGCGGCCGGGCCGGAGAGGATGGTCTCGATCGGCCGCTGGCGGGCAAACGCCGCCGACACAAGCGCGCCGTCGCCGCGCACCACCATCAGCGGTGCCACGATCTTGCGGGCGTCCAGAAAGCCTTCGGTCGCCGCCACCAGCCGGTCGATCATCGAGATCAGCCTGGCGTTGAGCAGCGTCGTCAGCGCCCGGCGCGGGCCGCCGAGCTTGGCCGACAGCTCGTGGCTGGCGGTGACCGGCAGGCCGGTCTTTTCGCGGATCAGATCACGGGCCGCGAGCTCATGCGCCGGATTGCGGGTGGCGAAATAGGCGCAGACGGCAAAGCCCGACACCGAAGCGCCGAGTTCCGGCAGGGCTGCCTCCAGCCCGGACAGATCGAGCTTGGCGGCATTGCCGTGCACATCATGGCCGCCGGGGCAGAACACCACCGGATCGGTGCCGAGCGCTGCCTTCAGCCCGTCGCGGGCAAGATCGCCTTCGGCAAAGCCGATCATCACAAGTGCTACGCGGCCGCCCTGGCCCTCGACCAGCGCGTTGGTGGCAAGCGTCGTCGACATCGACACCAGTTTGATGGCAGCCGGGTCGGTGCCGGCCTTTTGCAAGACCGCGTCGACTGCGCCGGAAATGCCGACCGCCAGATCGTGGCGCGTGGTCAGCGCCTTGGCCTTGGCCAGCACCTTGCCCTTGTTGGGTCCTTCCTGCGCCCCCTCGGTTTCCGACCATAGCACGGCATCGGTGTAGGTGCCGCCGGTGTCGATGCCGAGGAACAGGGGGGATGGCTTGGTCTTGGCGGTCATGCTGGCGGCGGGTCCGGACAGATGAGGAATTTTGCTCCCCGCCCTTAACCGATACCGCCCCGCGGATAAAGGCGGGAGAGATGGGCCACCGAGGAGTTCGATCTCCCCCCTCGTGGGGGAGATGGCCGGCAGGCCAGAGGGGGGCGCGAAGGATCGCCTACTTAGCCACGACCTGAGGCGCCCCAGCCAGCCCGGCCGCAATCACAATATGCTGGCAGACATTGTCGATGTCGCGGATGATGTCGTCGTTCCAGAAGCGCAGGACGGTCCAGCCATCCTGTTCCAGACGCACTGTCCTCGCTTCGTCGCTGGCAACAGCACCGGCTTCCGTATGCTGGGAGCCGTCGACCTCGACGACAAGTTTTTTCTCCGGGCAAGCGAAGTCGACAATGTAACCGGCGATCGGAAATTGTCGCCGGAAGCCAAGCCCCATCAGCCAGTGCGCGCGAAGCTCGTTCCAGAGCTTCAATTCAGCTGATGTCATCACCTTGCGCATCGATCTGGCGTTTGCGCGATGTTTTGGAGGCAATGGCGTGTGAGGCATTGTCAATGCTCGGTGGCTACCAGGGTTGGAGCTCTACGGCGCCCCCCTCTGTCCTGCCGGACATCTCCCCCACGAGGGGGGAGATTGGCAGCTCGGTCGCTCACGGCGTCAGGTCGATTTCCTCGGTCTCGCCGCCATCGCAGGTGTAGCAGCAGTCGTCGCATTTTTCCTTGTTGTTGGGGCCGACGCCCCAATAGGTTTCCTCGTCGCCGTCGACCCAGGCGCCGTAGCAGATCGACTCGCCCTCGTCGCAGGAAACCGGGATCTGCTTGGTCTCGCCATCATCGAGAAAAAAGTCCTTGCCATCTCCCGGCCAGACATAGTCGCGGTCCTGGCTGTAGAGTTCGAGGCGCATGGCGTTGGGATGGCTGTTCTTGATGGCAAAGGTGATGTCGGCCGCGTGCGCGGCCGGCGCAAACAGCGCGGCAAGAGAAAGCGCGACGACGATGCGGCGCGTGGATGTGAAAGACATGAAAACCCCCTGGGATGAGAATCGGCCGCCCGGCCGCGAGGGGAATCATTGCATGATGTGTGGGAGGGCGGAAGCGATGATTGGGGGTATCCAACCCTGATTGGGGCGAGGCGGTGGTGCGCCTGACCTTCTCCCCTTGCGGGCCTGTTGCAAAATTGGCTGGTTGTGATTCCCTGTTTTTGACAGGAGGATCGTTCGATGACGACGAAGCCGAGCGGGCAGTTCAGTTTTGTGGAGGCTCTGCTTCCGCAGGGTCTTGGTCGGAGCGGGCGGCTGGACCGGCTGTCGTCGCTTGTGAAGTGGTATCGCTTCGAGAAGATCCTGGCGCGGCTGCGCTCGCCCGGCGGCCCGGGCCGTCCTGCCTACAGTTCGCTGGTGATGTTCAAGGCACTGCTTCTGCAGTCCTTGTACGGGCTGTCGGACAGCGAGTTGGAGGAGGCGCTCGCCGATCGGCTGTCGTTTCGGCGCTTCGTCGGCCTGACGCTCGAGGAGACGGTGCCCGACCACACCACGCTCAACCGCTTTCGCAATCTTCTCGTCGAGGCCGGGCTTCTGGAGAAGCTGTTCGGCGAACTGGACCATCAGCTGGACAAGGCGGGGCTGATCCTGCGGCGCGGCACGATGCTCGACGCCACCGTTATCGAGACGGCAGCGGCACGGCCGCCCAGTGGAGCGGCGCAAGAGGCTGGCGATCCCGATGCCGGCTTCACGCGCCGGCAGGGCAAGCCTGGCTCCTCCTATGGCTACAAGGCGCATGTCGGCGTCGACCAGGGGTCCGGCCTGATCCGCCGGGTGAGGACGACGGCGGCCAACGTCAACGACACGGTGGAAGCAGACCATCTCATCTGTGGCGACGAAGGCGCGGTGTTGGCGGATGCGGCCTATCATACCAAGGCGCGCGAGTTGTCGCTGAAGGAGCGTGGGATCAAGCCGCGGCTGATGCGGCGGGCCAACAAGCATCATCCGCAATTGCCGGCGCGCCTGCAGCGCTTCAACCGGCTGATCGCGCGGCAGCGTTTCGCTGTCGAGACCACCTTTGCCACATGGAAGAACCGCATGCGGCTTCGCGCCATCCGCTATCGCGGCTTGGCCAAGGCGGCTGGGCAGGTTCTCATCGCCGTCATGGCCTTCAACATGCGCCGCTGGGTGACGCTGGCGACCTGATCCAGGGCCGCACTGCGCCCGAAATCCGCCCAACACGCCAAACCCTAACCCATCCGGCGACAGGCCCGCGCCGAAGGGCACTCCGAATTGGCCCTTACTTCTCCTCTTGCCCTCCCACCCTAGTAACGCAACAGGCCCCTTGCGGGAGAAGGTGGATCGGCGCGCAGCGCCGAGACGGATGAGGGGTGTTGGACGGAATGAGGCGTCGGCGCCAAGCTGGAACACCCCTCATCCGTCGCCTTCGGCGACACCTTCTCCCACAAGGGGCCTGTTGCAAAATTGGCTGGTTGTGATTCCCTGTTTTTGACAGGAGGATCGTTCGATGACGACGAAGCCGAACGGGCAATTCAGTTTTGTGGAGGCTCTGCTTCCGCAGGGTCTTGGTCGGAGCGGGCGGCTGGACCGGCTGTCGTCGCTTGTGAAGTGGTATCGCTTCGAGAAGATCCTGGCGCGGCTGCGCTCGCCCGGCGGCCCGGGCCGTCCTGCCTACAGTTCGCTGGTGATGTTCAAGGCACTGCTTCTGCAGTCCTTGTACGGGCTGTCGGACAGCGAGTTGGAGGAGGCGCTCGCCGATCGGCTGTCGTTTCGGCGCTTCGTCGGCCTGACGCTCGAGGAGACGGTGCCCGACCACACCACGCTCAACCGCTTTCGCAATCTTCTCGTCGAGGCCGGGCTTCTGGAGAAGCTGTTCGGCGAACTGGACCATCAGCTGGACAAGGCGGGGCTGATCCTGCGGCGCGGCACGATGCTCGACGCCACCGTTATCGAGACGGCAGCGGCACGGCCGCCCAGTGGAGCGGCGCAAGAGGCCGGCGAGGCTGGCGATCCCGATGCCGGCTTCACGCGCCGGCAGGGCAAGCCTGGCTCCTCCTATGGCTACAAGGCGCATGTCGGCGTCGACCAGGGGTCCGGCCTGATCCGCCGGGTGAGGACGACGGCGGCCAACGTCAACGACACGGTGGAAGCAGACCATCTCATCTGTGGCGACGAAGGCGCGGTGTTGGCGGATGCGGCCTATCATACCAAGGCGCGCGAGTTGTCGCTGAAGGAGCGTGGGATCAAGCCGCGGTTGATGCGGCGGGCCAACAAGCATCATCCGCAATTGCCGGCGCGCCTGCAGCGCTTCAACCGGCTGATCGCGCGGCAGCGTTTCGCTGTCGAGACCACCTTTGCCACATGGAAGAACCGCATGCGGCTTCGCGCCATCCGCTATCGCGGCTTGGCCAAGGCGGCTGGGCAGGTTCTCATCGCCGTCATGGCCTTCAACATGCGCCGCTGGGTGACGCTGGCGACCTGATCCAGGGCCGCACTGCGCCCGAAATCCGCCCAACACGCCAAACCCTAACCCATCCGGCGACAGGCCCGCGCCGAAGGGCACTCCGAATTGGCCCTTACTTCTCCTCTTGCCCTCCCACCCTAGTAACGCAACAGGCCCCTTAAGGGGGAGAAGGGAAGAGCGCGCCGGCGCTACTCCACCAGATCGATCGTCTCGGTCGTCTTCTCCACGCAGATGAAGCAGCAATTGTCACACGGCTGGTCGTTGTCCGGGCCGACGCCGGCGGAGATGTTGTCCTGGCCGTTGACCCAGGCGCCGTAGCAGATGTTTTCGCCTGAATTGCAGGAGATCGGCACTGATTTCTGCGAGTTCGGCTCGATCAGGAACACCTGGTCGTCGCCCGGCCACACCGTCTTGCGGTCGCGGCTGAACAGCTCGACGGCCACCGATTGCTGCCGCAGGTTCTTCATGAAGAAGGCCATCTCGGCGGCATGGGTGGGGGTGGCGAGGAGAAGGGCAACAAGGGTGAGGCGAATCATGGCGTCGATCCAAAATCGATCACTCGCATGATTAGCCGCTGACCACCACCTGCGGCGCCAGCCGCTTGATCGCCGCGATCATGTCGGCGCCGCTCATGTCGAGCGAGGATATCTCCATATGGACGATGTTCCTGCCGAAGGGCAGCAAGCGGCCGAGCGCATTGGCCGGCGCGTACCTGATGGCCTTGGGTGGCTCCTCGGTCAGCTCGAAGCTGATCATCGCCGAGCCCTTGCCGGAGGTGAGGCGCACGCTGCGCACCTTCTCCCAGGGCACCAGCACGTCGCCGCCGCGCCGGTCGCGAAAGCCCTTGGCATCGATCACCACCTGGACGCTGGTGTCGAACGCACCGCGCGCGATGACCAGACCAAATCCCAGGCAGCCAAGCGCCAGCACCGTTACCCAAAGCACCCCACGGCCCGGCGCGCCTGACGCGAGCCCCTTGAGCGCGAAGAAGCCGAAGATCGCTGCGAGCAGGAACGGCCCGAGCGCGGGAAAGATCTTCCCGATGGGGCTGTTGCGGAGGTCGATTGGGGCGGACATGGGAAAAGTGAAGCGGAATGCGGGGGAGGTGTTGAGGGTGTTCTCTGTCCCGAAACTCTAGAAGGCGCGTTTGGTTCTACCGCGCCTTCTATCTTGAAACGATCATTTTTCGAGCCGGCGGCAGAATCGGTCTAACTGAGTTGCTGACCCACTTATCTCCAGCCCTTGCGCAGTTTTCTTGGCTGTGGCGCCAGCTGAAATTGCTGCGTTTCTTATGTTTCGTTCGATCACAGACGCGACGTCCAGTTGGACAGATTGCATCATCGAACGGGCGGACGAAAATGAACGGCCTTTATATTTGAACGAAATGCCCATGGTGGCCTCCTTAGCCTTTGGGTAGATGCGGGTCGTGCCCGTGTGAATCGCGCTCGCGAATCTGGCCGTTCCGGCCATGCACGAGCAACTCCGTGCCTTGATTGCGGGCGATTCCGCGCCCGGCGTCGATTGCCGCCTTTTGGGTCTCGTGCACCGAAGACGCGCGTTGTGCGCCCGCACCCTTAACTGCCCAGCCGCCAGAATGTGGCACGACGTGTTGGTTACGCTTTGTCATTTTCAATTCCTTATCTGAAAGTTGACCCCGGTGCCGGTTGGCGCCGGGTGTCACCACCACTAAGCAGCTTTCGAAGACGTCTCATCGTCAACCGGCGCGCCGGCTGCATTGTATTTTACGGATTCGGCGCAGCTCTTGGCGTTGTGCTTCGCCGTGTACTCCTCCGACCACACCAGCGTTTCACCGTTCTGCGCCTTGAAACGGATGAAATACTGGTTGTCCTTGGAGAGTAGGATTTCGAAGCGAGCGCCGGTCGTCGCCTCGCCGATGGTCGTATCGACGATCGGGGCATAGAGCGCGTTCGCTTTGACCGAATTGATACAGTTCTGAGCGCTGGCCTTCGCGGTGTAATTTTCCGACCAAACCATCACCTGACTGCCGTACACAAACTGGACGCGGTACTGGCCATTCGCGGCGTCCTTGATTTTGAAACGGTACATTTCCCTCTCCTTTCAAAGTGAGGAAGATTGCATTGGATATCCGCCTTGGGAGGTCGAATGTCCGACGCTCTCATGTCACGTATCCTGTTGTCAAGATAGCTGACGACAGTATATCTGTTGAAAGATCGCGTACGAATCCTTGACGCAAATCAGGTTCGAAGATATGCTCGCGTCGCCAGCGCGAAGGGGTATGCTCATGTCCGAGGAATTATATACTGAGATCGGAAAGAGGATAAGGAGCATCAGGGAGGACAAACTTCGGGCAACTCAAGAAGATATTGCGAAGAGGCTTGGGATTTCGCGCCCGTCTGTGGCCAATTTTGAGAACGGCAAGCAGCAGATGACCGTAGCTCAGCTGATGTCGTTCTCTAATGTACTTGGGGTTTCTCCCATAGATCTTCTGCCCTTGGTTGAGAGCAAAACCGGGTCCGAACGATTGTCACGATCCCTACCTAGCCATTTTGACCCGAAACTTCGTGCATGGGTGGACACCCTGCAAGGCCGCTAAACATGAAATCTCCGAAACTTTGGCTCAGGGCAGAGCAGGTACAGAAGATTCGTAAGACTGCTCTAGAACTGCTTCGAAGAGTTCATTACGTCGGCGGTGTTGTGCCGGTTGATCGTGCCGCACATGAACTTGGGGCGTCTATCCGCTATGCGCCCTACGATGGTGAACTGGCGGGAATGCTTATTCGAAACGGAAGCGAATCTATCATCGCGGTCAATTCTGCCCATCATAAGAACCGTCAGAGATTCACTATCGCTCATGAATGTGGGCACCTATGCCTGCACTCTGACAATCTATATGTGGATAAGAACTTCTTTGTACTCAATCGAGACGATCGATCTTCGAACGCCGATGACATAAAAGAGATAGAGGCCAACCAATTTGCCGCTGAATTGCTAATGCCGTTCCCAAATATTTTTCGGGATTTGAGATCAAGTAAAATTGACCTTGAGGACGAACAGCAGATATCAAATGTCGCTAAGCTGTACGGCGTAAGCGTCCAAGCCATGACATATCGGGTTGCTAACTTGTTTATGATCCAGCGGGTTGAGCGACCCAAATAGCCGACTCAAAACCAGCAGAACACTATTCTGCGGCTCCAGTGCTGTGCGCCGCGTAGATACCCGACGAGTCACCACACTGCCGCAACCCCCGGGGTGGGACCCGCTGCCTCCGGCAGCTCCCACCCGGACTTGCGCTCGCATCGACCCACCGGGTCGATGCGTTCGGCCAGAGGCCGGACCGCTTAGTCCCCCATCTTCAGCGCCTGAATAAAAGCCTCCTGCGGGATATCCACCTTGCCGAACTGCCGCATGCGCTTCTTGCCCTCTTTCTGCTTGTCGAGCAGCTTGCGCTTGCGCGAGACGTCGCCGCCATAGCACTTGGCGGTGACATCCTTGCGCAGCGCCGAGATGGTCTCGCGGGCGATGACCTTGCCGCCGATGGCAGCCTGGATCGGGATCTTGAACAGATGGTTCGGGATCAGCTCCTTCAGCTTCTCGCACATCTGGCGGCCGCGCTTTTCGGCCGCCGTGCGGTGGACCAGCATCGACAGCGCGTCGACCGGCTCCTCGTTGACCAGGATCGACATCTTCACCAGGTCGCCTTCCTTGTAGTCGGTCAGGTGATAGTCGAAGGAAGCGTAGCCCTTGGAGATCGACTTCAACCGGTCGTAAAAATCGAAGACCACCTCGTTGAGCGGCAGGTCGTAGATGAGCATGGCGCGCTTGCCGACATAGGACAGGTCGGCCTGGATGCCGCGCCTATCCTGGCAGAGCTTCAGGATGCCGCCGAGATAGTCGTCCGGCGAAAGGATGGTGGCGCGGATCCATGGCTCCTCGATGGCTGAAATCTTGACCACGTCGGGCATGTCGGCCGGGTTGTGCAGTTCCTTCATCGAGCCGTCGGTCAACAGCAGCCGGTAGACGACCGAGGGCGCGGTGGCGATGAGGTCGAGGTTGAACTCGCGCTCCAGCCGCTCCTGGATGATTTCCAGATGCAAGAGGCCAAGGAAGCCGCAGCGATAGCCGAAGCCGAGCGCGGCACTGGTTTCCATCTCATAGGAGAAGCTGGCGTCGTTGAGGCGCAATTTGCCGACGGCGGCGCGCAGATCCTCGAAATCGGCGGCGTCGACCGGGAACAGGCCGCAGAACACCACCGGCTGCGCCGGCTTGAAGCCGGGCAGCGCCTTTGCCGTCTGGCGCTTGTCCTCGGTGATGGTGTCGCCGACGCGGGTGTCGGCCACTTCCTTGATCGAGCCGGTGAAGAAGCCGAACTCGCCGGGGCCGAGCTCGTCGACATTGATGCGGGCCGGCGTGAACACGCCGGTGCGCTCGACCAGGTGCTTGGCGCCGGTGCCCATCATGCGGATGGTCTGGCCCTTCTTCAGCACGCCGTCGATGATGCGCACCAGCACGATGACGCCGAGATAGGCGTCGTACCAGCTATCGACCAGCATGGCTTTCAAAGGAGCGGTCGCATCGCCTTCGCGCGGCGGCGGCAATTGGTGGACGATGGCCTCCAGCACATCGGGAATGCCCAGGCCGGTCTTGGCCGAGATCAGCACGGCGTTGGAGGCGTCGATGCCGATGACTTCCTCGACCTGCTCGCGGATGCGCTCGGGCTCGGCGGCTGGCAGGTCGACCTTGTTCAGCACCACGACGATCTCGTGGTTGTTGTCGATAGCCTGGTAGACATTGGCCAGCGTCTGCGCCTCGACGCCCTGGCTCGCGTCGACGACCAGCAGCGAACCCTCGCAGGCGGCGAGCGACCGCGACACTTCATAGGCGAAGTCGACATGGCCGGGCGTGTCGATCAAATTGAGGATATAGTCCTCGCCATTGTTGGCGCGGTATTTCAGCCGCACCGTCTGCGCCTTGATGGTGATGCCGCGCTCGCGCTCGATGTCCATCGAGTCCAGCACCTGCTCCTTCATGTCGCGCAGCTCCAGCCCGCCGGTGGACTGGATCAGCCGGTCGGCAAGCGTGGATTTGCCATGGTCGATATGGGCGACGATGGAGAAATTGCGGATATGGTCGAGGGGCGTGCTCATGCCGGGCGCTTTAGCAGGGGCGGGTTGCAGGGGCAAGCGGGGCGGGGGCGCCCTTCCCTTCTCCCCTTGTGGGAGAAGGTGGATCGGCGCGCAGCGCCGAGACGGATGAGGGGTGCTCCAGCTTGGCGTCGACGAGAGACGGAGCCGTCAACGCCACGGCTGCAAGCTCGCATCTCTTGCATAGGCGATGATCGTATCGCAGACGGCGTTCAAGTCTCTCAGGACATCTTCGTTCCAGAAACGCAGCACGCGAAAGCCCATCGCTTTCAACTCAACCCCGCGGATGCGGTCGGAGTCCGAGTCCGCGTGCTGGCTGCCGTCGATCTCAATGATCAATCCGGCTTCGAGGCAGACAAAATCAGCGATGTACTTTCCGACAGGCACCTGTCGCCGGAATTTTATCCGATCGAGCCTGCGGTCACGCAGTTCATGCCACAGTCTGTCTTCCGCTTCCGTCATGTCGCGCCGAAGGGAGCGGGCAAAGCTACGTTTGGCTGGCGGGACTGGCTGGTGTGGCATTGGCGTAGATTAACCAGCCGTTGCACTCCGTCCAACACCCCTCATCCGTCTCGGCGCTGCGCGCCGATCCACCTTCTCCCACAAGGGGCCTGTTGCAAAATTGGCTGGTTGTGATTCCCTGTTTTTGACAGGAGGATCGTTCGATGACGACGAAGCCGAGCGGGCAGTTCAGTTTTGTGGAGGCTCTGCTTCCGCAGGGTCTTGGTCGGAGCGGGCGGCTGGACCGGCTGTCGTCGCTTGTGAAGTGGTATCGCTTCGAGAAGATCCTGGCGCGGCTGCGCTCGCCCGGCGGCCCGGGCCGTCCTGCCTACAGTTCGCTGGTGATGTTCAAGGCACTGCTTCTGCAGTCCTTGTACGGGCTGTCGGACAGCGAGTTGGAGGAGGCGCTCGCCGATCGGCTGTCGTTTCGGCGCTTCGTCGGCCTGACGCTCGAGGAGACGGTGCCCGACCACACCACGCTCAACCGCTTTCGCAATCTTCTCGTCGAGGCCGGGCTTCTGGAGAAGCTGTTCGGCGAACTGGACCATCAGCTGGACAAGGCGGGGCTGATCCTGCGGCGCGGCACGATGCTCGACGCCACCGTTATCGAGACGGCAGCGGCACGGCCGCCCAGTGGAGCGGCGCAAGAGGCCGGCGAGGCTGGCGATCCCGATGCCGGCTTCACGCGCCGGCAGGGCAAGCCTGGCTCCTCCTATGGCTACAAGGCGCATGTCGGCGTCGACCAGGGGTCCGGCCTGATCCGCCGGGTGAGGACGACGGCGGCCAACGTCAACGACACGGTGGAAGCAGACCATCTCATCTGTGGCGACGAAGGCGCGGTGTTGGCGGATGCGGCCTATCATACCAAGGCGCGCGAGTTGTCGCTGAAGGAGCGTGGGATCAAGCCGCGGCTGATGCGGCGGGCCAACAAGCATCATCCGCAATTGCCGGCGCGCCTGCAGCGCTTCAACCGGCTGATCGCGCGGCAGCGTTTCGCTGTCGAGACCACCTTTGCCACATGGAAGAACCGCATGCGGCTTCGCGCCATCCGCTATCGCGGCTTGGCCAAGGCGGCTGGGCAGGTTCTCATCGCCGTCATGGCCTTCAACATGCGCCGCTGGGTGACGCTGGCGACCTGATCCAGGGCCGCACTGCGCCCGAAATCCGCCCAACACGCCAAACCCTAACCCATCCGGCGACAGGCCCGCGCCGAAGGGCACTCCGAATTGGCCCTTACTTCTCCTCTTGCCCTCCCACCCTAGTAACGCAACAGGCCCACAAGGGGAGAAGGGAGGAAGGTGCGCAATCACGAAGCGGTGAGCACTGTAACGAAACCCCACATGGCGGCGAAGTGTGGGTAGGACCGGCGCACGGCAAAGTGACACGCCGGCGCCCCTATATGTCGTATAGTCAAACACCATTTGGGAGATCAGACATGACCGGATCCGCAAAACGATCGGCAAGCTTTGCCAAGGGCGCGCTTGCAGCCCTCATCCTGGCGGCGGCGGGTGCTGCCTTCTGGCAGAGCCCTGCGATCTCGGCCGAGGATGCGGTGGTGATCCCGCCGCCGGCGATCGACGAGAAGGCCTCCAGCGGCACCGAAAAGGCGATCTTTGCCGGCGGCTGCTTCTGGGGCGTGCAGGGGGTGTTCCAGCACGTCAAGGGCGTGACCAGCGCTGTCTCCGGCTATGCCGGCGGGACCAAGGACACCGCGGTCTACGAGACTGTCGGCAGCGGCCGCACCGGCCATGCCGAAGCCGTCGAGATCACCTATGAGCCGTCCAAGATCACCTATGGCCAGCTGCTGCAGGTGTATTTCTCGGTGGCGCACAACCCGACGCAGCTGAACTACCAGGGCCCGGACAGGGGCACGCAGTATCGCTCGACGATCTTTGCCGAAAACGACGCGCAAAAGAAGATCGCCGAGAGCTACATCGCCCAGCTCGACCAGGCCAAGGTGTTCGCCAAGCCGATCGTGACCACGCTGGAGACGGGGAAAACCTTCTACCAGGCCGAGGACTACCACCAGGACTTTTTGACCCTGAACCCGACCTATCCCTACATCGTCTACAACGACCTGCCCAAGGTGGCGAATTTGAAGCAGCTGTTTCCGACGCTGTATAGCGACAAGCCGGTGCTGGTGCTGGCGGCGAACAAGAGCTGATGTGGAAAAGTGGGGACGGGCAGCGATGCCCTCCCTCCCTTCGTCATCCTAGGGCGGAGCAAGGAGCGAAGCGACGCGGCGCAGACCCTAGGATCCATGCCGTGACAGTGGCGCAGTGCTCCGGCCGTGCAAGAAACCGCGCGCCACCAACCCGTTCCACGAAAGAGCTCAAACCACTCCGGATTGGCCTTTTCGATTGCCTCGATCTTCCATTGCCGCGGCCAGCGCTTCAATGACTTCTCGCGCTGGATGGCATCGGTGATGTCGAAATATTCCTCGTACCAGACCAGCCGCTGTACATTGTAGCGACTGGTGAAACGTGAGCCCTGGCCGGCCTTGTGCTCCGGCATTCGACGGCCGAGATCGTTGGTGACGCCGATATAGATCGTGCCACGCTTCTGGCTTGCGGTCATATAGACGTAGCCGGTCATGGGTTCAGTGGTAGCGAGCGTAGGTGAGCGTACAAGCGTAATTCTGATCCGTTGCATTCTAGGGCAAATGTCACGGCATGGATCCTAGGGTCTGCGCCGCGTCGCTTCGCTCCTTGCTCCGCCCTAGGATGACGAAGGCACGGTAGCTGCCGCCACTTTCACCCCCGCCATCCCTCAATCATACGTCAAATCCGTCGCCTTGCCGCCGAAGACGCGGTAGGCATAGAACGAATAGAAGATGATGACCGGCAGCACGACGACCGTGCCGGCCAGGATGATGGCGAGGCTTTCGGGCGCTGCGGCGGCCTGCCAGATGGTCAGCTTGTCGGGCACGACGAAGGGGTAGAACGACCAGGCCAGGCCGGCAAAGCCGAGCGTGAAGATGGCGGCCAGCGTCAGGAACGGCGTCAGCGCGCCACGATCGTTCGGCTTCGGCAGATGGAAGGTCTGCCGCCACAGCCAGGCGAACAGCACCGCCGACAGGATCGGCAGCGGCGACAGATAGAGCATTTCAGGCCAGAGGAACCATTTGTCGAAGATGCGCGGGCTGGCAAAGGGCGTGGCCAGCGAGACGGCCGCCATGCCGAGTGCAGCCACCACCAGCGCCGTGCGCAGCCAAAGCACCGCCTTCTTCTGCAATTCGCCTTCGGTCTTGTAGATGACCCAGGCCGCGCCCATCGCCGCATAGGCCGCGGCAAGGCAGAACGCCACCAGCGCGCCGAAGGCCATGCCGCCCAGTCCGACATCAAGGCCGAGCACATAGACGCCGAGCATATAGCCCTGCGCCAGGGAGGCGATGATCGAACCGAGGAAGAAGATGCGGTTCCAGCGGTGCTTCTTGCCGGCCGGCACCTTGGCGCGAAAATCGAAGGCGACGCCGCGCAGGATGAGCCCGACCAAAAGCACGAAGACCGGAATGTAGAGCGCGGTGAGGATGGTGCCGTGTGCCTGCGGGAAGGCGACCAGCAGCAGACCGACAGCCAGCACCAGCCAGGTCTCGTTGGCGTCCCAGAACGGACCGATGGCCGCGATCATCGTATCCTGCTCGGCATCGTCGGCGAAAGAAAACAGGATGCCGATGCCGAGGTCGAAGCCGTCCAGCACAACGTAGATCAGGATGGCGAGGCCCATCAGGCCGGCGAAGATCAGGGGGAGCAAGGTCGGCCAGTCGAGGGTCATTGCCAGTCTCCTACTTGGCCGCCGGTTGCGACAGCGCTGCGTTCATCACGCCGGGCAGAGGCGAGATGTCACCCTCCTTGGCCGCCTTCAGCGCCAGATGCACCAGCACACCGAGATAGGCGATCAGAAGCAACAGATAGAGGATGAGATAGACGGCAAGCGTGAACGCGACATGGCTGCCGGCGACCGGGCCGACGGCATCGGCGGTCTTCAGCACGCCGGTGACCAGCCAGGGCTGGCGGCCGATCTCGGTGGTGTACCAGCCGGCAAGCGTCGCCAGCCAGCCGGACAGCGCCATCGGCACCATCAGCAGCGCCAACGGTTTTGGCAGGCTGTGGCGGCGCTTGAGGAAAAAGGTCGCCGACCACGAGACGATGAGCATCAGAATGCCGGTGCCGACCATGATGCGAAAGCCCCAGAACACCGGGAAGACCGGCGGGTGGTTGCCGAGATAATCGTTCAGCCCCGGCACGATGCCATCGGTGCTGTGTCGCAGCACGAGGCTGGCGCCGTCGGGGATGGCGAGCTCAAACCTGTTTTCCCTCGCCGCCTCGTCGGGAAGCGCGAAGAGGACCAGCGGCACGTGCGGGCCGGTGTTCCAGTTGGCCTCCATGGCGGCGATCTTCTGCGGCTGATGCTCCAGCGTGTTGAGGCCGTGCTGGTCGCCGGCAAAGATCTGGATCGGGATCAGGATCGCGGCGGTGAAGACGCCGGTGCGCAGCGCCTTCCACATCGATTCCGAGCGGTCGCCGGTGAGATAGCGCAGCGCCGAGAGGCCGGCGATCAGGAAGGAGACGGTCAGACCGGAGGCAAGCAGCATATGGACGAGCCGGTAGGGCATGGACGGGTTGAAGACGATCGCCCACCAGTCGACGGCGTGCGCCACGCCGTCGCGCATCTCGAAGCCGGCCGGTGTCTGCATCCACGAGTTCAACGCGATGATCCAGAAGGCGGAGACGGTGGTGCCGCCGGCGACCAGCACGGTCGCCAGCGTGTGGATGCGGTTGGAGACGCGGCGGAAACCGAACAGCATGATGCCGAGGAAGGCCGCCTCGAGGAAGAAGGCGGTGAGGATCTCGTAGGCAAGCAGCGGCCCGGCAATGTTGCCGACCTTCTGCATATAGCCTGGCCAGTTGGTGCCGAACTGGAAGCTCATGGTGACGCCGGTAACCACGCCCATGGCAAACGACAGTGCGAACACCTTCACCCAGGTGAAATAGGCGCGCATCCAGGCGGAGTCGCCGGTCGCGTTGTAACGCAGCTTGAAGAACAGCAGCACCCAGCCAAGCGCAATGGTGATGGTTGGAAACAGTATGTGGAACGAGATGTTCGCGCCGAACTGGATGCGCGACAGGATGAGCGGGTCCATAGCGGGCTCCGGCTGCTGCTATGTCTTAGACAATAAGGCCGAAGCCCGGTCCGGTCAAAGCGGCGTGGGGTCACGCGGGGCGCGTTGTCGCAGCACATCGTGGCAAAGCGTCAGCTATCGGGTGGCAGCGTTTGTCCAGAACTGTCAGGAGCGGCATTGACTTCCGGTTGCGCGCACCGACATTCAGCGCATTACCTCAACCTCCCTCCTTTTGAAGCAGCCGTTTTCAGCCATGCCATCCATCATTTCCATTTCCGGGGTCACCAAGACCTATGCCACCGGCTTCAAGGCGCTCAAGGAAATCAACCTCGACATCGAGCGTGGCGAGATCTTTGCGCTGCTCGGGCCGAACGGCGCCGGCAAGACGACGCTGATCTCGATCGTCTGCGGCATCGTCAACCGCTCGTCGGGCACGGTGACCGTCGACGGCCACGACATCGGCAAGGACTATCGCGCCGCGCGCAGCCTGATCGGGCTGGTGCCGCAGGAGCTGACCATCGACGCCTTCGAGAGCGTGTGGACGACCGTCAGCTACAGCCGCGGCCTGTTCGGCAAGCCGGCTAACCCGGCTTTCGTCGAGAAGGTGCTGCGGGATCTGTCGCTATGGGACAAGAAGGACGCCAAGGCGATCACGCTGTCCGGCGGCATGAAACGCCGGCTGATGATCGCCAAGGCGCTGTCGCACGAGCCAAGGGTGCTGTTCCTCGACGAACCGACCGCCGGCGTCGACGTCGAACTGCGCCAGGACATGTGGGAGATGGTGCGCCAGCTGCGCGAGGACGGCGTCACCATCATCCTGACCACGCACTATATCGAGGAGGCCGAGGCGATGGCCGACCGCGTCGGCGTCATCAACGGCGGCGAGATCATCCTGGTCGAGGACAAGGCCGAACTGATGCGCAAGCTCGGCCGCAAGCGGCTGGTGGTGGAACTGCGCAGCTCGCTCACCGCCGTTCCGGAGAATTTTTCGCGTTATGCGCTGGAACTTTCGCCGGACGGCGATCAGCTGACCTACACCTATGACAACCAGAGTGACCGGCCGGGTGTCGCCTCGCTGCTGCGCGACCTCGAGGCTGCCGGCATCCAGTTCCGCGACATCGACACGCAAAACAGCTCGCTCGAGGAGATCTTCGTCAATCTGGTGAGGAGAGAGCCATGAACCTGCGCGCAGTCTGGGCAATCTACCGGGTTGAGATGGCGCGCGCCTTGCGCACCGTGCTTCAGAGCATCGTCTCGCCGGTGATTTCGACATCGCTTTATTTCGTCGTTTTCGGCTCGGCCATCGGCTCGCGCATCACCGAGATCGACGGCATCAGCTACGGCGCCTTCATCGTGCCGGGGCTGATTATGCTGTCGCTGCTGACGCAGTCGATCTCCAACGCCTCCTTCGCCATCTATTTCCCGAAATTCGTCGGCTCGATCTACGAACTCTTGTCGGCGCCGGTGTCCTATCTGGAGATCGTCATTGCCTATGTCGGCGGTGCGGCAACCAAGTCGATCATCCTCGGGCTGATCATCCTGGCGACGGCCTCGCTTTTCGTGCCGCTGACCATCCTGCATCCGTTCTGGATGCTGGCCTTCCTGGTGCTGACGGCGGTGACCTTCAGCCTGTTCGGCTTCATCATCGGCATCTGGGCGAAGAGCTTCGAGCAGCTGCAGCTGGTGCCGTTGCTGATCATCACGCCGCTGACCTTCCTTGGCGGCAGCTTCTATTCGATCAACATGCTGCCCGAATTCTGGCGCACGGTGACGCTGTTCAACCCGGTCGTCTACCTGATCAGCGGGTTTCGCTGGAGCTTTTACGGCAAGTCCGATGTTTCGATCAGCGTCAGCCTCGGCATGACCGTCGCCTTTCTGGCTATTTGCGTGGCGATCGTGGCGTGGATTTTCAAAACCGGCTACCGGCTGCGCAACTGACGGGCGAAAGCTTCAGACAGCCTTGACCAAGCGAATCAGACCCAGCATCTCGAGGAACGTGCCCCTGCGGAAGGCGATATAGGTCGGCTCCTCGACACCATGGAAGCGGCGCTTGAATGCCGCCTGGCCCTGCAGGTTGAACCTGCGGCGATTGACCCATGGCGACTCATAGGTGCGTTGGAAGGTACTGCGCCAGAAGCAGCTCTCGGGAAATCCGCTCGGCCCGATGTCGAGCATCGGCGACAGGCCGAGGGTGACGACCGACATGCCTTGCTCGCGGAAGCGGTCGACGGCGAATTTGGTCAGGCCGATCTCGGCATGCGGCGGGGCATCGATATGCTTGCGCTTGAAGGCGGTGGTGTAGCCGATCACCTTGCCGTCTCTGAACAGCGGATCGAAGTCTAGCAGGGCGACGAGATCTCCCCCGGGACCGTGCAGGACGAAGCGGCGCATGTCGACGCCAAGATGCTCGGCGAAGGGGCGGTTGAGGAAGGCCATTTCCCAACGCTTGACGATGCGGTCACCGCGCCAGTTCTCGGAAAGCCTGGCAATCTCGTCGAGGAAGATCGTGCGGGTGTCCTCGGCCAGGGAAAACCCCTTCTTCAGCAGCCAGCGCTCGGAATAGCGGACGGTTTCGTTGCGCTTTCCGGAAAAATCATGGGCGGGCAAGACCAGTCGCGTGTCCACGCCGAGTCGGTTGACCTGGTACCCAAGCCCGGCCAATACGCGTGCTGTCTGTTCGCCGATCTGCACGAACCAGGGGCTGCCGGCGGCCTCGACAAAGCGTCTGATGTAGTCGGGCCGATCAGGCGGATGGACCACCGGGTCGCCGAGCGCGAAATGGTACTTCAACTTGGTGCCGAAGGCGATGTAGCCGTCAGCGTCACCGAAGTAAGACAGCTTTTGCTGGGCGGCGGTCGAGTAGGCGAGGGAAAAGTCGCCGTGCCGACGCACCAGCGCCAAGCGCTCGACATGCGTCAATTCCTGCCGCGGAACATTGGGCGCGGCGCCCTCGAGCAGCTGGTCGAAATAGATGCGCAAGGAGGGCATGGTCGAACTTCCGCGTGCCGACAAACAGGAGGCCCCCAAGCCCACGAGCGCCCCGAATCAATCGCATTGACGCGACCTGATTATCGATCATATCGCGCAAGTGCCATATAGAGTGCAATCGGCGCCGCGCTATTGCCCCGTCGCGAAAGTATCCCAAGTCTGCTCCCATCGGCGCTGAAGGCATCAGGCCGATTTCGGTTCGAGACGACGGAAACCGACGGCTTCCATCAGCATATCCTCTTCGACCATGCCGGCATTGTGCAAGGCGAACAGGGTCAGGGCGAGTTCGCGCGCCTCAGTCGAATCTGGGTGCGCCTCGCGTTGGCGGCAGGCTTCATCGAACACGCGCTGCAACATGGCAACGTCGGCAGGTTTGAGCAGGCCACGGTCATAAACGGATTTTGGCATGGCGGTCTCCTGATGATGACCTAGGGCGCCATGTTTAAATTGCCAATCTTTCCCGAGGCTTGAATGGTTTCAGCGCAAAAAGGAGGGCTTCGGAAAGCCGAAATCCCTCCTTCGGACTGCCAATTCGGCACCCCGCCCGTGTCAGACCGCGATCTTGCCGCCACCCTGTCTGGTGATGGCGACGACCGCCGGCCGTACCGGCATGTCCGGCTTGAAGTCGGGCCAGCGGGTCGACAGATCCTCATAATAGGAGGGACGGCCAAAGGCCTCCCAGTCTTCGCCACCATCGCCCGGATGCTGGACGGCGACGAAAGCGGTCTGATCGTCCGGCGTGAACAGCGGGCCGCACATCTCGGCGCCGATCGGCACGCGGAAGAACAGCTTTGAGGTAGCCCGCGCGGCCCCTTCCGTGTCGACCGCCCACAGGCCGTCGGTGCGGCCGGCGGCCTTCGGCCCCAGGCCGTCAGTGGCGACCCACAGGCGGCCGGCCGAATCGAGGGCGCAACTGTCCGGCATGCCGAACCAGCCATTGGCGGTGGTTGCGGTCGAGAAGGTGGCGCCGACTTCGGCCACTGCGGGATCGCCGCATTTCAGCAGCACTTCCCACTTGCCCTTGGCGGCGGCAAAGTCGCCACCGTCCTCTGATATCTCGATGATGTGGCCAAAGGCGTTTTCGGCACGCGGGTTGGCGGCGTCGACCTGATCGGCCTTGCGCTTCGAATTGTTGGTCAGCATGACATAGACCTTGCCGTTGGCGGCGTTGGGCTGGATGTCTTCGGGGCGGTCCATCTTGGTGGCGCCGAGCAAGTCGGCGGCACGGCGCGTCTCGATCAGCACGTCGGCCTGGCTGGCAAAACCATTCTCGGTCGTCAACGGACCTTGGCCAAAGACGATCGGCAGCCATTCGATGGAGCCGTCCTCGGCGAATTGGGCGACATGCAGCGTGCCATCGTCGAGCAGGTCCATGTTGGCGGCGCGGTCGTTCGGGTTGAACGTGCCCGTGGTGACGAATTTGTAGACATAGTCGAAGCGTTCGTCGTCACCGAGATAGAAGACGACATGGCCGTCCTTGGCGACGATCGATTCGGCGCCCTCATGCTTGAAGCGGCCCATGGCGGTGCGCTTCCGCGGCATCGAGGTCGGATCGTTGACGTCGACCTCGACGATCCAGCCAAAGCGATTGGCCTCGTTCGGCTCCTTGGCGAGATCGAAACGGTCGTAATGCGCGCCCCACTCATAGGCGCCCTCCGGGATGCCGAGGCGCTTGTAGTTGGCGGCTTCCTTGTGGTCGGCCGGCAGTTCACCGGAGAAGTAGCCGTGGATGTTTTCCTCCGCCATGACATAGGTGCCCCAGGGCGTGACGCCGCCGGCGCAGTTGTTGATGGTGCCGATGACCTTGGTGCCGGACGGGTCAGCATTGGTCTTGACGCGGTCGTGGCCGGCGACAGGGCCGGACAGCGCCATTTCGGTGTTGGAGGTGATGCGGCGGTTGAGCTTGCCGTCGCGCACGACCTGCCATTTGCCTGATACCTTGCGGATCTCGACGATGGTGCCGCCATGCGCTGCCATCTCGACATCGACCTGTTCCTTGCTGAGCGGTGCCACTTCGAGCGCCTCGCTGCCGTCCTTTTCGACGATCCTGACGATGCCCGGAAACATCAGATGCGGGTTGGTATATTCGTGGTTGACCACCAGCAGACCGTGCTCGGCCGAGCCGTCGATCGGGATATAGCCGACATAATCATTGTTGTAGCCGAACTGCTTTGCTTGTGCCTCCGCCGACTGTTTTGTCGGATCGAAGTCCGGCGAGTCGGCAAACAACGGATCGCCCCAGCGCAGCAGCACGTCGGCGTCGTAGCCCGGTGCGACGTGATGCGTGTCGTCGATGCCAGCTTCAAGTTCGTCGAAGGAGAAGGCCGAACCCTCGGCGGCGCGGGCGTTGTCGGCGGCGACCAGAGCCAGCGGGCTGACGGTGGCGGCGATGACCGAGACGGCCAGCGAACCTTTCAGGAAACCGCGGCGCGAGAACCGTGCGGCGATGATCTCGCCCATGGTGCGGTTGTCGGTGGCATTGGCGCCTGGCCCATCGCTTTCCTCGAGCAGGCTGGTGCGGAAATGAGTGTCTGGGGAATGATGTCCGGTCATGGGCTTGCCTCTGGCTTCGTGGGATGGCTGGAGCATGTTGCCTGACCGACCGCGTAAAGCCGGCGGATCACAGCTTGATGACGAAGCCAGCCAATTTCCACACTGATTTGATGCCGGCGATCGGCCCGGCTTGACCACGACCGGCGCTTCGGAAACAACGTCTGCGAAACGCGCGGCGAAGGCCGCATCATGAGGGGCAAGAAATTGAGTTTCTGGGGACTGGTGCAGCTCGGCATTTCGACGGTGATCTTTCTGCTGGCAGCGACGGCGGCGAAGCAATGGGGGCTGTCGCCAAGCCTCGGCAAGATCGTTCTGACACTGGCGCTGTATTCGCTGGGCAATCTGGTCATGCTGCGGTTGATCCGGGAATTCGGCATGTCGGTGTCGTTCAGCCTATCGGCGGTCATCCAGCTTGTATCGGTGAATGTGGTGGCGCTGGTCTTTTTCGGCGAGCGCGTCAATGCCTTGCAGGCGACCGGTATCGTGCTCGCGATCGGGGCGGTGGCGCTGATCACGCTCGGGCCCTATCTGCAAGGTCGATGATGCGACGGTCTGCCTGATGATAAAGAAAACCGCAAGCACACTGGCCAACTGGATCGAATTCCCGGTGCTGCTGGCCGGCCTGGTCATCGCCGCCGGGCTGTGGGCGTTCGAGGAACTGATGGAGGTGGCGCGCGCCACCACGCCGCACGCCTTCGACACCGAAATCCTGCTCGCCTTCCGCAAGGCAGGCCAGCCCGACAGCCCGATCGGCCCGCTCTGGCTGGAAGGGGCGATGCGCGACATCACCAGCCTTGGCAGCGGCAGCGTGCTGGTGCTGATCGTAGCGGCGGTGATCGTCTATCTCCTGCTGATCCGCAGGCCGGCGACCGCCCTTTTCATCTTCGTGGCGGTGGCCGGTGGTCAGGTGCTGTCGAGCCTGCTGAAAGCCGGCATCGACCGGCCGCGCCCCGAACTCGTCTCGCATCTCGTCAACGAGACGACGCTGTCCTTTCCGAGCGGCCACGCCATGCTGTCGGCAGTGACCTATCTGACGCTTGGCGCGCTGGCATCACGCTTCCTGCATGGGCGAACGACAAAGATCTACGTGCTGGCGCTGGCGGTGCTGACGACGTTACTGGTCGGCATCAGCCGCATCTATCTCGGCGTCCACTGGCCGTCGGACGTGCTGGCCGGCTGGTGTGCCGGCTTCACATGGGCGATACTGTGCTGGCTCACTGCCCGGGCGTGGCAGCGATGGCGCGGGCAGGCCTACGGTGACAGCGAGACTGAAGATTAATCAGCCGGTTGATCAGTCCGTGTCCGCAGCCTGCCAGCAGGAAAACCGCCGACAGCAAGGCTGCCGATGACATCAAGGCCCTGGAAATCTTCACCTGCATCTCCCGTCAATGACGATCAACAAGCATGCTTGTCTTGTTCCCCGCCATCCGGCTCCCCGAGAGTGATCATGTTTCAAACATGCATAATAATGCTTGAAACATCACCATGATTGTATTATACGTTGATACCGCAGACTCAGACGGGGATTTTGGCCGATGATCACTGCCGCGCAGATGCGCGCCGCGAGGGCGCTGGCCGGCGTCGATCAGAAGACGCTCGCCGAGCGCGCCGGGGTTTCGCTTCCGACCATCCAACGCATGGAAGCAAGCGACGGCGTGGTCAGGGGCGTGGTGGATACGCTGATGAAGGTCATCCAGGCACTCGACGAGGCCGGGGTGGAGCTGATCAGCGAAAACCAGGCCAGCGAGCGCGGTGGCAGGGGCGTACGCCTCAAGCAGACGGCGCCGCGTTAAACCCTCCGCCGAGTCGGCAGACATAAGTCGCGACGCGACCGCCGACGTTCCTGCCGACGATCCCGCCGCCTTCACGGAGCGGAAGGCATTCATGGACCAGAGCCGTAGGGCAAGCCGGCATCCGGCGCGGCCGACATTTTCCGAACTGTTCACGCCGAAGCTGGTGACGGTCTGGCGCGAGGGTTACCACCTGGCGCAGTTCAAGGCCGACTTCATGGCCGGACTGACCGTCGCCATCGTGGCGCTGCCGCTGTCGATGGCGATCGCGATTGCGTCGGGGGTGACGCCGGAGCGCGGCCTGTTCACGGCCATCATCGGCGGTTTCATCGTCTCGGCACTCGGCGGCAGCCGTTTCCAGATCGGCGGCCCGGCCGGCGCCTTCATCGTGCTGGTGGCGGCGACGGTGCAGCGCGAAGGCGTCGACGGACTGCTCCTGGCAACGATGATGTCGGGCGTCTTCCTGCTCGCCATCGGCTATCTCAGGCTCGGCACCTACATCAAATTCATCCCCTACCCGGTGACGGTCGGTTTCACCGCCGGCATCGCCATCATCATCTTCTCCGGCCAGATCGTCGAATTGTTCGGGCTGAAGCTGACGGGCACCGAACCCGGGCCGCTGCTGCCGAAGCTGATGGCGATCAGCGAGGCGGCCGGCACGCTGAACATATCGGCGACGCTGGTGGCGGCGCTGACAATCGCCACCATCGTCGGGCTGAAGCGGTGGCGGCCCGGCTGGCCGGGCATGCTGATCGCCGTCGGGCTGGCCTCGCTGGTGGTGGCGCTGCTGGCTCTGCCGGCGGAAACGATCGGCACGCGCTATGGCGGCATTCCGCGCAGCCTGCCCTTCCCGGCGCTGCCGGCGTTCAGCCTCGACAAGGCGATCGCGGTGTTGCCGGACGCTATCGCTTTCGCGCTGCTCGGCGCCATCGAATCTTTGCTGTCGGCCGTCGTCGCCGACGGCATGACGGGACGGCGACACCGCTCCAATTGCGAGCTGGTGGCGCAAGGCTTCGCCAACATCGCGTCTGCCCTGTTCGGCGGCATGTGCACCACCGGCACCATCGCCCGCACCGCCACCAATGTGCGGGCCGGCGCGCATGGGCCGGTCTCGGGCATGCTGCATTCGCTGTTCCTGCTGGTCTTCATGCTGGCGGCGGCACCGCTGGCCAGCTACATCCCGCTTGCCGCCCTTGCCGGGGTGCTGGCGGTCGTCTGCTGGAACATGTTCGAAAAACAGGCCTTCGCCACGCTGCTGCGCGCTTCGCGCGGCGACGCGCTGGTGCTGATGGCGACCTTCCTGATCGTCGTCTTCCGCGATCTCACCGAAGGCATCGTCGTCGGCTTTGCGCTCGGCTCGATCCTGTTCATCGACCGCATGGCCAAGAGCATCGCGGTGGAGGCAGACCAGTCGCTGGCGCAGGAGGATGTCGCCGACAGCACCAGCGCCTATGACGCCAGCGAGGCGAGCGATGCCGATACCGTCGTCTATCGGATTTCGGGCGCCTTCTTCTTCGGCGCCGCCTCGACCGTCGGCACAGTGCTCGACCGCATCGCCGACCAGCGCAAGAATTTCATCCTCGACTGTTCGGCGGTGCCGTTTTTCGATTCGACCGCAGCCAATGTCATCGAAGGCGCCGCCCACAAGGCAAAGCGCGCCGGCGTGCGTTTTATCATATCAGGCGCCTCGCCACAGATACGGCGCATGCTGATCAACCACGGCGTCAAGCGCCCGCTGGTGACCTACGCCGCCTCGATCCGCGACGCGCGGGCGCAGCTGAACGGGAAACGAGGGACGCAGTAGCAACCGGGGTTGCCGGCCGCTGGCCACTCAGCCAGTCAGTTGCTTGCCGGTGTTAACCGCCAATTGAGCATCGAAAGCACGCTTGTAGGCAGACCGCGCTTCGCCGCGGGCCACATAGGCGGAGAGGTTCGGATCCAGCATACCCGACGCTTTCACCCTGAGCAGCACCGACACCATCATCAGGTCGCCCGCGCTGAACGCGCCATCGAGCCAGTCGGCATCGCCAAGGTGACGGGAAAGTTGGCCCAGCCGTGTGCGGATGCGATCCTCGACGAGAGGCATGCGTTGCGCGGACCAGGGCTTGTCGCCCTCGAGGATCCTGGCGGTTACGAGTTCAAGGATCGGCGGCTCCACCGAGCTGAGCGCGGCGAACATCCATGTGATCGCGCGCGCCCGGGCATTCGCATCGTCTGGCAACAGGCCCGCATGGCGCTCCGCGATATGGAACACGATCGCCCCCGTCTCGAACAGGCCGAGATCGCCTTCTTCGTAAGTCGGAATCTGCCCAAAAGGATTAAGCGCCAGATGTGCGGGTTCCTTCATCGCCCTGAACGAAACAAGACGAACCTCGTAGGGTTGACCCACTTCTTCCAGCGCCCAGCGAACGCGCGTATCGCGCGCCAGTCCCTTGCCGCCATCTGGCGACCGTTCAAAGGCTGTGATGGTCGGGGTCATTGAAGGCTCCGGATGATTGGCATGATGCTGTCGGGCGTGATGTGCGTGATTGCGACTATGTTTTCTATTTGGTTCTTGAGCTTTGTATCCAGAGGACGAACGACCGGCGCGGCTCCCGACAACTTGCCTCGATTTCTCTGGGCCATGGGATTTCGCGGTCCGATTCTTCTGCGCGGCCGTTACCGGTGAACGACCTGAAACCCTTCCGTCGGCGAAGGTCTCAAAATGGCGCTTGGCAGAAATTCGGCTGCGCGTGCTATGAAGAATTCAGCGAAAGCGGAGAAAAACGTGACCCTGACCAATCGAGACATTGTCGAGCTTACGGCGTGGCGGCGCAAGCTGCACCAGCATCCGGAAATCTCGAATGAAGAGGAGAGGACCGCGCGGGAGGTCGTCGACTTCCTCGCCGATACAAGGCCGGACAAGGTGCTGACCGGATTGGGTGGGCACGGCGTGGCGGCGGTCTATGAAAGCGGCAAGGCGGGACCAACGGTGCTGTTTCGCTCGGAACTCGATGCGCTGCCGATCCACGAACTTTCGGGTGCGCCCCATTCATCGCTCGTGCCAGGCAAATCGCATATGTGTGGCCATGACGGACACACTGCGATCCTCGCGTCCCTTGGCCTTCAGCTTGGGCGCACGAGACCCGCTCGAGGCCGTGTCGTGCTGATGTTTCAGCCGGCGGAAGAAACGGGCAACGGAGCAGCCGGCGTCGTCGCCGATCCGCGCTTCGGCGCGATCGCGCCGGATTTCGCTTTCTCGTTGCACAATCTGCCGGGCGTACCGCTCGGCGAGGTCCGACTCAAAACGGGCGTGGTGAACTGTGCATCACGCGGCATGCGCATCGTGCTGGACGGGAAGACCGCGCATTCGTCCATGCCGGAGACCGGCGTTTCGCCCATGATGGCAATCAGCCAGCTGATGCCGGCACTGCCGGCGCTCGGGCGCGGAACCTTCGCCGACGACGACTTCAGCATGGTCACCGTCACCCATGCCACGATGGGCGAAGCCGTGTTCGGCATCGCGCCCGGTTATGCCGAGGTCTGGGCGACGCTGCGCACCCGCCGCGACGACCGTATGGCAAACCTGTGTGCTGCCGCGGAAGCGCTGGTCACGCGAATCGCCGGCGAGCATCGTTTGTCACCACGGTTCGATTATCACGAGGTGTTCGTTGCCAGCGTCAACGCACCGGAGGCGGTGGAACATCTGCGGCTGGCGCTCGATGAAGAGGGCGTCTTGCATGGAGAGGAAGGCCTGCCGATGCGCGCCTCGGAAGATTTTGGCGTGTTCGGCCACAAGGCAGCGTCGGCCATGTTCTTCCTGGGCGCAGGCGAGCGGTACCCGGCACTGCACAATCCGGACTATGACTTTCCCGACGACCTGATCCCGATTGGGTCAAAGGTATTCATGCGCACAGTGCGCAACCTTCTGGGCTAATTTCAGCTGAAGTCAGGCGGCAGCATCACAATGGCGCCGCCTGAACTCCAGGGCAGTGCTTCCTCAAACGGTCGCTTCGATTGGCTCGGCAAGCTTCGGGTTTGCGCGCGCAGCGATCAGGCAGCCGACGACGATCAGGCATCCACCTGTCAGCGTGGTCCAGGCTGCCTCCTCGTCGAAGAAAAACCAGCCAAGCGCGATCGCCCAGATGAAGGCCGAGTATTCCATTGGGATGAGATATTGCGCTTCGGCGCGGGCGTAGGCCCAACTCATCAGGAATTGGCCGGCAAGCGACAGCACCGTCACCCCAACCAAGGGAAGCCAGAGATTGCTCGGCAAGGCGACAGCGAGCCACGGCGCGGCAAGACCGAGGATGATTGCAACGAAAAGGTTCTGGAACAACATGATCTCGATTGGCTTGGCCAACAGCGCCTGTTGCCGGGCAAGGATTAGATTGTAGCCGTAGAACACCGTCGATACGAGCACCGCTGCCGTGCCAAGCAGGGCATCTTGCGAATAGCTGGCCTGCCCGAACTGGCCGGCTACTATTATCGCGACGCCAGCGATGCCGGCGATCGATGCCCAGATTGCCTGCCGCCGGATTCGTTCGCCCAGCAACAGCGCGGCGAGGAAGAGAGCGAACAAAGGCGCGACAAAGCTGAGCCCGATCGCCTCCGCCAGCGGCAGCCTGCCGAGACCCCAAAAGAAACAAATGATCGTGATGCCGACAACAGCGGCACGCAGCACATGCAGCCTCAGCACCGGGATGGTTGGCTTTGAGCGCGTCCCTCCCGACCAGGCTGCGCCCGCGATGACAGTCGCGACCATGCTGCGCCACAGCACCGTGTTGTAGACGCCCACGGCAATCACCAGGGTCTTCATTACCGCATCCATCCCGGACAACAGGAAGATAGCGAGCGCGCATGCGAGCACCGGGATCATCGGGGAAACGGCGCCGGACAGGCTGGATGTCTTCACGGCTGCATTCATTGCAGCCGGATATCTCAGAGCGAACGGCAGGACCAGATGGCAGCCCCGTCGATATGCAGGTCCAATCCCGATCGGCGCCGCGTCCGCCGCGACGACTGTGGCGGTCTCTTATTCATTAAGCGATTACTCGTTGAGCGATCTCGGACCGCTGACGAACGGGCTTCCCCTGACATAAAATCGCAGCGGGCGGTTCGCATCCTTCGAAATGCCGATCCTGATGCTCTGCCCGATCTCACCGGGTTCATAGCCATCGCGTGCGAGCCATAGAGGCCCTTGCCGGCAAAGATCGAGCCCGTCGAGCGAACGGTCAATCCGCAACGCCGCTGCGAGCCTTCCCGGTCCTCGCGCCAGGTCGCGCAAGCGCTCGACGCCGCGATTGAGCCGCATGACCGCTATGCCTTCGAGCGGCTCAAGCGCCCTGATCAGGACGCCGGTTCCGATCCCGGGCATCTCGCTCGAGACATTCAGCATGTATGAGATGCCGTAGGCGAGATAGACATAGGCGTGCCCGCGCTCGAGAAACAGCGAACGATTGCGCGGGGTCATCCCCCGGTAGCCGTGCCCGGCGGCGTCGCCGACGACATAGGCCTCTGTCTCGACAATGCGGCCGCTGACGACGCCTTCAGGCAGTTCCCGCACCACGACCTTGCCAAGGAGAGAGCGGGCGAGAGCGGCCGTATCATTCGGCAGCTGCGAACGGGCGAGCGGGCGGCGGATGACCATCCTTACGCCGGCCAGGTTTCAGGGCATCCACTCGACCCATTGCGCGCGCGAAGGCCCCGGCTCGAACGGATCGGCGAAATACTGGGTCTCGCGGGCCACCTCGCCATCGAGGAACTCACCGCCACCCCAAAGCTGGAGCGATTTGGGTCAGGATCGCTTCGATGACGTGCGCGTTGTATTCGACGCCGAGCTGGTTCGGCACGGTGAGCAGCAGCGTATCGGCTTCCGCGATCGCCTCGTCACCCTTTAGTTGCTCAATGAGGACATCCGGCTCGGCGGCATAGCTGCGTCCGAAGACGGCGAGTTTTTCGGACTCGATGTACCCGAAGTGATCCTGGCTGTCGCTGCGGCCGAAGTAGGCACGGTCGCGATCGTCCACCAGCGCGAAGATGCTGCGGCTGACGGAGACCCGCGGCTCGCGTGCATGTCCGGCTTCTTTCCAGGCGGCGCGGTACATGCGGATCTGCTCGGCCTGCTGGATGTGAAATGGTTTTCCGCTCTCGTCGAACTTGAGGGTGGAACTCTGCAAGTTCATCCCCAGTTTCGCGGCCCATTGCGCCGTGGCGTTGGTGGCGGCACCCCACCAGATCCGCTCGCGAAGCCCTTCCGAATGGGGTTCGAGACGCAGCAGCCCAGGCGGGTTCGGAAACATCGGCTGCGGGTTGGGTTGCGCGAAGCCCTTTCCCTGCAGCACGTCGAGGAACACGTTTGTGTGGCGACGGGCCATGTCGGCGTCGCTCTCTCCTTCCGTCGGTGCATAGCCAAAGTAGCGCCATCCCTCGATGACCTGCTCAGGCGAGCCACGACTAATGCCGAGTTGGAGGCGCCCGCCGGCAATCAGATCGGCCGCACCCGCGTCCTCGGCCATGTAGAGTGGGTTCTCATACCGCATATCGATCACGGCCGTGCCAATCTCGATGCGGCTGGTCTTGGCGCCGATCGCAGCCAGAAGCGGGAACGGCGAGCTGAGTTGGCGGGCGAAGTGATGCACGCGGAAATACGCTCCATCCGCGCCAAGTTCTTCGGCGGCGACGGCCAGATCGATGGATTGCAGCAGCGTGTCGGATGCAGACCGTGTCTGCGATTGCTGCGAGGGCGTCCAATGTCCGAATGACAGAAAACCGATTTTCTTCATGAAATGAGCCGCGTTAGCGTTGGGGTCAGTGTCATCTAATGACGCAACTGTCGATTCGCCAGCAACACAGCGGTTGGCTTCGCTGCGCGGCTGGTTTCCAGGTTGAGAAAGACGGGCGGCGACCTATTTCGCAAGAGCGGAAGAGACTCAGGGATGAGATTTTGGCTCTAAATCGAGAGGAACACGCAATGCCAAAGAACACGATTTGCGTCTGGTACGACAAGGAGGCCGAGGCTGCGGCCCACTTCTACGCCAAAACCTTTCCCGATAGCGCTGTGGGTGCCATCCACCGTGCACCCAGTGACTTTCCGTCCGGCAAGCAGGGCGACGTATTGGTTGTCGAATTCACAGTTGCCGGCATTCCTTGTATCGGCCTAAACGGCGGTTCCGCTTTCAAACAGAGCGAGGCCTTCTCGTTCCAGATCGCCACCGACGACCAGCAAGAGACCGACCGCTACTGGAATGCCATCGTCGGCAATGGTGGCGAGGAGAGTGCGTGCGGCTGGTGCAAGGACAAATGGGGTGTGTCCTGGCAAATCACGCCGCGCACACTGACCGAGGCGATGGCGGCCGGCGGCGACGAAGCCAAGCGCGCGTTCGATGCGATGATGGACATGAAGAAGATCGACGTCGCAGCGATCGACGCGGCGCGGCGTGGCAAGAGTCATCGGCTCTGAGGCGCCGGTTGTCGTTCTCAGTCGAGCGTCAGCGCGGCAACCTCGCCTTCGTTCATCAGCGGCACATAGATGGTCGACTTGCCGTCGGTGCCGATGTCGGCGCTGCCCGGCCTGAAACTCGCGACCACCTCCGGCTTGCCGCCGGCTGTGTAGCGGTAGAGCGTGCCGGTCACGTAGGCGGTGGCGTAGATGCTGTCGCCGATCGCGACGACGCCGTCGAGGTCGGCGAATTTTTGCGCGCCGGGCAATTGCGAAACCGCCTTGGTGGCGAGGTCGACCGCAAGCAGGCCGCCCGGCTCCGCAGTGCTGAAGTCTGACTTGATGCCCTTGCCCCAGGAGGCGACGATCAGCCTGTTGCCATCGGCAAAGACGCCGTTGGGCGAAGCAAGAACCGCGTTCTTCACGAACAGTTCCGGTGTTTCGCCATCGATGCGGTAGATCGCGTCGGCCAGCATGTCGCTGACATAGACCTTGCCGGACGCATCGGCAGTCATATCGTTGAGGAAGACTGCGTTCGGCACGTCGATGGTCGAGACGAGTCTGCCGCTGGCGAGATCGACGACGCGGACTTTGGTGATGTCGGCGACATAGAGCCTGCCGCCGGAGATCGCCATGCCCTTGGGCGCGTCCATGCCGTCGGTCCAATGCCGGGTGACCACCTTACCGTCCAGCGACAGGACCGACAGATAGCCGTTGCCGTCGGCTTCGCCAGGATTGCCGACGATGTTGGAGACGATGATGCGCTTTCCGGCCGCGTCGAAGAGCGCCGATTCCGGCTGCTCGAAGCCAGAAGCACGCCAGATTTCGCCGGCCTGGGCAGCAGGCGCTGCCGCGATGCCGATGACGGCGAGAAGTATTGAGGTGATGAGGGTCTTCATGGCTGGTCTCCTGTATTGATGGCGGAGAGCTAGACATTTCGATACTTTTGCGGAGGGCTGATTGCCGCTAGTATCGAATATCGATACGAAATCGCGCAAAAGAGGTGCATCCCATGAATGGTCTGATCTTCGAGGCGCTGAAGCGGACGCTGAAGGCGAAGGGGGTGACCTATCGCGCGCTGGCCGAGCGCATGGGCGTTTCCGAGCCGACGGTGAAGCGCATCTTTCACGAGCGCAACTGCAAGCTCGACCGGCTGATGGAGATTTGCTCGGCAGCCGGCGTCGAGCTGGAAAACGTGCTCGGCTCGATGAGCCGGGGGCCGGGGCCGGCCAACCGGGTTGCGCCGGAAATCGAGCGCAAGCTCGCCGGCCGGCCGGCGCTGCTGTTCGTCTTCATCATGCTGTCGGAGAAATTCACCCCGGAAGGCATCATGCGCTCGCACGGCTTGAGCGAAGCCTCTATGTTCCTCTATCTGCGCGACCTCGAGGAGCTGGGGCTCGTTACGATCGGTAGCGGCCTGTCGGCCAGGCTGCTGGTCGAGACGCCGATCCAGTGGAATTTCGATGGGCCGCTGACGCCGCTGTTCGAGATGACCAACAAGAACTTCATCGGCTGGGCGATCACGCATCTGGAGCAGGAGGCGACCTTCGTCAGTTTTTCCAGGCGGATGCGGCCGGAGACGGCGGAGATGGTGCGGCGCGAGGCGGAGGAGCTGGCGGAGCGCGCCAAGCTGCTGGCCCATCATGACCAGCACACGACGCCCGAAGACGGGCTCACCGGCTACAAATGGACCTTTGCGTTTGGTGCGACGCCATTTGAGGCGATCATGCCGATCGGGCCGCACCCGAGGGATGCCGGCGCGCGACCCGCCGTGTCTGCAAAGGGACGGCGGTCGCTGCCGGCATAGTCGGGTCACCGAGCCGCGGCGCGAAAAACCCCTGACGGAAGCAGGCCGATGGTGCGGGCAATCATCATTGCCGCCAGGAAGCCCGACAGGAGCGCACTCGCCAGCACGAAGCCGGTGACTTGAGCCAGAGCTGGATCCACGCCGAGGGCAACACCCTTGGCGTAACGGATGACAATGATGGCCACGATGATAGCCAGCGGCACCCAGTCGCCCTGCAGCGCCAACCGGCCATCGTCTAGCAATCTGGCCGGGCGGCGGCGCGCCACGGCAATGCCGGCCACCGTGCCCGCCACCGCGCCGCAGGCGAAGCCGAGCAGGCCGCCGGCGGAGATGCCGGACGAAAGCAGATTGTAGAGCACCAGGCCGGCGATCAGCGCCGGTATGATGAACAGGCGCGACGGCGCCACGACACGGTCCCTGGTGCGGCTCCAGCCGACGAACAGACCGTAGGCGATCAATGGCCAGACCCAGAGCGGCGTGTGGGAAAGGATGTCCATGATACCGGGACCGCTACCGGCCGCATCGGCAGCCAGCGCAACACCGTTCGACGCCAGCGTGAGGCCGGCGGCAAGCAAAAGCGTCGTCGTCTTGCCAAGGGTTCGGATTGTCCGAGTGGTTTGGGTGAACTGGGTGGCCTGGGCGAGGTGAAGAGACATTGCGAAAACTCCGTCTGCGGTTGAAGGGTTGCCGGCGGCGCGGTATCGCTTGGCGCTGCGGTTTACCGGCACCATGCAAAGCTGGCGGCGCAGCAGCAAACGCGTCTTCGGGAAGGAACGAACGGCTACGTGAAAGACACGCTGTTGCATCTCACGCTTCGCGAAATGCAGGCGCTGCTGTTTTCGCCGCGCTTCTGGGGCGTGATTCTGGTGGTCTCGCTTGTGCTTGGCATCACCGGTCCGTTCGGCACCTATGAGCAGCTCGATCTCATGCCGCGGCTCGCCTACTGGCTGGCGCTGGCGCTCGCCACTTTTGCCGTCGGCTATCTCTCTATCAAGCTGACGCTCGGCGCCCTGCTCGGCGCCAAGGGAACGCGGCCGCTGCGCAGCGCGATTGCGGGCATTGCCGCCGGCGTGCCGGTGGCGCTGGTCGTGCTTGCGTTTAACCTGGCGCTGTTCGGCGGCCCGGTTCCGCACGCCGCCGATATCGCCATGCTGTTCATCAATTGCAGCCTGATCGCTGCGGCAATCTCCTTCCTGTCGACGCTGGCCAGCAGCGGGCCGTCACGCGAAGCGACCCCTGGCGCCGCGCCGCCTCTCGCGCAGACCGATGAGGAGCAAGCAACCGCCGACCACGTTTCGCCAGCGCCGTCGCAGGCGATGCGGCCGCCGCTGATTGACCGGCTGCCGCATGCCGCCCGTGGCAAGCTCGCCTATCTCTCGATGCAGGACCACTATGTCGAAGTGCATACCGACAAGGGGACGACGCTGATCCTGATGCGGCTTGCCGATGCCATCCGCGAGGCCGGCGAGGTTGCCGGGCTGCAGATCCATCGCTCGCATTGGGTGGCGCTGGATGTGGTGACCGGCAGCCGGCGCAAGGACGGCAAGCTGTTCCTGAAGCTGGCCGACGATGCCTTGCTTCCGGTCAGCCGCTCCCATGCCGATGCCGTGCGCAGAGCGGGGCTCGTCTGAGAGCTACTCGGCGGCTTTCGCCTGTGCATCGGCAGCCTTGTCGTCCCATGTCACCGCCCGGTAGTCGAAACCATACTCCAGCGTCGGCTTGACGATGCGGAAGAACGGCGACAGGTCGAAGTCACGCGGCGTGTAGAGCGAGTGGTGGCGAATGTGCAGGATCTCCCGGCGCATGTAGCTCGACTGCGCCGAGGCGCGGCCGGGCGCGCGGGTGATCTCGGGCAGGATCGGATAGCGGATCTGGCCATAGGCTTCGGCAATCAGCGTCGAGCAGATGGCCCGCGTCGGATCACCGGAACCGAATGCCAGCAGACGGCGGCGCCAACGCACCGGCACCGGCGGCGTCGGCAGGAAGAAGCGCAGCATGTCGAAGATGTTCTTGAGATCGTATCTCAGGCCGAGCTTGCCGATCATGAAGGCGACGACCTTGTTGCGGTCTTCCGGCGTCAACCCGCTCGCCCGGCAGATGCGGGTGTTGTAGGTGCGGTAGCGTGACAGCGGCACGGCGACACAGCCTTCGCCGAGCGTGACCTCGATCAGGCGCCGCCGCTCCGATCCGTCCTCCGGTTCGGGCAAGGCATCGCCGATATAGAAGGCCGCATGCGACCAGGTCGACTGGGTCAGGTATTTGATCACCGCCGAGATTTTCTGGTTGCCCTCGATGAGCAGGATGTCGCCGGGCTCCAGCGCGCGGCGTAGCGTTTCGGCGTCGGACGGCGTGTACGGCTCATAGCCCGAGGATTCGTCCTGCAGCCGGCCGGCAAGCCAGCGGCCAAGGCGGTCGAGAAGCGTGTCGGCGGGCGCGGTCATCGTAAATGGCGATTAGCACGGACGGGCGGCGGGACGCCAGTCGCAGCCGTCATCCGGCGGATGCGCCTGCGTCTTCCTGCTGGCCGGCCAGATCGTCGCGCACCTTGCGCGCGAGTTTCCTCGTCGACCGCTTGGGGCTGTCGCCGAACAACTGGGCAGCCTCGGCGAGACAGGTCTTTTTCAGGCTTTTTTCCGAGCGCTTCAAAAGCTTGCCCAGAAGCCGCGTTTCTTCTGGGGCGCCAAGCGGCCGATCGTCGGCTTCGAGCAGCGCGCGCATGACGAACACATCGTGCAGTTCGCCCAGCCGTTCGCCCAGTTCGTCGACCGCCTTGCGTCGGCTCTTGATCGGCGTCGGCCACAGCCTGCCGAGCAGCGACAGGTGCATGCCATGGGTCTTCGCCGCCTTGCGCAGATCGTGGAAGTCGTCGGCTTTGCCGCGCGATCCGGCCTTGTCCAGCGCTTTTCTGGCACGACGCAAGGCGACGCGGGCGCCTTCGGCAAGCACGTCGGCGGCCTGTTCCGGCTGGTAGGGCAAGGCAAGCGTCTCGATCCTGCCGATACCTTCTTCGCAAGCGGCAATCGCGGCCCTTATCGCGGCGTCGAGACCGGCTCCCTCATGCAGTTCGTGCTGGCGCGCAACAAGCCTGTCGCGCACGCTATCGAGGCCGCCGCCGGCACTGTGTACCGGGAAGGCGGCCGCCAGCCGATCGATCGTCTCGACCAGCGCGGTCGCCTCGCGCGGACCGGCAAGCAAGGCTGCCACCTGACGATAGCACTGATTTTCGGTGTTGCAGAATGTTTCGTCTCCGGAACGAACAAGGCGCAGCAAGGCGCGGGCACTCTTCAACCGTTTGCGGCATTTGTGCAGTGCCTGTTCCGGCCGGTCGCGCGCCGCGTCCAGATGGACGAGCGCCTTGCCAACCTCCTCAGTGAGGATGCGCCTGACCTCGCCGGTCAACGGCTGGCGCGGATCGATACGAAAACTCATGCGGCGATCTCCGGAATCCCCCCAAGGGCGAGCGACGCGTTGTAGAACCTCTGCTCGCCGGTGACTTCGCGGCCGAGCCAATCAGGCAGCATTTCGTCCGGCACGTCCTCCGGCGTCTCGAGCTCGGCGACCACCAGACCGCTAAGCATCCCGCTGAAGACATCGACTTCATAGAGATAGCCGCGGTGCCTAACATGGTGGCGTGTCTTCTCGATGACATGTCCGATGGCGAAGGCCAGCATCTCCTGCGCCTCGGCAAGCGGGATCGGATACTCATATTCGTCGCGTTCGCGGGCCCTGCTGCCGAATTTGAGCGTCAGCATTGCCGAGGCGCCGTCGCTGATGCGCACGCGCACCGAGCGGCCGGGCGCGGCGGCAAGGTAGAACTGGCGAATGCGGATATCCGCTTCGACCAGATCCTTCCATTCCGCATTGGAGACCAGGAACTTGCGCTCGACTTCCTTGCCCATGGCCGCGCACTAAAGCGCGCGGGAGAAGACATGGCAAGTCGAGAAAACGGAGTCTCTTGACTTTAATCATTCGATTGATTAAATTGATGACCATGAGCAGATCATCGACCGCCAAAATCCCGCCTCGCGAGGCATCCGCCGCCGACAAGACACGCGCGGCACTCGTCCGCGCGGCGCTGAAACTGTTCGGGCGGCAAGGTTTCGACGGCACCTCGACGCGCGAGATCGCGGCGGAGGCCAAGGCCAATATCGGCTCGATCGCCTATCATTTCGGCGGCAAGGAAGGGCTCCGCGCCGCTGCCGCCGACCATATCGTCGACACCATCCAGGCCATTGCCGGCCAGGCGATCGGTAACCCGCAGGTACCTGCGGCGACAATGAACGACCCCGAGGCGGCGCGGGCGCAATTGTTCACCGCATTGGAGCGGATGGTGGCGTTCATCGTGGCAAGTCCCGAGGCCGGAGAGATCGTACAATTCGTACTTCGCGAGCTGTCGCATCCGACCGCCGCGCTCGACCGCATCTATGACGGCGTGTTCGAGCCGACGCATCGCCGGCTCTGCCTGATCTGGGAACAGGCAACAGGCGAGGCGGCCGAGAGCGAGGCTACCCGGCTCACCGTGTTCACGCTGATCGGCCAGGTCATCTATTTCCGCATCGGGCGCGAGGCGGTGATGCGCCGCATGGGTTGGCGTGAGATCGGTGACGCCGAAGCCGCCAAGGTGGTGGCGGTGGTGGAGGGCAACCTCACCGCGATCCTGGCCGCCCGGAAGGGGTCAAAATCATGAGCTTCCTCTGTTCCCTGCCGCTCGCCGCCCAGCTGTTTGGTGCCTGCGCACCGGCCGCACCGCTCGCCGTCGGCTATGTCGAGGGCGACTATGTGCTGCTGGCGCCGATCGAGGTGGCGCAGGTCGAGACGGTTGCGGTCAAGCGCGGCGACCGTGTCATGCCGGGCACCCCGGTTGTGACGCTGGAGAGCGCCGATGCCAGGATCGCCGTGGCGCAGGCCGAAGCGGGTCTCGCCCAGGCGCAGGCGCAACTTGCCGACCTGCAGGTCGGCAAGCGGCCGGAAGAGATCGCGGTGCTCAAAGCTGAGGTCGACATGGCAAGAGCGCAGGCCGCCGACGCCAAGCGCAGGTATGACCGCGCCAGCGACCTGTTCAAGCGCGGCACCGGCACGCAGGCCGATTACGACACGGCCTCGGCGACGCTGGAGACCGCGGATGCCCAGGTCGGCCAGGCGGAGGCCAATCTCGCCGTCGGCGGCCTGCCGGCTCGGCCGGAGACGATCAAGGCCGCCGACAACCAGGTCAAGCAGGCGCAGGCGACGTTGGCGCAGGCGCAATGGCGGCTGTCCAAGCGCGTGCTGGCAGCACCCTCGCCAGGCCGTGTCAACGACGTCATCCGCAATCCGGGCGACACCGCCGGCCCGACCGCGCCGGTGATCTCCATACTGCCGGACGGCGCGGTGAAACTCAGCGTCTACATACCGGAAAGCGCCTTCTCTTCGGTGAAGGTCGGTACGCTGCTCGGTGTCCATTGCGACGGTTGCGGACCGGATGTGAAGGCGCGCGTCAGCTATGTGTCGCCAGACCCGGAATTCACGCCGCCGGTGATCTACTCCTTGGAGAACCGGCAGAAGCTGGTCTATCTGGTCGAGGCGCGACCGGAGGGCGACGCGAGCGCCTTGCAGCCGGGGCAGATCGTCGATGTCGATCTGGCGGAAGCGGCAAAATGAATGCCATCGACGTCCATGGCCTGGTCAAGCGCTTCGGCAACAAGACCGTCGTCGACCATGTGACGATGACGGTGGCCGAAGGCGAGATCGTCGGCTTCCTCGGCCCGAATGGTTCCGGCAAGACGACGACCATCCGCATCATGTGCGGCTTGCTGACGCCGGATGAGGGTGACGGCACGGTGCTCGGCTTCAACATCCGCACCGACAGTCTGAGCATCAAGCGCGAAGTCGGCTACATGACGCAGAAATTCTCGTTCTACGAGGATCTGACCATCGCCGAGAATCTCGAATTCGTGGCGCGGCTCTACCAGTTGAAGCCGGTCGCTGAACATGTGGCGAAGACGCTGGAAGAGCTCGGCCTGACCTCGCGCAAGGACCAGCTGGCCGGGACGCTGTCCGGCGGCTGGAAGCAGCGGCTGGCGCTGGCCGCCTGCATCATGCACAAGCCGAAACTCTTGTTGCTCGACGAGCCGACGGCGGGCGTCGATCCAAAAGCACGGCGTGAGTTCTGGGACGAGATCCATCGCCTCGCCAATGGCGGACTGACGGTGCTGGTCTCCACCCACTACATGGACGAAGCCGAGCGCTGCCACCGCATCAGCTACATCTCCTATGGCAAGATGCTGGCCACCGGCACGGTCGACGAGGTGGTGCGGAATGCCGGGCTGACGACCTTCGTCGTCCAGGGTCCGCGGCTCGATCAGGTTGCTGCCGCACTCAGCGGCCGCTCCGGCGTCGACCAGGTAGCACCGTTCGGCGCGACGCTGCATGTCGTCGGCTCCGACAAGAAGAAGCTGCAGGCCGCACTCGCCGATGTCGAGAAGGAGCACAAGGGCGTGACGGTGACGCCGGGCGAGACCAGCCTGGAGGATGTGTTCATCCAGTTCATGTCCGGCTCCAGGGACAATATGGCATGAACAGCATCTTTTCCTTCGCCAGGCTCGGCGCGCTGCTGATCAAGGAGTTCATCCAGATGCGGCGCGACCGCATCACCTTCGCCATGATGCTGGGCGTCCCGCTGATGCAGCTGGTGCTGTTCGGCTATGCCATCAACAACGACCCGAAGAGCCTGCCGGCGGCGCTGGTGGCGATGAGCAGCGATCCCTATACGCGAGCCATGGTTTCGGCGCTGCAGACCACCGGCTACTACCGCTTCGACCATGTCGCGCAAAGTGCCGATGAGGCGGAGTTCCTGATGGCGCGCGGCGATGTCGCCTTCGTCGTCACCATCCCCGCCGATTTTGCCCGGCGGGTCGAGCGCGGCGACAGTCCGCAGATCCTGATCGAGGCAGACGCGACCGACCCGGCCGTTGCCAGCGGCGCCATCTCGACGCTGGGCACTGTCGCCAACCAGGCGCTGCTTCGGGCACGCGGCATGCAGGAGACAGCCGCCGAGAACGCCAAAGGCCAGCTCGAAGTGGTCGTGCACCGGCGCTACAATCCGGAAGGCATCTCGCAATACAACATCGTGCCTGGCCTGCTCGGCGTCATCCTGCAGATGACCATGGTGATGATGACCTCGATTGCGCTGACGCGTGAGACCGAACGCGGTACGATGGAGAACCTGCTGGCGATGCCGTCCAGCCCGCTGGAAATCATGATGGGCAAGGTGCTGCCCTATCTGGCGGTCGGCGCCGTGCAGGTCGTGGTGGTGCTGGCCGCGGCCAAGCTTTTGTTTGCCATTCCCTTCATGGGGTCGATGTCGCTGCTGTTGGCCGCGGTCTTCATCTTCGTGCTGGCGCTGGTGCTGCTCGGCTACACGATTTCGACCATCGCCCGCACGCAGATGCAGGCGCTGCAGCTCACCTTCTTTTTCTTCCTGCCGTCGATCCTGCTGTCCGGCTTCATGTTCCCCTATCGCGGCATGCCCGGCTGGGCCCAGGCTTTCGGCGAGATCCTGCCGCTGACGCATTTCCTGCGCATCATCCGCGCGGTGATGCTGAAGGGGGCCGAACTGCCGGCGGTGGCGACGGAGATCGGCTGGCTTGTCGTGTTCGTGGCGTTGTTCGCCGGGGTGGCGCTGGTGCGGTTCAGGCGGACGCTGGATTAGGGCGCGGGCGCGAAGGATCGCCAGAGAACGGCTTTCTTCTGTGCCGCTGCTTCTTCGGCTAAGCCGCCGCCATGATCTCCGCATAGGCGCCGAAATCGACATTGCCGCCAGACAGCACCACGACAACGCATTTGCCGGCGAGATCGATCTCGCCCGATGACAGTGCCGCCAGCCCGACGCTGCCGCCGGGCTCGACCACCAGCTTGAGATAGGCCATGGCGTCACGCATCGCCTGTCTCGTTGCCTGGTCGGAGACGGCAATGACGCCGGCGAGGTTTTTGCGGTTGATCTCGAAGGTGATCGCGCCCGGCTCGGCGACGAGAAGCGCATCGCAGATCGATTGATGACCGGGTTCGTTCATAACCCTGGCGCCCTTGGCCAGCGAGCGGCGGGTGTCATCGAAGTGCTCGGGCTCCACCCCCCAGACCGAAGTGCCCGGCGAAGCGTCCTTGACCGCGATCGAAATGCCGCTCGACAGGCCGCCGCCACCGCAGGGAATGACGACCGCATCGAGGCTTGCACCAAGGGCCTTTGCCTGGCGCACCAGTTCGAGGCCGATCGTGCCCTGGCCGGCAATGATCCTGGGGTCGTCGTAGGGCGGCACAAGAACCATGCCCTGTTCGATGTAAGGGCGAACGACGGTCATACGGTCGTCGCGGACCCGGTCGAACGCAACCACCTCGGCGCCCATCTTGCGGACATTGGCGATCTTCATCGCCGGTGCATCGGTGGGCATGGCGATGATGGCCTTGACGCCAAACATCGCGGCGGAAGCGGCCACGCCTTGCGCGTGGTTGCCCGATGAGAAGGCGACGACGCCGCGGCTGCGTTCCTCCTCGCTCAGCGACGACAGCTTGTTGTAAGCGCCGCGGAACTTGAACGAACCGGTGCGCTGCAGCGTCTCCGGCTTGAACAGGATGCGGCCGCCGAAGCGCTTGTTGAGTTCGGGCGACTCGATCAGCGGCGTTTCGACGATCAGGCCGGAAAGGCGGGCGGCGGCGCTGTGGATGTCGGCAATGCCGGGAGGTGTGGTCATGGCGAGGTCCTGCGGAAATGGGATCGCCCTATGTGCACGGAAAGGCGGGCGGCGCACCAATGAAAAAATGTGACCGTTACAAAGTTTGGAGAATCATGATTGCGCAGGCAGCGCTGCCCCTCATCTGGCTGCCGCCATCTTTCCCCGTGAACGGGGAGAAGGACGCTGTCGTCGACCATTTCGCCAATCATCGACGTTGCAGGAAAGGCACCGCCGTTGCGGCCACCTTCTTTCTCCCCGTTTACGGCGAGAAATGCCCGGCAGGGCAATGAGGGGCGGCGCCGAGATCGGCCATTGGCTTTGGCGCGAACCGGGTTCTCAGCCGAGCAGAGCCCGCCGCTTGGTGCCGCCGAGCTTGCGCCAGGTGTTGAAGCGGTGCGTGGCGGCGGCGAAGGAGATTTTCATCTGCTGGGCTACCGAATAGCGCGACTTGCCCTCGTCGAACATACGGTAGCAGCACTCGACGCCCTCTTCGGTCAGCTTGCCGTCGGGAGCCTTGTTGTGCGGGTTTGCGGGGTCGAATTTTTCGACCTGCTGTTCGACCAAGCCTTTCAGGCGCTGCAGGTCGGCCTCGATGCTGGCGATGAGATCGAGAACGGGTTTCGGATCAAATGCGTGTGGGTGCGGTTTTGCCGGCATCTGGGGAGTCCTTTCTCTTGGCTTAGGTTCAGCTATATAGGTGAACATTCGCTGATAATGAAGGCCTGCCTTGAGGATTTCCGCTTCAAATAATTTTGATCGCCGGGAACCGCATATGATTGACCCTGAGCACACCGAACCCTAGTTTAGAATTATTCTAAACTAGGGTGAATTCCTCATGCTTTCGCGCGTTTTCGGCTTTGGCCGCCGTTCTTTTGAATCGCTCACGGAACAGGAGATCCTGGCGCTTGCCATCTCGTCCGAGGAAGATGACGGACGCATCTACCGTGCCTATGCCGACGGACTGGCGGACAGCTTTCCGCAATCGGCAAAGGTGTTCGAGGCGATGGCCGAGGAGGAGGACGGCCATCGCGACGCGCTGATCGAGCTTTACCGCAAGCGTTTCGGCGAGCGCATTCCGCTGATCCGGCGCGACCATGTGAAGGGCTATTATGAGCGCAAGCCTGACTGGCTGGTGAGGCCGCTCGGCATCGAGCATGTGCGCCGGCAGGCCGAGGCGATGGAGCAGCAGGCCTATCTGTTCTATGTCGAGGCGGCCAAGCGCACCAGCGACGCCTTGACGCGAAAGCTGCTCGACGATCTGGCGGTAGCCGAGCTGGGCCACGAGACGCTGGCGCAGCGGCTGGAACAGAAACACGTCTCGGGCCCGGTGAAGGACGAAGAGGCCGCGGCCGAGCAGCGCCAGTTCATCCTGACCTATGTCCAGCCGGGTCTGGCCGGGCTGATGGACGGCTCGGTATCGACGCTGGCGCCGATCTTCGCCGCCGCCTTCGCCACCCACGACACCTGGCAGACCTTTCTGGTCGGGCTGGCCGCCTCGATCGGCGCCGGCATCTCGATGGGCTTCACCGAAGTCGCTTCCGACGACGGCAAGCTGTCGGGCCGCGGCTCGCCGGTGAAACGCGGCATCACCACCGGGTTGATGACTGCGCTGGGCGGGCTGGGTCACGCGCTGCCCTATCTCATTCCGCAGTTCTGGACGGCGACGGCCGTCGCGGCGGTGGTGGTGTTCTTCGAGCTGTGGGCGATCGCCTTCGTGCAGAACCGTTACATGCAGACGCCGTTCTGGCGCGCTGCCTTCCAAGTGGTGCTGGGCGGCGCGCTGGTGTTTACGGCGGGCGTGCTGATCGGGAATGCCTAGCCATTCACCGCCCGACTATCCTCAGGCGCCTCAGCCCTTTCGGTCAGGCTGTAGTCGCGCACGACGTGGGCGATGCGAAGACGATAGCCGGCAAATATTCCGCCACGGCCGGCCTTCTGCGCCTGCCGGTGTTCCTCCGTGTTGCGCCAGGCCCTTACTGCCTCCTCGTCGCGCCAGAACGACAGCGACAGGATGCGGTTCGGGTCGACCAGGCTCTGGAAGCGCTCGATCGAGATAAAGCCGTCGATGCCGTCCAGCAGCGGGCGCAGCGCGGCCGCTATGCCGAGATAGGCATCGCGCTTGCCCGCCGCCGGCTCGACCTCGAAGATGACGGCGATCATATCTTCACCAAGGGAGCGTGTGGCCCGGAGGCCAGCTTCAGGAACATCCGGTCCTCTTTCAAGATGAATTTTTCCCGTCTGGCGAATTCGTAGTTGGCCTTGCCGGCCGGATCGGCGGCGAGCCGGGCGCGGTAGGCTTCGTAAGCCGCCAGGCTGTCGATGTTGTAGGCGGCATAGGCCGTGGTGGCCGAGCCTTCATGCGGCGCAAAATAGCCGATCAGATCGGCGCCGCAGCGCGGAATCGCCTGGCCCCAATTGCGGGCATATTCCTCGAACGCCGCCTTGCCGAACGGATCGATCTCGTAACGGATGAAACAGGTGATGGCCATTTTCGTCTCCTTGTTGTGTTGCGACGACAGTTCGAGCGGGGTCGAAACGTTCTGCGGATAGATCTGCTAGGCAATTCCCTGGCTGGTCATGTTTGCCAGAAGGATTTCGCGCACTCGCGGCGCACGTCTTCGGGCGTCAGGCCAAGGTCTCGCAACAGGTGATCGTCGATCTCGGCGAGGTCGAGGCGCTGAAGATGGCGGTCGTACCAGCGCGCCAGGAGCCGCAACCGCAACCAGCGCAGGATCATGAACGGGAATGGCAGCCGGGCGACAGGTGCGGCGTTGGAAGCGGCTCTTGTTGTCATCGTCGTCTCCTTGATCTGGTCGGAGAATAATGATTATCTGACAAGAATGCTTCGATGAGGAACGAACTATGCGTGAGGGACCCGACATAGCCCGCATCGCCAGCCTGGTCGGCGATCCGGCGCGGGCAAACATGCTGACCGCGCTGATGGGCGGCACGGCGCTGACGGCGAGCGAACTGGCGCTGGAGGCCGGCGTGTCGCTGCCGACCGCCAGCTCGCATCTGGGCAAACTGATGGAGGGCGGGCTGCTGACCGTGGCGAGCCAGGGACGGCACCGCTACTACGGCCTCGCCGGCCCGCAAGTGGCAGGCATGATCGAGGCCATCACCGGAGTGGCCGCTTCGGTCGGACCGCAACGGGTGCGGCCGGGGCCTCGAGACGCGGCGATGCGCGTGGCCCGGGTGTGCTATGACCACCTCGCCGGCGAGCAGGCGGTGGCAATGCTGGACCGTCTTGTCGAACGACAAATCCTGGTGCGCGAAGACAAGGAGATCAGGCTCGGGCCGGCGGCCGCTTCGCATTTCGCCGCGATCGGCATCGATGTCTACACCAAGCCACGGCGGCCGGTGTGTCGCGCCTGCCTTGACTGGAGCGTGCGGCGCTCGCATCTGGCCGGCACGCTGGGCGCCGCCATCCTCGACAAGATTCTTCTGGAGAAATGGGCGCGGCGCGAGAAGGACAGCCGCGCGGTGGTCTTTTCGCCGACGGGGAAGCAAGCGTTCGAGAGGGTGTTTCTCGGCTAATGATCAGCCGCGCTTCAGCACCTTCCCCAGCTTGAAGAAATCCGCCCAGGGGTCGGCTTTGGCCAACTGCTTCAGGGTCGTCTTGTCGCCGATCGGGAAGGCGTTCGGTGCCAACCCGGCCTCGATCTCAGCCCAGGTCACCGGCATCGACACGGTGGCGCCCTTCTTGGCGCGCGAGGAATAGGGCGCGACCGTTGTCGAGCCCCGGCCGTTGCGCAGATAGTCGACGAAGATTTTTCCCGTGCGCGCCCTCTTCGACAGCGTCGCCGTGTAGCGCTCCGGTGCGGCCTGTTCCAGCGCGCGGGCGAAATCATGGGCGAAGGTTTTTACCTCTTCCCAATCCGCCGATGGTTTCAGCGGCACGACGACATGGTAGCCCTTGCCGCCCGATGTCTTGACGAGGTTCGGCAGGGACAAATCGTCGAGCTTGCCGCGGATGTCGAGTGCAGCTTCGCGCACCGCCTTGACGTCGACGCCCTCGTCGGGATCGAGATCGAAGACGATCTGATCGGGCTTTTCCAATTCCTCGATCGTGCAGCCCCAGATGTGGATCTCGACCACGCCGTTCTGGACCAAAGCGGCAAGGCCGTCGAAATCCCTGATGAACAAAATCTCCTCGCCGTCCGTCGGGTCCTTCATCCTGGCGATCTTCTCATGCATGCCGGCCGACGCATGCTTCTGGAAGAAGCGCGGGCCGCCGATACCGTCCGGCGCCCGCACCAGGCTGAGCGGCCGGTTGACGACGAATTGCTGCATGCGCGGCCAGACCAGGGCGTAGTGCTCAAGCAGGCCCTGCTTCGAGATCTTTTCCTCGGGCCACAGCAGCTTGTCCGGGTGGGACAGTTTGACGACGGTTTTCACCGTCCCGGCGGATTTCGTGGCGGCCGGCTTTGCCTTGGTCTCGACCGTCGATGCTTTCGGCTTTTCCTGCACGACTTCCTCCGCCGGCTTGTCCTCGCGCAATCCCTGGAACGACGCGTGGCGTATTATATGGTCCGACGTCCAGCTGCGAAACTCCACTTCGCCGACAAGCTCGGGCTTGACCCAGACCAGCCCCTTGCCATTCGGCACGGAAGCATCGAAGGGTGAGGCCGTTGCCTTCAGCGCATCGAGTTTTTTCTTCAGGTCGCCAGCCGTCTTGACCGAAAACCCTGTACCAACACGACCGGCATAGTGCAGCTTGCCGCCCTCGTTATAACCGACCAGCAGCGAGCGCAGCCCGCGCCCGGTCTTTTCCGACGGCAGATAGCCGCCGATGACGAATTCCTGGCGCAGTGTGCATTTCGACTTCACCCAGGACAGGCCACGGCCGCTGCGATAGGGCGCGTCGGCGCGTTTGGAAACTATGCCTTCCAGTCCCATGCGGCAGGCGTGCTGCAGCATCACCTTGCCGGGCTCGGCAAAATGGTCGCTGAAACGCAGCGCCGCATTGTCGGACTGTTTGCCGAGCAATTCCTGCAAAGCCTGCTTGCGCTCGACCATTGGTTGGCTGCGCAAGTCTTCGCCGTCGAGACGCATCAGGTCGAAGACATAGTAGATGAAGCGACTGGTCCGGTTTGCCGACAGGTCCTGCTGCAGCAATGAAAAGGACGATACGCCGCTGTCGGCCAGCACGACGATCTCGCCGTCTATGATGGCGTCGCTGCATTTCAGACGCCCGAGTTCCGCAACAATCTCGCCGCCGAATTTGTCCGTCCAATCGAGACCGGTGCGCGTCAACAACCGCACTTCGGTGCCGGCAAGCTGTGCCTGCATGCGATAACCGTCGAATTTTACCTCGTGCAACCACTGCTTGCCTGCAGGCGCATCCTTCTCCAGGGTTGCGAGGCAAGGCTCGATGAATTCGAGCCGTTTCGCCGCGCTGGCCTTTGCCTTGCCGGTAGCCGGCTTGTTGGAATGCCAGACTTTTGGCTTCTTGCCGTTGACAGTCTTGCCTTCTGCGACCTCCTCGATCGTCAGGCCCGACTTCACCGATTGCGGGGCTTCCTGCAAAATGTCCTCGCCGGGCCGGGCGGCGGCATCGTCGGACTTGATCAGCAGCCAGTTGTTGCGCTTTTCCCCAGCGCGTGGTTTCAATCTGACCAGATGCCAGAGGCCGTGCAATTTGTGGCCGTGCAGCTCGAAGCCGATATGGCCCTTCTTCATCGCCTTGGCCGGATCGATCTCGGGGGTCCAGGTGCCCTCGTCCCAGACGATGACCGTGCCGCCGCCATATTCGCCCTTGGGAATGGTGCCTTCGAAGGGCGCGTAGTCGATGGGATGGTCCTCGACATGCACCGCCAGCCGCTTCTCGTGCGGGTCGAGGCTCGGGCCGCGCGTCACCGCCCAGCTCCACAGCACGCCATTGTGTTCGAGGCGGAGGTCGTAGTGCAGCCTTGTCGCATCATGCTTGTGGATGACGAAGATGCCGCCGGCCTTGCCTTTACCGCTGCTCGAAACCTTGCCGGCCGGCTCGGCGGTTTTCTTGAAATCGCGCTTGGAATGATACTGTTCGAGGCCGGCCATCTGGTCCGTGTCCTCAGGCAGATTTGCGCTTGGCGGCAGCGGCTTTCGGCTTGGCGCTTTTGGCCACGGGCTTGGCTTTTGCCGAGGCAGCCTTGGATGAGCCGGCATCCGACGACAGGCTCTTCTTCAGGGCATCGAACAGATTGACGACGTTGGACGGTTTTGGCGCTGCCGTGGCCTGCGGCGCCTTCTTGCCGGCTTTCTTGGCGCGGATCAGTTCGAGGAGGGCATTCTCATATTTGTCGTCGAATTTCGAGGGATCGAACTTTGCTTTCTTCTTGTCGATGATGAGCTCGGCCAGATCGGTTATTTCCTGATCGGTCTTCACATCTTTGATGTCGTCGAAGACGGTGCCGGGCTGGCGCACGGTGTTGTCGTAGCGCAGCGTCGTCAGCACCATGCCCTTGCCCAGCGGCTCGATGACCACCGGGCGTTCCCGTTGATAGAGCACGATGCGGGCCAGCCCCGCCATTTTCTTGCCCGCCATGGCGTCGCGAATGACGGCGAAAGCCTCCTCCGACACCTTGTCGGCCGGGGCGACATAATAGGGCGTGTCGAGATAGATCTGCTGGATCGAGGATTTGTCGACGAAGCCGTCGAGGCTCATCGTGTGCGAGGATTCGATCTGGACCGCCTCGATCTCGTCTTCCTCGATATGGACGAAATCGCCGTCGCTGACCTCATAGCCCTTGATCTCGTCACCCTCGCCCAACGGCTTGCCGGTCTCCGCATCGACAAAGATGCGTTTGACGGTGTTGCCGGTCTTACGGTTGAGCACCCGGAACGAGACCTTTTCCGTATGGGTGACGACATTTGTCAATTCGACGGCGCAGGTGACCAGCGAGAGCTTCAGATAGCCTTCCCAGGCCGGACGCGGCGCCATGACAAACTCCCTGAGCTGTGCGGTTCAACCGAGAACGGGCAAAGCCCATTCCGGTTCCGGTCGCACTGATGGCAGGCTGACCGCTTCATGGGCGTTCGCGCACGGAAATTTCGCGATGGCGGTAGATATTGAAACAGAACCGCGCCCAAGCGACATTCAGGCGAAACATATGTGATGCAAAAGTCACACCGGCCGAAATGCCGACGAACTGCACCGAAAGACCCCGAATCAGCCGCATTGCGGCCACGAACCAAGGGGTTTTTGACCAAAGATTAACATCGTGTTCACCGACTATTCACGCCTCAACGCTATGATGCCCGCAATTCGGAAGGGACATCCGAAAAGGGACAGGGACAGGTACAATGAACTTCTGGACTCACATCGCCGGCTATGCCGCCGCCATCCGCGAATTCGTCGCGCCGAGCTATCGGCCGGAGCGCTATTACATGCGCGGCCCCGGCCCGGCCTGTGCACGTCGTGGCAACTCGCTCGGCGTCAGCGCGCACTGATCATGACTTTCGAGACCCGTCATGACAGCCGGATTTGCAGACCGGGCGCAAACCATCGCGCAACCACCTATCGCGCCGAGCGCTCTGCGCTGGCCGAAAAACGGCGTGCGACAACGCCGCGGCTTTGATCCTCGCGCCGGCAGGCTTAGTGTCCTCTGACACCAGCTGCCGGGCTCCACGTGACCATCAAGCCAAACCATCCTCCTGATACGTCAGTCTTCGATGCCGCCCAACCGTTGCTCGTTTTCGACGGCGTCTGCGTGTTCTGCTCGGGCTTCGTGCGAATGGTGATCCGGCTCGACCGCAAAAGCCGCTTCCGCTTTGCCACGGCGCAGTCGCCGTTTGGTGAGGCGCTGTTTCAAAAATACGGGCTGAGGACGGACAGCTACGAGACTAATCTGGTCCTTATCGGCGGAACCGCCTTCACTCGCCTCGACAGTTTCGTTGCCGTCATGGCCGAACTGGGCTGGCCGTGGCGAGCGGCGAAACTGTTGCTGCTTTTGCCGCGCCCGCTCCGCAATTGGCTCTATGATCGCATCGCCAAGAATCGCTATGCGCTGTTCGGCAAGAGGGACAGTTGCGAAATCCCTTCCGCTGAGCTGAGGGGACGGTTGATTGGTTAGGATGCGAACCCCCGGCGGTTTTGCCCGACATGCCGGGAGGATCGGCATTTTGGGGCAGCCGCGATGAAGGTTCTTGTCGTCGGCGGCTATGGCATCTTTGGCGGCCGCATCATCGAACTGCTGGAAGGTGAGCCGCGCCTGACGCTGATCGTCGCCGGGCGCTCGCTCGCCAAGGCCGATGCCCATTGCAAAAGCCGAAGCCGTGCAGTCGCGCAACTCGTTCCGGCGCTGTTCGATCGCAATGGTGATTTGGTTGCCCAACTCGCGTCGCTGCGGCCCGACATTGTCGTCGATGCCAGCGGCCCCTTCCAGGCCTATGGCGAGGGGCGGTACCGGCTGATCGAGGCCTGCATCGGTCAGGGCGTGAATTACCTCGACCTCGCCGACGGATCGGATTTTGTTGCCGGCGTCCCTGCTTTCGACGAGGCGGCGCGCAAGGCAGGCCTGTTCGTGCTGTGCGGGGTCTCCAGTTTCCCGGTGCTGACGGCGGCAGTCGTGCGCCGTCTGTCATCGAACATGACGCGCGTTGACAGCATCCGCGGTGGCATCGCGCCGTCACCTTTTGCCGGCGTCGGCGAAAACGTCATCCGCGCCATTGCGGGTTATGCCGGTCAGCCGGTCGAGCTCGTGCGTGACGGCAAGCCGGCGCAAGGCCATCCACTGACCGAACAGCTTCGCTACACCATCGCACCGCCGGGCCGTGTGCCGCTGAACAACACATTGTTCTCGCTGGTCGACGTTCCCGACCTGCGTGCCCTGGCCGCGCTGTGGCCAGAGGCGAAAACCATCTGGATGGGCGCCGGGCCGGTTCCGGAGGTGCTGCATCGCGCCTTGATTGCGCTGGCATGGCTGGTGCGTTCCCGCCTCGTCGGTTCGCTGTCACCGCTGGCCCCACTGATGCATTGGGCGACGAACCGGCTGCGCTGGGGCGAGCATCGCGGCGGCATGTTCGTCGAGGTGGCAGGGGCGGACCAGACGGGCGTAGCGGTCAAGCGCTCCTGGCATCTTCTGGCCGAAGGCAATGACGGGCCGCTGATTCCGGCGATGGCGGTCGAGGCGCTGGTCCGCAAGACGCTGGACGGACATGGACCTTCGCCGGGCGCGCGGGCGGGCGTGCGCGACCTGGAACTCCGGGATTATGAGAGCCTGTTTGCCAGCAAGGCGATCTATACTGGCTTCAGGGACGAGTCCGCCGGCAAGGACAAACCTCTCTATGCCGCCTTGCTCGGCGACGCCTGGCAAGACCTGCCCGAAGAGATCCGCGCCATGCATGATCACGCCCGGGCGGCGCAAGGACGCGCCAGTGTCGAGCGCGGACGCAATATCCTTGGCCGGCTAATGGGTTGGCTGGTCGGATTTCCCAAAGCGAGCGCCGACGTCCCGGTCCGTGTCCGGTTCGAGGCCGACAGGGACGGCGAGACATGGACGCGGGCATTCGGCGAGCACAGTTTTTCAAGCCGCCAGTTCGAAGGTCAGGGCCGATCAGAGCGACTGCTTTGCGAGCGCTTCGGCCCGCTGGTATTCGCCATGGCGCTGGTTGCCGAAGAGAGACGGCTGGCATTGGTTCTGCGCCGCTGGAGCATTCTTGGCCTGCCTTTGCCGATGTGGCTCTGCCCGCGTTCGAATTCCTTTGAGGCGGTGGAGGACGGCCGCTTCCGCTTCCATGTCGAGATTTCGCATCCTCTCGCCGGCATGATCGTGCGCTATCGCGGCTGGCTGGAGCCATCCGGCTCGCCGAACGAGGCTGCTTCACCTATGGCCCTGACCGGTTAGCGCCGTCGGCCAGGCTGCGTGCTTGCACAAGACGCCGTCTCGGCCGAAAGATTTTTCCGACGCCTGTCGAAATCGGGCCGGGCCGCGCGACATACGTCCGGCTCGCAACGATGCGGCCCTATAAAAGGGAGAGACGACCATGCAGTATCTGCTACTCATCTATGGAACCGAAGCCGCAATGGCAGCAGCGCCGAAGGAAGCGGTGACGCAAATGAGCGCCGCCTACGGCGCCTATACCGAAGCGATGATCAAGGCCGGCGTGTTCGTCGGTGGCGAGCGCTTGAAACCGGTATCGACGGCGACCACCGTGCGGGTAACCGGCGGCAAGACCAATGTGCTAGACGGCCCCTACGCCGACACCAAGGAACAGCTTGGCGGCTACTATTTGATCAACGTGCCGGACATGGACGCGGCGATCTCCTGGGCGGCGCGCTGCCCGGGCGCCGGCACCGGCACTATGGAAGTGCGGCCTATCTGGCCGATGGCGGAATATCCTGCGTGACAACCAGCAGGCCGGACACTGCATGGGCGGCGGCAGAAACTGCCGCCCGGCAGAGTTATGGCAAGCTGGTTGCCTATCTCGCGGCGCGCACACGCGACGTGGCCGGCGCCGAGGACGCGCTGGCCGATGCCTTTGCCGCGGCACTCGAACGCTGGCCGCAAAGCGGCGTGCCTGAGAAGCCGGAAGCCTGGCTGCTGGCAGTGGCGCGACGGCGCAGCGTCGACGCGGTCAGGCGACGGCTGACCAGCGAGGGCGGCCGCAACCACCTCAGGCTGATCGCCGAGGAAATGGAGGCGCGCATGCTCGACCAAGAGCTGCCTGACGAGCGCCTGCGGCTGATGTTTGCCTGCGCCCATCCGGCGATCGAGGCCGGCGTGCGGGCGCCGCTGATCCTGCAGACCATTCTGGGCTTCGACGCGGCAACGATCGCTTCGACTTTCCTGGTGTCGCCGGCGACAATGGGCCAACGCCTGGTGCGCGCCAAGTCGCGCATCCGCGAGACCGGCATTCCGTTCCGCGTGCCGGAGCGAACCGAACTCGGCGAGCGGCTGGATACTGTGCTGGAGGCGATCTACGCCGCCTTCGCCGAAGGCTGGTCCGACCCGGCCGGCACCGAAACGCAGCGCCGCAACCTTGCGACGGAAGGCATATGGCTCGGCCGGCTGGTGGCCTCGCTTATGCCGGACGAGCCGGAGGCACTGGGGCTGCTGGCGCTGATGCTGTTTGCCGAGGCGCGGCGAGCGGCGCGGCGCAATGCAGCCGGGGACTATGTGCCGCTGGCCGAGCAGGATCTTGCGCAATGGGATGACGCCTTGATCTGCGAAGCGGAGACGCTGCTCCGGCGCGCCGCCAGCAAAGGCGTGATCGGCCGCTACCAGCTTGAAGCCGCCGTACAATCCGCCCACACGACGCGACGGCTGACCGGCTTGACCGACTGGATCGCGATCAAGCAGCTTTATGATGCTCTGTCGGTGATTGCCGGCTCGCCGGTGGTGTCGATCAACCGGGCGGTGGCCATTGCCGAAGCCGACGGTGCAGCTGCAGGATTGGCCGCGCTTGACGAACTCGGCGACGACAGGCGTCTCGCCGACTACCAGCCCTATTGGGCGGCACGCGCCGGCCTGCTGGCCAGGCTCGACAAGACAAGCCAGGCGGCCGAAGCCTATGATCGCGCGATCGGGTTGGAACGCGATCCGGCCGTGCGCCGGTTCCTGCAGGAGAAACGGGCGGGGCTGGGCAACAACGCGACGAAGGGATGAGCCCCTTCGCGCGCGGTCAAGCCGGCCACATGCCGTGGGAAGCATTCAGCTTGCGCATCACCGGATGTTGCCGCAACACGGCCCATAGGCGCTCGATGTTTGGCCAGGCGATGCGGGCTTTCTCAATGTCGGGATGCCAGGCAATCAACATGACGAGATAGATGTCGGCCAGCGAGAGCTTGTCGCCGACCAGCCAGTCGCGGTCTTCGAGGGCGGCATCGAGAATGGCAAAGCCTCGATCCATCTCGGTGACCGCTGCCAGCTTGACGGCTTCCAGACCGCCGGGGTCTGCCGTGTAGCGATGAGCGTAGAAGAACCTCAGGGCAGCCGGGTAAATGACCGAGGCCATGAAAGCCATCCAGCGCAGGAAATCGGCGCGTGCCGGCGAACCGGACGCCGGCGCCAGACCCGCATCCGGGTGACGCTCGGCAAGCAGGATGCACATTGCCGCCGACTCGGTGATCGAGTTGCCGTCCGGCAAGGTCAGGACCGGCACCTGGTTCAACGGGCTGATGTCGAGAAAGGCCGGGTCCGGCGGCTTTGGGACATCGATCTGGTCGAAGGGCAAGCCCGCCAGCGCAAGTGCCGCCTCGACAACGAAGCCGCCGCTGTTGGGGCGCGTATAGAGCTTGTACATAAAATCCTCCGCCGGCCTCGAGCAAGCCGGCCGGCGGCTATTGGACACGCAAGCCGCATCCCGCTCAAGCGGGCGGCGGCAGCCACGGACGGATTTTCCGGCGGTCCAGCGCCGCCACCATCTGGAATAAGGTCTAGGAGCCTAACCCCTCGAACAGGATCGTCGACAGATAGCGTTCGGCGAAGGACGGGATGATCACCACCAGGTTCTTGCCCTTGTTCTCCGGCCGTGAGCCGACGACGATCGCCGCCTGCAGGGCAGCGCCCGACGAAATGCCGACCGGCACGCCTTCGAGGCGGGCGACCAGCCGCGCATTGGCGACCGAATCCTCGTTCGAGACCTTGACGATCTCGTCATAGATCGTCGTGTCGAGAATCTTGGGCGCGAAGCCGGCGCCGATGCCCTGGATCTTGTGCGGGCCGGGCTGGCCACCGGACAGCACCGGCGAGGCTTCCGGCTCGACGGCGACGACATGCACCGAAGGCTTGCGCTGCTTCAGCACCTGGCCGACGCCGGTAATGGTGCCGCCGGTGCCGATGCCGGCGACAAAGATGTCGACCTCACCATGGGTGTCGTTCCAGATTTCCTCGGCCGTGGTGCGGCGGTGGATTTCCGGATTGGCGGGATTCTCGAACTGCTGCGGAATGATGGCGTCGGGCAGCGTCGCGGCCAGCTCGTCGGCCTTGGCGATGGCACCCTTCATGCCTTTCGGCCCTTCGGTCAGCACCAGTTCTGCGCCAAGCAACGCCAGCATCTTGCGGCGCTCGACCGACATGGTTTCCGGCATGGTCAGGATCAGCTTGTAGCCCTTGGCGGCGGCGGCAAAGGCGAGCGCGATGCCGGTGTTGCCGGAGGTCGGCTCGATCAGCGTGGTCTTGCCGGGCGAAATCTTGCCCGACGCCTCCAATGCCTCGATCATCGACACGCCGATGCGATCCTTGACCGAGGCGATCGGATTGAAGAATTCGAGCTTGGCCAAGAGATTGGCGACGACACCCTTTTCCCTGGCGAATTTGTCGAGCCGCACCAGCGGCGTATCGCCGATCGTTTCGGTGATCGAATTGTAGACGCGGCCGCGGCCGGGCACGCGCGCGGAGGTGACGGGCTTGTTCATTGGTTTCGCTCCCAGGAGTAAGGCACGTATGTTCGAGCCGGCAGGATAAGGCCTTCGGCCGCGCAAGATAAGCTGCCGTTTGAAAATATCCGAGTGGGCTGCATGCTGAAAATGCCCTTGCCTCGGAAAGGCATTTCCCGAAAGGGCCTACAACAGGAATGGCTTGGCGAAAAAGAGGTCTATTGGCGAGCGGCGATCGCTGCCGCTGCCCCGACCATGAAGCCGGCGGCGGTGCGGTTCAGTGCCTTGAGCGCCCGCGGCGACTTCAGGAACCAGCGCGCCTTGGCCGCCAGCGCCAGATAGGGCACCAGCACCACCAGCAGGACGATGACGGTCAGCGCGACGAGGATGCCGTAGTCGGCCAGCGTGATAGTTTTCAGGTCGACGATGGTCGGTGTGATGGCGAGATAGAAGATCATCGTCTTCGGATTGCCGAGCGTCACAGTGAGGCCGGCAACAAAACTCGACACCAGCCCGCCCTTGCCCTTCTTGGCTTCGACCGTTTCGGGCGTGATGCCACTGGTCCAGAAGCGCCAGCCGAGGAAGGCGAGATAGGCGACGCCCAGCCATTTGATCGCCAGGAAGACGATGCCGAAAGTCTGCGCAACGAAAGCCAGGCCAAGCACCACGGCGGTGAGGTAGGTGAGGTCGCCGACTATCAGCCCGAACGACATCGCCAGCGACGAGCGGAAGCCGGAACCGAGCGCACGCGCGACAAGCGCGGTGACGCCGGGGCCGGGAATGGCGGCGGCGATGCCGAGAGCGGCGCTATAGGCCAGGAATCCGGTGAGGGTCATGCTTCAGCCCTAGCGCAAAACCAGGCGAGGGTGAATTCCCTGAAGGGTGGATTCGGTTGCGCCAGCGCTGCCAGTCAGGAGCGCCCTTGGCCATAGGTGACGCGCCAGATGCTGCCGCTGCCGTCCTCGGTGACGATCAGCGCACCGTCATTGGCCACCGCCACGCCGACCGGGCGGCCCCATACCGCCGCGTTGGAGACGACGAAGCCGGTGATGAAATCCTCATACTCGCCGGTCGGCTTGCCATCCCTGAACCGCAACCTGACGACCTTGTAGCCGGTCCTGATGCCGCGGTTCCATGAGCCGTGCAAAGCGACGAAGGCATCGCCCTGGTATTCGGCCGGAAAACTGGACTCCGCCGTGAAATTCCTGCCGTCGTAGAAGGCAATGTTGAGCGGCGCCGAATGCGCCTGCATCAACACGTCGGGGATGGTGGCCTTGCCGGCAAGGTCGGGACGTTCGCCCTCGTGGCGCGGATCCTCATTGTTGCCGATATAATACCAGGGCCAGCCATAGAAGGCGCCTTGCTTCACCGTCGTTGCATATTCGAACGGCAGGTTGTCGCCGAGTTGGTCGCGCTCGTTGACGACGCACCAGAGCGCGCCGGTGGCCGGCTGCACGGTCATGCCCGAGCAATTGCGCAGGCCGGTGGCGACGATGTGTCCGTTCTTGCCGTCGGGGTCGAACGCCAGCACGTTCGCGCGGCCGTCCTCATAACCCCATGTGGCGCCCAGCGGCTTCGATTTCACCCAGGCGTCGAGGCCGCCATCCGGCTCTTTCTCCATGCTCTCGGCAACGTTCGAGAGGGAGCCGACTGACATGTAGAGCGTCTTGCCATCCGGCGAAAATGCGATGTCGCGGGTCCAGTGACCGTTCGAAGGAATGTTGGAGACGATGGTTTCCGGATTGCCGGAGGCCTTCAGATCGCCGTTGCGATAGGGGAAGCGAACGACGCCATCGCTGTTGGCGACATAGACCCATTCCGGGTTGTCTCCCGGGGGATAGAAGGTAATGCCGTAGGGGCGGTTGAGGTTGCGGGCGAAGATCGCTTTCCTGGCGGGCTGCGCACTGCCTTCGGCGAGACGATAGAGGCGGATCTGGTCGGCTTGGCTGTTGGCGACAAACAGATCGCCATTCGGCGCGACGCGGACGACACGCGGGTTGCCGATACCCGACGCGATCATCTCGGCCGAGAAGCCTGGCGGCAGTTGCAGCTTTGCGTCTTCAGGTCTTTCGGCCAGACCGGGTCCGTTCGATGCGGATTCGGTGACAAAGGGAGCGTGCAAGTCCTCTGGCCGAATCAAGCGCCGCACGCCTGGCCTGTCGGCATGCCAGTCGCCGAAGGCAGCTTCGCCTTTCAGCAGCGGCTGATCCGACTGCTGGGCGAAGCTGGTGGTGGCAAGCAGAAAGGCAACGGGAATGGCGGCCAAGCCGGCAAATCGGATCATGCTGTCCTCCAAGGCGTCGCCTTGAGGAAAGGAAACGGGCGGGGCCGACGATCGTTCCGCCTCGCACAGTCAGCACACAGTGAGTTGAGGGGACCGCTCAGAGGGATTAGTTTCCGGCGGCGTAGAAATCGTCGTCGAGGCGCTTTTCCAGCTCAACGAGATCGGCCGGCAAAGGCAAGCCCATGGCCCGCATTTCCCTCAGCTTTTCGCGCAGCTGTTCCTGCACTTCATGCTGATCCTCCGGCTGGTTGATCATCTCCTCGAGCAGCATGCTGATCTGGGCCTTGAATGATTCCAGCGCCATTCTTTTTCTCCTTTTGCGGCATCCGTCAGCGCAGCATGCGGGAAATAAGCTGCGCCGTATAGTCGACCATCGGTACGATGCGGGCGTAGTTGAGCCGGGTTGGGCCGATGACGCCGAGCGCACCGATGACGCGGGCATCCTTGTCGCGATAGGGCGCGACGACCAGCGACGAGCCCGACAGCGAAAACAGCTTGTTTTCCGAACCGATGAAGATGCGCACGCCGGACCCTTCCTCGGCGAGGTCGAGTAGCTGGATCAGCCCGTCCTGCGTCTCCATGTCCTCGAACAGGTGCCTGAGCAGCTCGATGTCGGCCTGGGCGGTGACGTTTTCGAGCAGATTGGCGCGGCCGCGCACGATAAGACGCGCCGGCAGGCCGCTTTCCGCCCCGGCCCAGACCGCCAGCCCCTTTTCCACCAGATCCTGCGACAGCGTGTCGAGTGCTGCCCTGGTCTCTTCCTTGATGCGGGCAATCTGGACCCGCGCCTCGGCCAGCGTGCGGCCGCGGATATGGGCGTTGAGGAAGTTGGAGGCTTCGTGCAATTGCGAGACGGTGATGCCGGCGGGCAGGTCGACGACTCGGTTCTCGACGTCGCCGTTCTGCGACACCAGCACGGCCAGCGCCTTGGTCGGCTCGAGCTGGATGAATTCGATGTGTTTCAGTGCCACCTCGTTCTTGGCGGTAAGCACGAGGCCGGCGCCGCGCGACATGCCCGACAGCATCTGGCTGGCCTCGGTCAGCATATGTTCCAGCGTTGCGCCCGAGCCGGAGGCGCGCACCTGCGCCTCGATGATGCGGCGCTCCTCGTCGGAGAGATCGCCAAGTTCCATGAAGGCATCGACGAAGAAGCGCAGTCCGGCCTGGGTCGGCAGACGGCCAGCCGAGATGTGCGGAGCGTAGATCAGCCCCAGATGCTCCAGGTCGCTCATCACGTTGCGGATGGTGGCCGGCGACAGCGAAGATGGCAGAATGCGCGACAGGCTGCGTGATCCCACCGGTTCGCCGTCCTTCAAATAGGAATCGACGATGCGCCGAAAAATGTCGCGCGAACGCATGTCGAGCGACTGGAGCGCGGGCGACAGCAGACTGGGTTCGGCGACAGCCTTGGTCATTCGAGCCAAAAACCTCCACCTCTAGGATATAGACTTCACTGGCGCCCGCGCAACCCGGTGCCGCGTTTGCGGTCACCGCAGTGTCGTTTGCGGCCACCCGGCCATTTTCCTTTGCGCCATGGACTGCGTGAGGCTACAAGCCGGCCACGATTCCGAAAAATGACAAGAAAGCAGACTGAATGCGCCCTTCCAAACGCCAATTCGACGAAATGCGCGCCATCTCCTTCGAGCGTGGCGTCTCCAAGCACGCGGAAGGCTCGTGCCTGGTGAAGTTCGGCGACACGCATGTGCTGTGCACGGCAAGCCTCGAGGAGAAGGTGCCCGGCTGGATGCGCAATTCCGGCAAAGGCTGGGTGACGGCGGAATACGGCATGCTGCCGCGCTCGACCGGCGAACGCATGCGCCGCGAAGCCTCCTCCGGCAAGCAGGGCGGCCGCACGCTGGAAATCCAGCGGCTGATCGGCCGCTCGCTACGCGCCGTGGTCGACCTGCAGGCGCTGGGTGAGCAGCAGATCACCGTCGACTGCGACGTGATCCAGGCCGATGGCGGCACCCGCACCGCCTCGATCACCGGCGGCTGGGTGGCGCTCCACGACTGCCTGCGCTGGATGGAAGCCCGGCAGATGGCCAGCGTCGCCAAGGTGCTGAAAGACCATGTCGCAGCGATTTCCTGCGGCATCCATGACGGCCAGCCGGTCATCGATCTCGATTATGTCGAGGATTCCTCGGCCGGCACCGACGCCAATTTCGTCATGACCGGCAAGGGCGGCATCGTCGAGATCCAGGGTACGGCCGAAGGCGAACCTTTTTCCGAGGAGCAGTTCGCCGAGCTCATGGGACTAGCCAAGAAAGGCATCCAACGCCTGGTCAGCCTGCAGCAGATGGCCGTCGCATAGGCTTTCAGATGCCGAGCTTGTCCGCCCCCCTCTGGCCTGCCGGCCATCTCCCCCTCAAGGGGGGAGATTGGGTGTCGCCAATAACCGGCGTTGCAGAATGGCTGCCGACGACGAAACTGCCAATCTCCCCCCTTGAGGGGGAGATGCCTGGCAGGGCAGAGGGGGGTGCCTGGTGACTCCCTCGGCAATTCTGGAATCGGCCCTCTACGTCACCGATTTGGCTGCCGCCGAGGCCTTCTACTCCGACGTGCTCGGGCTCGATCTCTTGGGCAAGGTCGACGGCAGGCATCTCTTCTTCCGTTGCGGGAACGGCGTGCTGCTGGTCTTCAACGCCGAGGCGACCAAGGTTCCGCCGGCGCCGGACGCCCGGCTGAAAGTGCCGCCACACGGCACGGTCGGCGACGGCCATCTTTGCTTTGCGGCAAGTGCTGCCGAGATCGTGCGCTGGAAAGCGCATCTGGAGGCGAGGAACATCGACATCGAAAGTGAGTTCGAATGGCCGCAAGGCGGCCGCTCGATCTATTTTCGCGATCCGTCCGGCAATTCGCTTGAATTCGCCGAACCGAGAATCTGGGGTCTTTGATGCAGTCGCCAAATCTTCAGTCGCCAAATGTTCATTCGCTTGACGGGAAAAAGATCGTCGTCGCCAGCCACAATGAAGGCAAGCTGCGCGAATTCGCCGACCTGATGGCGCCGTTCGGCATAGAAGCGAAGTCAGCGAAGGAATACGGCCTGCCGGAGCCGGACGAGACCGGCACCACCTTCGAGGAGAATGCCTATATCAAGGCGCTGGCCGCGGCCAAGGCAACCGGTCTGCCGGCGCTGTCGGACGATTCCGGCCTGTGCGTCGATGCGCTCGACGGGGCGCCGGGCGTCTACACCGCCAACTGGGCCGAAACCCTGGACGGGTCCCGCGACTTCGGCATGGCCATGCAACGCACGGAAGTGGCGCTGCAGGAAGTCGGCGCGGTTGATCCGACACAGCGCACGGGCCGCTTCGTCGCTGTCATCTGCCTGGCCTTTCCCGACGGCGCGGCCGAATATTTTCGTGGCGAGGCCGAGGGCACGCTGGTGTGGCCGCCGCGCGGCGAACTTGGCTTCGGCTACGACCCGGTGTTCCTGCCCAACGGTTTCGAAAAAACCTTCGGCGAGATGAGCGCGGAGGAAAAACACGGCTGGAAGCCCGGCCAGCCGACGGCGCTGTCGCACCGCGCCCGCGCCTTCCAGAAATTCGCGCAAGCACGATTGAATCTGGCCAGATTGGTCTCGGAATGACCCTGCAGCTCGACCGAGCCCCTGGCTTCGGCGTTTACATCCATTGGCCGTTCTGCGCAGCCAAGTGCCCGTATTGCGACTTCAACAGCCATGTCCGCCACCAGCCGGTCGACCAGGAGCCGTTTTGCAAGCGCCTTCGAAACGGAGCTGGCGACGATGCGGGAACGCACCGGGCCACGCGAAGTGACCAGCATTTTTCTTGGCGGCGGCACGCCGTCGCTGATGGAGCCGGAAACGGTGGCGACGGTGCTCAACGCGGTGGCGAAGAACTGGTCGGTGCCCGCCGGCATCGAGGTGACGCTGGAAGCCAACCCCTCATCGGTCGAGGCCGAGCGCTTTCGCGGCTACCGCGCGGCCGGCGTCAACCGGGTGTCGCTCGGCGTGCAGGCGCTGAACGACAAGGATTTGCGCTTCCTCGGCCGGCTGCATAATGTCGACGAGGCGCTGCATGCGATTGGTCTCGCGCGCGAAATCTTTCCACGGCTGTCCTTCGACCTGATCTATGCCCGGCCCGACCAAACGCCGGAAGCGTGGCAGGCAGAGCTCGAACAGGCGATCGGCCACGCCGCCGACCATCTGTCGCTCTATCAACTGACCATCGAGGAAGGCACGCCGTTCCACGCGCTGCACGCGGCGAAGAAATTCGCCATTCCCGACAATGACCACGCCGCCGACCTCTACGCGCTGACACAGGAGATTACCGCTGCGCACGGGCTGCCGGCCTACGAGATTTCGAACCACGCCAGGCCGGGCGCGGAAAGCCGGCACAACCTGACCTACTGGCGCTATGGCGAATATGTCGGCGTCGGTCCCGGCGCGCATGGCCGCTTCATCGAGAATGGCCGCCGCGTGGTGACGATCGCGGAAAGAATGCCGGAGACCTGGGCCAATCTGGTCGAGGCCAAGGGCCATGGCGTGACCGGCGGCGAGATCCTGACCCGCTCGGAAGAGGCCGACGAGTTCCTGCTGATGGGGCTGCGGCTGGCCGAGGGCATCGACCTTTCCCGCTACGAGGCGTTTTCCGGACGCGGCCTGTCGACGGCGCGGCTGTCGGTGCTGCAGGACGAAGGGCTGGTGGCGCCGATCGGCAATGCACGGCTCCGCGCCACGGCCGCCGGCATGATCGTGCTCGATGCGGTGGTGGCGGACCTGGCGCGGTAAGCAAGCAAACTTTGTCCGCGCCAAGGCTCCTCCTCGCGGGCGCGTTGCAGCCAATCTCCAAGTCTGCGGATTGCACTTCAGGAAGCGTGCGTTTCGCGGTATCTCGGTTGAGACCCCATGCGCGAGGCCACCGAATGAACCTGACCGTTTCCTCCTGGCAATTCTGGGCGCTGTTGTCGGCAACCTTCGCCGCGCTGACGGCGATCTTCGCCAAAGTCGGCATCGAGAACATCAATTCCGATTTCGCCACCTTCATCCGCACGATCATCATTCTTGTCGTGCTCGGCGGCATCCTCGCAGCCAGCGGCCAGTTCCAACCGCTCGGATCGATCGCGGGAAAAACCTGGCTTTTCCTCGGCCTGTCCGGACTGGCGACCGGAGCCTCGTGGCTCTGCTACTTCCGCGCACTGAAAATTGGCAATGCGGCGCAGGTCGCGCCGATCGACAAGTTAAGCGTCGTGCTTGTGGCGGTGTTTGGCGCGGTCTTTCTCGGCGAGCGACTCTCCGGCGCGAACTGGCTTGGCGTTGCCCTTATCGCGGCGGGCGCGGTGCTGGTCGCTTATCGGGGTTAGTGGCGCGCCATCCCGGGCATTCTTCGTTTCAAGACGGGTGATGAAAATATCGAAGCGATTGGGCATCGTCTGGTCAGTGCTCCATCGTGCTGCCGGTGTCGGTCGAAGGGTCGATTTCAAGCTTGCTTGCTGTCGACGGACGGCGCAGGGGCGGTTTTTTGGCCTGGCGGTCATCGGCCTTGGCAGGCCGGCTCTTGGCCTTAGGCGCAGCGAAGCGCTTGCGGCCGGCATAATAGGGCTCGAAAACGTCCTGTATCTTCAGGCTGTCCATCCTGTCCTCCTCCCGAGTCTCAGGCATAAATTCGCCGGCCACGGTTTCGTTCCCCACTGTGGCAAAGGCATGGCGGTCGCATTGCTTCGAAGTCACGTTTTGCAACACTTGGGGGGCACGTTTTGCAACCGGGCGTGCGCCGTGCCAAAAAGGGCGAAATGGAGAGGGTCTTGGTGACCGGTGATACGGCAAAACGCAGCTATGTGATCGGCCAGACCGAGATTTCAGTCCGGCCGCTCGAGCCGGCGCTCTATCTGGTGGCGACGCCGATCGGCAATCTCTCCGACATCACGCTGCGGGCGCTGGAAACGCTGGCCGCCGCCGACATCGTCGCCTGTGAGGACACACGGGTTTCGCGCGTGCTGCTCGACCGCTACGGCATCCGCCGCCGCACCACCGCCTATCACGAGCACAATGCCGGCGAGGCCGGGCCAAAGCTAATCGCGGCCCTGCAGGCCGGGCAGAGCGTGGCGCTGATCTCGGACGCCGGCACGCCGCTGATCTCCGATCCCGGCTACCGCCTGGTCGGCGAAGCGATCGACCACGGCATCCGCGTGGTGCCGATCCCCGGTCCGTCTGCGCCGCTTGCGGCGTTGACGGCATCCGGCCTGCCCTCCGACGCCTTCCTGTTCGCCGGGTTTTTGCCGGTGAAGACAGGACAGCGGCTGACACGGCTGGAAACGCTGAAAACCGTTCCGGCGACGCTGATTTTTTTCGAGTCGCCTCGCCGGTTGGCCGAGACGCTTGTCGCGATGGTCGAGGCGCTGGGCGGCGAGCGGAAAGCCGCGATCGGCCGTGAATTGACCAAGGCTTTCGAGGAGATGCGGACGGGAACGCTGCAGGTTCTGGCCGACCACTATGCGGCCGCCGATACGCCGAAGGGCGAGATCGTCATCTGTGTCGGCCCGGCCGAAGCCAAGGCCGAAGAACCGGCCGATATCGACCGGCTGCTGTTGTCGCTCGCTGCCGAGATGCCGGCCTCGAAGGCGGCGGCGGAAGCTGCCAAGATGACCGGCGGCCAGAAACAGGCGCTCTACCGGCGGCTGCTCGAGCTTAGGGATGCCCTTGGGGACAACCTCGCGGAAAGCAGCGGTGGCTGAGCGCCCGGCCGCCAGCCGCCAAAAGGCCTATCGGCGCGGCCATCGCGGCGAATGGCTGGCGGCAGCGGCGCTGATGCTGAAAGGCTACCGGATTCTGGCCCGCCGCTATCGCACCAAGCTCGGCGAGATCGACCTGATCGCGCGGCGCGGCAATCTGGTGCTGTTCGTCGAGGTCAAGGCGCGGCGCACGCTGATCGAGGCGATGGAGGCTATCGCCCACGAATCGGAGCGCCGCATCGAGGGCGCCGCCGATCTGTGGCTGATGCGGCAGCGCGACTACGGCAAACTGTCGATGCGTTTCGACATGGTGGCGGTGCTGCCCTGGCGCTGGCCGGTGCATGTCGAGAATGTGTTTTATGGGCGGAACTAGGTCGGCTCCCGGCAGGCCTTTAAGGCGTTGCCAAGTCTTCAGACAATGACGGTTTGCTTTGTGGAGACGAGCCAATCGCCGAAGATGGCGCCGCCCCTCATCGCCCTGCCGGGCACTTCTCCCCGTATAGTGACGGGGAGAAGGGGCTGGCCGCAACCTCGGCGCGCTTCTTGCAACGCTGGTGATTGGCGAAACCGCCGATGACAGCGTCCCTCTCCCGTCGCTATACGGGAGAGGATGCCGGCAGGCAGGTGAGGGGCAGCGCAAATGCCCAGTGAGGTACCAATTCAAACTGAAAACGTGCCCGAGGTTAGCCCCAGATCATCAGCGCCACCAGACCGACGCTGCCGACGACCAGCCGCCACCAGCCGAACAGCGCAAAGCCGTGGCGCGAGACGTAGTCGAGCAGGAAGCGGACGACGATCAGCGCGGTGACGAAGGCGGCGACGAAGCCGATGGCGATGATCGGCAGATCGGCTGATGTCAGCACATTGCGGTTCTTGAACAGGTCGAAGGCGAAGGCGCCGACCATGGTCGGTATGGCGAGGAAGAAGGAGAATTCCGCCGCCGCCCGCTTGTCGACCCCTAGGAGCAACGCGCCGACGACGGTCGAACCGGAACGCGAGGTGCCGGGGATCAGCGACAGGCACTGGAAAAGTCCGATCTGCAGATAGAGCCTGGTCGGAAAGCGCTCCACGTCGCGGTAGACCGGCTGCAGCTTCATGCGGTCGACAGCCAACAGGATGACGCCACCGATGATCAGCATGATGCAGATCAGCCGCGGCGATTCGAACAGCACCGTCTTGATGAAATCATGCGCCAGCGCGCCGAGGATGGCCGCCGGCAGGAAGGCGATGAGGATGCCGAGGACGAAATGCCGCGTCAGCCGGTCGCGCGGAAAGTCGATCAGCATTTGCCACAGGCGGCGGAAATAGACGCTGAGGATCGCCAGGATGGCGCCGAGCTGGATCAGGATCTCGAAAGCCTTGCCGGTCGAGTGGAAGCCGAGGAAGTGGCCGGCAAGCAAGATATGACCGGTCGACGAGACCGGAATGAACTCGGTCAGGCCCTCGAGCATACCGAGCAGCAGCGCTTCAACGATGGTGTGGCTATCCATGGCAACCTCGGCATTCGTGTGAGGGCTTGCAAAAGGGCTTGCTTGTCATGGCGCGGAAGTCACCCTATAGGTCGCAGCACCCTGACAGCCCGCTGATGCGGGCGGCCAAGACTTACCGGCGCCGCCGGCGATCCGCCAGTGCGCCTTTTTATCGCGGGACCATGCTGACGCTTTTCCACCACCCGATGTTTGCCACCTGCCGCTTCGTTCGCCTCGCCTTTGGCGAGTATGGCGAGGAGCTGGCGCTGATCGAAGAAAAGCCGTGGACGCGGCGCAAGGAGTTCCTGGCGCTGAACCCGGCGGGAACCTTGCCGATCCTGCTTGCCGAGGGCGACGTGCCGATCGTCGGCGCCATGGTCATCGCCGAATATCTCGACGAGACGCGCGGCGTGCTCAAGCGCGACAAGCGGCTGTTCGCCGAGGACCCGATGGAGCGCGCCGAAATCCGGCGGCTGACCGACTGGTATCTCAACAAGGCCGAAGGCGAGGTGACCCGGCATCTGGTGCGCGAGCGCGTGCTGAAGCCGGTCATGCCGGAAACGGCGGGCGGTGGCTCGCCCGATTCGGCGGCGATCCGCGCAGCGCGCGCCAACATCCGCCAGCACATGAAATATACCAACTGGCTGGCCGGCACGCGCCATTGGCTGGCCGGCAACAGGGTGACTTATGCCGATCTGGCGGCAGCGGCGACGCTGTCGGTGCTGGATTACCTCGGCGAGGTCGACTGGCGCGAACACTCAGCGGCGCGCGAATGGTACACGCGGGTGAAATCGCGGCCATCGTTCCGGCCACTGCTGTCCGACAGGGTGCGCGGCCTGTCGCCGGTATCGCATTATGCGGACCTCGATTTCTGACGCCTCAAAACTGCGCGCGCTGATCGACCGCGAGGCGCGGCGCGCCGGTTTCGATGCGGTTGCCGTCACCACGCCCGACGCGATCCCGCTGGCGCCGGGCCGGCTCGCCGAATTCGTCGCCGACGGTTTTCACGGCTCGATGGACTGGATCGCCGAAACGCTGGAGCGGCGGGGCGAACCGACGGCGCTGTGGCCGCAGGTTCGCTCGATCATCGTGCTTGCGATGAATTACGGACCGGACCACGACCCGCGTGCAGTCCAGGCAAAGCGCGAGCGTGGCGCGATCTCGGTCTATGCGCAGAACCGCGACTATCACGACGTGATGAAAGGCCGGCTGAAGGAGATCGCCGGCAAGATCGTGGCGCGTGCCGGCGGTGACGTAAAAGTGTTCGTCGACACCGCCCCGGTGATGGAAAAGCCGCTGGCCGAAGCCGCCGGGCTCGGCTGGCAAGGCAAGCACACCAATCTGGTCAGTCGCGAGCACGGCTCCTGGCTGTTCCTCGGCACCATCTTCACCACGGCCGAACTGGTGCCCGATACTGCCGAGGACGATCATTGCGGCTCCTGCCACGCCTGCCTCGACGCCTGCCCAACCGATGCCTTTCCAGCGCCCTACCGGCTCGATGCGCGGCGCTGCATCTCCTATCTCACCATTGAGAACAAGGGGCCGATCCCGCATGAATTCCGCGAAAAGATCGGCAACCGCATCTATGGCTGTGACGACTGCCTCGCCGCCTGCCCATGGAACAAGTTCGCCCAAGCCGCGTCGGAGGCGAAGCTTGCCGCGCGCGACGATCTGCGCGAGCCGCCGCTCGCCGATCTGTTGCAACTGGACGACGCTGCCTTCCGGTCCTTCTTCACGGGATCGCCGATCAAGCGCATCGGCCGCGACCGCTTTGTCCGCAATGTGCTGATTGCCGCCGGCAATTCCGGTGATTTGTCGTTGGCCGGCACCATTCGGACACTGATCGGCGATGCCTCGCCGCTGGTGCGGGGGGCGGCGGTGTGGGCGTTGTCACGACTGGTGCCGGATTCGGAATTCGCTGAACGTGCCATTGCTGCCCTGAAAACAGAGAGCGACGAGGCTGTGAAAAACGAATGGCTTCTGGCGCTGCCAAACCCAATCGAGTCGCATGCATGAGCGAAAAGCAGTTTTTCATTTTCGGCGCCGGCTATTCGGGCAAGGTTTTTGCCCGCGCCAACACCGATTCCGCGACGACCATTTTCGGTACGACGCGCTCGCCGGAAAAATTCGAGGCGCTGCGGCAAGCCGGCGTCGAACCGGTGCGCTTCGACGGCGCGCTGACGCCGGAAATCGGCGACGCATTGAAGACGACGACCCATCTGATCATCTCGGTCGCTCCGGAAGAAGCCGGCGATCCCGTGCTGAATGCCGCCCGCGCGGCGGTCGTGGCGGACATGCCGGCACTCGAATGGATCGCCTATCTCTCCACCGTCGGCGTCTATGGTGATCATGGCGGCGCCTGGGTGGACGAGACCGCCGAATGCCGGCCGGTGTCGAAGCGCTCGGTCATGCGGGTGGCCGCCGAGCAGGACTGGCTGAGACTCGGCCAGGACATCGACCGTCCCGTCGCGATCCTGCGCCTGTCAGGCATTTATGGTCCCGGCCGCAATGCCCTGGTCAATCTGGAAAACGGCACCGCAAGACGGCTGGTCAAGCCGGACCAGGTGTTCAACCGCATCCACTGCGACGACATTGCCGGTGCGCTCCGGCATCTGGCCGCAAACAATAGCGGCGGCATCTTCAACGTCACCGACGATCTGCCGGCGCCGCCGCAGGATGTCGTCGCCTATGCCGCTTCGCTGATGGGTGCCACACCGCCGCCGGAAATTCCGTTCGAGACCGCCCAACTTTCGCCCATGGCGCGGTCCTTCTATGGCGAGAACAAGCGCGTCGCCAACGCGGCGATCAAGGCCGCGGGCTATCGCTTCCGCTTTCCCGACTACCGCAGGGCGCTCGACCATCTATGGGCTGACGGCAACTGGCGCGACGGCGATCCGCGTAGCCCGATGAGGTGATCGAAGTGGCGCGCGCGGCGTGATATGATTCGGCCAGTGGTCGCCTTTCGGGCATAGTTCAGGGAATGCGGAGGGGTCCGGTTCATGACGACATCGACGCGATCATTGCTTGGCACGCTGGCCGTCCTCGCTTTGACTGGCCTCATGGCGCAACCCGCGGCGGCCGAGGAGCGGGCGAAAGTCCTGTTCGGCGCCAAGAAGCTGCCGGCGCTGGCGGCTGCGCAATCCATCGGCTTCTATTCCAGGGGCTGCTTTGCCGGCGGCGTCGCCATCCCCATGGATGGCCGCAACTGGGAGGTGATGCGGCCGTCGCGCAACCGCCGCTGGGGCCATCCAACGATGATCGCGCTGATCGAGAAATTGTCGCGCGACGCCGCAGCCGACGGCTGGCCGGGCCTGTTGATCGGCGACATTTCGCAACCGCGCGGCGGCCCGATGCTGACCGGCCATGCCTCGCACCAGATCGGCCTCGACGCCGACATCTGGCTGACGCCGATGCCCGCCCGCAAGCTTTCGATCGCCGAGCGCGAAAACATCAGCGCCACCTTGATGGTCGATGAAAAGACCCACCTGGTGAAAGACGCGCTGTGGACGTCGAAACACACTCGGCTGCTGAAGCGCGCGGCGAGCTACGCGGAAGTCGAGCGCATTCTGGTCAATCCCGGGATCAAGAAAAAGCTCTGCGATACCGCCACAGGCGACCGCGCATGGCTGCGCAAGATCAGGCCGTTCTGGGGCCACGACTATCACTTCCATATCCGCATCGGCTGCCAGCCGGGTTCCCCCAACTGCAAGGGGCAGGAAGCGACGACGCCCGGCGACGGTTGCGACAAGTCGCTGGCCTGGTGGTTCACCGAGGAACCATGGCGCCCCAACAAGAACCCCGACAAGCCGAAGGCGCGCGACGTGATGACGATGGCGAACCTGCCCAAGCAATGCCGGTTCGTGCTCGACGCGCCGGATCCGGCCTCGGTGGAAGCCGTCACCTATTATGGCGACGGCATGCCGATCGCAGCGGCCGGACCAGCGGAGGCGCTGCCGACGGTACCTGCAGAGCCAAGCGGCGCGGCGGCACTGCCGGCCTCGGCAAGTGCGTTTGCGCCGACACCCGAGATCGGCATCCCGCTACCGCGACCACGGCCGGGGAACTGACGCGGAAGCGGCTTTCCCTTTCCGAAGTCATGCGCTAGTCACGAGAAACAGCGGCAGACTGCCGGAACGGGGACAGACAAGAGCATGCAAGGCGACGACGAGACAGCGCTGCGATTTCCGGTCCTGATCGGCGACATCGGCGGCACCAATGCGCGCTTCTCGATCGTGCTCGACGCGAATTCGGAGCCAAGCGAGCCGCAGATCGTCCAGACGGCCAATTTCAATACCATAGACGAGGCGATCCAGGCGGCGGTGCTCGACCGCTCGTCGATCCGACCAAATTCGGCGGTGCTGGCGGTGGCCGGCCCTGTCGACAGCGACGAGATCCAGCTCACCAACTGCCCGTGGATCGTCAAGCCCCGGCAGATGTTTGCCAGCCTGGGCTTGAGCGACATCGTCGTGCTCAATGATTTCGAGGCGCAGGCGCTGGCCGTCGTCGCGCTCGGCGAGGAGCATATGGAAAAGATCGGCGGCGGCACACCGGAACCCAATGCGGGACGGGTGGTGCTCGGGCCGGGAACCGGGCTCGGCGTCGCCGGGCTGGTCTACGCCTTGCACCACTGGATACCGGTGCCCGGCGAGGGCGGCCACATGGATATCGGGCCGCGCTCGCCGCGCGATTTCGAAGTGTTTCCGCATATCGAGAAACTCGAGGGACGCATCTCCGGCGAACAGATCCTGTGCGGGCGCGGCCTCGTCAACGTCTATAGGGCGGTGGCCAAGGCCGACGGCAAGCCGGCGCCCTTCACCAAGCCGGCCGAGATCACCGCCGCGGCGCTGGCAAAATCCGATCCGGTGGCCGAGGAGGCGTTGTCGATGTTCGTCACTTGCCTCGGGCGAACCGCCGGCGATCTGGCGCTGGTGTTCAAGAGCCGCGGCGGCGTCTTCCTCACCGGCGGCATCGCCCAGAAAATCGTGCCGGCGCTGAAAGCGGGCAATTTCCGCGCCGCCTTCGAGGACAAGGCGCCGCACAGGGAGCTGATGCGCACCATGCCGGTCTACGTGATCACCCATCCGCTGGCGGCGCTTTTCGGTCTCGCCGCCTATGCCAGAAACCCTTCGCTGTTCGGTGTCCAGACGGCAGGACGGCGCTGGCGGGCCTAAGGCCTGAACCATCCTGATGGAATCAGGATGGGGTCCTATCTTTTAGTTGACCATGATCTTTTCCGGAAAACCGGCTTCCACTTTTCGGGATCATGGTCCGGCCCGCGACGAAGTTTCGCCGCCTTGGCCATAGGCAAGCCGTGACCGGGGCGTTAAGAGGGATGCCTAATTGCAGCCCGGCCACACGAAGCGAAACCCACGAAGCGCTCCAGACTTGACACTTCAAACACCAAACACAGGCAAAGCCCAACCCGGCGAGATTGTGGCAGTGGTGCGCCGCATCTTCGCCGAGAACGGCCGCGAATACCGCGGGTCCTACGTTCTGGCCATCCTTTGCCTGCTGGTGGTGTCCGCCACGACGGCCGCCGTCGCCTGGGTCATGAGCCCGGTCGTCAACCAGATTTTTTACGAGCGGCGGGGCGACCTGATCGCATTGATCTGCGCGGGCATTCTGGCGACCTTCATCCTGCGCGGCTTTGCCACCTACGGCCAGGGCGTCATACTGGCCAGGATCGGCAACAATCTCGTCGCGCGCTACCAACGCCGCATTTTCAACCATCTGATGAAGCTCGGGGTCGGCTTTTTCAACGATACCCGTTCGGGCCAGCTGGCCGCGCAGATCAATGAGAACGTCAACGGCATCCGCGATCTGCTGTCGATGACGCTGACATCGACCGCGCGTGACGGCGTGACGTTGATCGGCCTGATCGGCGTCATGATCTACCAGGACCCGGTGCTGGCGCTGAGCTCACTGCTGATCGGACCGCCACTCATCTACGCCGTGGTGTACATCATGCGCCGGGTGCGCCGCATCACGCGCGAATCGGTGCAGATCAATTCGCGGCTGATCGGCGCCATGCAGGAATCCACGCAAGGCATCGCCATCGTCAAGGCCTTCACCATGGAGGACGCGCTGTCGCGCCGCATCGCCGACCTTGTCGACAGTTCCGAACACCGGGCAAATCGGATCGCGCGCGTGTCGGAACGGCTGTCGCCGATTTCCGACATTCTGGCCGGCGTCGCGGTTGCGGGCGTCATCGGCTATTCCGGTTACCGGGCAACGGTTCTGGGCGAGCCGCCGGGCGCAGTCTTCTCCTTCATCACCGCGCTGATGCTTGCCTACGACCCGGCACGACGACTGGCGCGCATGCAGGTCGGCATGGAGCGGGCGCTGGTCAATGCGCGCATGATCTACGAACTGCTCGACCTCGAGCCGCAGCAGGGCGATGCGCCCGGCGCGGTTGAGGCGAAGATCACCACTGGCGAGGTGCGCTTCAACAATGTCTCGTTCGGCTATGTCGCGGACGCGCCGGTGCTGCAGGAGCTGAGCTTCGTCGCCGCCGCCGGCAAGATGACCGCCATCGTAGGTGCCTCGGGCGCCGGCAAGTCGACGCTGGTGGCACTGTTGCAGCGCTTCTACGATGTCGAGGCGGGCAACATCGAGATCGACGGCCAGGACATATCAGAGGTTACCAAGCAGTCGCTGCGCGGCTCCATCGCCTATGTCTCGCAGCAGCCCTATCTGTTCGAAGGCACCATCCGCGACAACATCCGCTACGGCCGGCCGGGCGCCAGCGACAGCGAGATCGAGCGGGCCGCGCAACAGGCCGCGGCCGACGAGTTCATCCGCCAGCAGCCGGAAGGCTACGACACCCCTGTCGGCGAAAACGGCGTGACACTGTCGGGCGGCCAGCGCCAGCGCGTATCGATCGCCCGCGCCATCGTGCGCAATGCCCCGATCCTGTTGCTCGACGAGGCGACCTCGGCGCTCGACAACGAGGCCGAAGCCCGCGTCCAGGAAGCGCTGACCCATGTCATGGAAGGGCGCACGACCATCGTCATCGCGCACCGGCTGTCGACGGTGGTCAATGCCGACCACATCATCGTGCTGGAACAGGGCCGGCTGGTCGAAGAAGGCACGCATGCCTCGCTGATGGCCGATCCGCACAGCGTCTATGCCCGCTTCCACCGGGTGCAGGGCAAGAAGGGGCTGGGGCTTGTCGACGACGCCAAGCCAATCCAAACTCCGCTGCCGCGCTCGCGTGGAAAGAAGCTGGTGGGGAGGAACGCATGAGCGAATCCGGCGATATGGGCCTGGTGGTGGTGGGTGCGGCCGGCCGCATGGGCCAGGCGCTGATCCGCGCCATCCACACCATCCCGGGCGCCCGCGTCGCCGGTGCGGTGGAACGGGCCGGATCGCCCTATCTCGGACAGGATGCCGGAGAATTGGCCGGCATCGGCATCATCAATGTTGCGATCGGCGACGACCCGCTGCCGGTCTTCGCCAAGGCCGATGGCGTGCTCGATTTCACCGCCCCGGCCGCGACCGTCGAATTCGCCGGTTATGCCGCGCAGGCGCGCATAGCCCATGTCATCGGCACCACCGGCTGCTCGGCCGAGGACAATGCGAAAATCGCGGCGGCGGCGCGCCACGCAACGATCGTCAAATCCGGCAATATGAGCCTCGGCGTCAATCTACTGGCGGTGCTGGTGGAGCAGGCGGCGCGGGCGCTCGACGCCGACGATTTCGACATCGAGATCCTGGAAATGCACCACCGGCACAAGGTCGATGCGCCCTCGGGAACGGCGCTGCTGCTTGGCGAGGCCGCGGCCGCAGGGCGCGGCATAGCGCTCGCCGGCAACGATGTGCGCGTGCGCGATGGCCACACCGGGGTGCGCAAGACCGGCTCGATCGGCTTCGCCACGCTGCGCGGCGGCTCGGTGGTCGGCGACCATTCCGTAATTCTGGCCGGCACCGGCGAGCGCATCACGCTTGCCCACCATGCCGAGGACCGGGCGATCTTCGCCCGTGGCGCGGTCAAGGCGGCACTTTGGGCGCGCGGCAAGAAGCCGGGACTGTATTCCATGCGGGACGTGCTCGGGCTCGCCTGAGACGGCCACATCCATAAACGTTGAAGGAGCGAAAATGTCGGGAACTCTCGTGCTCGTGCGCCATGGCCAGAGCGAATGGAACCTGAAGAACCTGTTCACCGGCTGGCGCGACGTCGACCTGACCGAACAGGGGCACAAGGAAGCCAAGGAAGCAGGCCAGAAACTCAGGGCACGCGGCCTGAAATTCGACATCGCCTTCACCTCGTCACTGATCAGGGCGCAAAAGACCTGCCAGCACATTCTCGACGCGGTCGGCCAAAGCGATCTCAAGACCGTCCGCGACCAGGCGCTGAATGAGCGCGACTATGGCGACCTCTCAGGCCTCAACAAGGACGACGCGCGCAAGAAGTGGGGCGAGGAGCAGGTGCATGTCTGGCGCCGCTCCTACGACGTGCCGCCGCCCGGCGGCGAGAGCCTGAAAGACACCGGCGCCCGCGTCTGGCCCTATTACCTGCACGACATGCAGTCGCATGTGCTGCGCGGCGGCACGGTGCTGGTGGCGGCACACGGCAATTCGCTGCGGGCGCTGATCATGGCGCTGGACGGCAAGTCGGGCGAGGAGATCGTCAAGCTGGAACTCGGCACCGGCGTGCCGGTGATCTACAAGCTCAACGCCGATTCGACCGTGGCGTCCAAGGAAGTGCTGGAGGGCTGAGCCGGCAAGTGGGCATTTGAAAAAGCGCGTTGACACTCATCGCTTGCCCGCTTACATGAGCCCGCACCAGCCCAGATGGCGGAATTGGTAGACGCGCACGGTTCAGGTCCGTGTTCCGCAAGGAGTGGAGGTTCGAGTCCTCTTCTGGGCACCAAAGTTTTGTTGTGGCTGTCCACGACAGCCCTTCTCAAAAGCCCGCGCAAGCGGGCTTTTTTGCATCCAGGCGTTGAAGCCGGCTACGCGCCTCAGGCTTCGATCTTCCCCACCACGTCGATCTTCGGATTCCGGAACCCCATGGCGATCCACGCCCCCAGAAGCTTTGCGTAGAAAGACACTGTGTGGCTTTTCAGATTGGGGATGTCGTCCGGCAGGTTTGAGGCATCGGGCAGGGCGCCAACCATCGTTCGCAACTCGGCTTTCGGCCGCGCTTCGTGCGGCCAGAGGTGCAGATAGATACTCAGCCAGTGCGCGCCCTTCAGTTCCAGGAAGACCGGCGTGTTGCAACACGTGGCGACGACACGGCGCGTACCCGCATCGGCTGCCAGCCGGAATTCGCTCAGATGCTCCGCGCCGGACAGGATCCGGACTCGATCCTTGCGATACTCTGCACAAGACGTCGCGCCGTACGATGTGAGGATATTCCTTGCGCCGGGAAGCGTCGCGAGACGACCCGCGGCAGCCCTGCAGCTGTTGCACAGGCATTCGGACACCAGGATCGGTGCTCCCAGCACCTCGAGGCGTGTCCGTCCGCAGGCGCATCCGATATCAGCAGTTCCGCTCATTTTGCGTCCTCCTCCGCGATGTGAAACAGGTGCCGGATGTACCGGTCCAGATGATCGAGGCTTTCCCGCGCAAGCTCGGGATCGTTGCCTGCCTTGGCCAGGACGAACGCGCCCTGGATGACGGTTTGCGTGTGCCGTGCGAGGCTTTCGGCCGTCCAGTCGCCCGCGATGCCGTGATCCCAGCGCGCGGTCTCGATGTCGGCCTCCAGCGTCGCCGCATGGCCGAAGATGCTGCGGCCACAGGCATCGCGAATGTCGGGGGAACTTGCGTAGACCTCCTGCGCCATGGTTCCGACCAGACAGGAGAATTCTGCAAGGTCGCCCGCGATGATCGCCTTGCGAAAAGCGACATAGGCGAGAATGCGTTCGAGAGGATCGGCCGGCTCGTGATACGGCGCGGCGTCGAAAAAGCCCGTCGTCGTCTCGGCCCAGAACTCTGCCGCGGCGACGCCCAGAGCGTCCTTGCTGCCGAAGTGATGAAAAAACGCCCCCTTGGTGACGTCGGCCGCACGACAGAGGTCATCGACCGTGGTGGCGGCGAAGCCTTTGGCGCGGATGATATCCTGCGCCGCCTCAAGGAGCCGGGTTCGTGCGCTGCCACGTTCGGGCGAATGTTTGGTCGGTCTTGACATGCCATGTTGATACCATACGGTCGGTATGTGTCAATAGACCGGCTGAGCACGCGGAAAAGCCCGGTTCGCCCGGGCTCTTTGTTGCCGCCAACCTCCCCACCCGGCTAGCCCTCGAACAAACCACTTCAAACCCGACGACCCCAGCGGTACGATCGAAACCATGGCTCCATCCACGCTCGTCACTCGTCGTGACCAGATGTTCCCCACGCTGGCTGAGGCGGACATCGATCGCATGCGCCGTTTCGGCGAGGCCAGCGCCTATGCCGCGGGCGAGCACATCGTCAGAGCCGGCGATGTGGCGCCCGGATTGATCGTCCTCCTGTCGGGCAAGGTGGATATCACGCAGGATGGCGGGCTCGGCCGGCGCGAAACGATCGTCACCCACGGTCCGGGCAGTTTTGTCGGCGAGCTGGCGCAGCTTTCGGCCCGCCCGTCGCTGGTCAATGCCGAGGCCGCCGAACCGGTGGAGGCCTTCGTCATCCCAGCGCAGCGGCTGCGCGACCTGATGGTGCAGGAGGCCAATCTCGGCGAGCGCATCATGCGGGCTCTGATCCTGCGCCGTGTCGGCCTGCTGGAAAGCGGCAGCAGCGGGCCGGTCATCATCGGACCCGCCGGCAATGGCGACACGTTGCGGCTGCAAGGTTTTCTGGCGCGCAGCGGCCAGCCGCACCGGGCGCTGGATTCCGACAGCGATCCTTGCGCGAAAACGCTGATCGAGCGCTTCCACGTCGACCCGCATCATCTGCCGATCGTGCTGTGTCCGGACGGCAAGCTGCTGCGCAATCCCGGCGAGAAGGAGCTCGCCCGCTGCATCGGCCTGCTGCGGCCGATCGACGCCACGAAAGTCTACGACGTGGCCATCGTCGGCGCCGGACCGGCGGGGCTGGCGGCTGCGGTCTATGCGGCGTCCGAAGGGCTTTCGACGATCGTGCTCGACTGCCGCGCCTTCGGAGGGCAGGCGGGCGCCTCCTCGCGCATCGAGAACTATCTCGGCTTCCCCACAGGCATTTCGGGCATGGCGCTGATGGCGCGCGCCTACAACCAGGCGCAAAAGTTCGGGGTCGAAATGGTGATCCCTGACGAGGCCAAGCTGCTCAGCGGGGCAAGCGACGGTTACAGGCTCGATGTCGGCGACGACGAGAGCGTGCGGGCGCGTACGGTGGTGATCGCCAGCGGCGCGCGCTACCGCCGCCTCGATATCGCCAATCTTGCACAATTCGAGGGGGCGTGCGTGCACTATTGGGCGTCGCCGATCGAAGCGCGGCTTTGCGCCGGCCAAGAGGTGGCGCTGGTCGGCGCCGGCAATTCGGCCGGGCAGGCGGCTGTCTATCTGGCCAGCCATGTCCGGAAGGTGGCGCTGCTGGCGCGCGGCCGCAGTCTCGATGCCACCATGTCGCGCTATCTGGTCGAGCGCATCAAGGCACAGCCGAACATCGAAGTGCTGACCGAGACCGAGGTTGAGGCGCTGGACGGCGACGAGGGCAATCTTGGCACGATCCGTTGGCGTCACCGTGCCAGTGGCGAGGAGACAACGCGGCCGATCCGCCATCTCTTCCTGTTCATCGGCGCCGACCCGAATACGGACTGGCTGGCGCAATGCAACGTGGCACTGGACGCCAAGGGTTTCGTCCGCACCGGATCGGACATAGAATCGGGGCTGATGGAAACGAGCCGCAGCGGGGTGTTTGCCATCGGCGACGTCCGCTCCGGCTCGGTCAAGCGGGTCGCGGCCGCTGTCGGCGAAGGCGCCCAGGTGGTGGCGGCATTGCACGCATATCTGGCGCGCGGCAACGCCGTCGCGCCTCAAACGGCCAGGAGAATTTGATGGCAGATGAATGCAGACATGCGCATGACATCAAGGACGTGACGCCGAGCGCACTCGGCTGCGAGGAATGCCTGAAGAGCGGCTCGCAATGGGTGCATCTGCGGCTGTGCCGCACCTGCGGCCATGTCGGCTGCTGCGACGACTCGCCCAATCGTCACGCCACCAAGCATTTTCACGCCACCCGCCATCCGATCATCGAAGGCTACGATCCGCCGGAAGGCTGGGGATGGTGCTATATCGACGAGGTGTTCCTCGACCTCGGCGACCGCGCCACGCCGCAGAACGGTCCGATCCCGCGATTTTATTGAGGGGGCGCCAGTCCGGATGCTGAGAAAGAAAAAGCCCGGCTCGCCCGAGCTTTTTCTTTGCGGATGAAGCAGTCAGTCTCGCCGTTCCGGCATTGGGGCAGGTTCCTGGTTCTCCACGCTGTTTTCGTTCACCTGGAGAGCCTTTCCCTCAACCTTCTGTTTCCTGGGCTTGTCGCTGGACTGCGGCGGGCGCTTCGGATTTTGCGGGGTGTTGTCGTTCACGTCGAGGGCTCTTGTCATCATGTCCTCCAGTTGCTTTCCTGGAGCACAATGTTCGACGGATGCGTGCGGTTCCCCGGCAAGGAAGGCGCTCTTCCGAACAGGCGTACGCTGCCGGCTGTTGCGCCATTTATCGCACGGAGCCTGTGACGGTCGGGTCGATCGTCGTCGGAACGGATTTGCGTTCGTTGCCGGCAAGGGCCGCAATGATCAGCAGACTGGCAACCACCGGCACGAACAGGATGGCGACGCGGGCTTGCACGTAAAAAATGGCGCGCCATTCGTGGCGCTTTTCGGGGCTGTCGCTCATCGTACTCACTTTGTCATGCCCCCCAGGGGGTGACATAGCGGCGAACGGTTAAACAACCCCTTCCGGTTCTGTTAACACCTCGGATTTCGAACCCTCGCAAGGCTGGCGATCAGCCGACCTGCAATCCGAACAGCCTGCCGCCAGCGGGCACGACATCATCGACACCGGCGAGCCGCAGGCAATGCCAGGCCATGGCATGATTGCTGGAGGTGACCGGAATACCGATGCGCTTTTCCAGCCCGGCCGCCGCTTCGGCAATGCGCAGGCTGGTGCAGGAGATGAAGATCGCATCTACGCCCGGGGTGGCGGCCATCCGCTCGGCCGCGGCTTCGATCGAGGCGACCGAGATGCGGGCGGCTTCGCGGTCGTCGCGGCGGTCGAAGGTGGCGACGGCTGCAATGTTGAGGCCGCGCCCGGTGAAATAGGCGACGAGGTTTTCGTTGATTTGCGGCGCATAGGGCGTCAGCAGGCCGATGCCCTTGGCGCCGAGCGCCTTGAAGGCTGCCAGGGCCGCGGTGACCGGCGTGGTGCAGGCGACGCCGGGCCGCACCTTCCTGATCTCGGCAAAGACAGCCTCCTCGCCGAGCGTCATCGTCGCCGAGGTGCAGCCGAAGCCGACGACATCAAGCGGGATGCTGGGCAAGATGAGGTCGGTGGTGGGCGCGATCCGGGGGCCGATGGCGCGCAGCGTCTCCGGCGTGATGTCGTTGTCGTTGAAGACGCGTGCTTCGTAGAAGGCGACACCGGGAATGCGAACCAGCGCGCGGAATTCATGCTCCAACGTCTGGTCCGTGGCCAGCACGACAAGGCCGATCGCCGCGCGTGAGGCAAGACCGCCATCGAGGTCGGACGGCAATACGCCAAGGTCGACCGGACCGGAGGATTGGGGGACAGAGGCAGCAAGTCTGGCGGACATAGCGTTCCCTTTCTTGGTTGAGCATGACCTTTCGGATCCCTTGGGATCATGCTCTCAGTTCAAAAGCCCATCCATGGAAATGGCGGGCCGGCGCCCGGCGATCAGATCGGCGGTGATGCGGGCCGAGCCATGCGACATGGTCCAGCCGATGTGGCCGTGCCCGGTATTGAGGTAGAGGTTGCGCAAACGCCGTTGTCCGAACTCGGGCAGATTGTTCGGCGTCATCGGCCGCAGACCCGCCCACATTTCGGCGCGGTCGTAGTCGGCGCCTTCGGGGTAGAGCTCCTGCGTCACGCCCTTCATGAAGGCGAAATCGGCGGGCTTGTGACTGGTGTCGTAGCCGGCGAACTCTGCCGTCGCGGTGACGCGGATACGGTCGCCGAAGCGCGAGATGGCGACCAGATTGTGTTCGTCGATCGCGGCGATGGTCGGTGGCTGCGGCCGATTGCCGACGGGAATGGTCAGCGAGTAGCCCTTGATCGGATAGATCGGCAGGTTGATGCCGATCGTCCTGGCAAGGATCGGACTGTGAGAGCCGAGCGCCAGCACATAGGCGTCGCCCTTGAAGGGTCCCTTGTCAGTGAGCACCTGAGTGATGCCATCGCTCGATGTCTCGATGCCGGTAATGGTGGTGCCGGTGTGGATGGCGCCGCCGCGTTCAACCACCTTGGTCGCTAGCGCCCGGGTGAATTTGGCCGGGTCGCCGGTCTCGTCGGTCGGACAATAGATGCCACCTGCAATCTTTTCCTTCGCGGACGCCAGCGATGGATCGAGCGCGACGATGGCTTCGCGGTCGAGCACTCTTATCTCCTGCCCGTCGGACTCGAGCACCTTCATATGCTCGACACCCTTGTCGAGCGCCTGCTGGCTGCGGTGGAAATAGACGATGCCGCGGTCGTTGCGGTCGTAGTCGATGGCTTCGTCGGCGACGACTTCGCGCAGGACAGTTTGCGAATAGGCAGCGAGCCTATGCTTGAGCAACGTGTTCCGCTTCGCCTTCGCCGCCGTGCATTCCATCAGGAACAGCCACGACCAGGAGTAGAGCCGCGGATCGGCCGAGAATTTGAAGCGCAGCGCCTGATCCCTCAGCACCAGTGATTTCAAGAGGATCATCGGCGCCCTGGGCGACGACCAGACGAAGGAATGGCCCGGCGCGATCATGCCGGCATTGCCCCAGCTGGTCTCGGCGGCGACTTGCGGCTGGCGCTCGATGAGCACCACCTCGTGGCCGTCCTTTTGCAGCTGATAGGCGGTGGTGACGCCGACGACGCCGCCACCCAGCACCACTACGCGCATGACGCCTCCGGGGATCGCAAAGTGAGTACACTCTAGAATGGAATCTGAAATTGCAAAGTCCGGACGTGTGGTCCACGGGCTGGGCGCCGCGAAGGCGAGGCGATGGCTGGATCAAGTCTCGCTTGCCGAAAAGGGTCGTTCAGCTCTTCAGTGCCTGTTCCAAATCCGCAATCAAATCATCCCCGTCCTCGATGCCGGCCGAAAGCCGCACCAGCGAATCGGAAATGCCGATGGCGGCGCGTTTTTCTGCTGGGATCGAACCATGGGTCATGATGGCAGGATGCTCGATCAGGCTTTCGACGCCGCCGAGGCTTTCGGCCAGAGTGAACAGTTGCGTGCGCTCAAGAAAGCGTTTCGTGGCGGCGAGGTCGCGGTCGAGCTCGACCGTTATCATGCCGCCGAAGGCATGCATCTGCCGCTTGGCAATGGCGTGCTGCGGATGGCTGGAGAGGCCGGGATAGATGACGCGGCGGACGTCGGGGCGGCGCTCCAGCCATTGCGCAATCTTCAGGCCATTGGAGGAATGGCGCTCCATCCGCAGTGCCAGGGTCTTGATGCCGCGCAGCGCTAGAAAACTGTCGAACGGGCCTGAAATGGCGCCGATGGCGTTCTGCAGGAATTTCAGTTGGGCGGCGAGATCCTTGTTGTCGCCGACCACGGCGACGCCGCCGACCATGTCGGAATGGCCGTTGAGGTATTTGGTCGTCGAGTGGACGACGATGTCGATGCCGAGCTCCAGCGGCCGCTGCAGATACGGGCTGCAAAACGTGTTGTCGGCGACTGTGAGCAGGCCCTTGCGCTTGGCCAATGCCGCAACGCCTTCGAGGTCGACGATGCGTAGCAGCGGGTTGGTCGGCGTCTCGACCCAGAGCAGTTTTGTTTCGGGGCGGATCGCCGCTTCGACGGCGGCAAGGTCGGTGAAGTCGACGAAAGAGACCTGCAGATTGGCGGAGCGCTTGCGCACCCGTTCCATCAGTCGAAAGGAGCCGCCATAGATGTCGTCGGTGGCGACGATGTGCGCGCCGGCATCGAGCAGTTCGAGCACGGTGGCGATCGACGCCAACCCCGAGGCGAAGGCGAAGGCGGCCGAGCCGCTTTCGAGATCGGCCACCGCGCGCTCGAAGGCAAAGCGGGTCGGGTTCTGGCTGCGGGCATATTCAAAACCCTTGTGCACGCCGGGCGACTGCTGGCCGTAGGTCGAGGTGGCATAGATCGGCACCATCACCGCGCCGGTGAGTGGGTCGTGGCTCTGGCCGCCATGGATGGTGCGCGTCGAAAAGGCCAGGCGGTTCTTGCCGGGTGCGTTGATGGTCATCGTGCGCGCCTCAAATGGTTGATCAGGTCGATGCGGGTTATCAGACCGACGAACTCGTCGCCATCGAAGATGATTGCGACTTCGTTGCGGTCGAACACCGGCAGCAGCGCATCCAGCGTCTGGCTGGCCTGCAGCGTGTGCAGATTGGAGGTCATCGCCGTGCGCACTGGGCCGTTGAAGCGCTCCCAGCGCCCGTCATGGGGACCATCGACCTTGGCCAGAATATCGCTTTCGTCGACGATGCCGACCAGCTTGCCATTGTCCAGCACCGGCAGCTGCGAAACATCGGAGCGGCGCATGCGGCCATAGGCATTGAGCAGGCTTTCCTCCGGACCGACGGAGACCGTATCGCCCGTGCGATGCGAACGCATCACCAGGTCGCGCAAATCGCCATGATGCTCCTGCTCGGCAAGGCCTTGCTCGGCCAGCCAGAAATCGTCGAACACTTTTGACAGATATTTGTTGCCGCTGTCGCAGACGAAGGTGACGACCCGCTTCGCAACCGTCTGCTCACGGCAATAGCGCAAGGCTGCCGACAGCAGCGTGCCGGAGGACGAGCCGGCCAAAATGCCTTCCTTGGACAAGAGGTCGCGCACTGCCAGCATGCTCTGCTTGTCGGGAATGGAGTAGGCCTTCTTGACCAGCGACAGATCAGCATTGGGCGGGACGAAATCCTCGCCGATGCCTTCGACGGTCCAGCTGCCGGCCTCTTCCAGCTTGCCGGTCTTGATTAGGGGCGCCAGCACCGAGCCGACCGGATCGGCCAATATCATTTCGGTCTTCGGCGAGACCTCTTTGAAATGGCGGCCAAGCCCGGTCAGCGTGCCGCCGGAGCCGACACCGACGACCACGGCGTCGACGTCGCCTTCGAGTTGCGAGAAAATTTCCGGACCGGTGGTGGTTTCATGCGCCAGCGGATTGGCCGGATTGGCGAACTGGTTGGCGTAGAAGGCGCCGGGCAGCTCGGCGGCGATCTTTTCGGCCATGTCCTGATAGTATTCGGCGTGGCCCTTGCCGACGTCGGAACGCGTCATGCGCACTTCGGCGCCGAGCGCGCGCAGATGCTGGATTTTTTCGCGCGACATCTTGTCGGGCACGACAAGGATGATGCGATAGCCCTTGGGGATGCCAACCTGGGCGAGGCCGAGACCGGTATTGCCGGCGGTCGCCTCGACGATCGTGCCGCCGCGCTTGAGCTTGCCCTGCTTTTCGGCGGCGGAGATCATGGACAGCGCGATGCGATCCTTGATCGAGCCGCCGGGATTCTGGCTTTCGAGCTTGATGAACAGCCGGCACTTGCCGGTATCGAACTTGGTCAGTTCGACCACCGGTGTCTGCCCGATCAGGTCGAGGACCGATGCATAGGGCGGGCGCAGGCGGGATGAGGCGCCGTCAGGTGCGGCGATCTTGTGCTCGGTCATATCGGATGCTCCATGATCAAGCGGCCGCCACGGGGACAGGCGGCGAGCCTATCGTCTTTTCCAGCGGTTTGCAGTTGGAAAGAAGATAGATCGTGCCAATCAACCGGCCAGACGAGGAATGAAATTCCAGTGTTTGGTCGCAGGCCGGCGGGACAGCGCCCCCCTCTGGCCTGCCGGCCATCTCCCCCTCGAGGGGGGAGATTGGATGTGCAACGGCTTTCGCCAACTCTCGGACGTTGTGAAGAACGGCGCTGTTGGCGAAGCTGCCGATCTCTCCCCGTGAGGGGGAGATGTCCGGCAGGACAGAGGGGGGCGCCGTAGAGCGCTGACCTCCAGCAGCTCAACCCAGCAACTGTTTGCTCAGCCTTGCGCACTGGACGCGGATATCGGGGATGGCGTCGATCTCGAAGAAGGTGCCTCGGGTCAGCGGCCCGACCGCCAGGATCTTGGCCGATACGGAACCATCACTGGCAATGATCTCGCAATTGGCAGTCACGTCGAGGCCAAGGCGCAGCGGGTCGGGCCGCGCCAGGCCGCGGTCGACCAGCGAGCGCACCACGCTGTTCGACGTGGTCGAGATGTCCCTCGCAATGCCCGTGCAATCGTAGATGCGGGCGACGTCGAATGTTTCGAGACGCTGCGTGTGGCGGGACTGGACCTCCACGGTGAATCCGTCGCCTGCCGCAATAGTGACGATGCGCCCGGCGACAGGACGGATGCGGCCCGATTGCACCGCCTCGGTGACGCGAGCGTAAACCTCGGGCGCCATGCGATGGCGGTGGATGTCCCACCAGGCCTTGGTGTGCTCGACAAAGCGACGCTTGGCCGAGGACGGCCAGTTCTGCCAGATTTTTTGGTTGAAGGGCCTGAGACCGTCGACCACGTCGCGCCAGTCGATACCGGCCTTCTGGTTCTCCCGGATCAGGTCGCGGAACCAGCCGACAAAATAGGACAGCTGGGTGCCGAGCGGAATGTCGGCAACGTCGAGCTTGATCGGGTTGCCCTTGCGGTGCGGCGAGGGTAGCAGGCCGCGCCGCGACAGTGCGACGATCTCACCGCGATGGCCGCGCTGTTCGAGTGCCAGGAACGCATCGACCATGCTCAAGCCGGTGCCCAGCACGAGGACTCGGGCTTCGGGATCGAGCGCCGTGTCGGCCTCCGATCCCATCCTGATGGCGTGGCCCTGGCCGGCGCCCGGCTCCTCGTCATGTCCGGTCGCCAGCACGGCAAGGTGGGCGACGACGCTGGTGCCATTGGCCAGCGCCACCTCCACCCCGGAGCCGGTCGGCGAGATCGATAGGCTCTCCTCGCGGATCAGGCGAAGCCGTCCCGACTGCTGTTCGCGGGCCTCGAGCTCGTCCAGCAGTTCCTTGAGGTAGCGGGCGTAGACGCTGCGCGGCGCATAGACCGGCGCCTGCTCGGGCGTTGCCAGGCCGCGCTCAAGCATCCAGCGCCAGAAATTGCCGGGGTCGTCGGCATAGGCGCTCATGCCGGCCGCACTGACATTCAGCACATGCGCCGACAGCAGCGTGGAATAAGCCATGCCCTGGCCGAAATGCGGACGCTTCTCGATCAGCGTCACGCGCAGATCTGGATTGGGCGATTTCAGGAGATGTGCGGCAAGGACGACGCCACTGGCGCCGCCGCCGACAATGATGATCGAGTTGGGGATGATCGAATTGGCGCGCCCGATCATGCGTGCACCTGCTGCCGCAGGCTCAGCCGTTGATTCAGGCCTGGACTTTCACCGCAACCGGAAGGTCGTCGATGTCCCTCGCGACCGTAAGGTCGTCGAGGCCGATATCGCGCATCTCGGCTAGGCTGCGCTGATCGAGCACCTCGGCGATCGCCTGCCGGACCTCGAGCATCAGATGTCGGACTTGGCATGTCGCCTCGTTGCAGTCTTCACAGCGCTGATACTGGGTGCGGCTGGCGCAAGGAATTGGCGCAAGCGGCCCGTCGAGCACGCGCACGACATGGCCGACCTTGATCTCATCGGCCGGGCGGGCAAGACGATAGCCGCCGTCCTTGCCCTTGCGGCTCTGCACGAACCCGGCATTGCGTAACTCGCCGAGGATGGCGTCGAGGAATTTCTTCGGGATGTTGTTCCCGGCCGCGATATCGCCAACGAAGGCGAGCTGTCCAACCGGCAATTGCGCGAGGTGTACGAGCGCCTTGAGGCCGTACTTACCCTTTTTTGTGAGCATAAACCGAACGTTTCTCTGTCATGCGATGGCTTGCGGCCATCGGTTGCGAAACGCCTGGCGTGCCTCCCCGCCGCGTCCAAGCATCCATGACACATAAATTCTAGTGACATGATATACAAGCCGAGAAACGTTGATTTTGCTCGATTTTCAAGCGGCTGTGGCCGTTTTTTCCGGCCTTTGTGCCTTTGAGAGCACAGAAATGCGCTCGGCCGGTAGCAGGGCGACAAAGGGCGGCACGCTTGAAGGCTGATGCATGCCGCGAACGATCGTGGTGATGCGGTGGTCGCTCATCGTCGCCTCCAACTCGTCAATGTCGATAAGACTACTATACTTAGCCTCGAACACGCGGAAAGGGTTTTCAAATCGCTGGCTGTTTGAGGCATGGATTTGCTGACTGGCGAGCGTGGGGGGAATTCTCGTCCGCAGGCTGCAGCAATCGCCAGCCTTTTGAAACGCTGCGGTGCTCGAAGGTCACGGCCAAAGAATGCAGCGGCGGAGAATGAAAGACGCTCCCTCCTGACGAACCTGGGCAGGCATCTTCTCCACTCGTCTGTCGATAGCAGGCGGACGTCGACCACAGCCGCCACATCCGCCTCGCCAGCCCGTCACCGACAGCTTTTTTCTAACAAGCCCGCTTCGGTTGGAAGGATTTAACTCTACAAGAACGATAGAATTAGCTGACTATGAAATGGCAATCCGGTTTTCTCATTTTTCATGGAGCCTTTCATGTCCACCATTACGCGACGTATCGTTCTCCTGTCGTCGGCAGCGCTTGCGGGTGCGGCCTTCCTCAGCCCGGCCTACGCGGACGACCTCAAGATCACCATCGGCTACCAGACGGTGGTCGAACCCTCGAAAGTGCCGCAGGCCGACGGCGTCTATGAGAGCGCGACCAAGGCCACGATCGACTGGCGGAAATTCGATTCCGGCGCCGATGTCATCGCCGCGGTGGCTTCCGGCTCGGTCGACATCGGCTATGTCGGATCGAGCCCGCTGGCCGCGGCGGCCAGCCGCGAATTGCCGATCCAGACCATCTTCATCGTCGGCCTGATCGGCGAATCCGAAGCGCTCGTTGCCCGCAACGGCGCCGGCATCGAGAAGATCGCCGACCTCGCCGGCAAGAAGGTGGCCGTACCCTTCGTCTCGACCACGCATTACAGCCTGCTTGCCGCGCTGAAGCATGAGAACGTCGATCCGAAGTCGGTCGAGATCCTCAATCTGCGGCCGCCGGAAATCGCTGCCGCCTTTGCGCGCGGCGACATCGACGCGGCCTATGTCTGGGATCCGGCGCTCGGCCAGATCAAGACCAGCGGCAAGGTCGTGCTGGATTCCTCGCAGGTTGCCGCCTGGGGCGCGCCGACCTTCGACGCCTGGATCGTGCGCACCGACTTTGCCGAGAAGAATCCGGAAGCGGTGCGCGACTTCGTCAAGGTGACGGGCGCGGCCTATGCCGAGTTCCTGGCCAAGCCGGACGCCTGGTCGGTGTCGTCGCCACAGGCGGCGAAGATCGCCAAGATCACCGGCGCCAAGCTGGAAGACGTGCCGCTGCTGCTCAAGGGCTATGTCTTCCCGACGCTCGACGAGCAGGCATCGGACAAGTTCCTCGGTGGCGGCACGGTCAAGGCGATCGAGGCGGCATCGGCCTTCCTCAAGGAGCAAGGCAAGATCGACGCCGTGCTTTCAGACTATTCGAAATACGTGTCGTCGAAATACGTCACCGAGGCGCTGGCTTCCAACTGACCCTAACGCGCGCGCGTCTTCTTCCCGGACGCCGCGTGCTGCCTGCCCCGAACCGCTGACGAGGAGCGGCTTCGGGGCAGGCAAATCTTCTTCAGATGTTCCGCGAGGCTCCATGCCGCATCTCGTGCTTGATAAGGTCTCGGTTCATTATGACGGCCAGGCAGCGCCGGCCGTCGAGCGCGTGTCGATCGATGTCGCCAAGGGCGACTTTGTCGTGCTGGTCGGCCGCTCCGGCTGCGGCAAGACCTCGCTGCTCAATGTCGCCGCCGGCCTGGTCGCGCCGGTGCGTGGCAGTGCTGCGATCGACGGCAGGCCGATCACCGGCCCAGGCTCCGACCGGGCCGTGGTGTTCCAGAACGACGCGCTGTTTCCGTGGCTGACCGCGCGCGAGAATGTCGCCTTTGCTCTGCGGCTGCGCGGCGTCCGGCCGGCTGAACGGGCGCGGCGCGCCGACGACCTTTTGGCGCTGGTCAAACTCGACAGCGCCGGCGACAAGCGTATCTGGGAACTGTCCGGTGGCATGCGCCAGCGCGTCGGCCTGGCGCGCGCCTTGGCCGCCGAACCCGAATTCCTGCTGCTCGATGAACCGCTGGGCGCGCTCGATGCGCTGACACGCGAGCGCATGCAGACGACGCTGCTCGATCTGTGGACGGCAAGCCACGCCGGTGTGCTGATGGTTACGCACGGCATCGAGGAAGCGCTGGTGCTGGCCACCCGCATCGTCGTGCTGGCCCCCGGGCCGGGACGAGTGGTGCAGACTTTCGAAACGGGCTTCAGCCGGCGTTACGCCGGAGGCGAAGCCATTCGCAGCATCAAGGCCGACCCGGCCTTTGCCGTGGCGCGCGGCGAGCTTACCGACGCGATCTTCGAGGGAGAGGCGGCGTGACCATCTCCTCCTACACGGAACGGCCGATCGCCAAGCTCGACGAGACCGCTGCCTTGTCGGTGCCGTGGTCGCGACCCAGCCCGAAGCGCAAAGGCATTTCGGCCCGCGTGGTCAACGCTGTCACCATCCTCGCCGTGCTGGCGGTGTGGGCGCTGTCGGCCCGCCTGCAGCTGGTGTCACCAGTCTTTCTTCCCTCGCCCGTCGCCGTCTGGAACAAATTCATCGTGGTTATCAGCGACGGCTTCGTCGACGCGACGCTGCTCCAGCATATTGCCGCCAGCCTGGGCCGCGTGTTCGCCGCCTTGATCGCGGCCATCGTCGTCGGCGTTCCGGTGGGCCTCGCTATCGGCATCAGCACCATCGGGCGCGGCATTTTCGATCCGTTGCTTGAATTCCTGCGGCCGATCCCGCCGCTCGCCTATCTGCCGCTTGTCGTCATCTGGTTCGGCATCGGCGAGCCGTCAAAGATCCTGGTGATCGCCATCGCCATGCTGGCGCCGGTGGCGCTTTCGACTGCCGCGGGTGTACGTGGCGTGTCGCAGGAGCGCATCAACGCCGCCCGCTCGCTTGGCGCGACACAGCGCCAGGTGGTCCGGCATGTGATCCTGCCCAGCGCGCTGCCCTCGATCCTGACCGGCCTGCGCATCGCGCTCGGCGCCGGCTGGTCGACGCTGGTCGCCGCCGAGCTGGTGGCGGCGACACGCGGGCTTGGCTTCATGATCCAGTCAGCCGCCCAGTTCCTCGTCACCGACGTGGTGGTGATGGGCATATTGGTGATCGCGGCCATCGCCTTCGTGCTGGAATTCATCATCCGCCGGATCGAGCGCCAGCTCGTTCCGTGGGCGGGACGCGAATGAACTGAAAGGAGAGACACGGATGATCGACCATTCGACCACAACGCTGTTTGCCTTTCTCGGCAAGCAGCTTCGTTTCACCCGGGTCAGGGACATGCGGCCGGCCGACGACGAACCGCGATCGCCCACGCCGGTCCGCCTGGACGCCGAGCGCGACCGCCTGCAGCCGCGCGACGAAGGTTTCTACTGGGCCTGGCAATACTGGTCGCAGTGAATGGTGTCGGTGCGAATTGTGACGCCCGATCAGATGCGCGAGCGGTTCGCCCAAGCCAACCCTGCCAGGCCGATCAGCACGGTGACGATGCCAATATAGAGCCATTGCGACTGGCCGGTCATGAAGCTTCCCCTGACAAGGCCGAGCCCCTGCAGCGACCACAGCACGCCAATGGCCAGCACAAGCAATGCCAGCAGATTCCTGACCAGTCTCATCGTTGGAATCCCTTTCCCAAGTCGATCTCGAACTGCATCGTGGCCGCGATAAAAGTGCGAAAGGAAGTGGTCCAGTCGCGTGTGTTTCTACTTGCATAGTAACGTCGAATCTTGCCGAAGATATCCCGATACCGGCACGATAATCACGAGCGATACAGCGGTGCATGGTTAAAGAATCCTGACAAACTGTTTCCTGCTGACTCCAAACGTGTGCCATCGCCACGGAACCGCCAGACGTTTGCCGCATTTCCTGCCTTATTCGACCCCTACCGGCTCAGGTCTGTTAACGGAGTCATTTCTACATGAAGAAGAACACCCAGACCGCGCTTGTCGCGGTGACGATAGCGGCTGGCCTGATGGTCGGCGCATCCGTCTCCCCCGCCGCCGCTCAATGCGGCCGTGCCTCGTGGTACGCCCTGCACTCCAAAACCGCTTCCGGCGAGCGCATGAACCCGTCGGCAATGACCGCGGCGCACCGCAGCTTGCCGTTCGGCACGAAGCTGAAGGTGACCAACCGCAACAACGGCCGCAGCGTCGTCGTGCGCATCAACGACCGCGGCCCGTTCATCAAGGGACGCGTGCTCGACCTGTCGAAGGGCGCCGCCAGTCGCCTCGGCTTCATCGGCTCGGGCCATACCTCCGTCTGCATGGCGCGCGTCTGACCTGTCTCGTGTCCGGCTCCATGCCGGGCATCGCATGCTGAAGACGCGCGGCGCGCTTTTTCTCTTATGCATGTCGTTATCCCCAAAAAACCGCAGCGCACTTCTGGCGACATGCATCCGCCTTCGCAGCCGCACATTGAGCCGGCTCTTGCCGTTCGAGACTGATTCTCAATGGGTTGGACGAAAGGATGAGAATATTTCACGTAACGTGACGTATTGCATCGCAGCAATTAGTTGTTAACCTCCGCGCGAGATTCTAGGGCTCGGCGCTGCTCGTCGTCCCCTTCGGTCGTATGCAGCAGCGGGGTTCTTAATGTTCTACCAGCTCTACGAAATGAACCATGCAGTCTTGCAGCCCGCCCGCGCCTACGCGGATGCGGTGCGGATGCTTTACACCAATCCGCTCAATCCGTTTTCGCATACGTCCTGGGGCCGTTCGGTCGCGGCGACCGCCGAATTGTTCGAGCGCACCACGCGTCGCTACAGCAAGCCGCGTTTCGACCTGACGAAGACCGTGATCGACTGGAAAAGCGTCGACGTCACTGAAAAGACCGTCTGGTCACGCCCGTTCTGCAATGTCCTGCGCTTCGAACGGGCTGTTCCCGCCGAGAGAAAGCCGGATCCTAAGCTGCTGATCGTGGCGCCGATGTCCGGCCACTATGCGACGCTGCTGCGCGGCACCGTCGAAGCGATGCTGCCCCATGCCGATGTGCACATCACCGACTGGGTCGATGCCCGCATGGTGCCGCTTGCCGACGGCAGCTTCGACCTCGACGACTATATCGACTACATCATCGACATGCTGCACGCGCTGGGCCCCGACACTCATGTCATGGCGGTTTGCCAGCCCTCGGTGCCGGTGCTGGCGGCGGTGGCGCTGATGGAAACGCGCGGCGACCCCTTCGTTCCCTCGACCATGACGCTGATGGGCGGGCCGATCGATACCCGCCGCAACCCGACGCAGGTCAATCTGCTGGCCAAGGAAAAGGGCATCGACTGGTTCCGCGACAACGTCATCATGCATGCGCCCTGGCCGGTGCCGGGCTTCGGCCGCGAGGTCTATCCCGGCTTCCTGCAGCTTTCGGGCTTCATGAGCATGAACCTCGACCGCCACATCACGGCCCACAAGGACTTCTTCATGCATCTGGTGAAGCATGATGGCGACAACGCCGTGAAGCACCGCGATTTCTACGACGAATATCTGGCGGTGATGGATCTGACGGCGGAATTCTATCTGCAGACCGTCGATACCGTGTTTGTCCGTCACGCTCTGCCCAAGGGTGAGATGATGCATCGCGGCGTCGCCGTCGATCCCAAGGCGATCCGCAATGTCGCGCTGTTCACCGTCGAGGGCGAGAACGACGACATTTCCGGTCTCGGCCAGACCCAGGCCGCGCACGACCTCTGCCCCAACATCCCCGCCGACAGGCACGCCCACTACGTACAGCCGGCGGTCGGCCATTACGGCGTCTTCAACGGCTCGCGCTTCCGCTCCGAAATCGTGCCGCGGATCGTCGACTTCATTACCAGTTACGGCCGACAAAGCCGCGTTGCGGTGAAGCCCAGGCTGGTCCGCTCGGCCAAGGGCTGAAGCAACGGCACGCAGCGCCGGCCTATCTTTTTGTTTGAGCAGGATCTTTTCCGGGAACCGGATCCCACTTTTCGCGGTCACGCTCTGGCTGCTGCCCAACCGATCTGTTGCACAATAGCCGCTGTTGGGGAGGTGCGGGTAACCATGCCAGAGAATCTGTTTCTCTTCACAATTGACACGGACTGTAAATCCCCTTTAACCTTTCGTTAACAACAAGGGCGAACGGGGACAATGACTTCCTCACCGATGGCACGGACGCTGCGCTTGTGTGCAGTCGCAGGACTGGCATTTTCGGGATGCTGGGCTGGAGCAGCTTCGGCGGCCGGGCCGATGGTCACCGGTGGCCCGACCTCGCAACCGATCGGACATTATGATTTTTGCCGGGCTCATCCGGGCGAATGCTCGATCCGCCCGAGCAACCTCGCACCCGCCACGATGACCGATGCGCTCATGCGCAAGCTGGCCAGCGTCACCGCAAAGGTCAACGCCGCCGTCAAGCCGATGAGCGACTATGACATCTACGGCAGGGACGAGGTCTGGGCGTATCCCGACAACGGCGTTGGCGACTGCGAGGACTATGTCCTGGAAAAGCGTCGCGACCTGAACCGCATGGGTGTGTCGCTGGCCGATCTTCTGATGACCGTCGTGCGCAAACCCGACGGCGAGGGCCATGCGGTGCTGACCGTGCGCACCGACAAGGGCGATTACGTCCTCGACAACCTGACCGACAAGGTTCGCTCGTGGGACCAGACCGGCTATCGCTTCCTCAAGCGGCAGGCGATCGACAATACCGGCCGCTGGGTTTCGATCCGCGGTGGTCAGCAGGTTCTGGTCGGCGCCGTCCAGTAGAATTTCCGACGGACAGATTCACCTCGCCGTGCGACCAAGCGCGGCGCGGATCGATGCGGTGATGCAGCGAAGCTCCGCTTCGTCGAGTTTTTCGATGTTTTCGGCCAGGAGATTGGCCAGTTCCGTCGCGGCGGGGGTGAGGCCCGACGTGTCGATCTTGACGCGCGGATGCGAGGCCTCGGCCAACCGCGCCAGCTCCTCGGCATCGTCCCAGATGACGTTGAAGTAGCCGATGATCTTCTGGATCAGCGTCCAGGTCGGCGCGCCCCGGCGGCCATGCTCCAGCGCCGAAAGGTAGGCAGCGCTGACGCCGATCGCCTCGGCCATGACCTTTTGACTGACGCCGCGTTCATTTCGCAGCGCCCGAAGCTTTTCGCCGAACGGGGTCACAGCCAAGTCCTCATGGGCGGAGCCGTCGCACGCGGATGTAGAGCGCGCCCGAGCCGCCATGATTACGCGCCGCATGATCATGGCTGGAGACAAGCGGCCGGAAAGCCGGCGTCGACAGCCAGGCCGGTACGGCACGCCGCAAGACGCCGTCGCCACCCGACGACGAACCCTTGCCGGTGATGACCAGCACATAGCGGATGCCGCCGGCATGCGCCCGGTGCAGGAACGAAAACAGCAGCGAATAGGCCTCGTCCTGGGTCAGGCCATGCAGGTCGACGCGACCTTCGATCGGCAGCCGGCCCTTCGACAGCTTGTCCAGTGTCGGTTCGTCGAGTGCATGGGAGACATGCTGCGCCTTCGGTTTCGGGACCACGGCCGGAACACCACCAGCCTGGGCCGGCGATGGCGTTGGCCTGGTCTCAACGCCGAAGTCCGGAATATCGACGGCGGTTCTGCCCTTCAGCGGCTTGGCGGTGCGCGCCACCAGGTTCCACAGGACCCGGTCGTCCTCGCTCAGCCTGGCTTCGCTGTCTGAGCGCCGGGTCATCGGACCGCCCCTGCAACGAGCGAGCGTGGGACCAGCGCATAGAAATCGGCGGCATTGCGGACGATCCCGGCGATCTCGCCGGCGGCATCGCCCGATCCGGCGAAGAGATCACCCCGCGCGGGCCCGGTGATGGCCGAGCCGGTGTCCTGCGCGATCATCAGCCGCCGGAACGGCTTGCTGTCGAAGGCGGTCAGCGAAGGCGCATCGATGTAGAACGGCGTGCCGAATGTGTGGAGCAGGCGGTCGACAGCAACCGAGCGGCCCGGCGTCAACGGCACCTTGGCGGCGGCAATCGGACCGAGTGCCGCATCCTCGACCGCCGCTTCGCGGAAGAAAATATAGGAGCGGTTCTGCCACAGGATCTCGTCGATGCGATCCGGATGCGCCTTGAACCAGGCGCGGATCGACTGCATCGTCACTTTCTCCAGCGGAATCTCGCCGATTTGGCTGAGAATCTTGCCCGGTCCGGTAAAGCGCTGGCCGGACTTGGCGGCATAGGTGATGCGGCGCAGCCGCCCGTCGGTCATGTTCAGCCGCGCCGCGCCCTGCACATGGATGAAGAAGGCATCGACCTTGTCGGCGAGCCAGGCGATTTCCAGGCCCTTGCCGGCCAAGCCCTCGCCGGGCAAGTCCTCGCCGGCAAGCGCGCCGCGCTCGATCTCGCCACGGTCTAAATATTCCACCGGCCCGTGCGGCGTGTCGCGGGCAAAAGCGAGATAGGGATCCATGCCTGAGGGACGGCTGGCGTCGTCGATGTCGATGAGATCGGCCGGGCGCGACAGCAGCGGCACCGTGAAGCGGTCCGTGCGCACCGGCGAGGCCTCGACCTCCGGTTCGTAGAAGCCGGTGACGAGGCCACCGTCTTCGGCTTCTATGCGGGCAGGAGAGAAATAGCGTTCGAAGAAGCTGCGGGCTTCATTCCGAGCCGAAAACGAGGGTCGATTCGGCAGCGAAACGGCGCGCGCTTGCGCATAGGCCTCGGCAAAGGCGGTGAAGTCGACGCCGAGCGCGCCCGAACGATAGGGCCTGGCCAGGACATGGAAGGCCGAGCGCCGGAAGGCGGCAAAAGCCGCCAGATGATCGTCATCACCCCAGCCGGGGAGATCATCGAAGGATTTTTCGACAAAGAGAGGAGATAGCGACACCGGAGCCTCGCCGCTGACCCCGGGCTCAGTCTTCTTCCTCGGTGGCGACGAGCTTCCAGTTCGGATCGCGCGAGCGCGTGTCGCGGGCGAAGGTCCAGACATCCTTGACCTCGGCGACGGTTTCAGGATCGCCGTCGATGACCGCACCTGCCTTGTCGCGGGTCGCCGAAATCAGTTCGCTGATGATGCGCAAGGTGAGATGGGCCTCGCCCCCCTTCATCTCGGCGGAGACGATGTCGGCCTTGTCGATGCCGACGAAGGAGGACTGGATCTTTTCCGATTTCGCCTCGCGGTCGCCAATTGCGGCGACGAAGCCGTCATAGACCTCGCGCGACAACAGGTTCTTGAGGGTTTTGCGGTCGCCGTCGGCATAGGCCATGACGATCATCTCATAGGCCATCTTGGCGCCGTCGACGAAGGTCTTCGGATCGAATGTCGGATCGTTGTCCTTGATCGTCCGCAGGCCTTTGTTGAGGTCCGTGTCAGGCTTGGCGAAGGCGTCGATCTCTGCATAGGTGTCGCCAACCGGCTCTCCCGGCGCCCGCTTGCGCGGCAGCGAAACCACATTCTCGGGTTTCTGGGCGGCATCCTTGTCGCCCGTGCGGCTCGCCGTATAGGGATCGAAGGGCGGGCGTTCGCTTCCCGTGCGGCGACCGAGCACATTGCGCAGCTGGAAAAAGATCACCACCGCCGCGATCAGAAAGAAAATCGTGCCGAAGTCGAAAAATCCCATATCTTCCGCCAATCGATCCCTACCCTGGCCGGACCGCCGGCCAATCAACAGGCCGCGGTCGCATAGCGTTCAACATTCAAAGCATATAGAACGCATGGCGCAATCATTCAAATCAAAGGCAGCCATACCTATCTAACAGCCTCAGTGCCAGCGGCGATTGCTCGCCGGCCGGCAAAACATGGAAACGATCGGTCAAGACTTGCGCATTTCGCTGCTCCCTCTGCTTGTTCTCGCACTCCCGCTGCTGGAAATTGCCGGTTTCGTCATTGTCGGCAGCCAGATCGGGGCATTGGCGACCGTCGGCCTGGTGCTGGCTTCCAGCATCGCCGGTGGCTTGCTGCTCAGGCATCAAGGCTTCGGCGTCATGACACGCGTCCGCGCCGAGATGGACGCCGGGCGCGATCCAAGCCACCAGCTCGCACATGGCGCGATGATCGTGCTGGCGGCAATCCTGCTCATCATTCCGGGTTTCATCACCGACATACTGGCCATTCTGTTGTTGTTGCCGCCGGTTCGGAACCTTGCCTGGCGGATGCTGAAAAGCCGCATCGTGCTGGCGACCGATTTCGGCACTGGCGGTTTTAGGGCCCGGCAGCGCGGCAAGACCATCGATCTCGAAGACGGCGACTATTCGCGCGCCGACGACTATGGCCGCGGACCGGATCACAATTCGCCCTGGCGCCGCCTCAAGGACGAGTAGCTGAAGGCGGCAAACCTTGTCTTGTCATGCCGACCATGGTAGCGAACGCCCGATTTCAATTCGGGCCGCATCGTCGCCCAGGCAAAAGGACAACGGCTCATGGCCAGCAAAGATGACGCGCCGGTCGGCGCCGCCAATGGCAACGGCAACACGGAGCAGCCGTCGCTCAACGTGCTTGCCCAATATGTGAAGGACCTGTCCTTCGAAAGCCCCGGCGCACCGAATTCGCTGCGCGGCCGCGACAAGGCTCCGGGCATCGCCATCAACGTCAATGTCAACGCCAACCCGCTTTCGGACAAGCAGTTCGACGTCAACCTGACGCTGAACGCCAAGGCTTCCTTCGATCAGGAAGTGCTGTTCAATGTCGAGCTGGTCTATGGCGGCGTGTTCGCCATCAGCGGCTTCCCGCAGGAGCACATGCTGCCGATCCTGTTCATCGAATGCCCGCGGCTGCTGTTCCCGTTCGCCAGGCAGATCATTGCCGAAGCGACGCGCAATGGCGGCTTCCCGCCGCTGATGCTCGACCCGATCGATTTCGCGCAGATGTTCCAGCAGAAGCTGGCCGAGGACCAGGCGGCGGCGAAGGTCAAGGTGAGCTGAGGTAACTCTGCACAGTGATTTGAAAAAGCCCGGCCTTTGTGCCGGGTTTTTTGTTTGGAGATGCCCGGCAGGGCAGAGGGGGGGCACGAAGGATCGCTACCGATCCAGTGTTCCGGTTAGGCCCGCCGCCACCCGCAGCCAGAGCGCTTTTTCACCCAGCGTGCCGACCATGCCGGCATGCGCGGCACGCTCGGCGTCGGTCAGACGCGGCGCCAGGGGGACTGGTCGCACGCCGATGGTAATGTCGATATAGTCGACATCCGTCCTTCCAGCAGAAGGCGAAGCGACACTGTCGAGGATGAGCGCTGCCTGCTTGCCGCCGATGAGCTCGATATAGACCTCGGCCAGCAATTCCGAATCGAGCAAGGCGCCGTGCTTGGTGCGATGGCCGTTGTCGATGCCGTAGCGCCGGCACAGAGCGTCCAGCGAATTGGGCCCCATCGGATGCTTGCGGCGCGCCAGAGCCAGCGTGTCGACGACAAGCCCATTGTCGATGAGCGGGTGACCCAGCCGGCCGAATTCGACATTGAGGAAGCCGATGTCGAAAGTGGCGTTGTGGGCGACCAGCTTGGCGCCATCGATAAAGGCTAGCCACTCCTCGGCAATCTCGGCAAATGTCGGCTTGTCCTTCAGGTCAGCCGCACTGATGCCGTGCACCGCCTGCGCTTCGGCGTGAACCGCGCGTCCCTGCGGATTGATGAATTTGTGGAAGGTGCGGCCGGTCGGAAAGCGGTTGACCAACTCGACGCCGCCAAGCTCGATGACGCGGTCTTCGCGGGAATCGAGGCCGGTGGTTTCCGTGTCGAAGATGATTTCGCGCATCGAATCAGTCTGCTGGAGGCAAGGTCCCGCACAAGATGGCGACGCGGGGCCGAGACAGCAAGCGTCAGCGGACAGGCTTGCCGCGCTTATCCCCCGACCAGCTCGCTGACGATGGCCTTGACCGCCGCGCGCGCGGCATCAACGCCTTGTCCGGTGTCGATGACGAAATCGGCACGTTTGCGCTTTTCGGCATCGGGAACCTGTTTTGCCAGGATCGACGCCAGCTTCTCCTCGCTCATCCCCGGCCGCGCCAGCACGCGGGCGCGCTGGATTTCCTTTGGCGCGGTGACGACGACGACCTTGTCGACGCGACCCCGGCCGCCCGTTTCGAACAGCAGCGGGATGTCGAGGACGACGAGCGGCGCGCCGGCGGTACGGTTTTTCGCCAGGAAGGCGTCGGCATCGGCGCGGACCAGCGGGTGGACGATCGCCTCCAGTTTTTTCAGCGCGGCAACATCGCCAAGCACGCGCCCGGCCAGCTCTGTGCGATCGACCGAACCGGAAACGGTTGTTCCGGGAAAAGCCGCTTCGACAAGGGGAACGGCATTGCCGGCGTAGAGGCGATGCACGGTCTCGTCGGAATCATGGACCGGAACGCCAGCCTCGGTAAACATCTTTGCCGTGGTCGACTTGCCCATGCCGATCGATCCTGTGAGGCCGAGCACGATCATTGTTTGGCGCCGATATCGGCGACGATGAGTGCGCGCAGATCAGCGGTGACCTCCGGCCGTTTGCCGAACCAGCGCTCGAAGCCCGGTACCGCCTGATGCAGCAGCATGCCAAGCCCGTCGACTGTCTTCAGGTTTCTCGCGCGCGCTGCAGCAAGCAGCGGCGTCTCCAGCGGCACGTAAACAATGTCGGTGACGATGGCCCGGTCCGGCAATCTGACCGGATCGGCCGACAGGCCTTCATTGCCGTGCATGCCGAGCGCCGTGGTGTTGACCAGCAGGCCGGCTCCGGCAAGCAGTTCGTTGGTCGCGTCGAAGCCATGGGCGGAAACGCCGGCGCCGAAACGATGCTGCAATTCCTGCGCTCGGGCGAGCGTGCGGTTGACGATGCGGATGTCGCTGACGCCACGTTCAATCAACGCATGGATGACGGCGCGGGACGCGCCGCCGGCGCCAAGCACCACCGCCGGACCATTTCTTGCCCAGTCCGGCGCATGGTCGTCGAGATTGGCGGCAAAGCCATGCGCGTCGGTATTGCCACCCCACAATTCGCCATCCTCGAACCAAAGCGTGTTGACAGCGCCGATCTGTTCGGCGGCCTCATCGCGGCGATCGACCAGGGCGAAGGCGGCCTCCTTGTGCGGAATGGTGGCGTTGCCACCCTGGAAGCCATTCTCCCGCAGCGTTTTCAGGAACGTGGCAAAGTCGTCCGGCGCGACGTCGATCGGCTGGTAGCTGCCTTCGATGCGGTATTTGGCCAACCAATGGCCGTGGATCTTCGGCGACCGCGAATGCGCGATCGGGTGGCCGGTGACGAAAGCTTTTTTCTCGACCTCAGCCATCGATGGCTCCGAGCGCGCGAAGTTCCGCCAGCACCGGCAGAAGCGGCAGGCCGACAATGGTAAAGTAGTCGCCTTCGATCTTTTCGAAGAGCTGAATGCCTTCGCCTTCGATCTGGTAGGCACCGACGCTGGCCAATGCCTTCATGCCGACCCGCGCCAAATGGCGGCCGATAAAGGCCGGATCGAGCTTGCGCATGGTGAGACTTGCTATGCCGACATGCCGCCACAGAACCTCGCCGTCGCGCATCAGCACGCCAGCGCTGTTGAGCTGATGCGTCTTGCCCGACAGCGCCAGCAGATGGCGGCGCGCGCCTTCCATGTCCGCCGGCTTGTGGAACACCTCGTCACCGAGCGACAGCGTCTGGTCGCAGCCGAGCACCAGGGCCCCAGGCTTGCGCTCGCTGACCTCGGTGGCCTTGGCTTCGGCAAGGATCGCGGCAACGTCTTCGGGCGAGACGCCTTCCAAAGGCGCTTCGAGCGCGCGTTCGTCGACGTCGGCGGGAACCGCCTCGATGTCGAGCCCGGCATTGAGGAGCATCGCCTTGCGGAACGGACTGCCGGAAGCGAGGATGATTTTTTCGGTCATGGGTTCGCCCGGTTAATCGTCGTTGACCGCCGCGATGCAGAAGGTTTCCAAAGGTTGGCGGGGCGCGAAGGATCGCGACGTTTCGGACACTACCTCAACCCTGCGTATGCGGAAGCGCCTCACTACCTGTTCTTCCCCCGCAGGGCAACGATCGCCGCCGCGGTCTCCTCGATCGAGCGGCGGCTGACATCGATCATCGGCCAGCCATGCCTTGTGCAGATCTGGCGGGCATAGGCGAGTTCCTCAGTGATCGCGGCGCGGTCGACATAGTCGCCAGCTTCGTAGTCGCTGCTGTTGCCGAGAACGCGATTTTGCCGGACATGCGAGATGCGCTCGGCGGTGGCGATCAGCCCGACGATCAGCGGCGTCTTGGCGTTGACCAGGCTTTCCGGCACCGGCACGCCAAGCACGATCGGAATGTTGGCGGTCTTGATGCCGCGATTGGCGAGATAGATGGACGTCGGCGTCTTCGAGGTGCGGGAAATGCCGATGAGCACGATGTCGGCGTCATCCATATTGGCCGGCAACTGGCCGTCATCATGGTCCATGGTGAAGTTGAGCGCGTCGATGCGGCGAAAATATTCGGCGTCCAGCACATGCTGGGCGCCGACGCGGCGGCCCGCCGGCGTGCCGAGATAGGACTGGAACACCGTCAGCACCGGTTCCAGCACCGAGACACAGGGCAGCCCCATCGTCGCGCAGCGTTCGTCAATGCCGCGCGCCAGCTTCTGGTCGACGACGGTGTAGAGGATGATGCCAGGCTCCTCCTCGATGTCCTCGAACACTTTCGCCACCTGCTTTTCGGTGCGGATGAGCGGATAGATATGCTCGATGGCGCGCGCGTCCTTGTACTGCGCGGAAGCCGCGCGGCCGGCGGCCAGCAGCGTTTCGCCGGTAGCATCGGAGATCAGATGGAGGTGAAAGAAACTCTGGGGTTTGTTCACAGGGTCCATTCCAGGCTGTGGGCGAATGTGGATAAACCGGGCCGAAAAATCGGCCGGCTGGAATGGACTGTATCAGATGGCAGTTTGTCCACAATTCGATGCGCTGTCGGCTTCGCCGGGCGGCTGGGGACAAGTTTGGGGACGGATTCTATAGTCCGCATCTCATCCACAGCGGCAATTTCTTGGTGCTGGCGACAAGCCATTGACTCCAGTGCGAAATTCCAGACGTTCCACAAAGTCCAGCAATCCTTTTGGAGAAGCGCGCGACAATATGCTGGCTGGCCTTTCCGGGAGCAAAGCGGGAGAGGTGACAACCACCGATACCAACAGACTCTTAGAATCAGAAGATTCTAGAAATAGACTCTTTAATTATAGAGAAGGCTGAGGAAGCGAGCGCTCAATGCCCGAAAACCGGATCATGCTGGACGTGTTGAAGGGCGAAGCGGTGTTTCCGCCGCCACTCTGGATGATGCGCCAGGCAGGCCGCTATCTGCCGGAATATCGCGTGACACGCAGACGCGCCGGATCGTTCCTCGATCTCTGCTACGATCCTGACCTTGCCGTGGAAGTGACGCTGCAGCCGATCGAGCGCTTCGGCTTCGACGCCTCGATCCTGTTTTCCGATATCCTTGTCGTGCCGCATGCGCTTGGCCGCGATGTCCGCTTCGAGGAGGGACGCGGGCCGCTGTTGACGCCGATTGCGGCAAACGAAATCGCGGCTCTGGATGGCGAAACGTTTCACGTGAATCTCGAACCGGTCTACGAGACGGTTCGCCGATTGCGGGCAAAACTGCCTGATGAAACGACGCTGATCGGCTTCTGCGGCGCGCCGTGGACGGTGGCAACCTACATGATCGCCGGCCATGGCACGCCCGACCAGGCGCCGGCGCGGCTGTTTGCCTATCGCGAGCCGGCAGCCTTCCTGCAATTGCTGAAGGTGCTGGTTGATCATTCGGCTGCGTATTTGATCCGTCAGATCGAAGCGGGCGCCGATGTGGTGCAGATTTTCGATTCCTGGTCCGGTGTGCTCGACGACGCCTCTTTCGAATTGTTCTGCGTTCGGCCGGTGGCGGAGATCGTCAGGCAGGTTCGAGCCGTTCATCCCGATGTTCCAATCATCGGTTTTCCCAAGGGCGCCGGTGCCCGCTACCAGACCTATCGCGAGAAGACCGGTGTAACGGCCCTGGGGATCGATTGGACGGTACCCCTGGACGTTGCGAGGGCGTTGCAGCACTCGGGTGCGGTTCAAGGCAATCTCGACCCCTTGCGGCTGGTGGCAGGCGGCAAAGCGCTTGCCGATGGCGTCGAAGCGATCCTGAAGGGCTTGGGAGATGGGCCACTGATCTTCAATCTCGGCCACGGCATCACGCCGGAGACGCCGATCGCGCATGTCGAGGCGATGGTGAAACTGGTACGGAGCGCGACACGCTGATGGCCGAGAACAATACGAACAGTACTGCCCAGGCGCTGCTGCGCATGACAGTTGGCATTGCCGTGCTGGTTGTTCTGACGGCGCTGCTGTATTTTCTCGCACCCGATGCGTTCTATCCGTGGGCAAAGGCGATCCACGTCCTTGCCGTCATCTCCTGGATGGCGGGCATGCTCTATCTGCCGCGGCTGCTGGTCTATCATGCCGATGCCGAGAAAGGCTCCGTGCAGTCGGAGACCTTCAAGGTGATGGAGCGGCGCCTGCTGCGCGGCATCATCAATCCGGCGATGATCGTCACCTGGGTGTTCGGTCTGTGGCTGGCCTGGAAAGGTTTTGCGTTCCAGGGCGGCTGGCTGCACGCCAAGATCGCCTTGGTGCTTTTGCTGTCGGCCGTGCATGGCTATCTGGCTGGTGCTGTGCGCAAATTCGCCGAGGATCGCAACGAAAAGCCGGCGCGGCACTGGCGAATCGTCAACGAGATCCCCACATTGCTGATGATCGCAATCGTGATCCTGGTTGTCGTCAAGCCGTTCTAGGGCTTCCTTTTTGTTTTCGTGCATGTCGTTGTCCTAAAACCGCTTCTCACTTTTGGGCGACAGGCACGGCGGATGACCCGCAAAACGCGGCTTGCTCTTTCCATCGACCGACGATAAAAGACGGGTCTTCCTTCCCGTCATGCGCCGCCCATTTTTCAATTTCGGCCGCGCCCGGCATTTGTCGCATCCCGCCGATATTTTTTCCCAAAGCTTACCCAGACTCCATCTATTCAAGGTCCGTCTATGCAAGAAATGAAACTCGCAGAGTTCAAGAACAAGAAACCGCCAGAGCTGATCGCTTATGCCGAATCGCTCGAGGTGGAGAACGCCAGCGTCATGCGCAAGCAGGAGCTGATGTTCGCCATCCTGAAGAAACTGGCCGCACAGGACGTCGAGATCATCGGCGATGGTGTGGTCGAAGTGCTGCAGGACGGCTTTGGCTTCCTGCGCTCTGCCAACGCCAACTATCTGCCGGGTCCCGACGACATCTACATTTCACCGTCGCAAATCCGCCGCTTCTCGCTGAAGACCGGTGATACGGTCGAAGGCCCGATCCGCAGCCCGAAAGAGGGCGAGCGCTATTTCGCGCTGCTCAAGGTCAACACGATCAATTTCGACGACCCGGAAAAGATCCGCCACAAGATCCATTTCGACAATCTGACGCCGCTCTATCCGACGTCGCGGCTGAAGATGGAAATGGAGGTTCCGACCTCCAAGGACATCTCGGCCCGCGTCATCGACCTGGTGGCGCCGCTCGGCAAAGGCCAGCGCGCCCTGATCGTGGCGCAGCCGCGCACCGGCAAAACGGTGCTGCTGCAGAACATTGCGCACTCCATCACCACCAATCATCCGGAATGCTATCTGATCGTGCTGCTGATCGACGAGCGGCCGGAGGAAGTCACCGACATGCAGCGTTCGGTGAAAGGCGAGGTTGTGTCCTCGACCTTCGACGAACCAGCCGTGCGCCACGTCCAGGTCGCCGAAATGGTCATCGAGAAGGCCAAGCGCCTGGTCGAGCACGGGCGCGATGTCGTCATCCTGCTCGATTCGATCACCCGCCTTGGCCGGGCCTATAACACCGTGGTCCCGTCATCCGGCAAGGTGCTGACCGGCGGTGTCGACGCCAACGCGCTGCAGCGGCCGAAGCGCTTCTTCGGCGCCGCCCGTAACATCGAGGAAGGTGGCTCGCTGACCATCATCGCCACCGCGCTCATCGATACCGGCAGCCGCATGGACGAAGTCATCTTCGAAGAGTTCAAGGGCACCGGCAACTCGGAAATCGTGCTCGACCGCAAGGTGGCTGACAAGCGCATCTATCCGGCCATGGACATTCTCAAGTCCGGCACCCGCAAGGAAGACCTGCTGGTTGCCAAGCAAGACCTGCAGAAAATCTTCGTGCTGCGCCGCATCCTGGCACCGATGGGAACGACCGACGCCATCGAGTTCCTGATCGACAAGCTCAAGCAGACCAAGACCAATGCGGATTTCTTCGATTCGATGAATACGTAAGGGTTGAGCTGCGGATCCGAGGTTCGGTCCATACAAGCTATTTGGGAGCCCATTCCGAGAGATCGGGATGGGCTTCTTTATTTTGGCCAACCGGCGCTTCAACCGTTCCCGCCGATGGAAGCACCCCTACCCTACTGGCGCCGCAAAAGGCGCTCGAGCTCTTCGGGATCGGCAATCACGGGCCGGCAGACCTGCCCCGTGCAAAGCCAGGCGCCCGGTTTGTCGGTTGGTGGCAGCACCCCGCCCGGAAGCATTGGTCGATTCGCTTCCGTACCAACCGGAACGACAATGTCGACCCGACGCGGGTCAGGGTTCCGATTCGCAACCGGAACGAGGCTTGGATTTCCCGGGTTGTCTATCAGCACCAGCTTCAACGGCTCGATGGTCAAGGCGCAGGCGTTGACGATGCCTGCCTGACCATAGGCCTGGTGGGAGGCGCGGCCGGCGGCATGCTCGGCTACCTTCCAGGCCTTTTCCTGCAGATCGAGGTCCCCGGTCAGGGAAGCCAGGCGGACCAATGCCTCTATGATCTGGCCACTGGCCGCGGTAATCGCCTCGTCGACATCCCCCCTGATGCGGATCGGCACGTCGGTGCTGTCCGACGCGGTCAGATAGTAGCCGGTCTCTTCGCGGTCCCGGTGCCAGTGGTCGAGTTGTTCCATGAATTGCCGGGCGTGGTCGACATAGGCCGAATTGCCGGTCGCCTCGAACAGCGAAATCGCGGCGTTGGTCATCGCTGCATAGTCGCTCGACAGCGCCGGAAACAATCTCTTGGCGCCGAGCATCGAATGAGGCAAGCGCTTGTCCTGGCTAGACCCGGCAATATGGGCGAAGGCCCTTTCCGCTGCGTCGATCCAGTCGGCCCGGCCCAGCGATCGCCCGGCTTCGGTAAGCGCTGATATCATCAGGCCGTTCCAGTCGGTGAGCGCCTTGCCATCACGCCCGGGCCTGACGCGCTGCTCCCTGGCTGCCAGCAATTTCTCCTTCAGCGGGATGAGCTGATCATGAATGACCACGCTTTGCGCTTGCTGAGCCTCGGTCTGGTGGACAATCGGCTTGCCTTCCCAGCCGTGCGGGCTGGAAAGCATGAAGTGCTTGAAAAACAAGGATGATTCGTCACCGAGCACGGCCTCGACCTCATCCTTGCTCCAGGTGTAGAACAGCCCCTCTTCGCCATCGCTGTCGGCGTCGAGGCTGGCGGCAAAGGCACCGCCATCGACGCGCATCTCGCGCAACAGCCAGTCGACGGTGCCTTCGATTCGTATCCGGAACAAATCATTGCCGCTCGCCGCATAGGCCCAGTTGCAGAGGCGGATGAGCTGCGCGTTGTCGTAGAGCATCTTTTCGAAATGCGGCACCAGCCATTCGGCATCGGTCGAGTAACGACTGAGCCCACCGCCAATGTGGTCGTAGATGCCGCCGGCCAGCATCTTTTCGAGGCTGAGCAGCACGGCGTCGCGATGAGACGTACTGCCGTCGCGCAGCCAGGACAGCCAGAGCGTCTGCATGAACGGGGCGTTGGGGAATTTTGGCGCACCGCGCAGGCCGCCCAATGTCCTGTCGACCATGCCGTCGATACCGTTGGCGAGATTGGCCAACGTGTCGCGGTCGAGCACCGCCTTGGCATGGGTGCCTGCTAGCCTGGCCTCGACATGATTGGTCAACCCATCGGCGCTTTGATTGAGGCTTTCTCTCTTCTCGCGCCAGGTCTTGTCGACGGCTTCCAACACCTGGACAAAGCCGGGGCGGCCATAGCGTGGCTCGCGCGGAAAGTAGGTGCCGCCCCAGAAGGGCTTGCCGTCCGGGGTCAGGAACATGGTCAGCGGCCATCCGCCTTGCTCGCCCATCGACGACAGCGCTGCCATGTAGATCTGGTCGATGTCCGGCCGCTCCTCGCGATCGACCTTGATATTGACGAACAGCCGGTTCATGACGGCGGCGACAGCGTCGTTCTCGAAGCTTTCATGCGCCATGACATGGCACCAATGGCAAGCCGCGTAGCCGACCGAGAGCAGGATCGGCCGCTGCAGTGTCCTTGCTTCCGCCAGGGCGGCAGGCGACCAGGCCCGCCAGTGTACCGGGTTGTCGCTGTGCTGCTGCAGATAGGGGCTGGCCTCTTCGGCAAGCAGATTTTGCGCGGGCAATGTCACGATGAGGCAATCCTGCGGAGCGTGATGGGAATGAACGACGCTAGGGCGGTTCGGTAGAGCGGGCAAATGATTTCAAGGGATTCCATCGTTGCGTTGTCCAGCGGCCGCCTCCCCGCCGGCATTGCCGTGATCCGCATTTCCGGCCCGAAGACTCGATTCGTTATCGAAACGATTGCCGGCAATATTAGGGATCGGGTCGCGACGCTGCGAAAACTGCGGGCGCCGGACAAAACAGTGCTCGACAGTGGTCTTGTCGTCTTCTTTCCCGGTCCCGACAGCTTTACCGGCGAGGATGTCGCCGAATTCCATGTCCATGGCGGCCGTGCGGTGGTGGCGAAGATGCTTGAGACCATCGCCGGCTTCGACGGCGTCAGGCATGCCGAACCGGGCGAATTTACCCGCCGCGCCTTTCTCAACGGCAAGCTCGACCTGGTCGAAACCGAGGCGCTGGCGGACCTGATCAATGCCGAGACCGAGGCACAGCGGCGCTTCGCCGTGCGAAACGCCGAAGGCGTCCAGAGCGAGCTGTATCTGATTTGGCGCCGCCGGCTTATCCATGCGCGGGCGATGATCGAAGCCGAGATCGATTTTGCCGATGAGGATGATGTGCCCGATTCCGTTTCGGATACGGTCTGGTCGGATGTCCGGATAATGATCGATGAGATCGATCGCCACGTCGATGGGTTTCGCGCTGCCGAGATCATTCGCGATGGTTTCGAGGTGGTCATCCTGGGTGCGCCGAATGCTGGGAAATCGAGTCTGTTCAACGCGCTGGCGAGGCGCGATGCGGCTATTGTAACGGATGAGCCCGGCACGACCCGTGATCTGCTCGAGGTGGTCCTGGACCTGGATGGCATGCGGGTGAGGGTGATCGACACGGCCGGCCTGCGCGAAGCACCCGGCAAGGTGGAAGCGATAGGCATCGAGAAGGCCCGCACCAAGGCACGCAGCGCCGACCTCTTGCTGTTGCTGGAGGACTTGGTGAACCCGGCTGCAGTCGGTGCAATGCCGGCCGACGTTCCGATATTGAGGATAGGGACAAAGGTCGATCTGTTGGGAGGGGGCTCGCCGACGCAGCAGTACGACGCGGCCATTTCGACAGTTGATGGCACCGGATTGGCGGAGTTGCTGGCGGACATCGGTCGTCGCGCCGCCGCGCAGATTGGTGACGTCGGCGATATCCTGCCGTCGCGGCTGCGACACGTCGAGCTCCTCAATGAAACGAAACGCTTCCTGCTGACGGCCGGGACGGATGGGCGCGGGCAGGAGTTGCGCGCCGAGGATTTGCGCCTGGCAGCGGACCGGCTTGGCCGGATCGTCGGCGCCGTCGATGTCGAGGACTTGCTCGATGTCATCTTTTCGCAGTTCTGCATTGGGAAATGACTCACGTGAAACATGGCCTGCCGATTGGGTCGATGACTCACGTGAAACATCGCGACGCGCCTGTGACTCACGTGAAACAGTGCGGCTGAGGATGCAGAGATGGCTGTTTCACGTGAAACGATGGGCCGAGCATTCTTGACAGAGCGAGCCTGCGGGCACATGTGTCGAGCGAATTCGAATCCGGGAATCTTGGAATGAACGATCGCTATGATGTGGTTGTGGTGGGCGGCGGCCATGCTGGGTGCGAGGCTGCCAGCGCTGCCGCGCGCGCCGGCGCCAGAACGGCGCTGGTGACGCTGCGCTTCGACACGATCGGCGTCATGTCCTGCAATCCGGCGATCGGCGGCCTTGGCAAGGGGCATCTGGTTCGCGAGATCGACGCCATGGACGGTCTGATGGGTCGCGTCGCCGACGCCGCCGGCATTCAGTTCCGTTTGCTCAATCGCCGCAAGGGCCCTGCAGTGCGCGGGCCGCGCACGCAGGCGGATCGGAAACTCTACCGCCTCGCCATGCAGGCCGCGATTCGCGCGCAGGCCAATCTCGAGGTGGTCGAGGGCGAAGCTCTCGACTTCGAGATCGTCAATGGGCGCCTGTCGGCCGTGCTGCTGGCGAATGGCCGGCGGCTCGCTTGCGGAGCTGTGGTGCTGACGACCGGAACCTTCCTGCGCGGGCTGATCCATATCGGCGAGAAGAAGATTGTAGCCGGCCGGATGAATGAACAGGCCAGTCTCGGCCTTTCGGCCACAATGAGCCGGGCGGGCTTCAAGCTCGGACGGCTGAAGACCGGCACGCCGCCGCGATTGGACGGCCGAGCCGTCGATTGGGGATCGCTGGAAAGCCAGGCCGCGGATGAACATCCCTCGCCTTTCTCGCTGATGACCGACCGCATCGACAACCCGCAGATCCATTGCGGCATTACGCGCACGACACCGGCAACGCATGAGCTGATCCGCGCCAATCTCGGCCGTTCCGCGATGTATTCCGGCTCGATCGAAGGCGTCGGACCGCGCTACTGCCCGTCTATCGAAGACAAGATCGTCAAGTTCGGCGACCGCGAAGGCCATCAGATCTTCCTCGAGCCGGAAGGCCTGGACGACGACACGGTCTATCCAAACGGCATTTCGACATCGCTGCCCGAGGACGTCCAGCTCGACATCTTGAAGACCATTCCCGGCCTTGAGCGCGCCATCATGCTGCAGCCCGGCTATGCTATCGAGTATGATCATGTCGATCCGCGCGAGCTGCAGCCGACGCTGGAAACTAAGCGAGTCGGCGGCCTCTTTCTCGCCGGGCAGATCAACGGCACCACCGGCTATGAGGAGGCTGGAGCGCAAGGCCTGCTCGCTGGCCTCAACGCGGCGCGAAAGGCTTCGGCTTCCGACCAGATCGTGCTCAGCCGCACCGAAGCCTACATCGGCGTGATGGTGGACGATTTGACCAGCCGCGGCATAGCCGAGCCCTACCGCATGTTCACCTCACGCGCCGAGTTCCGACTGTCGTTGCGGGCCGACAATGCCGACGAGCGGCTGACGCCGCTGGCTATGAAGCTGGGAATAGCGTCGCAGCAGCGGACGCAGCGGTTCAATGGTGTCGTGCAAGATCTCGATAAGGCACGGCAACTCGCAACTGGCACGACCATGACCCCGAATGAGGCGGCGGGTCATGGGCTGCAGATCAACAAGGACGGTGTACGCCGCTCCGCCTATGAATTGCTGGCCTATCCGGGTGTCGACATCGCCTGGTTGACCAGAATCGCCCCTGAATTTGCTGCCATCGATGCCAAGACAGCCGAGCGTCTCGAAACGGAGGCGAAATATTCGGTGTATCTCGACCGCCAGCAAGCCGACGTCACGCAGATCCGGCATGAGGAAAGCCGTTTGATCCCGACGTCGCTGGATTTTGCTTCTGTCCCAGGCCTGTCCAACGAGTTGAAGCAGAAGATGCTGACACGCCAGCCGCGCTCCATCGCTGACGCGCAGCGCATGGAAGGCATGACGCCGGCCGCGCTGGCAATCATCGTCGCGCATGTCCGCAACACTGAGGCAGCTGCGCAAAGGGATGTTGCGTGAGTGCTGCCTCATGGACGAGCCTGCAAGAGGCCGCCGGCCCGGTTTCACGTGAAACATTCGATCGTCTTGTCGAATTCGAGCAGATGTTCCAGAAATGGAATCGCCGCATAAACCTGGCGGCGCAGTCGACAATGGATGATGTCTGGCGCCGCCATATTCTGGATAGCGTCCAGCTGGCGCGGCTCTCACCGGCAGCAACGCACTGGGTCGATCTCGGTTCGGGCGGCGGGTTTCCCGGCCTGGTCATGGCATTTCTGCTCACCGAGCGCGTCGGCGCCAGCATCGACCTGGTTGAAAGCAACCGCAAGAAAGCATCGTTCCTCCAAGCCGTCGTCGGGCAGTTCAATCTGCCAGCCCGCATCATCGCGCGGCGCATCGATGATAGCTATGCGCTTGTTTCTGAACCACAAATCGTCACGGCCAGGGCGCTTGCAGCGCTGCCGGCCCTGCTCGATCTATCGGCGCCGTGGCTGACAACAGGCGCGCGCGGCCTGTTCCACAAAGGCCGGGATTACCGCGCCGAGGTGGAAGAAAGCACTCACCGATGGGCATTCGATCTGGTAGAACATGCCAGCATCACCGACCCACATGGGGTCATCCTCGAATTGTCTGATTTGCGGCCTGTCTGACTGGCAATTGGCAAAATGAACTTCTGGCATAAACCCATGATGAAGACTGGACCTCGAATCATCACCGTCGCCAACCAGAAGGGCGGTGTCGGCAAGACAACGACCGCCATCAATCTGGCCACGGCCCTCGCCGCCATCGGCGAACGGGTGCTGATCGTCGATCTCGACCCGCAAGGCAATGCCAGCACCGGCCTCGGCATCGACCGGCGCGACCGCACCGTTTCGTCCTATGATGTGCTGACCGGCGAACTGGATCTCGAGGCGGCGGCCATCCCAACCGCCGTGCCGGGTCTGTCGATCGTGCCATCGACGCTCGATCTGCTCGGCATCGAGATGGAAATCGCCTCGGCGCCGGACCGAGTGCTGCGATTGCGCAACGCCTTGCGCGCCTCCGCCGAGCGCTCTGCTGACTTCGGCTATGTGCTGATCGATTGCCCGCCGTCGCTCAATCTTTTGACGCTGAACTCGATGGCCGCAGCCGACTCGGTGCTGGTGCCGCTGCAATGCGAGTTCTTTGCGTTGGAAGGTCTCAGCCAGTTGCTCGAGACGGTGGAGCAGGTGCGCCGCTCGATCAATCCAAATCTGACCATCCAGGGCATCGTGCTGACCATGTATGACGGCCGCAACAACCTCGCCAATCAGGTGGTGCAGGATGTGCGGGCGCATATGGGCGACAAGGTCTACGAGACCGTCATTCCGCGCAATGTGCGGGTTTCCGAGGCGCCGTCCTACGGCAAGCCGGCGATCCTCTATGACCTCAAATGCTCGGGCAGCCAGGCCTATCTGCAGCTTGCCTCCGAAGTGATCCGCCGCGAGCGCAAATTACGCGCCGCTTGAATATCGCCGAACAATAAGCCGATTCGATACCGAAACGATCTGGACAGATAATGAGCGAAGACCTTTCAAGAAAAAGACTGGGGCGGGGACTGGCAGCGCTGATCGGTGAAATCGATCGCCCGGCGGAGCCGCAAAAGCAGAGCCTGAACGCCGACGGCAAGGTGCCGATCGAGTTTCTGACCCCGAATCCGAAAAACCCGCGCCGGCATTTCGGCGATTCCGAGCTCACCGACCTCGCGCAATCGATCCGCGAGCATGGCGTGGTGCAGCCGGTGGTGGCGCGGCCGTCGCCGACGCAGCCTGGCCGTTATGAGATCATCGCCGGCGAGCGGCGCTGGCGAGCGGCGCAGCGCGCCGGGCTGACCGAGATTCCGATCATTGTCCGCGACGTCAACGATCGCACCGCGCTTGAACTGGCGATCATCGAAAACGTCCAGCGTACCGACCTCAACCCGGTCGAAGAGGCGCTCGGCTATCAGCGATTGATCGACGATCATGGCTACACCCAGGCCGATCTCGGCCAGGTCATCGGCAAGAGCCGCAGCCATGTCGCCAATACGCTGAGGCTGCTGAAGCTGCCCGACGTGATCCGCGACATGCTTGTCGACGGCGCGCTGTCGGCCGGTCACGCCCGTACATTGGTGACGGCCGAGGATCCGGCAGGGCTCGCCAAACGCATCGTCGAAGAGGGGCTGTCGGTGCGCCAGGCCGAGGCGCTGGCGCAGATGCCAGCGGGAAGCAGCTCGAACGGAGCGCGGCCAGCGGCGAAGCCAGGGGAAAAGGATACCGACACGCTGGCGCTGGAAAAACTGATGACCGACACGATCGGCATGATCGTGGCGATCGAGCACAAGGGGAAAGGCGGCGTGCTGCGCGTGTCGTATCGGACACTGGAGCAGCTGGATGAATTGTGCCGGCGGTTGAAGCAAGAGCGGTAGACTCTTAGCCGGCAAATTAATGCAAGGTCTTACCATCATCCTTGATGACCGAAGGTAGGGTTGCTCGAATTCTCCAATTCCATTGTTCTGGGGCGTTTGCGCTGCCCCTCACCTGCCTGCCGGCATCCTCTCCCCGTATAGTGACGGGGAGAGGGGACGCTCTCGTCGATGATTTCGCCAATCACCATTGTTGTAAGAAGCGCGCCGGCGTTGCGACGAGCCTCTTTCTCCCGTTTACGGGGAGAAATGCCCGGCAGGGCAATGAGGGGCGGCACCGGTTTCAACAATTGGTCGCCCCGACACAAGTTGGCGTTTACCGCTGCGCCAGACGGCTGCTTTCCACCGCGATGCCGAGCAGCGCCTGCCGCGCCAGCGCGACGGATAGATCCGGCCGCCGGCGGGTTTGCAGCACCGCGGCCTGCAGCCTGGTCAGCGCGCGACCAAGCGCCTCGCCGCTCCAACGCTCCAGCGCCTTCTCCACCAGCTTGCGCCGCGAGAAAAACACCGGCGGGCGCGCTGCCGCGACGACCGAGGCAGCGTTGCGGCCGCCGGAATCCATCTGGCCGCGCATGGCCTGGATCGCCTGCAACTGCCGCATGGCCGAGGACAGCACCAGAAACGGCTGGCCGGACTGGCAATGGCGGGTGAAGGCGATGTCGAAATCGCTTACTTTTCCCTCGAGCAGCGCATCGACAGCGTCGTCGAAGGAGGCGCCGGAGACGTCGCCCGACATCGCCTTGACGTCGTCGAGACCGATTTCCTTCTGGCCGTTGCTGTAGAGAACCAGCTTTTCGATCTCGCCGCGCGACGCCAGCCGGTCGCCGCCGAGGTTGCGGCGCAGCGCCTGGCGGGCATCCAGTGCCATAGTCATGTTGGCCTTGCGCAATTCGTCATCGATGACGCCGTCAATGTCCCTTGCTTCATCGGCGTAGCAAGGCAGAGCCATGGCGGTGTCGGCGGCCTCGACGATGGCGCGCAGGCCGGTCCCCTTCTTGAGATCGCCCGCCTCGATGAGAATGATCGCATCGCGGGGCGGTTCTGAGGTCAGCGCCTTGACGTCGTCGGCAAGCGCCTTCTGGCCGCTGGCATTGCGCACCCACAAAAGGCGGCGCTCTGAAAACATCGGCACGGTGCGGGCTTCGTCGAGCAGTCGGCCTTCGTCGCGGTCCACCTCCGAACCATCGAGCCGGACCACCGAGAACGGATCGTCGAGCGGCAGCCCGGTCTTGCCTGCAAACGCCTTGGCGCGCTCGGCGACTAGCCCGCGGTCGGGGCCGTAGAGCAGGACGATCGAGATGCGCGCGTCCGGCTTCGCCAGCCACGAATCGACTTCGAACGCTTTCTTCTGTGCCATGGAGGGTGGTTAGCATGGCAAGGGGGCGGCTTCCAGCTTGGGTTCCTCTCCCTCCGGAGGGGGGAGAGGTGGCGCTGCGAAGCAGCGACGGAGTGGGGGAAGCCATTTGCCAAACGCGCCGCGCCGCCAGCAAGAAACTCAGGCAAGCGGCAATCAGGCGGAATGAAAGATCGACCCCCACTCCGTCGAGCTTCGCTCGCCACCTCTCCCCCGATCGACGGGGGGAGAGGAAAGGCGCGAGTTCGCCAACCTTGGCGCCTCTCCTCCGGAGGCGTGAAAGAGAGGCGAGGAACCCGGTCTTGCAACCAATTACCTTATCTGGCCGGAAACCTTGCTCAACCTTGCGCCAAATTGCGCGCCCTTGCCCAACATCGACAAGAAATTTCGCAGACATATCTTCATCTTGTGCGCGGGAGGCTACGTCGGCCGGCGGGGCCGGGACCGACGACCGAAGGCTTGCTCAACGAATTGACACTGGTCTGGCGGCGCAGATGTGCAAATATCCTGGCCAGGCAACATTGGAGGACCAAGGTCATGGCCGATGCTGGAATGTTGCGCTTCCATGTTCCCGAACCGGAGGTGCGGCCGGGCGGGACGCCTGACTTCTCCAACGTGCCCATCCCCAAGGCGGGCTCGGTGCCGCGCCCCGAGATCGATGTCGACCCGCGCACCATCCGCGACCTGGCTTTCTCGATCATCCGCGTCTTGAACCGCAGCGGTGAAGCCGTCGGGCCCTGGGCCGGGCTGCTTTCCGATGACGAGTTGCTGGCCGGCCTGCGCCACATGATGACGCTGCGCACCTTCGATGCGCGCATGCAGATGGCGCAGCGCCAGGGCAAGACCTCGTTCTACATGCAGCATCTGGGCGAGGAGGCGGTGGCCTGCGCCTTCCGCAAGGCGCTGGCGCCGGGCGACATGAACTTCCCGACGTATCGCCAAGCGGGGCTGCTCATCGCCGGCGGCTACCCGATGGTGACGATGATGAACCAGATCTATTCCAACGAAGCCGATCCGCTGAAGGGCCGGCAGCTGCCGGTGATGTATTCGTCGAAGGAGCATGGCTTCTTCTCTATCTCCGGCAATCTGGCGACGCAGTATATCCAGGCGGTCGGCTGGGCGATGGCTTCGGCGATATCAAACGATTCCCGCATCGCGGCGGCCTGGATCGGCGACGGCTCGACCGCTGAATCCGACTTCCATTCGGCGCTGGTCTTCGCCTCGACCTACAAGGCGCCGGTCGTGCTCAATGTCGTCAACAACCAGTGGGCGATCTCGACCTTCCAGGGCATTGCCCGCGGCGGCTCCGGCACCTTTGCCGCCCGCGGGCTCGGCTTCGGCATCCCGGCGCTTCGCGTCGACGGCAACGACTATCTCGCTGTCCATGCAGTGGCGAAATGGGCGGCGGAACGGGCGAGCAAAAACCTCGGGCCGACGCTGATCGAATATGTCACCTACCGCACCGGGGCGCATTCGAGTTCCGACGATCCGTCTGCCTACCGGCCGAAAACCGAGTCCGCCGCATGGCCGTTGGGCGACCCGGTCATCAGGCTGAAGAACCATCTTATCGCGCGCGGCGTCTGGTCGGACGAGCGGCATGCCCAGGCCGAGGCGGAAATCCTCGACATGGTGATTGCGGCACAAAAGGAAGCCGAGAGCCACGGCACGCTGCATGCCGGCGGCAAGCCGTCGACGCGCGACATGTTCGAAGGCCTCTACGCCGAGATGCCGCCGCATTTGCGGCGTCAGCGCCAGCAGGCAGGGGTCTGACCATGCCAAGACGGACAATGATCGAGGCCATCCGCGACGCCATGGACGTATCGATGGCGCGCGACGAACGTGTCATCGTGTTCGGCGAGGATGTCGGCTTCTTCGGCGGTGTCTTCCGCTGCACGCAGGGCCTGCAGGCCAAATACGGCAAGAGCCGCTGCTTCGATGCGCCGATCAATGAATCCGGCATCGTCGGTTCGGCGATCGGCATGGCCGCCTATGGGTTGAAGCCGTGTGTGGAAATTCAGTTTGCCGACTACATGTACCCGGCCTACGACCAGCTGACGCAGGAAGCGGCGCGGCTTCGCTATCGCTCGAACGGCGATTTCACCTGTCCGATCGTGGTCAGGATGCCGACCGGCGGCGGCATCTTTGGCGGTCAGACCCACAGCCAGAGCCCGGAAGCATTGTTCACGCATGTCTCCGGCCTGAAGACGGTGGTGCCATCCAACCCGCATGACGCCAAGGGCCTGCTGATCGCCGCGATCGAAGATCCCGACCCGGTGATCTTCCTGGAGCCGAAGCGGCTTTACAACGGGCCCTTCGACGGTCATCACGACCGTCCGGTGACGCCGTGGTCGAAGCATGAGCTCGGCGAGGTCGCCGACGGCCACTACACGGTCCCGCTCGGCAAGGCGGTGATCCGGCGGCCGGGGGCAGCGATCACCGTGCTTGCCTATGGCACGATGGTCTATGTTGCCCAGGCTGCCGCCGAAGAGACGGGCGTCGACGCCGAGATCATCGATCTCAGGACGCTGCTGCCGCTCGACCTCGAGACCATCGTTGCCTCGGTGAACAAGACCGGGCGCTGCGTGATCGTGCACGAGGCGACGCTGACCTCCGGTTTTGGCGCAGAGCTTTCCGCTTTAGTGCAGGAAAACTGCTTCTACCGTCTGGAAGCGCCGGTTGCCCGCATCGCCGGCTGGGATACGCCTTATCCGCATGCGCAGGAGTGGGACTATTTCCCTGGCCCCGCGCGGGTCGGCCGCGCTCTGCTCGAAACCTTAGAAGCCTAGAGTTGGGGAGTCCTGAGATGGGCGAACACATCATCAAGCTGCCCGATGTCGGCGAGGGCGTGGCCGAGGCCGAACTGGTCGAGTGGCATGTCAAGGTCGGCGACCTGGTGCGCGAGGACGCGGTGCTGGCCGCCGTGATGACCGACAAGGCAACGGTCGAGATTCCCTCGCCCGTCGATGGCGAGATTCTCTGGCTCGGTGCCGAGATCGGCGACACGGTGGCGATCGGCTCGCCGATCGTTCGCCTGAAAGTGGCCGGCGAAGGCAATGTCGCCCCGGGTGCAGAAGCGCCCGTCAAGGCCGAGCCGCCGGTGAAGCTCAGCAGCCCCAAGCCCGAAGCGGCTTCGGCACCGTCGCCCGAGGCAGCCGCAGCGCCGGCGAAACCTGTGCCAGCTCCGGCTGCTCCAAAAAGCACGTCGCAGACCTCCGTCTCCGGCGCGCCGCGCCCCGAGGGCGAAAAGCCGCTGGCCTCGCCGGCGATCCGCCTGCGGGCAAAGGAAGCCGGCATCGACCTGCGGCAGGTTGCGGGAACCGGTCCGGCCGGCCGCATAAGCCATGAGGACATCGAGGCCTTTCTGAAGCGTGGGCCGCAGGTGGCGAAGGTTTCCGGCCTCGCCCGCAACGATGCGGTCGAGGACATCAAGATCATCGGGCTGCGGCGCAAGATCGCCGAGAAGATGACGCTGTCCAAATCGCGCATCCCCCACATCACCTATGTCGAGGAGATCGACGTCACCGCGCTCGAAGATTTGCGCGCCGCGCTCAACAAGGAGAAGCGCGCAGACCGGCCGAAGCTGACGCTGCTGCCGTTCCTGATGCGGGCGATGGTCAAGGCGATTGCCGCTCAGCCCAATCTCAACGCGCTGTTCGACGACGAGGCCGGCATCGTCCACCAGCATGGCGGCGTCCATATCGGCATCGCCGCGCAGACGCCTTCGGGGCTGGTGGTGCCCGTGGTCAAGCATGCCGAGGCGCGCGACATCTGGGACTGCGGCGCCGAGGTCAACCGGCTCGCCGAAGCGGCGAAGTCCGGCACGGCGACGCGGGACGAGCTTTCGGGATCGACTATCACCATCACCTCGCTCGGTGCCATGGGCGGCGTGGCGACCACACCGGTGATCAATCATCCCGAAGTGGCGATCATCGGCGTCAACAAGATGATGGTGCGCCCGGTGTGGGACGGCACGCAGTTCATCCCGCGCAAGATGATGAACCTGTCCTCCAGCTTCGACCACCGCGTCATCGACGGCTGGGATGCGGCGGTGTTTGTCCAGCGGATCAAGACGCTGCTGGAAACGCCGGCGCTGATTTTTGTGGATTGAGGGTGATGAGAATGGTCGCCAGAGCCCCCTCACCCGGATTGCCAACCGAATTGCAAATGCAATTCGGGGCAATCCGACCTCTCCCCGAGGGGAGAGGAGGTCGCCGGCGCTGGCGCCAGCCTCTTCTCCCCAGCGGGGAGAAGGTGGCCGCGGAGCGGCCGGATGAGGGGGCCCTTCTTCGCCAAGAGAGCGTATCGACATGAAAGAAATCTCCTGCAAGCTGCTCGTCATCGGCGCCGGTCCTGGCGGCTATGTCTGCGCCATCCGTGCCGGCCAGCTCGGCATCGACACGGTGATCGTGGAAGTCGGCAAGCCGGGCGGCACCTGTCTCAATGTCGGCTGCATTCCCTCCAAGGCGCTGATCCATGCGGCGGAAGAATTCGAAAAGGTTTCCCATATGGCCGGCGGCAAAAGCCCGCTCGGCATCACGATCTCAGCACCTGCCCTCGATCTCAGCAAAACCGTCGCCTGGAAGGATGGCATTGTTAGCCGGCTGAACAGTGGCGTCGCCGGCCTGCTCAAGAAGGCCAAGGTCAAGACCGTGCAGGGCTGGGCGACATTCCGTGACGGCAAGACCGTCGAGGTCGAGACCGAGATCGGGGTGCAGGTGATCCGTGCCGAGACGGTGGTGATCGCGACCGGCTCGGCGCCGGTCGAGCTGCCGTTCCTGCCGTTCGGCGGATCGGTGATTTCATCCACCGAGGCCTTGGCGCTTGCCGAGGTGCCGAAAAAACTTGCGGTCGTCGGTGGCGGCTATATCGGGCTGGAGCTCGGCATTGCCTTTGCCAAGATGGGCGCAGAGGTGACCGTGGTCGAGGCGTTGCCGCGCGTACTGGCGCAATACGACGCCGAGCTGACACGGCCGGTGGTGAAGCGGCTCGCCGAACTCGGCATCGAGGTGCTCGTTGGCGCCAAGGCCAAGGGGATTTCGACCAAGGGCGATGCGTTGCTGGTCGAGACGGCTGACGGCAAGAGTGCCAAGATCGCTGCCGACAAGATCCTGGTCACGGTCGGGCGCAAGCCGGTGACCGAGGGTTGGGGGTTCGAGCAGATCGACCTCGACCGCGCCGGAAAGTTTATCCGTATCGACGACCAGTGCCGCACCTCGATGCGCGGCATCTTTGCAATTGGCGACGTCACCGGTGAGCCGATGCTGGCGCACCGGGCGATGGCGCAAGGCGAAATGGTGGCCGAGATCGTCGCCGGCCACAAAAGGAGCTGGGACAAGCGCTGCATTCCGGCGGTCTGCTTCACCGATCCGGAGCTGGTCACCGCCGGCCTGTCGCCTGAAGAGGCAAAGGGTCAGGGCGAGATCAAAATCGGCCTGTTTCCCTTCGCCGCCAACGGCCGCGCCATGACCAAGCTTGGCGAGGAGGGCTTTGTCCGGGTCGTGGCCCGGGCCGACAATCACCTCGTGCTCGGCATCCAGGCCGTCGGCCAGGGCGTGTCGGAACTGGCGGCCGCCTTTGGGCTGGCGCTGGAAATGGGCGCAAGGCTGGAGGATATTGCCGGCACCATCCATGCGCATCCGACGCAGGGCGAGGGGTTCCAGGAAGCGGCGCTGAAGGCGTTGGGGCACGCGCTGCATATTTAGGGGACGAGCCGTCGGTTGTCGCAAATCGGCAGAATGTACTAAGTGTCTGTCGATGGGCACCGGACTGAAGAAATACATCGCCATACGCTACAACATCGCCGCCCGCTTCAAGCCGAGCCAGTGGGATGGGAAGGGCCGCGCCAATCTCGATCCCGTATGGCTGGTCGAGCGGCTGGCGTTGTTCGACACCTATTGCGCGCCGTCCCTTGAAGGCCAATCGCTGAAGGATTTTACCGTCCTGGTCGCGTTCGATGCCGATACCCACGAGAACTACGTCAGGACAGTGTGCAATTGTGCGACCGGTGTCGACGTCAAGCCGATCCTTGTCGAGGCTGGCGAGGACCACAATGATCGCTTCAATGCGTTCGTCCAGGCCGACACCGATGCCGAGTTTGTCGCGCTCACGCGGCTCGACAGCGACGATGCGCTGGCGCCGACCTTCATGGAGCGGGCCGATCACTATGCCCGCACGGAGATCGCCAAAGGCGCGGTGGATCTGCAACCTTTGTATATTGCCTTTCCGCACGGCCACAATTTTCACGTGGCGACCAATCTCTATACGCACCACGACTATGTGACTTCGGCATTCGGAACGCTGGTCGAAAAGAGATCGCCGTCGATGAGCGGCATCTATGGTGCGCACCACGCGAAGATGGCGACGATCCACAACACCGTCGTGGCGGCGTCGAAGGGTGCGCAATGGTGCATTGTCATTCACGACAACAACGCCGCCAATGTGTTGAAGGGAAAGCCCGTCGCGGAGCCATCTTTCACCGTCGGGCGGCCCGGCGCCGGAACAAAGTCTGGAGAGCCTGGTCGAAAAGGGGCTGTGCCGGGACCGGCGGCGCGGTCCGGCATGGCGCCGCGGACAGCGGACAATTTCTTCCGGTTTCTGCTCGGACGACCGATGCTGCTGCGGAAGTAGGCTGGAAGGCGCCGCCCTTGGAGCGCGTGATCTCCCCCCTTGAGGTGGAGATGGCCGGCAGGCCAGAGGGGGTCGGTCTGACTGGATGCGACCTTCCTTGCGGCATATGGAGGTTAGCGCTCTACGCGCGGCGACCCCCTCTGTCGCCTTCGGCGACATCTCCCCCTCAAGGGGGGAGATTATGCTGCTCAGCTCGCGAGCCGGCTCACCATCTCGTGCTGCGCATAGGCCCGGCCAAACCGGTTGGCCAGAAACGCGTCCAGCGCAATGTCTTCCTGCTTGATGAAGCCCGTTGCCGGCAGGGTTCCGTCGGCGAGCATGTCGAGCACGGCGCAGATGCCGGACGCCGTGGTGATCTGGATGGCGCTGCGCACCACATCGCCGACGCGCTTGGAGTAGATCTTGTTGGCGTAGGTTTCCTGCAGCAGGCGGCCGTTCTTGCGGCCACTGACGGTGACGAAGACGATGACCACGTCCTGCAGCGTTGCCGGCAGGGCGCTCTCAAAAATGTCCTTCAGCACGTCGCGGCGGTGGCGCAGGCCGAGGTCGTTGAGCAGCGCCTTCATGATCGCTGCGTGGCCGGGGTAGCGGATGGTGCGGTAGTTCAGCGTGCGCACCTTGCCCTTCAGGGTCTCTGCCAGCGTGCCGAGCCCTCCGGACGTGTTGAACGCCTCGTAGGTGACGCCGTCGAGCGAAAATTCCTCGCGCTCTTCCAGCGGCGGCACTTCGATCAGTTCGCCTTCGACGATGGCTTCGCAAGGCTCGCAATATTCGTTGATGACGCCGTCGGTGCTCCAGGTCAGATTGTAGTTCAGCGCGTTCGACGGGTATTGCGGCAGCGCGCCGACCCGCATGCGCACGCTTTCCAGCGTGTCAAAGCGGCTGGCGAGATCGTTGGCGACGATCGAGATGAAGCCCGGCGCCAGGCCGCATTGCGGGATGAAGGCGCTCTTGGCCGCGCGCGCCAATTCCTTGACGCGCCTGGTGCTGACGACATCCTCGGTCAGGTCGAGATAATGCACGCCGGCACTGGCCGCCGCTTCGGCGATGCGTGTGGTCAGGTGGAAGGGTGCTGCGCTCAGCACAGCGAATTTGCCGGCCAAGGCCGCTTCGAGGGCGCCAGCGACTTCGATGTCGAGCTCCAGCGTCGCCACCGCGACCGGCAGTTCGGCCGAGCCGAGCTGCGCCGCCGAGCGGTCAATGAGGGTGACATGATAGTCACCGGTGACGGCCAGCATCTCGGCAATGGTCGAGCCGATTTTTCCCGCGCCAACGACAACAATTTTCTTCATGACCGATTCCCTCGCCTTGAATGAACAAGGCGATAGAATCGCAGCTTGCCTGTCGAAAGGAAGCGTGAAATTGTTCGAAACGAAGCCTCTCTTTGGTCAATATGCCGATAGGATTCGTCGAAATGCTTAGCGACGCCGAACAAGCCCTGTTTTCCATGCTGGGCGGCAATGCCCGCGCATCAACCGCCGATCAGGCCCTGCTCTCCCTGCTGCGCACCAATGCACGCGCCTCGACTGCCGAACTGGCGCGGCAGCTCGGCGTGTCGCGCACGACCGTGCAGAGCCGGATCGAACGACTGGAACAGCGCGGCATCATCACCGGCTATGGCGTCAGGCTTGCGCCCGACTATGAACAGGGGCTGGTGCGGGCGCATGTCCTGCTCACCGTTACGCCCAAGCTCGCCGACAGAGTGGTGCGCAGCCTGCAGGCTTTGTTGCCGGTGCGGACGCTGCATTCGGTCAGCGGCAATTTCGACATGATCGTCATCGTCGACGCGCCGTCGATCCGGGACCTCGATACGCTTCTCGATGAGATCGGTGCGATGGAGGGGGTCGAGCGGACGTCGTCCTCGATCATCCTGTCGACGCGGATCGACCGCTGAGCGAGCCTGAGCCCTTCAGCTCACGTGCCAGAAATACGATCGCGTGTAACGGGAGGCGGCCGTGACCAACCGAAAACGAAAAAGCCGCGGCGAACCGCGGCTTTTCGATGCTTGTTTCCCCGAAGGGAAATTGGAGCGGGTGAAGCGATTCGAACGCTCGACCCCAACCTTGGCAAGGTTGTGCTCTACCCCTGAGCTACACCCGCTCGCACGGCTTTTTGGGCCGCAAGCCGAGCTTATATGGCCGAAGAGCGTGGCGATTGCAACAGGGAATTCGCAGGCCTTCCACCGCACCGAGCGGCGCGGACAAGCGTTTTGGATCACGCGTGGCGACCGCAAGGATGGCCTTGTTGCGCGGCGGTCTTGTCTCAGCGGCATCATTGGCCGTAAACGGCAAGCCTGAACCGACAGAGAAGAACACCGATGCCGAAGACCGAAGCCGAACTTTTCGCCTTTCTCGCCCAACTTGGGATCGCCGTTTCGACGCGGCGCCATCCGGCGCTGTTCACGGTTGCCGATTCGCAGGCGCTGCGCGGGGAAATCGCCGGCGGGCACACCAAGAACCTTTTCCTCAAGGACAGGAAGGACAATTTCTTCCTGGTCAGCGTCGGCGAAGAGGCGGAGGTCGACCTCAAGCAGATCCACCATGTGATCGGCGCTGCCGGGCGTGTCTCCTTCGGCAGGCCGGAGATGCTGATGGAGTTGCTCGGCGTGGTTCCGGGTGCGGTCACGGTTTTTGGCCTGATCAACGATACGGCGCGAAGGGTCAAGGTGGTTCTCGACCAGGAGTTGATGGCGCATGCGGTCATCAACGCCCATCCGCTGACCAATGAGGCGACAACGTCGATTGCCGCCGCCGACCTGATCAAATTCGTCGAGGCAACCGGGCACGATGCTGTTATCTTGAAAGTCTCGGCATGATCGCCACATGGATGACGAAACTGGCTTTGTAAAAAAGGACGTTGCGCCGATCCGCTGGCCGGTGGTGCAACCGAAAGGGTGACGACATGAGTGATAGCAAGCCGTTTGGCGGCTCATTTGGCAGCAATGGCGGCCAGTATGCCACGTCAGTGCAGTATGGCGGAACCGAACCAGCACGGCCGAAAGTCGCCGTTGGCGAGGCGCCGGCCACTGACGTCATCAAGGACACGACGACCGCGGCCTTTGCCGCAGACGTCATCCAGGAATCGCGCCGGCAGCCGGTGCTGGTCGATTTCTGGGCGCCGTGGTGCGGCCCTTGCAAGCAGCTGACCCCGTTGCTGGAAAAGGCGGTGAAGGCCGCCGGCGGCAAGGTCAAGCTGGTCAAGATGAACATCGACGATCATCCGTCGATCGCCGGCCAGCTCGGCATCCAGTCGATACCGGCGGTGATTGCCTTCAAGGACGGCCAGCCAGTCGATGGCTTCATGGGCGCCGTCCCCGAGAGCCAGATTGCCGAGTTCATCACCAAGGTCGGCGGCAAGGGCAACGGAGCGCCGCCAGTGGCCGAGGCGCTCGCAGCGGCAGCGGAGGCGCACGCCGCCGGCGACATGCAAACCGCGGCGGATATTTACGACGCGATCCTGGAACAGGCGCCGGAGACGATCGAGGCGATCGCCGGGCTCGGCGAGCTGTTGTTCGAGGCCGGCGATGCAGCCGGCGCCGAGGAGGTTCTGGCGCGGGCGCCGGAAGCAAAGAAGGATGCGCCGCCGATCGCCGCGCTGCGCGCCAAGATGGCGCTGGCCGTGCAAGCGGCAGCGCTTGGCAATCCGGCCGAGTTCGAACAGCGTCTGGCCGCCAATCCCGGCGATCATCAGGCACGCTTCGATCTTGCCATGATCCAGAACGCCCGGGGCGAGCGGACGCAGGCCGCCGACAATCTGCTGGCGATCATCAAGGCCGACCGCGCCTGGAATGACGACGGCGCCAAGACCCAGTTGCTGCAGTTTTTCGAGGCATGGGGCATGACCGACGAGGCGACGCTGGCGGCACGGCGCAAACTGTCGTCGCTGCTGTTTTCCTAGAGCCTGTTCCATCCCGATAGAATCGGGATGGGGCTCTAACTTTTTTGTTTGAGCATGATCTTTTCCGAAAACCGGATACCACTTTTCGCTTACGCGGACCTTCGGTTCGGGATCATGCTCTAAAGCCGTTCGCCGGCTGTTTTTGTCAAACGGCCTTGCGGCTGGCGGCGGCTGCGCCAGATTAATGCATGTCGCCCAAAAGTGCGCAGCGGTTTTGGGACAACGACATGCCTAAAGACAAAAACTTAGCGCGTCGCCTGATCCGTTTCAACGCGACGCGCTTTAGATGCCAAGAGCCGGGCCGGACCGATCCTTTTCCCAGTGGCATGGCTTGCGCCAGTTGGATTGCGATCGGCGAAATTCCGGTTTGACGGGGCTTCCTGGCGAAGCGATCGGAGGATTGAGGTGCAGGTCGGAAACGCGCACTACCGGCTCGGCAAGGATTTGCCGTCAACCATCGCGATCTTTCCGCTCGAAGGGGCGCTGCTGCTGCCTGGAGGTCGCATGCCGCTCAACATCTTCGAGCCGCGCTATCTGCAGATGGTGGATGAGGCCATTGCCGGATCGCGGCTGATCGGCATCATTCAGCCGCGCCTCGATGGCGCCTTGCGCGCCGACGGCGAGCCGGAGCTGTGCAATGTCGGTTGCGCCGGGCGCATCATCTCGCTGGCCGAGAGCGGCGATGGCCGTTATCTGATTTCGCTGCAGGGCGTGTGCCGGTTCCGGGTCGCGCACGAACTTCCGGCAAAGACGCCGTTTCGCCAATGCAAGCTGGCGCCTTTTCTCACCGATCTCGAAGAAGACCCGGCGGGGAGCGAGGTCGACCGACCTTCCCTGCTCAAGGCGTTTCGTGCCTATCTGCAGGCCAATGATCTGGAAGCCGACTGGGAAAGCGTCAGCCGCGCCGAAAATGCCATGCTGGTCAATGCTCTGTCGATGATGGCGCCCTATGGGCCGGCCGAGAAACAGGCGCTGCTCGAAGCGGCGGATCTGAGGACGCGGGCAGAGACGCTGATCGCCATCACCGAAATGGCGCTGGCGCGTGAGAATGAGGACTTTGGCTCGAGCCTGCAGTAGGTAAGATGCGTGGATATTCAGGTGATCGGCCTGCGAACGACCGATACCTGCGCTTCCGGTGCTCACGTACTTCAAGTACGCTCCGCTCCGGTTCTCGGTATCAGCCATTTTGGTCGCTCAGCGCCCGTCCTTGACTCCGGCTCGGCCTGACCTGAATCTCGACGCATCTTGGGCTGGTGAGTGGCCGGGAGAGGAACGATGGCGGCGGATGGGCGTGACGGAAAGAAGACCAATGTCGATCCCAAGCTGCTGGAACTCCTGGCATGCCCGCTGACCAAGGGGCCGCTGGCCTGGGATCCGGAACGCGGCGAGCTCATCTCCAGGGTAGCAAAGCTTGCCTATCCGGTGCGCGACGGCATCCCGATCATGCTGCCCTCGGAGGCACGGACGATTTCGGCTGAGGACGTGCTGTCGCCGCCGCGTTTGAGCGGGCCTGCTTGAACAGCGGGTGTCTTCTGCCGACTAATGGCATTGGGAGAAGGGGGCGATGCTCTATTGAAAATTGCGTCCCTTGGGCATGACCTTTTCCGCCTCTCCCGATAACGTCGCGATATCCTGTCTGATCGGTGCGCTCCGTATAGCCGTTGGGCTTTGATCGGCGAACGGCGGCGTGTCTGCGCCGACCTTCTCCAGCAGCACGGTCAACCAGGGCGTCAGATCCTCGATCTTTTCGGCGACGATGTGGATGACATCCGATTCCGACTGCAATTTTCCGGTGACGCGGACGAACCGCGCGCCCATGACAATGGGCCGAAAACGGTCGAAGGTTCTTTGCCAGAAAATGACGTTGGCGACGCCCTTGTCGTCCTCCAGCGTCAGGAAAATGGCATTGCCCTTGCCGGGCCGCTGGCGCACCAGCACGAGGCCGGCGACCGAAACCCGCCTGCCATCGCGCACCGACCCCAGCCGGGCATTGGGCGTGACGCCGGAGCGATCCAGCCGCTCACGCAGAAAGGCAACCGGATGCGCCTTCAGCGACAGGCCGAGCGAACGGTAGTCATGGATGACATGCTCGCCGAGCGGCATTGTCGGGAGCTTCGTCTCGGGCTCCAGTTCGCGCAGGCGGATCGCCGGCTGGTCGAATAGCGGCAGCTTTTCGGTGGCACTCTTGCCGTCGAGCGCGCGGACTGCCCACAGGGCCTCGCGGCGGTCGAGGCCGAGCGAGCGGAAAGCGTCGGCCTGCGCCAACCTTTCGATTTCGTCGACGTCGAGGCCGGAGCGCAGCCAGACATCCCTGACGGTTGCGTAACCGGAACCGCGTCGCTCAACGAAAGCGTCCATGCGTTCTTTCGACAGGCCCTTGATCTGGCGGAAACCAAGCCGCACGGCATGGTTGGTCAGGATGACGCCGCGCATTTCGGCATGGCGTGGGAGGATGCGGGCCAGGTCGAAAGGTGCTTTTTCCAAGGTGCAGTCCCAGACGGAGAAATTGACGTCGACCTCGCGGATGTCGACGCCATGGTCGCGCGCGTCGCGGACAAGCTGGGCCGGCTGATAAAAGCCCATCGGCTGGGAATTCAGGATCGCGACGCAGAACACGTCGGGATAGAAGGTCTTGAACCAGCAGGAGGCATAGACCAGCAGCGCGAAGGACGCGGCATGGCTTTCTGGAAAGCCGTATTCGCCAAACCCCTCGATCTGCTTGAAACAGCGCTCGGCGAAGCCCATCTCGTATCCTCTTTTCATCATGCCATCGACCATGCGCTGGCGGTAATTGCCGATGGTGCCCGTGCGCTTGAAGGTGGCCATGGCGCGGCGCAATTCATCGGCCTCGCCCGGCCTGAAGCCGCCGGCGACGATGGCGATCTTCATCGCCTGTTCCTGGAACAGCGGCACGCCCAGCGTCTTGCCGAGAATCTTTTCCAGCTCCGGCTTGGGGTATTCGGCTTTCTCCTTTTCTTGCCGGCGGCGCAGATAGGGATGCACCATGTCGCCCTGGATCGGGCCGGGCCGCACGATAGCCACCTCGATGACAAGGTCATAGAATGTGCGCGGCCTGAGCCTCGGCAGCATCGACATCTGGGCCCGCGATTCGATCTGGAAGACGCCGAGCGTGTCGGCGCGGCAGATCATGTCGTAGACGCGGTCATCCTCCGGCGGCAGGGTGGCCAGCACATAGGGCCGGCCATATTCATCCCGCGCATCGGGATAATGGTCCTGCAGGAGCGTGAAGGCGCGCTTGAGGCAGGTCAGCATGCCGAGCGCCAGAATATCCACCTTGAGGATCTTCACCGCGTCGAGATCGTCCTTGTCCCACTCGACCATCTTGCGCTCGTCCATCGCCGTCTTGACGATGGGAACGATCTCGTCGAGCCGGTCCCTGGTGATGACGAAGCCACCGACATGCTGCGAGAGATGGCGGGGAAAACCCATGATCTCGTTGGCGTGGGCGAGCACATGCCGCGTCGACGGGTCGGCCCGGTCGATACCGCCGGCCTTTGCTTCCTTCTCGCCAAGCTCGGAGGTCGACCAGCCCCAGATCGAGCTGGACAGCGCCCCTCGGACATCGTCGGACAGACCCATCGCCTTGGCGACTTCGCGCAGTGCGGAGCGGCCGCGATAGCTGACGACGGCGGCGGCCAGCGCGGTGCGCTTGGCGCTGTATTTGTTGTAGATGTACTGCATGACAATCTCGCGCTTTTCATGCTCGAAGTCGACGTCGATGTCGGGCGGCTCGTTTCTTTCCTCGGAGATGAAGCGTTCGAACAGCGTGTCGATCCGGTCGGGTCCGACTTCGGTGATGCCGATGCAGAAACAGACGATCGAATTGGCGGCGGAGCCGCGCCCCTGGCAGAGGACGTCCTGGCTGCGGGCATATTTGACGATGTCGTAGACCGTCAGGAAGTAGCGCGCGTAGTTCAGGCGCTCGATCAAGGCGAGCTCTTCCTGGATGCGCTGGATTACGGAAGCAGGGACACCCGCCGGATAGCGCGTGGCGGCCCCCTCCCTGGCCAATCGTTCGAGCTCGGCCTGCGGCCCGAGTCCCGATTCCGTTGGCTCGTCGGGATAGTTGTACTGGAGGTCGCTGAGGGAGAAGGTCAGTTCGCCGGCAAAGCGTTGCGTCTCCATCAACGCCTGCGGATGGCGACGGAAAAGGCGGGCCATCTCCAGCGGCGGTTTTAGATGGCGCTCGGCATTGACCGTCAGCTCCATCCCGGCCTCGGCGACGGGAACGTTGAGGCGGATAGCCGTCAACACGTCCTGCAGCGAGCGCCGTTCTGCCGTGTGATAAAGAACGTCGTTGGTCGCCATAAGCGCCATGCCGGTCACTTCCGACAGGCCTGCAGCCTGCTCGATCCTGAAGCGGTCGTTGCCGCGATAATCCGGCGCCACACCAAGCCGCAAATTGTTGCCGAAGCGGCCCTTGAGTTGGCGCAGCAGGGCCAACCCGTCATCCACGCCTGCCGTCAAATCGGGCAGGATCGCCAGCGACATGAGGTCGCCCCATTCGAGAAGGTCATCGCGCGTGAGAAGGGTCGCCCCCTTCTCGTTCTCGTCGCGCAGATTGGCCTGGGTGAGCATGCGGCAGAGATGCCCCCAGCCCTTGCGGTCCTGCGGATAGGCGAGAACGTCAGGCGTGCCGTCGCCAAAAACCAGCCGGCAACCAGGATGATAGGAAAGATGCTCGACCTTGGCCTGCTGCCAGGCGCGGACGACGCCGGCCACCGTGTTGCGGTCGGCAAGGCCGATCGCCGAAAATCCGAGAAGCTTTGCCGCGACCACCAGTTCCTCGGGCTTGGAGGCGCCGCGCAGAAACGAGAAATTCGACTGGATGCCGAACTCGGCATAGGGAACGATGGTCAGCGCGTTCATGCGAAGACACCATGCATGTACCAGCGTGGCGAAGGTTGTCCGGCGCCATAGAGGCCCTGGCGGTAGAGCCAGTAACGGCGGCCGTCGCTGTCCTCGATGCGGAAATAGTCCCGGGTCGGTGCGTCTTCCTGGCCCTGCTGCACGCGCCACCATTCCGAGGCAATGCGTTCCGGACCTTCGGCGCGGGCGACACGATAGAGTGCGCGGCGCCAACGAAAGTTCATCGGCGGCCCCTCGGGCATTTCGGTGGCCGGCACCTCGATCGGCTCGGGCGAGCGGAAAAGCCGGATCGGCCGCTCCGGCCGGAAGATTGTCGTCGGTGCTTTCATCCGCTCCGGCTTTTTCGGCGGCGTGGTCCTTTGCGGCGCCTCGGTGAAGGGCAGCGTGGCGACGGCGCGCTCCGGCAGATGGCTCTCGACGGCGACCGGTCTCAGAACCGCACTGTTGCCGAGCCGGGCGCGGATGCGGTCGGCGAACAGCGCGATATCGGCGCCGTCGTCTTCGGTCTCGCCGGTGAGGTCGGCCTGCTGCATGTCGAAGGCGGCGGCCGAGAGCACCGAAAGGCGCACGAGATCGAAGCCATAGCCGGCATCGATATCCTGTTCGAGCGCGGCCAGCCTTTCGTGAAAAAGCCTCTGGATCAGCAGCGGTTCGCGCAGGGGACGCGAGGTGCCGACGGCGATGCGGCTGACGGCGCCGTCGACGCGAAACAGCAGCAGCGCCAGCGTCCTGGCGCCCTCGCCACGGCGCTCGAGGTCGGTCTTCAGCGTCATTGCCAGCAGCCGCACCAGCCGCTCGATTTCGTCGGTCAGCATGACGGGCTCGCAAAGATGGCGTTCGACCGAAAGCGGCGCCACCGGCAGGCGCGGCGACACGGCCTCATCGAGGCGGCCAAGCGCCTGGTCGAGGCGCAAAAGCAGCGACGCGCCGAAGCGGCGGGCAAGCGGCGCGCGCGGTGCGGCCATGACGGCGCCGGCCGTGCGCAGGCCAACGCTTTCCAGGCTGGTGCGGATTTCCGGGTCGATGCGCAGCGCTGACAGCGGCAAGGGCGCGAGCAGCGCGTCTTCCTCGCCCGAGGCGACGATAAGGTCGCCGGAGAACCGCGCCGCCGCCCAGGCAGCGCCCGGTGTGGCGGCAAGGCCGGCGCGAACATCAAAACCCTGATGGAAAAAGCGCGACAGGATGTCGTCCAGCATCGCGCGTTCGCCGCCGAAGAGATGGGTGCAGCCGGTGACGTCGAGAAACAGGCCGTCGGTGCTGTCCAGCGCCACCAGCGGGGTATAGCGGTCGCACCAGTCGGCGAGGCCTTCGAGCAGGCGGCGGTCGGCTTCCGGATCGGCTTCGACGATGTCGATCGATGGATGCATGGCGCGCGCATCCGCTATGCCCATGCCGCGCTTCAGATGCAGCGCCTCAGCCCGCTCGTCGAGAGCTGAGATGCGCTGGGCGTTGCGGTCGCGATGGCTGATCACCAGGGGCAGGTGATCCGACGGTCGGGAACGCCAGGACCGCCCCAGTCGCTGCCGCAATATCCTTTCGGCGGCCAGATGCGGGAACCACAGCGACAGAATCCTCTGTCCGTCTTTCCTCAAAAGCGTGTTCATCGGGGTTCCACTCCAGTGTGAATTGGCCGGGCAAGGCCGTTCGGCTCTTGCCGATGCTGACGGTGAAGGCGGGACGGCCGATCGAGCCGGCCAGCGGCCCGGCGATCGTGCTGCGCGGTGCTGCCGGCGCCGACGACAGGATGAGGCGCACGGGTGCGGCCGTCGGTTCGGCCTCGGCGGCCTGCCGCAGCAGGAACACCGGCCGACCGGCGCTCTGCGCCCGGGCATGCAGCCGCCTTGTCGCGGTGAGATCGAGCCGCTGCGGACTGCCACGGATTTCAAGGATGACGGCGGCCAGCGCCGTCATCCGGGCGGCCTCCTCGGCAACCCACAACGCGTCGACAAGTCTTGGCACCTCGGAAAACAGCAATTGCTCCGGCTCGATGCCGAAGCAGGCATGAAGCCCCCCGGCATAGGGAAAGCCGGCCTCGCGGAAGATTTCCGTGGTGCCGATCCAAAGGACCGGCAGTCGCGGCCCCTGCTTGAGGATCAAGCTGACAAGCGACAAGGCAAAGCCGGCGACGGCCCCGGCATCGCGGGTCTCGGTGCCATGGATCTCGCTGAGTGCTGCTTTCGGCAAGCCACCGCTCAAGGCGGCGTCGAGGCGCTCGGCGCCGGTGCGCAGAAATGCATCCTGCGTTGCTGCGGCAATGCCGCGACGGACAATCGTGACATCGGTGTTGGCGGTGACATCAGCGGCGTCAAGCGACGAGCCGGCCGGCGCCTCCAGGCGCTCCGGCAGCGTTCCCTCGATCTTCGCGATCTGGCGGCGCAGGGCAAAAACAGTCTCCCGCGCCACGGCGGTCATCGCCATGACGGTCAGCTTCCACTCACAATTGTTCCTGTTATGTTCCTATAGATTCCAGAGGCGGCCGGAAGAGTCAAGCAGAGTCATGTGGAATTTATTCCTAGCTGTACCGTTGACATCACAAAACACGCGCGGGCATCATTGTTCGTTCAGATGCCGTTGACCTTTGTGGCTCACTCGGACGAAGCGCCCGAAAAATCGACGTAGACTCAAGTGGAGGGCTATAGAGAGCTGGTAGCAACCCATTTCGAATCGATCGCCGAAAGATTGTCTAGACGCTTCTTCGATGTCGGCAATCCAGCGCTGCTCAAGGTCTTCGCGAGTCGTCATCCCGGTTCCTAAATCATGCCTCGATTGGAGTATGGCATCTGATTTCATCAGAGAAAATCGTAAGCGGTCTGAAACTCGCTGTCGTCGGAAGCCGGAGCTTTTCCGATAGCCGGTTGATGGCCGAAATCCTTCAGGAACTTGCGCCCTCGCTGGTTATTAGCGGCGGCGCCGAGGGCGCGGACTCATTGGCGGAAGCATGGGCGCGGCAGCACGAAGTCGAGACGCAAATCTTCCTGCCCGATCACGCGCATCATCGCCGTCCGTACCACCATCGGAATCGGTTGATTGCGGAAGCCTGTGACGAACTGATCGCCTTTTGGGACGGTCAATCGACCGGCACGCGACATACGATCAATTATGCGCGCAGCATCGGCAAGCCAGTGAAAATCGTGCGATTTTAGATCTTGGCTTGGCTGCCCTTCGATGGGCGGCGCTTCTTCTGTTGCGCTGGCACACCTATCGGAGGAGCCATGCTCTTGAGCGGCGGGGGGGTGTTCACGCAGCGGAGCAGAATTCTGCACCGCAGAAGCGCTCTGAAGTCGTGGCATGGATCCTGGGGTCTGCGCTGCGTCGCTGCGCTCCTTGCTCCGCCCCAGGATGACGAAGTGATAGGCGCTTTCGCTATTCGTCAAGGTATGCGGTCCGTCAACGCAAGCCATCCGACCCGGTTAGCGTTGGCCACCAAAGGCCAGCCGAGCCGCAAGCCCGGCAAAGACGGTTCCCAGCAGGATCTGAGGCGCCCGCTGAAACCGCGTGCGCCTCGACAGTGCCGCACCGATGCGGCTTGCGGTCAGGATGACCAGGCCATTGACCATCAGCCCGATCAGATTGAGCACGGTCGCCAGCACCAGTATCTGCGCCGCGACGGAACCGGCCTGCGGCTGCACGAACTGCGGGAAAAGCGCCAGCACGAACAGCGCCATCTTCGGGTTGAGCAGGTTGGTCAACAACCCCTGCAGGAATATGCGGGTTTGCGAATAGCGCGGCAGGCCGGCGACCGGCGCAAGGACTGCTCCATCGGAGCTGAACGCTTTCCAGGCGAGATAGGCGAGGTAGGCCGCGCCAGCATAACGGACGATGTCGTAAGCGATGGGAGCGGCAAGGAACAATTGCGACAGGCCGAAGGCGGCGGCAAGCGCATGGCAATAGGTGCCGGCGGCGATGCCGGCATAGGTCGCCAGGCCCGCCGCGCGTCCCTGGCTGGCGCTGCGGGATGCGATCAGCAGCATGTCCGGCCCCGGCGTCGCGGTCAAAGCGAGGCAAGCAATCGCGAAAAGTCCAATGGTGGAAAGGTCCGGCATGAGAGCTCCTGTTACATGGCCGGAACTGACCCGTACGCGATTCCCCGGAATCGGCAAAGAACCTGAAACAGGAAATCAACCTGCATCTCCAGATTGCTTCGTCATTTGCCGATTCCTGAGGGAAAGCCTATATGCCGGGATCAAAGGACAAAGCATGGCCCGCATCTACAAGACCCGCACCTGGCACGACGAACTCTCGCCCTCGATGGAGGAAATGGAGTTCCTGGCGCTGGAGGCGTACGCGCATCTGCCGGAGGATTTTCGCAAGCTGACCGGCGAGATCGTCATCCAGATCGCCGAATTCCCGACCGACGAGATCATGGACGACCTGTCGCTGGAAACGCCCTTCGACCTGCTCGGCCTGTTCGAGGGACGCGGCATCGCCGAGCGCTGGAATCCGCAGACTGGCGAGGGGCCGAACCGCATCACGCTCTACCGCCGCGCCATCCTCGACTACTGGTCCGAGAACGAGGAGACGCTGGGCGACATCGTCACCCATGTGCTCATCCATGAGATCGGCCACCACTTTGGTCTCTCAGATGATGACATGGAGAAGATCGAAGAGGCGGCGGAGTAGACGGATTCCTCCGTCAGGCTCCCAGTGAACCTACGCCAGGCGACCTCCATTCGTCGGGCCACGAATCCGCGTCATTTCGACAACCGGACTCCTTGAACTGTTCGCACACCTCGTGAAATGGTAGCCTTCATTTGGCCTGAAACGGTGCAAATCAGACATGAAGCGACGCAAGCCCGACGATAGCGGTCCCCTGTCGGTTGCGATTGTCGCAACGCCGGAGGCGGCAGCCTCGGTGGTCTACGGCATCTACGAAGTCATGTCCTCGGTAGGGCTCGCATGGCAGCTCTTGCACCGGCAGAGCCCCGCGCCGGTCTTCAAGCCGGTTGTGCTTTCCATGGTCGGTCAACCGTTCCGTACGTTCAACGGCGCGACAATCCACCCCAACGGCCGATTTGGCGATCATCCGTCGCCCGACATCGTGATCATACCGGACCTGGCGGTCATGCCGGGCGAACCCGTGCCCAACACCTATTCCGCCATCGCCGACTGGATCGGCGGAGCCCACGCCAACGGCGCCATTGTGTGCTCTGTCTGTACGGGTTCAACTCTGCTTGCTCTGACCGGCCTGCTCGATGGAGAAGATGCAACCACCCATTGGGCGTGGGAGAGCGATTTTCGCAGCCGGTTTCCCCAGGTCAAACTGCGAAAGGAGCGCGTGCTGGTGCCGGCCGGCGAAGGTCACCGCATCATCACAGCCGGCAGCACGACGTCCTGGCACGACCTGCTGCTCTATCTCATCGCGCGCGTCCACAGCCTGGAGGAGGCGCGTCGCATCGCGAAGTTCTTCCTTCTGCAGTGGCATGCGGACGGGCAGCTTCCGTTCGCATCCCTCACGGTCACGCGCCAGCACAAAGACCCTCTGATCGCGGCCGCGCAACTCTGGGCAGCCGACAATTATGCAAGCATGAATCCGGTCTCGGCGATGGTCGAGCAGAGCGGGCTTACCGAGCGCAGCTTCCTGCGTCGCTTTCGGGCCGCCACCGGCCAATCACCCGTTGAATATGTCCAGACGCTGCGCATCGAAGAAGCCAAGCACCTTCTCGAAGCCACCGACATGCTGCCGGACGACATAGCGGGCGAGGTTGGTTACGCCGAGGCGTCGAGTTTCCGCCGCTTGTTCAAGCGACTTGTAGGTCTTTCGCCAGCCGCGTACCGCCGCCGCATGCTTCCGCCCCCGTCTGCGTTTTTCCAGGCTCCCGCCGGATAGAAGATTGCGCAGGCCCATCTGCAGCATGAAATCGGCCTGCGCGCCAACGTGTCCGTTTCGGACCGTTTCCTTCCAAACCTGACCTGTTCGCCAAAGCGCCTCCCGCATAGACACCAGCCACCCAAGTGGAACCCGGCTCACTGCTCAACGACATGGAGCAATGCCGACGAACATTTGGGGAGTCTGTCGATGCCGACCCGAAGCCGTCCTGGAACGGATGTATCCGGTCCCGCCGGCAGCAACTTCGATCGAGGCCAAGCTTCGAAACTTCACAACCCGGCCGGACCATAAGGGTTCGTTCGAAACCGTTCGCTCGCTTCAAAGACGGGTGAACTTGAAAGGAAATGATCATGAAACTGACCTACCTCGCTGCAGCTTTCGCTGCTTCCATCCTCGCTTTTGCAGCACCGGCCGAAGCCCAGCAGATGCCGACGCCCGAACAGACCTACAGCGACGTTCAGGCGACCTACGGCTTCGTGCCAGGCTACGTGAAGGCATATCCCAAGAGTGCCGTCGCCGGCGCATGGGCCTTCAGCAAAGGTCTGGCAATGGACTCGAGCAACAAGCTCGATCCGAAAGTCAAATCGCTGATCAACCTCGCGGTCGCGGCGCAGATCCCCTGCCAGTACTGCATCTGGCTCGAGACGAGCCTCGCCAAGAAAGCGGGCGCGACGGACGAGGAAGTCGCCGAAGCGGTCGTGCAGGCAGCCTATGTTCGCCACTGGAGCACGGTGTTGAACGGTCTTCAGGTGGATTTTGAAACCTTCAAAGCCGACTTCGGCGGAGAGTAAGAGCAGGTCTCGATTGTTCCAGGCAGGGCGGCTGCTCGCTGCCCTGCCTTTGCCCCGACAAAGCAACGGGCCGGAGACCCGCGGCAAAGGCGCCGCCGGAAGGAAATGACAATGGAACTCTTGGTCAACATCGCGAACATTCTCTATGTGATCGCTTACTTCACCATGGACATGCTGCGCTTGCGTCTGCTGACGATCGTGGCGGCCTGCTGCCTGGCAGCATATTTTTACAGCCAGCCGGAGCCAATGCTCAATGTGGTCGCCTGGAACATGTTCTTCATCAGCCTGAACATGATCCAGATCTTTCGCCTTCTCAAAAATCGGGCGAAGCCGATTGCGCCAAGTCAGGCCTGAAGCCAACGCGGTGCCGAATGTGCATGCCGAGCCCGCCGGCATCAGTTGAATTGCGTATGACGCGCTGATTTTCTCTTTGGCGATGCCCCTGCGTCGCAGCAATGTTTCTCAAGCGATCTTGACGCGCCGTGTCACCTGACCATTGCTCTCCCAGTATGTGTGCTTCTTGGCGATCAAGGGGTCGTCCATTGCTGGTTGAACCTGTCCCGTGGTGCTCACCGCGCGCGAGGTCACCGTGTGTTCTCCCGGCGAGGGGTTTGCCCAGGGCAGGGACCAGATTTTCCAGGCGTGTTCGGCCTCCTCACTGTGGTCGATGGTCGCTGGCGCCCAGGGCGCTTGGTCGATTTGCACTTCGACCCGATCGATCGGTGCCCCCCAGGCTGCCCCGACGATGGAGTAGTCCGAGCCTTTCCGGGTGACCTTCGCGGGCGCCGACTTTAGCAGCGACCGGCCCACCGAGGTCTCGGTCCATACGGTCTCGCCATTGTGCTCTTCCTCCCGGATGGTGACATAGTCGCGGGCCATCATAAGGCTCATGAACCTTGTGTCGCGAACCTCGATGCGCTTCAGCCACTTGACGTTGGCGATCCCGTACCAGCCCGGAGCAATGAGCCGCAGCGGGAAACCATTGGGCGCCGGCAAGGCGGCACCGTTCATTTCATAGCAAAGCAGATTGTCGGGGTTCATCGCGTCGGCGAGCGACATGCTGCGCGCGAAATTCTGCTTCATCTTGACGTCGCGTATCGGGATCTCGCTTTCGTCGGTGCCGAAAAAGACGACCTCGATGCCATTTTCCAGCACGCCGGCTTCCTCGAGGATCGGGGCGAGCGGCGTCCCAGCCCAACGGGCATTGCCGATGCCGCCGGTGAAAAACGGAAAACCGTGATTGCCCGAGCATTCCACCGTGAAAACGACTTCCTGCCGCGGCCGCGCCCTGATGTCGGCGAGCGTCAACTTCAGGGGCTTCTTGACCCGGCCCCCGATCTCAATGGACCATGTCTTCTCGTCGATCGTTGGTCGATCGAAATGCGAGATGCTGAAGAACTTGTCGTTTGGCGTTATCCAGCTATCCAGATCCTCCCAGACAAGCTGCGTCTTGATACCTGCCGGATTGGGATTTTCGGTCGGCTGATCCAGCCACGGAACAACTTCCTCGCCCGCCTGTGTTGGAAAAGCGTAAGCGCGCGAAGTATGGAGAGCAGCAATTGCGACTAGAGCCGCGCTTCCTCCAACAAGAATTTCTCTGCGTTGAAAATCAGGCATGTTGTTTACCTCCCAGTTGATCCGAAACAGGCTCAACGTGCCTTGGGCCGTAGCCTGACCACGGATAGGCGAGACAAATAAACATATGCCCACCCGGAAGTATCCGGGCAGGTTAGGCAAGCATCGACACACGCAAGCATGTGAAGCGCTGGACGAAATTTCAGCTTGCGTTTGGCACCCTAAGACTGCGCCTTCGGAAAGGAAGTGTCCACAACCTGAACGGGACATGATGATTTTACGACATTTCAGATCGACGACTCCAGCCGCGCCCCGTTCGCTATGGTTGGCGGGTTCTTTTCATCTGTTCGGCCGATGTGCCGGGTCCGGCCTCCCGGGACTACGCTTTGGATGGGTTGGTCATCCGGCTGATGAAAAGACTGAGCGCCTTCTGCACGGCGAGGGATGGCGGCTCGGACGGATGCCACTGCGGAAAATGACCATCAACCACCATTCGTGCCAATCCATAGACAAAGGCACGAGCGGCAAGAACCAGATGATCGAAGTCCGCGTTCGCAGCCAGCTTACCCTGCTGTTGCGCTTGGGTCAGCAGGTCGATCATCTTCCGGCGAATGGCTTCATTCTGACCCCGAAGACTGTCCGACCCGTCGAAATCGATCAGCGTTCGGGAACTGATGATCTGGAAATGCGTGGGATTGGCAATCGCCCATTGCAGATAGCCTTGCCCGATTGCTTCGAAGGCCACGATGGGATCTGCGCTGTCGACTTCTGAAAGTGCATTGGCAACGGCCTCTGTCAGCCGGTTCATGGCCTGTTCGGCGACTGCGGTCAGCAGCGCTGTTTTCGATTGAAAATGCCGGAAGGGTGCGCCGGGGGAAACGCCGGCCCGCTTTGCGGCTTCGCGCACGCTCACATTGTCGGGGCCGCCCTCCTCGACAAGCTGAATCGCGGCATCGATCAGCGTGTCGCGCAAATTGCCATGGTGGTAGCTGGTGCGGGCAGGCGTCCTGGCTTTTGCCATCTCTTTCCCTTCGTCCCGTAGCACTGCATCACGCGTTTGTAGCACGATCCGCGATTTATGTAATCACTGTTTACAAATCCGGCAACAGCATGTAAGCAGTGATTACAGATGGATCGGAACAGGCCTGCGGTCTTCGCGGCTCCCGAATTCCCGGATGAGGAGACGACCATGCTCGCCAGAACCGCCGAACCCCGCCGTCCGCAATCGGTCACTTCGTTTCAGAGTCCAGCCGAAGGGCCTCGGCACAAGGAGAATCTCGCGACCGTTCAGTCGAGCGCGGCTGTGCCCAGCGTCACGCTCTATCGGCTTGCCTCCGTCGCCGGTGTGGGAAGCGCGCTCATTCTTCTGGTCAATGCGGCCAAACGCAGCGCGCTCATTGCGACCACCGATCTGACGCAACTTCTCGCGCCAGTCGCCGAGATATTGGCGCTTGGCCTCGTCGTAGGCCTGTTCCTTGCGTTTGGCCGGCGCGCGGGCCTGCTCGGCACGATCGCGTTTGCCGTCAACTTCTTTGCACTGGCAGGTTTGGTGGGCGTGGAAGTGGTGATCAATCTCGTATTTTCGAAACTTCCGCTGACAACCATCATCGACCTGCGCGCCGGGCCACTCGGACTGGCCCTGGTCGTCAGTTCGGTTCTTTTTCTGCTTGGGACGCTGGCGTTTGTGATCTCGCTTGTCGTTGCAAGAGGCGTGCCGCGCATTCCTCTCGCGCTCTATTTCATGGGCGCGGTGCCGATCGCACTGCGTGCATTCGTGCCGGAATGGGCTCTTGACCTGGGCCTGGTGATTCTTGCGGCAGCGATCGCCTGGCTGGCCGGATGGCTGTGGATACGGGCGAGCGCGCCTACCAGTCGCTGAGCTTGGTGTCGGGCCCATATTCCTGACCCTCGACATCCTTCACCACCGCCTGCCCGCAGCGCATGGTCTTGGTCTTCTTGTCGTAGGCATAGGTCGGCGAGCCGAACAGGTGCCAGCCCTTGTTCATCGCCGCCGTCACTTTGTGGCAGAAGCTGGAATCGTCCGGAGCGGACAGAAAGCGGTAGAGTTTCATTTTAGTCCCTGTCGTGAGTAGCCATAACCCGCTCGCATCCATCGAGCATTTATGCCCCGATGGCCGCCGCCTTCGCCAGCAGCTTTTCGGCCTGCGTCAAGTGCAGCCGCTCGACCATTTTTCCGTTCAGCGCAAGCACGCCCTTGCCGGCATTTTCGGCGAGCGCGAAGGCATCTTTCACCGCACGCGCCTCGGCCACCGCTTCGGGCGCCGGCGCAAAGGCGCGGTTGGCGGCCTCGATCTGGGCCGGGTGGATAAGGGTCTTGCCGTCGAACCCCATGGCGGCGGCTTCCGCGCATTCGCGTGCAAAGGCGTCGAGATCGCGAAAATCGTTGGAGACGCCGTCGAGCATGTCGAGGCCGCCGGCGCGCGCCGCCAGCAGCATCTGCATCAGCCATGGCACGAGGTAGCGCCGGTCAGGCGTGACCAGCACGCCGGTTTCCTTGATCAGGTCATTCGTTCCGGCAACGAAACAAGTGAGCCGCGAGGCCAGATCACGGCCGAGCTCGGCGATGGCGCCGATGTTGAGCATGGCCTTGGGCGTCTCGATCATCGCCCATAGTTTCACCGCATCGGGGGCGAAATTGTCGTCCAGCACGTCGCCAACTTCGAGAATGTCGCGCGGCGTGTCGACCTTGGGCAAAAGGATGCCATCGGGCTCGCATTTGGCCATGGCCAGCAGGTCATCGGTGCCCCACTCGCTGGCGAGCGCGTTGACGCGCACGATCATCTCGCAGCGGCGGCCATCGTGGTTGGCAACTGGGCGTTTGGCGAAAATGCCCGCCAGTTTTTCGCGGGCGGAACTCTTGTCGGCCGGTGCGACGGCGTCTTCGAGATCGATGATGACGGCATCGCAGGCCAGGGTTGCAATCTTGGCCAGCGCCTTGTCGTTTGAGGCCGGGATGTAGAGCACCGAGCGGCGCGGACGGTAGGTTTCGGTTGTCATGGCACGATCTATGCCGCCTGTGGGCGGTTGAGGCAAGCAGCCAGGATAATCGCTTCGGACAGTCATAGGCCAATCGCCAAAGTTGGCGCCGCCCCTCATTGCCCTGCCGGGCATTTCTCCCCGTAAACGGGAGAAAGAAGCTGGCCGCAACGCCGGCGCCTTTCTTGCAACGTTGGTGATTGGCGAAATCGGCGACGAGAGCCCCTTCTCCCCGTCACTATACGGGGAGAAGTGCCCGGCAGGGCGATGAGGGGCAGCGCCACCCCCGCGAGTATGAGTGGCAAATATTCAAACCTGAAATGATTGCTGCACAAAAACTGCACGCGATTGCGGGAAATCTCCTCGGCTCCGCCCCGCCGTTTCCATGCGAACCGGCGACAAGGGCGGCATGCAACAGCGAGAAAAACCCCGTTGGTCCCTGCCGTACCGGCTCCGCAGCGAAAGCTGGTGGCTTGTCGATCCGCCCCTGGTGACGGCAACCCTCCTCCCTTTCACCTTGAAATACCCGCCCAGATATGCCGGTCGGGTCGCCAGGAAAGCTCGTTCATGACGTCGTTCCTTACGGGCGCGCCGAGCTATTGCGCGCGTTTCGGCATCGCCGTGCTGCTGGTCGCGCTGGCGGATTTTTTCTTTTACGGCCAGCCGGCCGGCATCACGGTCTTACTGTTCGCCATCCTGATTGCCGCTGCCGTCGTGGCCGTGCATCCTGCTGCCTTCAGCGATGGCAGGGTCTGGCTCAAGCCTGCCGCCCTGTTCGTCGCGCTGCTGCCGCTGGTCGAAAATGTCAGCGTCCTGTCGTTCGCGATCGCGCTTGCGGCGATGGTCATCTTCGCGCTTTCGCTGACCGGGCGGCTGCGGCTTCGCCCTGCCCGCATTGCCGGCCAGGTCGCGCTCTTCCTGCTCGCTGCGCCCTTCCGGCTCATCCGCGACTTTTTCCGCTGGCGCCAGGCGGCGCGGCACTTTGGCCGGCGGCGCATCCGCTTGGCGGCGATCGCCGTATGGATCATGCCGCTGACCCTTGGCGCGGTGTTCCTCGCTCTGTTCGGCGCCGCCAATCCGGTCATCGACTACTGGTTCTCGCTGATCGATCTGATGGCGTTGCTCGATCTCATCCAGCTGCTGAGAATAGCCTTCTGGCTGGTCGTGCTTGCCGGCGTCTGGGCCTTCCTGCGGCCGCGCCTACCGCGCTTCCTGCGCCGCATCCCGCGTGCGACAGCGCCTGCGCTCGTCGGCGCGGCGCCGGAGACAAAGGCCACCCCGATCATCGAGGACATCATCTTCGGCAAGGCCGCCATCCTGCGCGCGCTGGTCGTCTTCAACCTGCTGTTTGCGCTGCAGACCGGGCTCGATGCCACCTATCTGTGGGGCGGGGTCGCGCTGCCCGACGGGCTGACCTATGCCGCCTATGCGCATCGCGGCGCCTATCCGCTGATCGTCACCGCGCTGCTTGCCGCTGGGTTCGTGCTGGCGGCGCTGCGGCCGGGGAGTGCGACCTCCGGGGATCCGCTCATCCGCCGGCTGGTCTATGTTTGGGTGGCGCAGAACATCGTGCTGGTCATCTCGTCGATCCTGCGGCTCGACCTCTATATCGGTATCTATGCGCTGACCTACTGGCGCATCGCCGCCTTCGTCTGGATGGGGCTGGTGGCGGCGGGCCTTGCCCTGATCATCGGCCGCATCGCGCTTCGAAAATCCAATGAATGGCTGCTCTCCGCCAATCTTCTGACGTTATCGGCGACGCTTTATGCCTGCTGCTTCATCAACTTCGCAGCAACGATCGCCAACTTCAATGTCGACCACTCCCTGGAAATGTCCGGTACCGGCACTCCGCTCGACACGCAGTATCTGCACTCGCTCGGCGCCGTCGCCATGCCGGCCCTCGACCGCTACTACACGCATAAATTCGGACTCCCGACCACTTACCTGGCCGACCAGGTGATGATCGACGAATACATCGCCGAACAAAAGAAGTGGCGTGCCTGGAGCTTTCGCGGCTGGCGGCTGGCCAGGGTTCTCGACAACAGAGGCCCGCTCGTGCTTCCTCCACCTGCGCAACCTTCCCAGCCTTCCCAATCTTCGCAACCTTCAGTGCCGGACCGCTAGATCCATGCCGCATCACATACTGGTCGCCGACGATGACCCGCATATCCGCGAGATCATCTGCTTTGCGCTGGAAAAGGCTGGCATGAAGACGGTCGCGGTTGCCGATGGTGCGGCCGCGCTGAATGCCATCGAGCGCCGCGCACCGGATCTTGTCGTGCTCGACATCGGCATGCCCGAGATGGATGGTCTGGAAGTCTGCCGGCGGCTGCGGCAGCGATCCGACGTGCCGGTGCTGTTCCTGTCCGCGCGTGACGAGGAGATCGACCGGGTGCTCGGGCTCGAAATGGGCGGCGACGACTATGTGACAAAACCGTTCAGCCCGCGCGAACTTGTGGCGCGGGTCAACGTCATCCTGCGGCGCGCCCGCCAGCCGGCGCCGGAGCTGGATGACGCCAGGCAGTTCGCGCATGGCAAGCTCAGCCTGGCGCCGGCCAGCCACAGTGCCAGTTTCGACGGCAAGCCTCTGCTGCTGACGGGAATCGAATTCTCGATCCTGAAAGGGTTTCTGGCGCGGCCGGCGCATGTGCTCGGCCGCGACGCGGTGATGGCAAACGCCTACGCCGCCAACATCCATGTCGCCGACCGTACCGTCGACAGCCATATCCGCAACATCCGCGCCAAGCTGGCGGCGGCGGGCTGCACGGACGCCATCGAGACCGTCCATGGCGTCGGCTTTCGGCTCGGCCAATGCGGGGCGTGAACGCGCGCAAATGGATCGGCGGCAAATGGCGGCCGCGCCTGGCCACGGTCGTCATTGCCATCCTGATCATGGTGATGGCGCTGCCGCTGGTCGGGCTGTTCTTCTTCCGCCTCTACGAGAACCAGCTGATCCGCCAGACCGAAGCCGAACTGATCGCGCAAGGCGCCGTGCTTGCCGCTATCTATGCGCAGGACGTGCGCGAGGCCGGCATTCCGCCGGAAAAGCTCGGCGCACCGATGCGGGCGACGGCAAGCGGCGATGCGAGCCGGAGCGACACTTCGGACTCGCTTTACAATCCGATCGAACCGCGCCTCGATCTCGCCTCCGACACTGTCCTCCCGACCCGGCCGGCGGCAGTCGCCGCCACCATCGATCCGGCCTATGCGGCGATCGGAGCGCACCTGTCGGACATCCTGACCGAGACGCAGAAAACCACGCTGGCCGGCTTCCGGCTGCTCGATCCCAAGGGCGTCGTCATCGCCGGGCGCGAAGAGGTCGGCCTGTCGCTCGGCGATGTCGAAGAGGTGCGCGCGGCACTGGCCGGGCGCTATGCCAGCGCGCTCCGGCTGCGGATTCCCGACCAGCCGGCGCCGCCGCTCTATTCGGTCAGCCGCGGCACGAAAGTCCGCGTCTTCGTCGCCCTGCCCGTTGCCGTCGCGGGCCAAGTCGCCGGGGTGGTCTATCTGTCGCGGACGCCGAACAACATCGTCAAGCACCTTTATGGCGAACGCGGCAAGGTGACGTTGGCGGCGATCGCCATCCTTGGCGGCACGCTGCTCATTGGCCTTGTCTTCCTGCGCACCGTCAGCCGGCCGATCTATGCGCTGATCGAGCGGACCGAGCGTATCGCCGCCGGCGATCGCGCGGCGATCAGGCCGCTCGACCATCACGGCACGCGCGAGATGGCGGAACTCTCCACCGCCTTCCTCGACATGGCCGAAAAGCTGCACGCGCGCTCGGACAGCATCCAGACTTTTGCCACCCATGTCTCGCACGAGCTCAAATCGCCGCTGACGGCGATCCAGGGTGCCGCCGAACTGCTGCGCGATTCAGGTAGTGCCATGGACGAAGCCGAGCGGCGGCGGTTTTCCAACAATATCGTCACCGATGCCGGACGTCTCAACCTGCTGGTGCGGCGCCTGCTCGACCTGGCGCGCGCCGAAAATCTTGCGCCGAGCGGCGAAAGCACATCGCTCGGTGCGGCGCTGGCGCTGCTGCCGGCGGAGGAAAAGGTGGCGGTTCGCATCGAGGCGGGCGCCGATATCGGTCTGCGCATATCGGCCGAGAATGCGGCAATCGTTCTGGCCAATCTCATCGACAATTCGGCGCGCCATGGCGCGACGCTGGTTTCTGTCGCGGCAGCGAGCACGGGCGGCAAGGCAACGGTTCTGGTCAGCGACGACGGCGCCGGCATTTCGCCGAGCAACCGGGCGCGCATCTTCGAGCCGTTCTTCACCACGCGCCGCGACAGTGGCGGCACCGGCATGGGCCTCGGCATCGTGCTGGCCCTCCTGAAAGCGCATGATGGCACGATCCGGCTGGTTGACTCCGAGCGCGGCGCGCGCTTCGAGATCATTCTGCCGGGTGCGTAATTTGAATCGGCGTTGAACCGGAAAGGGCGAGAAAAAGTGCGCTACGACATCGTCATCATCGGCGGGGCCATCGTCGGTTCCTCGATCGCCTATTACCTGCGCGAGGAAGGCTTTTCCGGCTCGATCGCGCTGATCGAACGAGATCCGCAATTCGCCCACGCGGCAACGACGCTGTCCATGGCCTCGATCCGTCAGCAATTCTCCATTCCGGAAAACATCCGGCTATCGCAATTCACGCTGAAACTGTTCCGGCGGCTCAAGGAAGAGTTCGGTGCCGATGCCGATATCGGTTTTCGCGAAGGCGGCTATCTCATCCTGGCCGGCGAGAATGGTTTACCGATCCTCAGGGCTAATCACGAGGCGCAGATCGCCGAGGGCGCCGACATCGTGTTCGAGGACGCCGAGCAGCTGACGCGCCGCTTCGCGTGGCTGTCAGCCGAGGGCATCACCGCTGGTGCCTATGGCCGCAGCGGCGAAGGCTGGTTCGATGCGCATGCGATGCTGATGCTGTTTCGCAAGGCTCTGCGTGCGAAAAAGATCGATTTCATCACCGCTGATGTCACCGGCATCGCGCGGCAGGGCGATCGTGTCACCGGCGTCGGCCTCGACAATGGCGACAAGCTCGAGGCCGGCACCGTCATCAACGCCGCCGGACCTAGTGCCGGCAAGGTGGCGGCTCTTGCCGGGCTGGCGCTGCCGGTGGAGCCGCGCAAGCGCAATGTCTTCGTCTTCGAGGCGCGCGAAAAATATGCCGACATGCCGCTGCTGGTCGATCCCTCAGGCATCTATGTTCGGCCGGAAGGCTCGGTCTACCTCACCGGCGGCGCCGAGCCGGAAGAGGGCGATGGACCGGCTGATCCCAAGGATTTCGATGTCGACTGGCCGCTGTTCGAAGAGGTGATCTGGCCGGTGCTGGCGACCCGTATCCCCGCTTTCGAGGCGATCAAGCCGACGCGCGCCTGGGCCGGCCATTACGACTACAACACGCTCGACCAGAATGCGGTGATCGGCCCGCATCCGCAGGTCAGGAATTTCCTCTTCGCCAACGGCTTTTCCGGCCACGGCCTGCAGCAGGCGCCCGCCGTCGGCAAGGCGCTGGCCGAGCTTCTGGTGCATGGCGGCTATCGCACGGTGGATTGCTCGGCGTTCGGCTACGAGCGCGTTGCCGAGGGCAGAGCGTTCCGCGAACTGAATGTGATCTGAGCGACCAGAGCCTGATCCCCCGGAGATATCTTTCATGACCAACGCGAAGCTGCGAATTGCCGTGCTGTTCGGCGGACGCTCCGCCGAGCACGACGTGTCGGTGCTTTCGGCGACGAATGTGATGCGCGCATTGGACCCTGCGAGATATGACGCGGTGCCGATCTTCATTACCCGCGAAGGAGCGTGGCTGCTGAGTTCTTTAAAGGATGGCACGCTGTCAAAGCCGGAGAGCGGGACTGAAGTTTGCCTCGTGCCCGGCGGACGAGGGCGCATGATCGCAATTCCTGCCGGCGGCGCTGCGTATGACCTGCCGAAGATCGATATCCTGTTTCCGGTGTTGCATGGATTGTACGGCGAGGACGGCTCGGTCCAGGGGCTGGCGGAGGTCGCCCGCGTGCCGCTGGCCGGATGCGGCATCCTCGGTTCGGCGGTCGCGCTCGACAAGGATATCGCCAAGCGGCTGCTGAAGGCGGCGGGTGTGCCGATCGCGCGCTCGGTGACGATCCATGACGGCACCACGCCGTCCCTCGCTGAACTCGAGGGCGAGCTCGGCCTGCCGCTCTTCATCAAACCGGCACGACAGGGATCATCCGTCGGCGTCGGAAAGGTCAACGCCAGCCAGGAGTTCGATCGAGCGCTTGCGGAAGCTTTCCGGCACGATAGCAAGCTGCTGGCGGAGGAATTCGTTCGTGGCCGCGAGATTGAATACAGCGTGCTGGAGGACCCCGCAGGCAAGCTCTTCGTCTCGCGGCCGGGCGAGATCGTGCCCGCGGAGAGCCACGGCTTCTACAATTACAATGCCAAATACATCGACGAGAATGGCGCGGCACTGATCGTGCCGGCCGAACTGCCGCCGGAGGTCGAGGCAGGCATGCGTGAGATGGCCGCGAAGGCTTTCAGAGCCGTCGGTTGTGACGGGATGGCGCGTGTCGACTTTTTCCTGATGCCGGACATGCAATTCCTGGTCAACGAGATCAACACGATCCCCGGCTTCACCGATATCAGCATGTACTCCAAGGCGATGGCGGCAAGTGGCGTCGGCTATGCCGAGATCATCGACCGGCTCGTGGAACACGGGCTCGCACGAGCGGCACGTTGATACGGTGAGCCGTCGGGGACGGCGTCAGCCCTCGCGGCCGAACCAGAAGGCGTCGACCATGCGCTTCATGCCGATGCGTTCATAGAAGCCGACGGCGTCGGGCATGGAGATCAGGCTGATGGCGACCGATGGCCCGAGCTGCCGGCGCGCCTCGTCCATCAGGCCCTTGCCGATGCCGAGCCCTTGCGCCGATTGGGAAACGGCGAGTTCGGAAACGTAGCAGACCCAGGAGAAGTCGGTGACACCGCGCGCGACACCGACCAGCGGCTTGCCTTCCATGTCGAGGCGCGCTGTCAGCACCAGATTGGCGCGGACAAGCATCGCCTGCAAACGGGCCTCGTCATCGACAGGGCGCGTTTCACCGAGGCCGGATTCCACCAGCACGCGGCGAAACTCGGCAACGTCGAGCGTTGGTTCGCTGGCATAGAGGACGTGGGACTGTTCGCTCATGACCACCAGATTGCATCAGCGCGCTAGGATTTCGAAGCCGTTTTTTGAGGTGGTTCAGTTTCAGCGTGCGGCATGATACAGCCATTCCGGCGGCCCGTAGCTCAGGGGAAGAGCGCCAGCTACATGCTGGAGGCCCCCGGTCGAGACGGGGCGGGTCGTCGCCAGATTTCAAACTGGCCTTGCGCTGCCATAGGCGATGCGTCGCGCACAAACAGCCGCCTTTTATTTGCCCGCCTCTTTGTGTAAACCGGCCCCAGCAAATTCCCACAACGAAAAGAACACGGCAGGCCATGGAAAAATTCACAAAACTCACCGGCGTCGCCGCGCCGATGCCGATCGTCAATGTCGACACCGACATGATCATTCCCAAGGACTATCTCAAGACGATCAAGCGCACCGGGCTCGGCACCGGCCTGTTCGCCGAAATGCGCTACAAGGACGACGGCTCGGAAAACCCGGACTTCGTGCTCAACAAGCCGGCCTATCGCAATGCGCAGATCCTGGTCGCCGGCGACAATTTCGGCTGCGGTTCGAGCCGCGAACACGCGCCGTGGGCGCTGCTCGATTTCGGCATTCGCTGCGTCATCTCGACCTCGTTCGCCGATATTTTCTATAACAACTGCTTCAAGAACGGCATCCTGCCGATCACCGTCAGCCCGGAAGATCTGGAGAAGCTGATGGACGACGCCTCGCGCGGTTCCAATGCGACGGTGTCGGTCGATCTCGAAGCCAAGGAAATCCGCGGGCCCGACGGCGGCGTGGTCACGTTCGACCTCGACGATTTCAAGCGCCATTGCCTGCTCAACGGGCTCGACGACATCGGCCTGACCATGGAGAAGGCTGGCGCCATCGACTCTTTCGAGAAGCGAAACGCCGAACAACGCCCCTGGGCCTGATCTGAACGGATAGCCCGGCGGCTGGCCGGGTTCGTGGCGACTGAACGGAGGGACAGTCATGACACGTTCGCTTCTTGCCGGCGCCTGCGCGCTGGCGTCGATCCTGACGCCAATAGCTGGCGTTGGTGCGCAGACGCAGACGCCTGCCGCGCAGCAAACGCCCGCGACAGCCCAGAAGCCGGCCGACCAGCCGGCAACCGATCAGGGATCGTCGAGCACCACCGATGCGGCGCCGGCCGACGACGACAAGCAGGCTCCGATCCCGTTCGCGGGTGGTCAGTTGACCATCACCCAGCCAGAGCAGGATGGCGAAAAGGTGCTCGCCTTCGACGGCCAGAAGCTGGCCAGCAACTATGACGTTTTCTTCGACAAAATCGTCGAGGTCGGCGACGTCAGTGTGGCGCTGGTCGATGTCGGCGATGGCGGCAACCAGTGCGGTCCGGCCAAGGTGATCGTCTGGAAGTCGGAAGACAGCACGATCCAGAGCACCACGGTCGAACAGGACGATTGCGGTGCGCCGCCTGCGTCGGTGTCCGACAATGCGATCTACTTCGTGCCCTATCTACTGCCGGGTGAATCCCGACCGGCGCTGCAATGGACGCCGACCGACGGGCTGACGACCTCAGGCAACCTCACCTACGCGCCGGAACCCGGAACGGACTGGAAGGATGTCGACCCGGCTAAGTACCAGAACATCATCGACGCCTTCCACAACGAGGCCGTTTACAAGGCGGCCGAGGCGTTGCTCGGCAAGGACATGCCGGACATGGCGACCAGCCTGCTGGTCGGCGGCGGCACCGAGAAGACCGCGTCCGGCGCCTTCTATGCCAGCGGCTGCGTACCGCACGACTGCGGCGGCAATGACGGCTTCATGGCTGTCGACCCGGTCAAGCACACTCTCTATTTCTCGCGGCGCGGTGACAATGGCGAGCCGGATGCGTGGCCGCCGGCGAAGACTTGGCCGGCCGATGTGAAAGAAGCGCTGGACAAGGCGCTGGGGTCGGCGAATTAGCGTCTTGGCGCGGCCACCTTGCCTTCGTCATCCTCGGGCTTGACCGAGGGTCCATGCTGCGACAGTCGCCGAGAAGTGCGACGGAACAGAACCAGCACCGCTTCCGCTGAACCCGAGAATTGCTTCGCACCGGCGCCAGCCAGTTGTAGCAAGTCGTATTGGGTCCGTAGATTTCCGGCATATAGCGCCGCCGGCGCCTTGCCGTGTTAAATTGTATTCAACCGCGGAACGCTCCGACACAAGGCTTTCAATGTCAGAGCATGAACATTGGCAACTTGATGGTAGTGCGCCCGAACTATACGAGCGCTATCTCGTACCTGCGATAACGTCCTTGTGGTCGGCGGATCTCATTGATCGAGCAATGCCAAAGTCGGGAGAAGCTGCGCTCGATATTGCTTGTGGTACGGGTGCCGTAACACGTCTCGCAGCAGAGCGGATGGCAAGCGGCCGCGTTGTCGGGCTTGACTTCAATCCCGGTATGCTCGCTGTAGCCCGATCTGTACCGAACTCGGGTACTTCAATCGAATGGTTTGAAGGCAGCGCCCTCAGTCTTCCCTTTGATGATGGCTCTTTCAATCTCGTTCTTTGCCAGCTTGGCCTCCAGTTCTTCCCGGATAGATCGCTTGCCCTTCGTGAGATGAACCGGGTGCTGGCACCGTCAGGTCGAGTAGCGCTTAGTGTCTATAGCGCCATTGAGCACACGCCGGCCGCAAACGCCTTTGTACAAGCTCTTGATCAACGCCTTGGGCCAGATGCATCGAAGATCAAACGCGCTGAGCACATCTTTCCTGAGGCAGATGAGGTCGGTGCCCTGATGACCCAGGAAGGTTTTGAGCAGGTTGACGTCAACACGGTCACGCAGCGCATCACCTTTCCATCCGTCCTCGACTACGTGCGATTTCAATTGATCGCAACGCCAATGGCCAGCCTCCTGAGTGATCGAAATGATGACGAGCGCGAAGCCCTCATAAAGAATGTTGCGGCTGCCACCCAATCATTGCTCGATCCAGAGATGCTACGCAATGGCCGCTTGTCGTTTCCGCAAGAGGCGCATGTCGCAATGGCGCTTCGATCCGGCTGAGCGCCGCCCGCGCGACGACGACCTGGCCGACCTAGAGGAGGATGACGAAGACGCGAAGGTCTGGGCTGCTCTCCGAAGTGTGCGTGGGTTTGCCGGGACAACAGTCGGCTCCGACTGGCCCTAGGCCGGATGGCCCCTTCATTGCTAGATGCTGGCAGGATTTTACGAGGAAACCATGCGAAAACTGATCTCCACCGGTTCGCCCTTCGAAAAAACCGCCGGCTATTCGCGTGCCGTCGTGCAAGGCGACTGGTGTTTCGTGTCCGGAACGACCGGCTACGACTACGCGACCATGACGATGCCGGAGACGGTCGAGGCGCAGACGCGCAATTGCCTGGCGACGATCGCCAAGGCGCTCAAGGACGGAGGCTTCGAGATTGCCGATGTGGTGCGGGCGCATTACTACATCACCGACGCCGCCTTCGTGGACATCGTCTTCCCGATCCTGGGCGAGGCGTTTGGCACCGTCAGGCCGGCGGCGACGATGATCGTCTGCCAGTTGAACAAGCCGGAAATGAAGATCGAAATCGAAGTCACGGCGCTGCGGCGCACCGGGTGAACCGATGAAAGTCCGGCGCATCGTTGCTAACATAGGTACGCAGGATATCGAGGCGGCAAAGCGCTTCTATCAGGATGTGCTCGGCCTCGACCTGCTGATGGATCTCGGCTGGATCGCCACCTACGGCTCACAAGAGACGATGACCGTGCAGATCAGCTTCATGGCTCAAGGCGGCTCCGGCACGCCGGTGCCGGAGCTGTCGATCGAGGTCGACGATGTCGATGCCGCGCTTGATGGGATGAAGACGGCCGGCTTCGCCATCGAATACGGACCGGCCGACGAACCCTGGGGCGTGCGGCGCTTCTATGTGCGCGATCCGTTCGGCCGGTTGGTCAACATTCTCTCGCATCGTTGATGGCTTCTCGCGAGGCGCTATTCCAGCTTGGGTTCCTCGCCGAGAGGTGGCTCGGCAGAGCCGAGACGGAGAGGGGGCTGCGCCCTACGAAAGCCCCCTCTCCGTCCGCTTCGCGGCCACCTCTCCCCCGCCTTTAGCGGGGGGCGAGGAACCCAAGTCCTGCAAGGCGGGCAGGCCAGAGGGGCGTCGCAGCGCTGTTCGTCCCCTTGCGCACAGCCCGCTTGGCGTTTAGCAAGGCCGCGGTTTCTCCAAACAGTGTTGGGACGGTTGTGATGGCTTCGAAAAATCTTCTCCTGCTCGCCGGCGACGGCATCGGCCCCGAGGCGATGGCCGAGGTGAAGAAGCTGATATCAGCCATGAACGACAAGCTAGGCAGTGGTTTTGCAACCGACGAAGGCCTGGTCGGCGGCTGCGCCTATGACGCACATGGCGCGGCGATTTCCGATGCCGACATGGAAAAGGCGATGGCAGCGGACGCGGTGCTGTTCGGCGCCGTCGGCGGGCCGAAATGGGATGCGGTGCCTTATGAGGTGCGTCCCGAGGCCGGGCTGCTGCGCCTGCGCAAGGATATGGAGCTGTTCGCCAATCTGCGCCCCGCCATCTGCTATCCGGCGCTGGCGGCATCCTCTTCGCTGAAGCAGGACGTGGTCGAGGGGCTCGACATATTGATCGTGCGCGAGTTGACCGGTGGCGTTTATTTCGGCGAACCGAAGCAGATCATCGATCTCGGCAATGGCCAGAAGCGCGGCATCGACACGCAGGTCTACGATACGTTCGAGATCGAGCGCATTTCGGGCGTCGCCTTCGAGCTGGCGCGTACGCGTAAGAACTACGTCACCTCGATGGAAAAGCGCAATGTGATGAAGTCGGGCGTTTTGTGGAACGAGGTCGTCACCCAGACCCACAAGGCTAGATATGCCGACGTCAAGCTCGACCATATGCTGGCCGATGCCGGCGGCATGCAACTGGTGCGCTGGCCAAAACAGTTCGACGTCATCGTCACCGACAATCTGTTCGGCGACATGCTGTCCGACATCGCCGCCATGCTGACCGGCTCGATCGGTATGCTGCCGTCGGCCTCACTCGGCGCGCCGGACGTGAAGACGAAAAAGCGCAAGGCGCTCTACGAGCCGGTGCATGGCTCGGCGCCGGACATCGCCGGCCAGGGCATCGCCAACCCGATCGCCATGATCGCGTCCTTCGCCATGTGCATGCGCTATTCCTTCGGCATGGTAGCCGAGGCCGACAAGCTCGAAGGCGCGATTGCCGCCGTGCTCGACGACGGCTTGCGCACCAAGGACATCTTGTCCGAGGGCATGACCGAAGTCGGCACGGTAGAGATGGGCGATGCGATCATCGCGAAGTTCCTGGGCTGATCCCATGGCGGCCGACGTCAACTGGGCGACGACCGGAGATGCGACGGACATGCCGTCATGCCGTGCGAGATGGCGGCGCATTGCCGGCAGCCACGAATCGACGCGGGACGCCAGGGGCTGAGATCTTCCTCAGGCGGTGGGGCGAGACGCTGGAGACGGCCGCTAAACCCTGACGCCAGCCGGCATCTGACCCCATGGATTTTCGCCGAGTTGAGACGGAACAAGCCCGAGGACGAGCAACGCCACACCACCCAAAGCTGGAGTGAAGCAGAGCAAGGCAAGCCAGCCTGTCAGGCCGATGTCGTGCAGACGCCGAACAACAAGCGCGGTCCATGGCAGGATCGTTACCAGCCCGAAAAGGAGGGCAGGAACGTACCCGATCGACGTCCTTGGGCCGTTACCGAAACCGCTGATCGCCAGGTTGAGGAGAATGCCGAAAACGAATAGCGCGACGAGCACGATGATCGAGCAGAGACAGAAAGCCCAGAACTCCTTGCGGCGGGCGCGGCCGGTGAAATTGCGATAGTCGTCGCCCAGCGCACGTCGGAAATAGGCCCACAAGCCCATCGATTGGGCCGAACGGCCGGGCCCTTGCGGTTGGGCCGCGCGTGACGATGCTGTACCGCTGGCTGGTGTCGTTACGGCGACTATGTTGTGCGCCGTGCCGTCGTCGGGCTGGAACTCGACGAGCGTGCCCCTGACGAGCGCCACTTCCTGACTCAGATCGTTACGGGCGAAGATATAGCGCTTGCCGTCGACTCCATTGATGTAACCGTAGTCCTGATCCTCGTCGTAGTGAAACACTGCGCCGCGCATACCCTACCCCCCCTTTTGCATCGCTTCACAAAATGCTACTCTAAGTTGTTGCCGCTCGCAAGATACACGTCGAAGCTAGTTCCTCACCCCGGCCGGCACGGGACCCCATTGGTTTTCCTTGGTCTGGGTCGGGATCAGCGCGAACACCAGTATGGCGAGGCCGCCGACGGACGGAACGAAAAAAAGCAGGGAGAGCCAGCCGGTCAGGCCGATATCGTGCAGGCGACGCGCCACCAGCCCCAGCCACGGCAGGAACGTCCCCAGGACGAAGAGGCCGCAGACACCGACCGTCACCAGCGCCATTTCATCGCTGACCTCGAAATTGCCCATTGCGTAGTCGCTGAAGAGACCAATGCTGAGGATCGCGATCATCACGATCGTCCAGAACAGGCAGTAGCCCCAGAACTCCTTGCGGCGGGCGCGGCCGGCGAAGTTGAAGTAGTTCTCGGTCAGGCAACGCCAGAAATAGCCCCACAGTCCCGTGGCCTCATCAGGCTCAATCTTGGCGAAACGGCCGAAATGCTGCGGCTGGGGGGCCGCAGATGCGTTGCCGGCTTGAGATGGTGCCACGCTTGCAGCGGCAGCGCCGGCGGCCGGATTGGCGGTCTGGGCGCTGATCGAAAAAATGTCGCGCGCCTGGCCGCCGCCGGGCTGGAATTCGACGGCCGTGCCCTTGGCCATCGACACTTCGCGGCGCAGATTCTCGCGCGCAAACGTGTAGCGATTGCCGTCCGCCCCGGTGATGAACCCGAAGCCTTGAGCCTCGTCATAGTGAAGCACTTCGCCGCGCATTTGCCACCCACCCCTTGTCCGCGCCCTGCCCAGACTGTTCAAAGTTCCGGCAGATCGCAAGAGGCATGATCAGGCCGGCCGGTTCTTCGACTTCTTGTGCTTCGGCGGTCCGGCCTTGTCGAATTTCGGCTTGCCCGCTTTCGCGGCCCAGGGCTTTGCCTCAGGACGCTCTGACGATGGCGCGCGCTTTTCGAATTTCGACTTGTGGGCACCTTGGGGCGCATTCTGGTCAAACGGCCGCTTGCCGCGATGCGGCTTCTTGTCCGGGCTTGGCGGCTGGTAGCCAGCGCGCGACAGGTCGGGCGTGCCGTCCAGCCGTTTCACCACGATGTTGTTCTGCAGCTTGCGATCGGGGCCGATGGCGGCGAGGAAACGGTCGGCCCAATCGGCTGCGATCTGCACGAAGGTTTCCTCCGGCTGCATCTTGATGGCGCCGATCTCGCGCTTGGTTATGCCGCCGGTGCGGCAGAGCATAGGGATCAGCCAGCGCGGCTCGGCATTCTGCCGCCGCCCCACCGACACAGAGAACCAGACGCTGTCGCCGAAATCGTCGCGGCGGCTGGGCGCCTCGTCCCCACATGCGAATTTTTCGCCCGCCAGTTTTTCACGCGAAGGCGTGAACGGGGCGACGTCCATAAGATCCTCGGGCGCCGAGCGGCTGGCGCGGCACAGGCGCACGAAGGCGGCGGCCACCTGTTCGGCGCCGTGCCTGGCAAGGAGCGCGTCGATGAAGCCGCGCTCGTCATCCTTTAGGGGCTCGTCGAAAGCCGGATCGGCGAGAATGCGCTCGTCGTCGCGCCGGATCACATCGTCGGCCGAAGGTGGGCTTGCCCATGTCGCCTTGAGGCCGGCGCTTTGCAACAGCCGTTCGGTGCGCCTGCGGGCGCTGTTGGGCACGATCAGCGCGCTGACGCCTTTTCGTCCCGCACGTCCCGTCCGTCCGCTCCGGTGCAGAAGCGTCTCCGGGTTGGTCGGCAGGTCGGCGTGGATCACCAGTTCGAGGTTGGGCAGGTCGATGCCGCGTGCCGCTACGTCGGTGGCGATGCAGACCTTGGCGCGGCCGTCGCGCATCGCCTGCAGCGCATGGCTGCGCTCGTTCTGGCTGAGCTCGCCGGAAAGTGCGACGACGGAGAAGTTGCGATTGTTGAAGCGCGCGGTCAGATGGTTGACGGCCGCACGGGTGTTGCAGAACACCAGGGCGTTCTTCGCCTCGTAAAAGCGCAGCACATTGATGATGGCGTTTTCCCGGTCGGCCTGGGCAACGCTCAGCGCCCGGTATTCGATGTCGAGATGCTGCTTTTCCTCGCCGGAGGCGGAGATGCGCACCGCATCGCGCTGGTAGCCCTTGGCCAGCGTGGCGATGGAGCGCGGCACGGTGGCCGAAAACATCAGGGTGCGGCGCGCGGCCGGGGCGGCGTCGAGGATGAATTCGAGATCTTCGCGAAAGCCGAGATCGAGCATTTCGTCGGCTTCGTCGAGGACTACGGCCTTGAGCGCCGACATGTCGAGCGAGTGCCGCGTGATGTGGTCTCGCAGCCGGCCGGGCGTGCCGACGACGATATGGGCGCCGCGCTCCAGCGCCCGGCGTTCGGTGCGCATGTCCATGCCGCCGACACAGGAGGCCACGGTCGCGCCGGTCAGTTCGTAAAGCCATTCCAGCTCGCGCGTGACTTGCAGGGCCAGTTCGCGCGTCGGCGCCACGGCCAGCGCCAGCGGTGCTGCGGCATGGGCAAAGCGCTCGGCATCGCCCAGCAGGGTCGGCGCCAGCGCCAGGCCAAAGGCGACGGTCTTGCCGGAGCCGGTCTGGGCCGAAACCAGCGCGTCGGCCTGGCCGAGCTCCAGAACCGCCTTTTGCACCGGCGTCAGCTCGGAATAGCCGCGTTTTTCCAGCGCCTTTGCCAGCGCTGGAACAATAGCTTCGAAGTTGGACATCTGCTTCTTTCGGAATTCGGAGTCTTTGTGGGCCGGCGCCACGGGGCGCAGCAAGCCAGACGAGCTTTTCGTTCGTACTTCGCGCCGCTTCCAATGTACAGGGCGCGTCGCAATTGACTCTTTACGCAAACCGCGTAAAAGCCGGCACCGAACGGGATAGTTTTCGATGCGCGGCCTTTTGATGGCGCTCCTTGCATTCGACTTTTCTGGCCACAATGCAAACCATTGGGCCGGGCGCGTCGGCGCGTCTCCTCGTTCCAGCAAAACCACGGCCAAAACGACCACTAAAACGGTCTGATTCCCTTGGCCTAACCACCCTCTCCCGGGTCCGGCCCGGGGGTTGAAACCCGCATCGGCCGGCGGGTTTTCTCCAAAAACCGAGCGGAGAGGGACAGGAGATATCTATGAGTTTCAAGGTTGCGATCGTCGGCGCCACGGGCAATGTGGGCCGGGAAATGCTCAACATACTGGAAGAGCGCGGCTTTCCGGTGAGCGAAGTGGTGGCGCTGGCCTCGCGGCGTAGCCAGGGCACGGAAGTCTCGTTCGGCGACCGCACGCTGAAGGTCAGGACGCTCGACCAGTATGATTTTTCCGACACCGACATCTGCATCATGTCGGCCGGCGGCAACGTCTCCAAGGAATGGTCGCCGAAGATCGGCAAGCAGGGCTGCGTCGTCATCGATAATTCGTCGGCTTTCCGCTACGACCAGGATGTGCCGCTGATTGTGCCGGAAGTGAACCCGGACGCGATCTCCCTGTTCACGCGCAAGAACATCATCGCCAATCCGAATTGCTCGACGGCGCAGCTGGTCGTGGCGCTGAAGCCGCTGCACGACTTCGCCACCATCAAGCGCGTCGTCGTCGCCACCTACCAGTCGGTATCAGGCGCCGGCAAGGAAGGCATGGACGAACTGTTCACGCAGACCCGTGCCGTGTTCGTCGCCGATTCGGTCGAGGTCAAGAAGTTCACCAAGCGCATCGCCTTCAACGTCATCCCGCATATCGACGTCTTCCTCGATGATGGCTTCACCAAGGAAGAGTGGAAGATGGTGGCCGAGACCAAGAAGATGCTCGACCCCAAGATCAAGCTGACGGCGACCTGCGTGCGCGTGCCGGTGTTCATCGGCCATTCGGAAGCGGTCAACATAGAGTTCGAAAAGCCGATCACCGCCGATGAGGCGCGCGATATCCTGCGCGAAGCGCCGGGCTGCCAGGTCTTGGACAAGCGCGAGGACGGCGGCTACATCACGCCGCTGGAATCGGCCGGCGAGGACGCCACCTTCATCTCGCGCATCCGCGAGGATTCGACCATCGAGAACGGCCTCTCGATGTGGATCGTCTCCGATAATCTGCGCAAGGGCGCCGCACTCAACGCAGTGCAGATCGCCGAACTGCTGGTCGAGCGCGGGCTGATCCAGCCGAAGAAGAAGGCGGCATAACTTTCGCTCACGGGGCTCGGCCTTTGGCCGTTTTCGCTCACGGGCCGTATCGCCGCTGCCGCGGCGGCCCGCGGTCGCGGGCTCGGCCGTTGGCCGGATGCTCTTCGCTCATAGGCTTATGGTATGAGCGATAGCGCCAAAATCGCGCTGCGTCCGGCCGTCGGTTCGGACGCACTTGCCGTCGCCAGGATCCTGCGGGCCGCACTTGCCTCGTTCGACTGGATGCCTGTCTTGCACACGCCGGACGAGGATCTGGCTTTCATCCGCGACCTCGTGTTACCGCGACAAGAAGTGATCGTTGCTGAAGCCGGCAAGGAGATTGTCGGCTTCATCGCCGTCAGCGGCGAAAGCGTGGAACAGCTCTATCTCGATCCCGCCTGGACGGGGCGAGGTATCGGCAGCCAGTTGCTGGTGGAAGCGATCGCGGCTTTTGCCGGTCGTGAAACTGCATTGCTTTCAAGCGAACGTTGGCGCCCGAAGGTTCTACGAGCGCCATGGCTTTCGCGCCGACGCGTTCGGCGACGGCACCAGGAACGAGGAAGGCCTGCCGGACATCCTGTATGTTCGAGGGTCGTAGCTCTCAGCCAGCGCTGTCCGCAGCCAGTCTGCGCAGCAAATCCATCGCTTCCTCCGCCCGGTCGGCCGGCACGAACAGATGGTCGTGATAAAAAGCCGAGACCGGATTGACGCCCATGCCGGCGGTGGCGAGCCGGGCGGTGATGGCGGCGAGGAAGCCGACCGCCTCCAGCGACGAATGGATGTTCAGCGTGATCATGCGGCTCGGGAATACGCCGTCCAGGCCAGCCGCCTCGGCCTCGTCTTCAAGCACGATCAGCGTCGTGCCCTCGCGCTCGCGAAACTGCATCACCGGCTCGAGATTGTCGGGCACGGGTGCGCCGGGTGCCAGGGTGACGAAGACATGGACGCCGGCAAGCAGTTCGGGCGTCATCGTCGCCAGCAGTTTTTTCAGATCGGTCTCGCCGGCCATCGTTTGCTTCCACATGTTTTCGCGATCGGGGCAGCGATCGCTTAAGCGTCCTCGGTCTGCTGGCTTCGATAGCGCGCATCGCTCTACCCCTGCAAGACGACATTGCCATGTCGTTGGCGGCTGAGCTTGTCCGTCTGTGCCATCGCACAATAGAAGGGTTCAGGACCAGCGCCGGTGCGCCAGAGGTATTTTTATGATCGTCCGCCCGCGCCCGGGATTCCTGCATCTGTTCTTCATCATGCGCGGCTCGGTGGTGCCGCGCATCCTGCCGCAGATTTTCGGCTTCGGCCTCTATGGCGCGCTGGTGGTGCTGGCCGTCCGGGCGCTGAAACTCGACTTCGGCAATGCCGGCACCGCACCCTTCGCCCTGCTCGGCGTGGCGCTGTCGATCTATCTCGGCTTCCGCAACAACGCCGCCTACGACCGCTGGTGGGAGGCGCGCAAGCTGTGGGGCCAGCTGGTCTTCGACATCCGCAATTTGGCCCGCGCCTCGACCGGGCTGGTCGAAGACCGGACCGAACTGCGTGGTTGATGGAAGCGATTGCCTTTTGCCACTTCCTGCGCGGCTTGCTCAGACGAGTGGACGCCACAGCTGAAGCACGCGCGTTCATCGGCGACGAGGTCGAAGAGGCTGCCAAGGCTGCCAACGCCCCCGACGCCATGGTGCGGCGGATGGGCGGACGTATCGCAGCACTCCGCAAGGCCGGCGCCATCGACACCATCGGCTACCGCATCCTCGACGAGCGGCTGTCGGAAATCGCCGCTGCGCAGGCCGGCTGCGAGCGCATCATGGGAACGCCGTTGCCCTTTGCCTACACGCTGCTCCTGCAGCGCACGGCCTACATCTTCTGCCTGCTGCTGCCGTTCGGGATGGCCTCGGCCGCCGGCTGGGCGACGCCGCTGTTCACGGCGCTGATCGCCTATACCTTCTTCGGCCTCGATGCGCTGTCGGAAGAGCTCGAGGATCCGTTCGGCACCGAGGCCAACGACCTTGCGCTTGATGGCCTGTGCCGCGTCTGCGAGATCTCGGTGTTCGAGGCGCTGGGCGAGCCGCCGCCGAAGATGATCGCGGCCGAGAAGTTTTATTTCTCTTAAGGCAGCTTACTCCGGTGCGGCGCGTCAACGCCGCCCCGGCGCCAAAAAGATTCCGGCACGTGTCGGATCGCCGACCCGTGCCCCGTCCTTGGTTCAACTCTGGCGAAGACAGCCAGTGCTCGAACCAATGGAGGAAACCAAATGTCAATCTCTCAAACCGCACCCGCCTCGACTGCTGCCCTGTGGACCGGCCGCGTGCTCGGCGCCATCATCGTGCTGTTCATGATCTTCGACGGCGTCATCAAACTGCCGCCGCTCGATGTCGTCACGCAGACGATGGTGCCGCTTGGCTGGCCGGCCGATGCCAATGTTGCGCGCCTGCTCGGCATTGTCGGGCTGATCTCGATCGCGCTCTATGCGCTGCCGCGCACCTCGGCGCTCGGCGCCATCCTGCTCACCGGCTATCTCGGCGGCGCCATCGCCACCAATATGCGTATCGGCAGCCCGCTGTTTTCGCACACGCTGTTCGGCGTCTATCTTGGCATCATCCTGTGGGGCGGATTGTATCTGCGCGATCCCCGGGTGCGTGCCCTGATCCCGTTCAGCCGATAAGCCCAACCGAAAAGGAAAAGGAAATGCTCACCACCATTCTTGTCATCCTGGTTGTGCTGATCGCCGCCTTGCTCATCTATGCCGCGACACGGCCGGACAGTTTCACCGTCAGCCGCGCGACCAGCATCAACGCATCACCCGAAGCCATCTTTCCAATGATCAACGATTTCAGGCGCTGGAGCCTGTGGTCGCCCTACGAGAAACTCGACCCCGAAATGAAGCGCACGTTCTCTGGCAACGATAGCGGCAAGGGCGCCGCCTATGCCTGGCACAGCGGCGGCAAGGCCGGCATCGGCCGCATGGAAATCACGAATTCGGTGCCGTCTTCGCTGATCGCGCTGAAGCTCGACTTCGAGAAACCGTTCAAGGCCAACAACACCGTCGACTTCATCCTGACGCCGAGCGGCAACGCCACTGCCGTGTCGTGGGCCATGCACGGCCGCTACCCGTTCATCGCCAAGCTGATGGGCGTGTTCATGAACTTCGACAGGCTGGTCGGCAAGGATTTCGAGGTAGGACTCGCCAATCTGAAAAACGCTGCCGAAAAATAGGGCGATCGGTTCGTCATTTCCCTGACGGATCAAATTTCGCTTTCGTGCGTTATCGATCCCAAGGTGGGTAAGCTGTTTGCCTTTGGAGAGGAACGACGATGATGAAGAAAACCATGCTTTTGCTGGCGCTGCTGCTACCACTCGGCGCCTGTTCGCAGACGGAAAAGGGTGCCGCGGTTGGTGGCCTGGGTGGTGCGGCGATAGGCGCTGCCGTGGCAAATGATCCGGTACAGGGGGCTGTCGTTGGTGGTGCCGTTGGTGCCGTCGCAGGGTCCCTCATCGGCCGCGCCAGTGAAACCGGCCAGTGCCGCTATCGCGATCGTTACGGTCGCACATACATCGCTCGTTGCCCACAGGGCTATTGATCGGCGACATACAGCAAACGGCGGGCCTGGGCCCGCCGTTTTCGTAGGACGATGAAAGTGAATTACTCGGCGGTGGCGGCTTCCGCCTCGGCCGGTGCAGCGGCTGCTGCGGCAACAGCGGCGGCGGCGTCTTCCTGTGCCTTCTTCAAAAGGGCAGCGCGTTCCTGCGCCTTCTTGCCCGGCTCGGCCTTCTTCGGGTTGGAACGAGCCTCACGCTTGACCAGGCCGGCTTCGTCGAGGAAGCGCAGCACGCGATCGGTCGGCTGGGCGCCGTGCGACAGCCAATGCTTGACGCGGTCGGCATCGACCTTGACGCGTTCGCCATCCTTGGGCAGCAGCGGGTTCCACGAGCCGAGCGACTCAATGAAACGGCCGTCGCGCGGCGAACGCGCGTCGGCAACGACGACGTGGTAGTAAGGACGCTTCTTCGAGCCCGCACGGGCCAGTCTGATCTTCAACGGCATTTCTTTTCTCCTAAAAACTCTGATTTCGTTGGTTGGCTACGGCTTTGCTTTTGTGCATGTCGTTAATCCCAAAACCGCTGCGCATTTTTGGGCGACATGCACCGTCTCAGCCGGTTTTCGTCACGCCGTTGGAAGCGGCGATCTGTTCGTGGTGTCTGATCACTTCGCGGACGACGAAGTTGAGGAATTTCTCCGCGAAATCCGGGTCGAGATGGGCATCCTTCGCCAGCTGGCGAAGGCGGGCGATCTGCTGCTGCTCGCGTGCCGGATCGGCCGGCGGCAGGCCATGCGCGGCCTTCAACACGCCAACCGCCTTGGTGCAGCGGAAGCGCTCGGCCAGCATGTGGATGAGTGCTGCGTCGATGTTGTCGATCGAGGCGCGATAGTCGGCCAGAACGGTGCGCGCGTCGGCCATGTCCTTTTCCTCGTTCATGGCGCCCTCACTTCTTCTTGCCGAGGCCGGGCAGTCCGCCGCCGCCCAGGCCCGGCAGTCCACCGGGAAGCTTCATGCCGCCGGGCAATCCGGGCAGGCCGCCGCCGGGAAGACCGCCGGGTGGGCCCTTCATACCGCCGAGACCGGCCGCCTGCGCCTGCTTCTGCAAGGCTTCGAGCTGCTTGGGGTCCATCTTCGACAGGTCGGGCATGCCGCCGCCCATCATGCCGCCACCCAGGCCGCCTGGGCCGCCCATGCCGGGCATCATGCCGCCGATGCCCATCTTCTGGGCCAGCCCGCCCATCATGCCGCGCATGAGGCCACCGCCTTTGCCCTTGCCGCCCATCGCCTTCATCATGTCGGCCATGCCGCGGTGCATTTTCAGCAGCTTGTTGATCTCGGCCGCATCGGTGCCGGAGCCGGCGGCGATGCGCTTCTTGCGCGAGTGTTTCAGCATGTCCGGGTTGGCGCGCTCGGCCTTGGTCATCGACGAGATGATGGCGAGCTGGCGGCCGAACATCTTGTCGTCGAGACCGGCGGCGGCCATCTGGTCCTTCATCTTGCCCATGCCGGGCATCATGCCCATGATGCCGCCCATACCGCCCATCTTCGACATCTGCTGAAGCTGGCCGGCGAGGTCGTTGAGGTCGAACTTGCCCGACTGCATCTTCTTGGCCATCGCCGCCGCCTGCTCGGCGTCGATGTTTTCGGCGGCCTTTTCGACCAGCGAGACAATATCGCCCATGCCGAGGATGCGGTCGGCGATACGCTTGGGGTGGAATTCCTCCAGCCCATCCATTTTCTCGCCGGTACCGATCAGCTTGATCGGCTTGCCGGTGACGGCGCGCATGGAAAGGGCAGCACCGCCGCGGCCGTCGCCGTCCATGCGGGTCAGCACAAGGCCGGTGATGCCGACACGCTCGTCGAAGCTTTTCGCCAGGTTGACGGCATCCTGGCCGGTCAGTGAATCGGCAACCAGCAGGATCTCGTGCGGCGACGACACCTTCTTGATGTCGGCCATCTCGACCATCAGCGGCTCGTCGATATGGGTGCGGCCGGCGGTGTCGAGAATGACGACGTCATGGCCGCCGAGCTTGGCCGCCTGCACGGCGCGCCGCGCGATGTCGACCGGTATCTGGCCCTCGACGATCGGCAGCGTCGCCACCTTGACCTGCTCGCCGAGCTGGCGGAGCTGCTCTTGCGCGGCGGGGCGCCGCGTGTCGAGCGAGGCCATCAGAACCTTCTTGTTCTGACGCTCGGTGAGACGCTTGGCGATCTTGGCCGAGGTCGTCGTCTTGCCGGAGCCCTGCAGGCCGACCATCATGATGACGACCGGAGCTGGCGCATTGAGGTCGATGGCGACGCCTTCGGCGCCGAGCATTTCGACCAGCTCGTCATGGACGATCTTGACGACCATCTGGCCGGGCTTGATCGACTTCACCACGGCGGCGCCGATGGCCTTCTCGCGCACCTTGTCGGTGAAGGAGCGCACCACTTCCAGCGCCACGTCGGCCTCGAGCAGCGCACGGCGGACCTCGCGCAGCGCCGCCGAGACATCCGCCTCCGACAGCGCGCCGCGGCCGGTGAGGCCGTTCAGGATCGAACCAAGACGTTCCTGTAGCGATTCAAACATTCGTTTTCCTTTCCCTGGCACCCGGATGGTGCCCGAGAGGTAATGCGTTCGCGCCAAGTGTCCAAACAAAAGAGCTTGTCCAAACAACGCCCGGGCAAGCGCAAAGCCAAAAAGCACCCGGGGGCGCTCAGCGCTGCCGGGTGTTGGCCTCCAGGATCGATTTACAGCACTTCACCTCCTGGGAGGTTTCGGCGTCCTGGTCGGCTTGCTCGGAGGGATACTCGTCGCGGATTTCGCGGCGTGTAGACAGGAAATCGGCCACAGAGTCAAGACGAGGACCGGATATGGCCGCTCAAGCCAGCGCTTCACCGTCGAGGATTCGCGCGTAGAGATCGAGATAGCCCTTCGCGGTGCGGGCGATCGGGAACCGGTCGGCGGCCGAGTCCCGGCAGCGTTGCGGCGAAAAGCCAGCGATCGCGCCGAGGGCGGCGGCGAACTCGGCGTCAGTGTCGAAGAACAGCCCGGTGTCACCGTCGACGATCTCGGGCAGGGCACCGCGCGGGGTGGTCAGCACCGGCGTTCCGCACAGCATGGCCTCGACCGGCGCCATGCCGAACGGCTCTTCCCAGGCGATCGGGTTGAGGAAGGCCTTTGCCTCGCCCAGCAGGCGCAGCTTCTGGTCGCCGCCGACGACGCCATGGAAGCGGTAGCGCGGTCCAAGACTCCTGAAGAAGACGCGGTCGCGCCGGACCTGGCTGCGCATCAGCAGTTTCCAACGCGAGCCACCGGCGATATCGAGCGGAAAATCGAATTTCCTGGCGAGGTCGACGGCGCGATTGAGGTTCTTGCCGGCGCGCGCGATGCCGGCGAGGAACAGCAGGCGGTCGTTCTTCAGGCTGGCCAGCGGATAGGAATCCGTCGGAAAGCCGTTATAGACGAAGGTCTCCCTGCCGTGGTTGCGCGCGTGGCTGGCGCTGACGAAATTCCAGTTCGGATGCGTCCGGGGGTCGTTTGGGGTATAGCCGTGCTCGGTGTTGAGGGTCGGGTAGGGAACCTCGAGATACCAGCCGTTGAAATGGACGATGTGGGTGTCCGCCGGAATGGCAGCCCGGCATTGTGCTTCGGTCGATGCCTGCCGCACCTCGCAAAGCGGATGGCTCGAGCCGGTGCGGGCGACCAGCACGACGCGGTGACCGAGGCGGACCAGTTCGCTCGCCAGCCAGTCGACCTGACGCTCGGTGCCGCCATAGCCCTTGCTGGGGATCACCCCGCTCGCCACCAGCGTGATGCGCATCAGCCTGGACCGCCGGCGATGGAGACATCCGCCTCGACCTTCAGCGGCGAGCGCGGATGCAGCAGCAGCACGATCGTCAGCAGGCTGCAGACGATGCCGATCACGGCGATGAGGACGGCATCCGATGTCGTCCAGCCGGCGCCTTCGAGCGGCTTGGCGTTGAACAGGGCAAAGGAATTGTAGCTCTCCTGATGCGAGATCAGCAGGAACCCGGTCAAATTGTTGCCGAGATGGGCGCCGAAGGCCGCGCCGAGGTTGCCGGTCACGCAGACCAGAAGCGTCAGCAACAACGCGAAGGCGGCGATGGAGGCCAGCACGCAAGCATTGATGGCGGCCGACGAGGCCGAACTCCAATGCATCGAGGTGAACAACAGTCCCGGCAGCAGGGCCCAGACAAAGGGGCTGCTGAACCGGTTGGCGAGACCCCGCAAGAGATAGCCGCGGAAAAGCGCTTCCTCGGACGATATCTGCAGCAGGGTCAAAGCAACAATCGGGATCAGGAACAGCAGCCATGACGACATGCTGATCGCACCGCGCGCGATCTCGGGCTGCAGGCAATAGAGCAGGATCTCGGACAACAGCGACGTGATCAGCACCGCGGCCAGACCCTTCACGAAGCCATCGCGCGAAACGCGGCGGCTGGTGCCGATCAAGGCCAACAGGGGCTCGCGATGGATCCAGCGCATGGCAACCAACAGGCCGAGCCAGATGCCGCCGAACGAGGCAAGCGCGGTGAGAATCCCTGGCGGCGAGGCCAGAAAATTCTGCACGGCCCCGCCTGCCAGCGGGTCGCCTCCCATTGAGGCTTGCCAAATGATGAAGACATAGGTGCCGCCGAGCAGCACGGCCAAGGTTATTGCGACCCAGAACAGACAGACGATCGCCGCCCCGAGCAGCAGTCGCGGCAGGGTCGTCTTGTCGTTGGGAGTGTTTCGGTAGCGCTCGAAGGCGGTCGGATCTGATATCACGCGGTGTCCCCGGCAGGTGCTTCGCATGATCTATGGGATCGACCTCGTCCGCGCAATCATCACGGCGTGGCTTGGTTCACGCCGGCGGCCAACCAGCGGTGAGGGATGAGCGGCCGCTATCTGTCGGCAGCGGCCGCCCTTGGGGTTGGTGGTATCAACGCACCACGTACATGATGCGCCGTGTCTCCGGATCGACCAGCGCCGGCTGACCGTTCACATAGACATAGCGGTAGTTATAGTCCGGAATTTCGCGCAGCTCGACGGTGTCGGGCAAGGTTGCACCCGTAACCACCTCGCCGTCGAGATAGACAGGTTCGAGCCGATTGGTGTCGACATAGGTGCGGACTTCGGCTGGCGGCCTGTCGATGGGATCCATGGGATCGGCGGCTATGATCGCCCCGGTATAGGTGTCGGGATAATCGTTGCCGTCTTCGGGTGCAGTAACGACGGTGATCCCGGCGTCGGCCGGGCGGCGTGTCAGAACGACCTGACTGCCACCGAAATCGGCCGTCACATAGTCGGAATAGACCCAGCCCTGGCCGTTGGCTTCGGCGATGGTGCACCACTTGCTGTTTTCGATGCAGCCATTGAGGGTCGCCGACTGGCCGGCAGTCAGCACGCCTATGACCGGGTATTGCGGACCGGGGCCGGCGCGCACGTTAAGATCGGCAACAGCCTTGACGGCCGTATCGGCCAAGGCAACGCCCGACATGGCAACGAGCGCCCCGGCGACGGCCGGAAACAGTATGCGTTTCATGATTTTCTCTCCGTTTTCGTACTCCCTCGCCAACGAAAACGACGCCAAGCCTTATGCGTTCCGGCTAAAATGCCCTTGCCGGCTCACGATTTGTTCCAGCTTCTTTCGGCAAGTCGGTCAAAAGCTCGTGGACGAAGGCGAGTTTTTGCGCCGTCACGTCCGAGATGACGAAGGGGTAGAGGTCGGGCAGGCCCATGCAGCGGTTGATCGAGTTGGACGCCTCCGACAGCACCAACCAGCGGGCGAGAATATTTTCAAAGGGCTCGGGCGCGGCGGCAGGTTCCGACGGCGCCGCCTGCAACCGGCCGCCGGTGTCGCCCAGCGGCAGAATATTGTCTTCCACGGTCTCCAGCCGGCCGAGCGGAAAATTCAGCGCATGCACCATCTCCAGCGTGTCGGTGATGTGCAGATGGTGCGCCCAGGTCTCGGCCCAGTCCTCCCATGGATGGGACGTCGCATAGGCCGAGATGTGGCCCTGCTGCCAATCTGGCGCGGCACCGTTGGCGTAGTAGGTCGTCAGCGCCTGCTCGTAGTCGTCGCGGTCGTCGCCGAACAGCGCGCGGAAGGCGACAAGCCTCTGCGGGTCGTCGCGGATCAGGCGATCCCAGAAATAGTGGCCGAGCTCGTGGCGGAAATGACCGAGCAAAGTGCGATAATTCTCGCCCATCTCGACCCGCCGCTTTTCGCGCTCGGCCGAATCAGCTTCGGCGACGTTGAGCGTGATCAGGCCGTTGTCGTGGCCGGTCAGGATGCGCTCGCCACCCGGACCACCGCCGATCGGATCGGCAAGGAAGTCGAAGGCGAGGCCGACCTCGTCGCCCGGGTTCTGCTTGGGCACGACCGGCAATCCAAAGGCGAGTAGCGAATAGATGGCGCGTTTCTTTGCCGCCTCGACGCGGATCCAGCGACGGCGGTTGCCATCGACGGAAAGATTGGGGATCAGCTGGTTCAGCACACAGGCGCGGCAAAAGGCCTGACCCGGCTCCGCCATCCAGTTGCAGGCGCATTCTTCGGCATTGGTGCACTGGAAGACGCCGTCGACGCCCGACAGCGCAAAGCGCGCATGCTCGGGATCGTAGAGCACCAGGCTGGCGCAGTTCAGGCACTGGGCGTTCTCGAAATAGAGGCGGTGGCCGCAATGTGGGCAGTCGAACAGCTTCATCTGAGTCTCAAATCGTCGGGATAGGGATATAGGAAGGGGCCGCGTATTGCCCAAACGCCTTGCGATCCGCCGGCGTTCCCTATCCTGCCGATGCTATTTCGCCGCAAGCTGGGCAACGACCTGCCGCGCCACGCTCTCACCCGACAACCTTGCGCCGCCGCAGGTCTGGATCAGCGGGCCAGCCAGATGCTCGCCGGCGAAGTAGATCTTGTCCGCCACCGGCTGCATCAGCGTGGCGCGGGCCTCCGAACGTCCCGGGCGGGCCGCCGCATAGGCGCCACGCACGAAGCGCTCGCCGCCCCAATTGGTCATCATGGCGCGTGCGACATGCTTTCTCGTGTCGGTGCCGAAAATGGCGCAGAGACGGTCGACGACGAAGTCGACGCCTGCCGCTTCGCCGGCCGCCGACATCTCCCAGGCGAAATCGCCGCCGACGAAGCCGACCATCAGGTCGAGGTCGAAAGGAAAGCAGAGGAAATAGATGTCGTGCCTGGCCAGCCGCTCGATCAACAGATCGTCGAAGGGCTGCAACCCCAGCCTTGTTCCCCTGATTTCGACCGGCAGCTTGGTCAGCATGCCCATCGGCAGGTCGAAGAAGGCGCCAAAATGCGTGTCGGGCAGAACCGGCGAGAACTCGATCTCCTCGAAGGCCAGCACCGCCGGCGAGGCGGTGACGATGACCGCCCTGGCGCGAATGGTGCCGCGATCGGTGACGCAGGCGACCCCAGGCACATCCCACAGGATCTTGCGGACCGGCGTCGACAGCTCAACCGGCAGATCGGCGCCGAAGCGGGCAACCAGGGCGCCGAAGCCCTCCTTGCTGAAGTAGTTCGGGTCGAGGTCGGCGGCGGCCTGGAAGTCGCGGATCGATATCTCGTCCTCGTCGGCGCCGAAATCCATCGGTCCGGCGAAGGTGGCGGCGGCGCGCGGCGCATGGCCCCTGGCGAGCAGCGCCGAGAGCCGATCGTCGTCTCCCTCCTTCGCCTGATGGCCCGCAACCAGTTCGAACAGCCGCGCATCGGCCGCCTTCATGTCGGCCTCTTCGGCCTCGCTTGCCTTGCGCTGGCGGTAATAGAGATGATCGACATTCATATCGTGATGGTGGAGCGTCCAGCCGGCAGCTTGCGCCTCGGGAAAGTAGGGATTGCGGTCGGCCGCGTGCAACCAGGCGCAGCCGATATCGAAGGGCACGCCGAAATGCTGGTCGCTGGTCCAGGCGCGACCGCCGACGCGGCCCACGGCTTCCAGCAGTTTGAAGGAAAGGCCGGCCGCGCGCAGGGTTCTGGCGGCCGAAAGCCCCGCCGAACCGGCGCCGATGATCACGACATCAACGTCATTCATGTGTATGTGTACCCACCCCGCCACAATAAGCGCTTGATCGTAGGCAAATTCCCCGGCATTCGCCAGCGCGGCGACGGGAGACAGTGACAATCGGGTGTTTCACTGGCAAATTCGCCACCGGGACGTAATTCAGGCAATCAGGAGAAAAGCATGGCATTTCTTGCCAAGGGAAAGATTTTCGTCGCCGCGGTGGTGGCGGTGCTTGCGCTGGGGACGGGCGCGCAAGCGGCCAGCTGTGGCAAGAACAGTGCCGGCTTCGAGGCTTGGAAGCAGGAGTTTGCCGCGGAGGCCCAGGGCAACGGCGTAGGCCCGAAGGGTCTGGCCGCCCTGGCTGGCGCCAAATACGCAACAAAGACGATCTCCGTCGACCGCGCCATCCACAAGGCTTTCAGCGGCTCGGTGGAAGCTTTCATGAAGCGCCGTGGCGCGGCCACGATCATTTCCAAGGGCCGTTCGCTGAAGAAGTCGAACGCGGCGCTGTTCGACAAGATCGAACGGAACTACGGCGTGTCCCCGGGTGTGTTGCTCGCCATCTGGGGCATGGAGACCGGCTTCGGTTCCTCCTTGGGCAACCAGAATACGGTCTCTGCCATTCTAACGCTTGCCTATGATTGCCGCCGCCCGGGGTTCTTTTACCCGCATGCCATTGCAGCCCTGAAGCTGGTTGACCGCGGAGCATTGACCGCATCGTCGGTCGGCGCTGCGCATGGGGAGATTGGCCATACGCAGTTCCTGCCTGGAAATGTCTTGAAGTATGGCGTCGGCAACGGAAATCTGCGCGACAAGGCCACTGCCTTGGCTTCCACCGCCAACTTCCTCAAGGGTCATGGTTGGCAGGCGGGTGCGAGCGCGGAGGCGAATATCGGTGCAATTGCCGGCTGGAATTCCGCGAGTGTCTATCAACAGGCCATCGCCCGCATCGCCACGGCGATCGATGGCGACTGATAGGAATCGTTAGTCTATTCGACAGAAAGCCCGGCCATGCGCCGGGCCTTTTTACAGCAAGAACCCGGCGCGATGCCGGGTTTTTCATCGGTACATCGGCGTAGCCGGAGTGCCTATTTCTTGCGGTTGCGTGCGGCCAGCGTCCTCAGCCGCAGCGCGTTGAGGCGGATGAAGCCGGCGGCATCCTTCTGGTCGTAAGCGCCGCGATCGTCCTCGAAGGTGACCAGCGCATCGGAATAGAGCGTCTTCTTCGACTTGCGGCCGTTGACCATGACGTTGCCCTTGTAGAGCTTGAGCCGCACCGTGCCTTCGACATCTTCCTGGCTCTTGTCGATCATCGCCTGCAGCATCAACCGCTCGGGCGCGAACCAGAAGCCGTTGTAGATCAGCTCGGCATAGCGCGGCATGAGCTCGTCCTTGAGGTGGGCGGCGCCGCGGTCGAGCGTGATCGATTCGATGGCGCGGTGGGCGGCGATCAGGATGGTGCCGCCGGGGGTCTCGTAGACGCCGCGCGATTTCATGCCGACGAAGCGGTTCTCGACCAGGTCGAGCCGGCCGATGCCATTGTCGCGGCCGAGATCGTTGAGTGCGGCCAGCATCGTTGCCGGTGACAGTTTCTTGCCGTTGAGCGCAATCGGATCGCCCTTGAGGAATTCGATCTCGATCTCGGTGACTTTGTCCGGGGCGTCCATCGGCGAGACGGTGCGCTGGTGGACGAACTCCGGCGGCTCCACCCACGGATCCTCCAGCACCTTGCCCTCGGAGGAAGAATGCAGAAGGTTGGCGTCGACCGAGAACGGCGCGTTGCCTTTCTTGTCCTTCGGCACCGGGATCTGGTGCTGCTCGGCGAAGTTGATCAAATCGGTGCGCGATTTGAACGACCAGTCGCGCCAGGGCGCGATAACCTTGATGTCGGGGTTCAGCGCATAGGCCGAAAGCTCGAAGCGGACCTGGTCGTTGCCCTTGCCGGTGGCGCCATGGGCAATCGCATCGGCGCCGGTTTCCCTGGCGATCTCGACCAGATGCTTGGAGATCAGCGGCCGGGCGATCGAGGTGCCGAGCAAATAGGTGCCCTCATAGACGGCATTGGCGCGGAACATCGGAAAGACGAAGTCGGCAACGAATTCCTCGCGCACATCGACGACGCGGATGTCCTTGATGCCCATCATCTCGGCCTTGCGCCGTGCCGGCTCCAGTTCGCCACCCTGGCCGAGGTCGGCGGTGAAGGTGACGACTTCGGCGCCGAGTTCGGTCTGCAGCCATTTCAGGATGATGGAGGTGTCGAGGCCGCCGGAATAGGCGAGCACGACCTTCTTGACGTTCTTTGCTTTGGACATTTGGCGGTTCCGCGACAGGAGTTCTCGGCGGGCGAGGTATCACGGCGTTTCCGGCTAACGCAAGGGACGAACGGTGCTCCAGCGCCACTGGACCAGATGATGTATCGGCCAGTCGCTGGCACGGACAGGGCTGTTGCGGTATAGGCTGCGCCATATTTCCGTCCCTCGGGGCCACCCCATGTCCTTCATTCCCGACACCGCCACGCTGATCCAGTTCGCCATCGCCACCGTCATTCTGGCGATCACGCCGGGGCCTGACATGACGCTGTTCGTCTCACGCACGCTGAGCCAGGGCCGCGCCACCGGCTTTGCCTCGATGGCGGGTGCGCTGTGCGGCACGCTGATCCACACCATGTTGGTGGTGGTCGGGGTCTCGGCGCTGATCGTCGCCTCGCCGATGGCCTTTTTCGTGCTCAAGATCTTCGGCGCCGGCTATCTGGTTTTCCTGGCGTGGCAAGCGATCACCAAGGGATCGGCCTTTTCGCCTGAGAAGAAAACCGGACCCGAGATTTCGCTGTTCCGCAGTTGGGTGGCGGGGCTCGGCGTCAATCTGCTCAACCCGAAGATCATCCTGTTCTTCATGACATTCCTGCCGCAATTCGTCTCGGCGCATGACCCGAACGCGCCGGGAAAACTGTTCTTCCTTGGCGTGATGTTCATCGTGCTGTCGATCCCGGTGACGGCGCCGATCGTGTTGGCAGCGGACAAATTCTCGGCGGCGATGAAGACCAGCCCGCGGGTGACGCGGGTGGTCGACTATTTGTTCGCCGGGGTGTTTTCGGCCTTCGCGCTCAAGATCCTGACGGCCCAGGCGAAATAGGCTCGCTTGCCGGTCGCCAGCTTCCGGCCCAGCGCCCGGCGCTCAGCCAGTAGAAAATGCCGCCGACCATGCCGCAGCCGACCACCGCCAACACAGCGCTGGTGTCGGTGACGTCGAAATTGGCATCCGCGGTCTGGTGGACGAAGCCGAGGAAGACCGCTGCCACCACTGCACCGGCGAGCGCATAGAACAGCCAGTCGCGGCGGCTGAAGATTTCCGAGACAATGATGACGATCGCCGCCGGCATGAAGGCGAAATAGGCGACGAACAGCGCCACGAAGGGAATTGAAAAGTACAGCGAAGCCGTCGCCGTCGGGTGCGCATGCTCCGGCGCGTAGCCGAGCGAAGCCAGAAACATGATGTTGAGGAAGGCGCTGGCCGCCAGCGAGGCGACGACGTAGCCGATCAGGATGACGGCGAAGCGGATGAGATAGGCGACGAGACGACTCACGCCTCGCCGTGCCCCGCGATCATCATGGCTTCCAGCGCCAGCCGGTCGACCTTGCGCATGCGCTCGGAATCCGACTTGAGCTGGCCACAGGCGGCCAGAATATCACGGCCGCGCGGGGTGCGGATCGGCGAGGCATAGCCGGCATTGTTGATGTAGTCGGCGAATTTCTCGATCGTCTCCCAGTCCGAGCACTGGTAGTTGGTGCCCGGCCACGGGTTGAACGGGATCAGGTTGATCTTGGCCGGAATACCCCTGAGCAGTTTGATCAGCCCCTTGGCGTCCTCGATGGAATCGTTGACGTCCTTCAGCATCACATATTCGAAGGTGATGCGCTTGGCGTTCGACAGGCCCGGATAGGCGCGGCACGCCTCGATCAGCTCCTTCAGCGGATACTTCTTGTTGATCGGCACCAAGAGGTCGCGCAGATCGTCATTGGTCGCGTGCAGCGAGATCGCCAGCATGACACCGATCTCCTCGCCGGTGCGGAAGATCTCGGGCACGACGCCCGAGGTCGACAGCGTGATGCGGCGCTTGGACAGCGACAGGCCATCGCCGTCGGACGCGATCAGCAGCGCCTTCTTCACCGCTTCAAAATTGTACAGCGGCTCGCCCATGCCCATCATGACGATGTTGGAGACCTTGCGGCCTTCGGCCGGCACGATCGCGCCGTCGGGCGTATCGCGGTCGGGGAAATCGCCGAGCCGGTCGCGGGCGGTCAAAAGCTGGGCGAGGATTTCCTCGGCTGTCAGGTTGCGCACCAGCTTCTGGGTGCCGGTGTGGCAGAAGGAGCAGGTCAGCGTGCAGCCGACCTGCGAGGAGATGCAGAGCGTACCGCGGCCTTCCTCGGGAATGTAGACGGTCTCGATCTCGACGGGACGGCCGGCGCCGCGCGGGGGAAAGCGGAACAGCCATTTGCGCGTGCCGTCGGCGGAAATCTGCTCCTCGACGATCTCGGGCCTGGCGACGGTGAAATGCTTGTCCAGTTCGGCGCGCAAATCCTTGGAGATGTTGAACATGCCGGCAAAATCGGAGACGCCGCGCACATACATCCAGTGCCAGAGCTGCTGGGCGCGCATTTTTGCCTGACGCTCCGGCACGATGCCGGCGGCGACCAGCGCGGCACCAAGTTCGGCCCGCGTCAGGCCGATCAGCGACGGCTTTTCGGGCTGCGTGGCGCGGGCGCGCAACGCATCACGGGCGCCCTCGGTGGTGAGATCGAATGAAAGGGTCATGGTTGCACTGATATAAGCGGTTTGCGGCCGATTTCAGCATCGTGCCGGAAAGGAAGCGCGGCGCATAGCACAGGTTGAGGCCGGAGTCATGCGGAGCGACGGCAGAGGACCTCGCCACCATCCGCCGCCCAGCCCCGGAAAGCAAAAAGACCGGACCCTGGCGGCCCGGCCTTCTCATTCAAATCCCGGCTTGGCAAATCCCGGCTTGGCAAATCCCGATTTGGCCTACTTGCACTTTGCGATCGACGACAGCGCCGCCGAAATGCCCTTCAGCGAGAAGACGTAGGTGGTGGTGTTGCCGCGGCCGGATTTCGCAGACACTTTCATGTCGGTGCCGGTCTTCATCGCGGCGATCAGCACTGGCTCCTCGGCGGCGTTCTCGACCCAGGCCGACTTGCCGCGCGTGAACATGGAGAAGGACTTCTTGTCGATGGTAACGGTGGCCTTGGACCCTTCCTGGAAAGTGTAGCCGGCGATGAATTGCGGCTCGTAGGACACCTGCTGTCCCGGCCGCTGGCTGACGAAGAAGAACATGTCGCCATGGTCGAGCGTCGGCGGCTGTTTGTCGGTCGGCACGGTCAGCACGTAGCAGACCTTGCCGCCCGAGGCCTGGTAGCTGTAGGTGCCCCAGGCATTGTGCTGGCCGATCTTGGTCGCCGACTGCGCCAGCGCCGGCGCTGTCAAGGCCACCAGGACCAGGCTCGAAATTGTAGCAATCAATCCGCGCATCGTTTTTCCCGTATGCCAAATGGTGCGGCGGCAGGCCGGCTTGGCGTCCTGCCCGTCGCTTCATTTTGATTTAATCTGGGTTACCAAACGGTGAATTTCCCTCAAGAAAAGGATCCTCACCCCAGGAAACCTCCGCCATTTCCGCGCCGCTGCTCGAAAAGCAGCAAGACACGGCGTCCCTGGCGCGACTTGGAGGCCACGAAAGCGGCAAGAGTTTGACTTTTCAAACTGCCGCCTTTGACCCGGCGTCGGCTCAGCTCTTGTCGGCAATTGCCTTCCTGGCGGCCAGCCGGTGCGCGGGTGTGATGTGGGCGCTGACGGCGGTGATGGCAGCGGTCAGCACGGCGAGATCGTCGGTGAAGCCAAGCCCCAGGACAAAGTCGGGGATGACGTCGACCGGCAGCACGAAATAACCGAGCGCCGCCAGCAATATGCCCTTGGCGCGCAATGGTGTCTTCTTGTCCATGGCGCAGTAGTAGCCGGCGACCACCTCTTCCATGAACGGGATCTGCCGTGCGGCCTTCTTCGCCGTGCGCCAGAATTTCTCGCGCACTTCGCTCTCGTCGCCCAGTTTGCCGCCAAAGCCGAAGAAATCAAAACCGGATTCTTGCGCCATCAGTCTCTCCTCGCAACCGCCTGCGTATCGTTCACGCGCGACTGCGAGAGAAAATGTGGTGAAACCCGAACCCCGCTACAAGATGCCGACGAATTTCAGCCGCCGAAATAGCGGTTCATCTTCTTCGCCAGCTCGATGTCGAGCGCGGTCACGCCGCCGGCGTCATGGGTGTTCAGCGTGACGTCCACCGCCTTGTAGACGTTCGACCAGTCGGGATGATGGTCCATTTTCTCCGCCGCCAAAGCCACGCGGGTCATGAAGGCGAAGGCCTCGGAGAAGTTCTTGAAGACGAAGCTGCGCTTGATGGAACCGCCATCCTTTGCCAATGACCAGCCATCGAGCCCGGCCAGCGCCTCGGCGATCGCTTCCTTGCCCAGTTTCTCTCTCGTCATGTCAGCTTCCTGTGCTATCTCGAATTATGACCTCCACCATAGCGCCGGATCGATGAGCGCAAAGCCCATAAAATCCATTCTCTTCGTCTGTCTCGGCAATATCTGCCGCTCGCCATTGGCGGAGGGTGTGTTCCGCGCCGTTCTCAACGAACGCGGGCAAGGTCAGAACATTCTGATAGATTCAGCCGCAACCAGCGGCTGGGAGGTCGGTTCCCCTCCTGATCCACGCTCCATCGCGATTGCTGCGCGCCACGGTATCGACATTTCCGGGCAGACAGCGCGCAAGATCACGCCAGAGGATTTTTCCCGTTTCGACCTGATCCTCGGCATGGACCGGTCGAATGTCCAAGATCTCAAGGCGATGGCGCCGGCCGCCATGCGCGGCCGGGTGCATCTGTTCCTCGAATTCGCCCAGGGAAAGGCACGCGAGGTGCCGGATCCCTACTATGACGGACCGGAGGTGTTCGCCTCGGTCTATCGCATGATCCGCGATGCGTCTGAGGTGCTGGCGACGCGGCTCGAGGCGCGGCTGTCGGCGCCCGACAGCGGCCAGGCCTCTTCGACGATGTAGGGGCCGCCGCCGACCGAATCGCGCGACGACATCAGGACGAAGCGGCCGACGCGGAAGGGCAGCGTCGAAAAATTGCCGCGTGCCGAAAGATACTGGGCGACGTCGAGCGGGCTCGAATTGCGCAAACGTGCCAGCGTCACATGCGGCGTGAACTTGCGCGGGTCGGCAGCAATGCCGAGCCGCTGGCAGATACGGTCGATTTCGCCCTGCAGGGCGGAAAGATCGGGCGAGGCGGAAACGCCCGCCCACACCGCATGCGGCTTTTTCTGACCGAAGGCGCCGACACCGGAGAGGGTCAGCGAGAAGGAGGGGCGATGGACCCGGTCAAGCGCGTTGGCGATCTCGTCGGCGACATGGCCCTCGACATCGCCGATGAAGCGCAGCGTCATATGGTAGTTCTCGACGTCGATCCAGCGGGCTCCGGGCAGGCCGCCCCGTAGCAGGGACAGCGACAGTGCGGCGTCACGCGGTATTTCGAGGGCGGTGAAAAGACGCGGCATGGAGAGCCTCCCTTCCTCGAATCGAACTATACCCCTAGCGAATCATCGATATTGAAACTGGGCAAGTGGTTTGTTGGTCGCAGGCCCAAGAGTTTCCCCAACGGAATGCAGTGCGGCAGAGAAGGATTGCCTTCAGGCGCCGCCGTCTGCTGCCGCAATGGCCTTTTCGACGGTCGGCAGGATGCGTTCGACCATGCGGTCGACACCCCCGGCATTCGGGTGCAGACCGTCCTCCAGTTGCAGGCCGGACTGGCCTGCAACGCCGTCGAGAAAGAACGGATAGAGCGGCACGCCGTATTTTTCGGCCAGTTTTGGATAGATGGTGTCGAAGGCGGTCTGGTATTCGGCGCCGAGATTAGGGGCGGCGCGCATCCCGGCCAGCAACACGGCAATCTTGCGCTGCTTCAGCTTCGCCAGCATGTCGTCCAGGTTCTTTTGCGTGATCTCGGGCGAAACTCCGCGCAGCATGTCGTTGGCGCCGAGCTCGAGGATGACGAGTTGCGTGCCATCCGGCACCGACCAGTCGAGCCGCGACAGGCCGCCGCTCGACGTGTCGCCGGAGACACCGGCATTGGCGACCGTCACATCGTGACCCCTGGCGCGAAGCGCAGCCTGCAGTTTGTCGGTAAAGCCTTCGCCAGGCCCGAGACCAAAGCCCGCCATCAGGCTGTCGCCGAAGCCGACGATCCTGAAGGTCTCGGCCCGCGCCGACGAAATGGCGCTGCTGATCGCGAGGAAAAGGATGAAGGCTGCGGCAAGAGTGTGTTTGAAAGCCATGCGGCATGCCCCATATGACCAAGGAAATTCTTTTGTCGAAGGCGAATTCTATCTTTGTCGAGCATCGAATCCAAAACCGGTTCCCACTTTTGGGTCCGATGCTCTAGCCTTCACCTGCCATATAGGACGATTTCATTTTGACAGAAGCCGTCATCGCGCTGAAAGACGTATCGCTGACACTCGGCGAAGGCGCGTCTTCCGTCCACGTGCTGAAAAGCGTCAGCCTCGATGTGGCTGATGGAGAGGCGACCGGGATCGTCGGGCCGTCGGGCTCGGGCAAGTCGACGCTGCTGATGGTTTTGGCAGGGCTGGAAAGGGTCGATTCGGGCACGGTCCGAATCGCAGGAGAATCGCTCAACGGCAAAAGTGAAGACCAGATCGCTTCGTTTCGGGGGCGAAACATCGGCATCGTCTTCCAGTCCTTCCATCTCATTCCCAATATGACCGCGCTCGAAAATGTCGCGGTGCCGCTGGAACTGGCCGGTCATGCCGATCCGTTCGGGGTGGCCGCGCGCGAGCTGGCGTCGGTCGGTTTGAGCGATCGCGTCACCCACTATCCCGGCGAACTGTCTGGTGGCGAACAGCAGCGCGTGGCGATCGCCAGGGCGCTGGCGCCTTCGCCGCGCATCCTGATCGCCGACGAGCCGACCGGCAACCTCGACCAGGCGACGGGGCGGCAGGTCGCCGACCTTCTGTTCGCCAAGGCGGCCGAGCGCGGCATGACGCTGGTGCTGGTCACTCATGACCCGGCGCTGGCCGCACGCTGCTCGCGGCAGGTTTCGATGCGGTCGGGACGTATCGAGGATGCACAAAAACCGGCAAAGGTGCCGGCCTGATGCCGCTTTCGCGCACGCTGAAGCTCGCGTTCCGGTTCTCGTTGCGCGAAATGCGCGGCGGGCTGTCCGGTTTCCTGATCTTCCTCGCCTGCATTGCGCTTGGCGTCGCCGCGATCGGCGGCGTCAATTCGGTGGCGCAGGCCATTACCGCCGGCGTTGCCAACCAGGGCCAGACGCTGCTCGGCGGCGATCTCCGGTTCCAGATCAACCAGCGCAATGCCACGCAAGCCGAGTCCGCCTTCCTCGATGGGCTGGGCACGGTGTCGCGCAGCGCCAACATGCGTTCGATGGCGCGGCTCGAAGACGGCTCCGACCAGGCGCTGGTCGAGGCCAAGGCGGTGGACCGTGCCTATCCGCTCTTTGGCGCGCTGGAGACCGAGCAGGCACTGCCAGGACAGGATCTGTTCGGTGAAAAATCCGGCGTTTTCGGCGCCGCCGCGCCCGACCTTTTGTTCGAGCGGCTGAACGTCAAGGTTGGCGACCGGCTGAAGCTCGGCAACGCCACCTTCGAACTGCGCGCCAGGCTGGTCACCGAGCCTGACGCGGTGTCGGATGGTTTTGGCTTCGCGCCGCGGCTGATGGTCTCGATGGAGGGGCTTGCCGCCTCCGGCCTGATCCAGCCGGGCAGCCTGGTCGAAAATGCCTACAAGATCCGGCTGCCCGCCAATAGCGGCGAAGCGCGGATCAAGGCTATCCAGGATCAGGCCGCAAAGGACTTTCCGGAGGCCGGCTGGTCGATCCGCACGCGCAGCAATGCAGCGCCTGCGCTGTCGTCCAACATCGAGCGGTTCTCGCAGTTCCTGACGCTGGTCGGGTTGACGGCGCTGGTGGTCGGCGGCGTCGGTGTGGCCAATGCGGTGCGAGCCTATCTCGACGGCAAGCGTGGCGTCATCGCCACCTTCAAGAGCCTGGGCGCTTCCGGCGGCTTCGTCTTTACTGTCTATCTCGTGCAGATCCTGATGATCGCCGGTCTCGGCATCGTGCTAGGCCTCATCCTCGGCGCGCTGATGCCGTTCGCCGCGAGTGCCGCCCTGCATCAGGTCATTCCGGTGCCGGCGGAAGGCGGGTTCTATCCCGGAGCGCTCGCCATGGCGGCGCTGTTCGGCCTGCTGGTGACGCTGGCCTTCGCGCTGCTGCCGCTCGGCCGCGCCCGCGACGTGCCGGCAACCGCGCTGTTTCGCGAAATGGGGTTCGAGGGCCGCGGCGTCCCTCGCCCGCTCTATGTCGGGGCGGCAGTCGGCATCGCACTGCTTCTGGCGGCGCTGGCCATTCTGTTTTCCGGCGACCGCCGCATCGCCTCGATCTTCGTCGGCGCCACCGTTTTTGCCTTCCTGGTGCTGCGCATCGTCGGCACGCTGGTGCAATGGGTCGCCAAAAAGAGCCCGCGTGTCGGTTCAACGGCGCTCAGGCTTGCCATCGGCAACATCCATCGGCCCGGCGCCTTGACGCTGTCGGTGGTGCTGTCGCTGGGCCTTGGGCTGACGTTGCTGGTGACGCTGGCGTTGATCGACGGCAACCTCAGGCGGCAGATCTCCGGCAGCCTGCCGGAGCGGGCGCCGAACTTCTTCTTCGTCGATATCCAGAACAGCGATGTCGACGCCTTCTCGACGCTGATCGGCACGCAGGCCCCGGCGGCAACGCTGGTCAAGGTGCCGATGTTGCGCGGCCGGGTGATGGCGCTGAACGGCGTCGATGTCGACAAGGTCAAGGTCCCGCCGGAAGGCGCCTGGGTGCTGCGCGGCGATCGCGGCCTGACCTATGACGCGAACCTGCCCGAAAACGCGACGCTCACCGAAGGCACGTGGTGGCCGGACAATTATGCCGGCGAGCCGCTGGTTTCGTTCTCGGCCGAGGAAGGCAGCGAGATCGGGCTGAAGCTGGGCGACACCATCACCGTCAATGTTCTGGGACGCAATGTGACGGCGAAGATCGCCAATTTCCGTCAGGTCGAGTGGGAGACGATGGGCATCAACTTCGTCATGGTGTTCTCGCCCAACACATTCGCCGGCGCGCCGCATGGCTGGCTGGCGACGCTGACCGAGAAGAGTGCGTCGGCGGCGGACGATGCCCGCCTGCTCAACGCCGTCACCCGCGCCTTCCCCGCAGTGACGACGGTCAGGGTCAAGGACGCGCTCGACATCGTCAACCGGCTGGTGGCGCAGCTCGGCACGGCGATCAGGGCCGCGGCCGGCGTGGCGCTGTTTGCCTCGGTGCTGGTGCTGGCCGGCGCGCTCGCCGCAGGCAACCGGGCCCGCATCCATGACGCGGTGGTGCTGAAGACGCTGGGCGCGACCAGGAGGACGCTGATCGCCGCCTTCTCGCTGGAATACATGCTGATCGGGCTCGCCACCGCAATCTTTGCGCTGGCGGCGGGGGGAATCGCGGCTTGGTTCGTTGTTGCCCGCATCATGACGCTGCCATCGCATTTCATGCCCGATGTAGCGGTGGCCACAATCGCCTTTGCACTGGTGATCACGGTCGGCATTGGCCTTGCCGGCACCTGGCGGGTGCTGGGACACAAGGCAGCCCCGGTGCTGCGCAATCTCTGACCCGCAAGGCTTTCCGCGACCCGGATTTGGTTAAATCTCGTTCATGTTGCCGCCCTGAAAGCCGATAAATCGCGCTTCCGATGTTTCACGAAACATAACATCCGGTCATGGTCTTGTTCTTGACGCCAAGAACCATCATATTTCGCCGTAGGCATGCTGGAGCCCCGCCAGCGGCGCCTGGGCCCAAATGGGCCTGACACCGGACGGGGCAGAAGCAATAGAGGAATCCCATGGCTGAACTTCGCAACTACCAGACGCGCGCCGTGCCCGGCGCGCGCGTCGACGCTGCCATTGACGAGGGCCTGCGCGCCTACATGATCAAGGTCTACAATCTGATGGGGCTTGGCCTCCTCATCACCGGCCTTGCCGCCTGGGGCGCTTTCCAGCTCGCCGTCACCGGCGATGGCCAGCTTACCGCTTTCGGCGCGCTCATCTACACAAGCGCCTTCCGCTGGGTTGTCATTCTGGCACCGCTGGCTGCAGTGTTCTTTTTGTCGTTCAGAATCCAGTCGATGAGCGTTGCTGCGGCGCAGACCACGTTCTGGGTCTATTCGGCTCTGGTTGGCCTGTCGCTGTCGACCATATTCCTGGTCTACACCGGCGCCAGCATCACCCAGACCTTCTTCGCCACGGCGGCCGCCTTCGGCGCGCTGTCGCTCTATGGTTACACGACCAAGCGCGACCTGACCGCGATGGGCTCGTTCCTGATCATGGGCGTCATCGGCCTGATGATCGCGATGGTGATCAACATCTTCCTGCAGTCGTCGGCGCTGGGCTTCGCCGTTTCGGCCATCGGAGTGCTGATCTTCGCGGGTCTCACCGCCTATGACACGCAGAACATCAAGGAGATGTACTACGAGGGTGACGCCACGGATGTCGCCGGCCGCAAGGCAATCATGGGCGCGCTGAGGCTCTATCTCGACTTCATCAACCTGTTCATGTTCATGCTGCAGTTCATGGGCGACCGTCGCTAATCGGCAGTCTCCTGGACCAGTGAGTTTGGAAAGGGCGGCCCAACGGTCGCCCTTTTCTTTTGTGCCGGCCTTTGCTGTCTTTGCTTTATGCATGTCGTTGTCCCATAACCGGTACCCGCTTTTGGGCGACATGCACTGTGGCAGGCAGATGAACGAATTGCATAAATTATGAGCAGCATCACCATACGCGCCGCCATTGTGTCCGACCTCGACCGGATCACGGACATTTACGCCGATGCGGTCGCCCATGGCACGGCGAGCTACGAACTGGAGCCGCCCAGCCGCGCCGAGATGGGCGCGCGATTCGCCAGTCTGATGGCGGGCGGCTTTCCCTATCTGGTGGCGGAAAAAGACGGCACCTTGCTTGGCTATGCCTATGCCGGCGCCTTCCGGCCACGCCCGGCCTATCGCTTTGTCGTCGAGGATTCCGTCTATGTCGCGCCTGAAGCCAAGGGGCAAGGCGTCGGGCTCAAGCTGATGCAAGGGTTGGTCGAGGCGGCGCAGGCGGCAGGCTTTCGCCAGATCATCGCTGTCATCGGTGACGGCCACCCAGACAGTGCCTCGGTGCGCTTGCATGAAAAGCTCGGCTTTCGCCATTCAGGGCGCCTCGAAGGCTCGGGCTACAAGCACGGACGCTGGCTGGACACGGTATTCATGCAGTTGTCGATCAACGGCGGAGCGCTGGTTCCGCCTGACTCCGACTCACTGCCTGAGCGGAAATTCCGTGAATAAAAATAAGAGGTTAAGCCTCGACCAGTTTTAGCGTGCGGTCGAAGACGCCAAGCACGCGCCCGAGCTCCTGGCCGCGCTTGAGTATGCGACCGCCGGCGGCGATGACGGCGAAGGCGCCCTGCCGGCGCGCCAGCTTCGGATCCTTGACGATTTGGAATAACGGCACCTCACTGGTGCGGCGGAACACCGAAAACACGGCGCGATCGGTGAGATGGTCGATGGCGTAGTCGCGCCATTCATTGGCGGCGACCATGCGTCCGTACAGCCTGAGGATCTGGTCCAGTTCGCGCCGCTCGAAGCTTACCGGCAAATCGAGGCGTTCGCGTCTTGCCTCATGCAGCGGGATCAATATTGCGGATGCGTCCCCATCCTCCGTCCCGCCGCGATCAGTCATGCCTCGATCCTTCGATGAATCTCCCGCGAACCAAAATTGGCGCGTTCGATGCGGAATTGCAAGACCCGGCTAAGCATGCCGGAGCTGCGGTGTTTTCGTCACGTCCAGTCACATTTGTAAAACGCGGTGTTGGAATTGGTGATGCTTCGCCACATTTCTGCCTTTTTTTATCCGCGCTCATGCCCCAATGTCCGACGAGTTTACCGGCGTTGCCTGAGACGGTTCGGTCCGGCACCGGCTCGTAAACCCCAAGCCCCCCGCCCACGGGTCTGCGTCGGATCGAACCAACCTCGGTTTTTCCTTGGAAAAATCGGGTGCGACGATCCCAAAACCTAAATGACCGGCGTCAGAAGCAAGCTGACGCCGGTTTTTTCATGTCTGGAGCGTGGCGACAGTCCTGAAGCTCGGCTACGCACTGCGCGTCGCTCTGGTCGCGCAAAGGACGCGCGGTTAGCGATCATACACCCTGACCGAAATGGGAAGCGTGGAGCGGGCGAAGCAGCCAGCTACGGCTTGTGGATGAAGGCGGCGCCCAGGATCGGCCCTGGCAGGCCGTCCTTGCCGACCGACTGCAGCAACACTGCGCAGCCGCCCTTCTTGGAGATCTCGGTCATCGGCAATTCGTAGCGCTGCGCCTTGCCGTGCCACATGCCGGCGGTCTGGATGCCGGTGACGGCGTTCCAGTAGGTCAGCCTGCGGCCGCTGTTTTCACCCTTGCCGATTTCGATCTCCTGTGGCGGGTCGAAATAGACGATGACGACATGGGCATCGCTGGGGCCGTTGCCGGCGTCGCCGGTGTCGATCATGACGCGGTCGCTGGTCCGACTGACCTTGATGCCGACCCGCATGCCTTCGCCTGACTTCTCCATCCGGGCAAGCGCGCCATCGACTTCTCTGCGGCTGGCGCCGTTGACGTGGCTGCGGCCATTGATGACGGCTTGCGGCGTATAGACCGAACGGGTGCCGAAGGCGCGCATATAGTCATATTGCCGCTCGGTATTCTCCTTGCGGCTCAGCGTGTCCTGCCAGCCAAGATAGTCCCAGTAATTGACATGATAGGCGAGCGCGACGATGTCCTCTTTCGCGGCGAGCTCGGCAAAGAATTCGTCGGCCGGCGGGCAGGAACTGCAGCCCTGGCTGGTGAACAGCTCGACCACGCCTAAGGGCTTGTCGGCCTGGGACCTGACGGTCTGGCCGGCAAGCCCGGTGCCGGCAAGCGCCGAAAAGGCCAGCGCAAATGCCGCAAGCCGCAATGGTCTTCGAGATCCCATGACCGTTCCGATTCTCGCCGGTGCTGCCGGCTTTGTTCTGGTTGCTGAAATATGTGGCAGAAGCGGCAGTCAACGGGAAGTCACGTTGCGGTGAAATTTTGCCGTTGCAACCGCTGGCCACGACGCAATAGGACAGGACTGCCCTTAGGGGTAGAAACCGATTCGGCAACGGCACGGCCATGTGGCAGACCCTTCTGACGCCAGTCGACCTCTATTGCGAGCGGACCGGACCGGAATTCTGGGCCGAGCCGGCCAACGCACTGACCAACATTGCCTTTCTTGCTGCCGGGCTGTGGGGTGTACGAGAGGTGCGAAGGCTGGGCACCGGAGCCTTCGCCGAGGTGCTGGCCTGGTGGGTGGTGGCGATCGGCCTCGGCTCGACGCTGTTCCATACCTTTGCCGTCAGGGCCACGATCTGGGCCGACGTGCTGCCCATCGCCGGTTTCACGCTGGCCTACACGCTGTTTACGCTCCGCCGCTTCCTCGGCATGGGATGGGGCAAGGCTATCGCCATCTTCGTCGCCTTCTACGCCGGCACCGGACTGTTGACATGGGCCGTACCGGACTGGCTGCGGCAGGCCTCGAACGGCACAACCGGCTATCTGCCACCCTTCCTGGCGCTTGCCTTTTTCGGTCTATGGACGGCAGCAAGCGGCAGTGGCGCCGGCCGCTACAATCTGGCGGGCTCGGCAATCTTCGTCGTGTCGGTCATCTGCCGGATGATCGATCCGCTGGCGTGCGGCAGCTTCCCGCTCGGCACACATTTCCTGTGGCACATCTTCAACGGGCTGATGCTCGGCGTGCTTCTGGCCGCGGCGGCGCGGTTCGGGGCGCCGAAGACAAGGGCAGTAGGGCAGTAGGGCATTAGGGCATTAGGGCATTAGGGCATTAGGTAACTTACTTCCCCTACTCCCTTACTGCCCTACTCCCTTTATTCCCCTACTATGCTGCCAGGTCGCGCAGGACATATTGCAGAATGCCGCCATTCTTGAAGTAGTCGAGCTCGTCCAGCGTATCGATGCGGCAGATGATCGGAACGTTCTTCACCGTGCCGTCGCCATAGGTGACCTTGGCGGTCATTTTCTGACGCGGCTTGATGGCGTCGAGGCCGTCGATCTCGACCAGCTCGTCGCCCTTGAGGTTGAGCGAGGCCCATGAGGTGCCTTCCTCGAAGACGAAGGGTATGACGCCCATGCCGACCAGGTTCGAGCGGTGGATGCGCTCGAAGGACTGGGCGATGACGGCGCGGACGCCGAGCAGGTTGGTGCCCTTGGCCGCCCAGTCGCGCGACGAGCCGTTGCCGTATTCGACACCGGCGAAGATGACCAGCGGCACGCCTTCCTTCTTGTACTCCATGGCAGCGTCGTAGATCGATGTCTCTTCCTTCGATGGGTAGTGGATGGTGTAGCCACCCTCGCGGCCATTCTCTCCCAGCATGTGGTTGCGGATGCGGATGTTGGCGAAGGTGCCGCGCATCATCACCTCATGGTTGCCGCGGCGCGTGCCGTACTGATTGAAGTCGGCAACGCCGACCCCATGTTCGGTCAGGTACTGGCCGGCCGGCGAAGCCGCCTTGATCGAACCCGCCGGCGAGATGTGGTCGGTGGTGATTTTGTCGCCGAACAGGCCGAGCACGCGCGCGCCTTTGATGTCGCCGATCTTGCCGAAGCCTGCGGTCATGCCGGCGAAATAGGGCGGGTTCTGCACATAGGTCGAGTTGTCGTCCCAGGCGTAGGTCTGGCCTTCCGGCGCCTTGACGTTCTGCCAGTACTCGTCGCCCTTGAAGACGTCGGCATATTTGCGGGCGAACAGCTCGCGCGTCACGTTCTTCTCGATGAACTCCTGGATCTCGGCCGAGCTCGGCCAGATATCCCTTAGGTAGACCGGGTTGCCGTTCTTGTCCTCGCCGAGCGGCTCGGTGGTCAAATCCCGGGTCACCGTTCCTGCCAGCGCGTGGGCCACGACCAGCGGCGGCGACGCCAGATAGTTCGCCTGCACGTCGGGCGAGACGCGGCCCTCGAAATTGCGGTTGCCGGACAAGACCGCGGCAGCAATCAAGCCTTTGTCGTTGATGGTTTTCGAGATCGGCGCCGGCAGCGGGCCGGAATTGCCGATGCAGGTGGTGCAGCCGAAGCCGACCAGGTTGAAACCGATCTGGTCGAGTTCCTTCTGCAGGCCGGACTTCTCCAGATACTCGGCGACGACCTGGCTGCCCGGCGCCAGCGAGGTCTTCACCCACGGCTTCTGCTTGAGGCCAAGGCGATTGGCGTTGCGCGCCAGCAGCCCGGCGCCGATCAGCACGCTCGGGTTCGAGGTGTTGGTGCAGGAGGTGATGGCGGCGATGACGACATCGCCATGGCCAAGGTCGTGGCTGGTGCCTTCGACGGCGTAACGCTTGTGGATTTCGGCAGCCTTCTTGTATTCGGTCTCCATCGCCTTGGCGAAGCCTTCCGGAATGCCTTCCAGTGCGACGCGGCCTTCGGGACGCTTGGGGCCGGCCATCGACGGCACGACGCTGCCGAGCTCAAGCTCGAGCAGATCGGTGAAAACCGGATCGGCCGAGCCGATGTCGCGCCACAGCCCTTGCGCCTTGGCGTAGGCCTCGACCAGGGCGATGCGGCTTTCCTCGCGGCCGGACATTGTGAGATAGCGGATGGTTTCGCCGTCGACCGGAAAGAAGCCGCAGGTGGCGCCGTATTCGGGCGCCATGTTGCCGATGGTGGCACGGTCGGCCAGCGTCATGTTGGAGAGGCCGGGGCCGAAGAACTCGACGAACTTGCCGACGACGCCCTTCTTGCGCAGCATCTGGGTGACGGTCAGCACGAGGTCGGTGGCGGTGACGCCTTCCTTCAGTCTGCCGGTGAGGCGGAAGCCGATGACTTCCGGCAAAAGCATGGAAACCGGCTGGCCGAGCATTGCAGCCTCGGCTTCGATGCCGCCGACACCCCAGCCGAGCACGCCGAGACCGTTGATCATGGTGGTGTGCGAATCGGTGCCGACGCAGGTGTCGGGATAGGCTGTCGTTTCGCCGTCCTCGGTGTTGGTCCACACCACCTGTCCGAGATATTCGAGATTGACCTGGTGGCAGATGCCGGTGCCGGGCGGCACGACGCGGAAATTGCGGAACGCCTGCTGGCCCCATTTGAGGAACTTGTAGCGTTCCTCGTTGCGCTCATATTCGAGCTCGACATTGCGGGCGAAAGCCATCGGCGTGCCGAACTCATCGACGATGACCGAATGGTCGATGACCAGGTCGACCGGCACCAGCGGATTGATCTTTTGTGGATCGCCGCCAAGCGAGGCCATGGCGTCGCGCATCGCAGCCAGGTCGACCACGGCCGGAACGCCGGTGAAATCCTGCATCAGCACGCGGGCCGGGCGGTAGGCGATCTCGACGCCGGCGGTGCCCTTGTCGGTCAGCCAGCCGGCAACCGCCTGGATGCTTTCCTTGGTAACGGAACGGCCGTCCTCGTTGCGCAGCAGGTTTTCCAGCAGCACCTTCATCGAATAGGGCAGTTGGGAAATGCCGGTGAGGCCGTTCTTCTCGGCCTCGATAAGGTTGAAATAAACATAGTCGGTGCCGGCTGCGGTCAGCGTGCGGCGGCAATTGAAACTATCGAGTGATTTTGACACGTGCGGTCCGTCCTTGTCTGTTCAGCCTGAAAGGGAACGGACGCCGATGGCATGCAATCACGCGCAAAGGTGCGGGTACGGCCATTTCCGCTGTCCGTTCCCAGCCAACCCGAGCCGTTCAAGGCGGCGCGTGCGCTGGTTCGGCGCAAATTCTCGTTCCCGTGCCGACCGCTGGCACGGATGACCCGGATATAGAGAATTTTCTGGAATAGTTCTAGACACGGATTAGCCATTTTTGCTGCGGCGCACCGAAGCTGCGCTCGGATTTTCGGCGAAGGGGAACGAATGCGGCTGATCGCCGAAAATCTTGGGGGTGAACGCGGCGGCGAGACGGTTTTTTCCGGCATCGATTTCGCGCTTGCGGAAGGCCAGGCGCTGATCGTCACGGGCCCGAACGGCGCCGGTAAATCGACACTGCTCAGGATCATCGCCGGAATGCTGCCGGTAGCGGAAGGCCATGTGTCGATTGAGGGCGGTGGCGAGGACTTTCCAACGGTCGCCGCGGCCTGCCACTATCTCGGCCACCAGAACGCGATGAAGACAGCGTTGAACGTGACGGAAAATCTGCGCTTCTGGCGAGATTTTTCGGGGGATGGTCTGTTGAGCGTTGAAGAGGCGCTGGAAACCGTCGGGCTTGATGGTATCGGCCATCTGCCGTTCGGCTATCTCTCGACCGGGCAAAGGCGGCGGGCGGCGATTGCGAAATTGCTGGTCAGCCAGCGGCCGCTCTGGTTGCTCGACGAGCCGACGGCCGGATTGGACAAGGCTTCAGAAGAGCGGTTTGGCGCGGTGATGGAGAAGCATCTCGGCGATGGCGGGATTGTCGTGGCGGCGACGCATTTGCCGCTTGGGATCGAAGGGGCGAAGGAATTGAGGATGACCGGGTGATGTTGGCATGCTAGCGCTCTTCCTGCGCGATATCCGCCTCAACATCCGCGCCGGCGGCGGGGCGTTGACCGGCGTGATCTTCTTCCTCGCCGTCATCGCGACAATCCCCTTCGGCGTCGGGCCGGACCTGAAGCTGCTTGCCCGTATCGGCCCGGCGATCCTGTGGATCGGTGCGCTACTCGCTTGCCTGCTCGGCCTCGACCGGCTGTTCCAGGCCGACCGCGAAGACGGCTCGCTCGATCTTCTGGTGCTCGGTAACGACCGGCATATGCTGGCGCTGACGGTGCTGACGAAATGCCTGGCGCACTGGGCCGGAAGCGTGCTGCCGCTGGTCATCGCCGCCCCCTTGCTCGGCCTGTTCATGAACATGGAGCCGATCAGCATCGGCGCCACGGCGCTGACCCTGCTGGTCGGCACGCCGGCGATCACCTTCATCGGTGCTACGGGTGCTGCGGTAGCGGTGGCGCTGCCGCGCGGCGGGCTGCTGATCTCGGTGGTGGTTCTGCCGCTGACCATTCCGGTGCTGATCTTCGGCGTCGCGGCCAGCTATGGCGCGGTGGCGGATCCCGATCCGTTCCTACAGCCCTTCCTCATTCTCGCCGCGCTGACCCTGTTTCTTGCCGTGTTGGGACCAGTAGCGGCAGCATTGGCCTTGCGGCATGGAACGGATTGATCTGGCCGCATGACGTCAAAGGCTGCGGCGCAGCGGCCGATTGCGAAGCCGATGATGCAAGGCTAAGGGAAAGTATGATCGAACGGAGCGGAATGATCCGGTTGGAATGCTGCACGGAGTGGATCGCGTGAGCGTGCATGCGCTCTACGTCACCGCCGCCTATGCCATCACGGCCGTGGTTCTGGCCGGGCTGATCGGCTGGATCCTTATCGACCAGCGGGCGCGAAAGCGAGATCTCGCCGAACTGGAAGCATCCGGCGTGCGGCGGCGCTCAGACAAAGCCAGCAAGACATGAGGGGCCAGCAAGACATGAGGGCCGCCAAGCCATGAGCATGGACACCGAGACGCCGGCGCCGCCCCGGCGCCGCCTGATCGTGCTGTTGCCGCTGCTGGTTTTCCTGGGCTTGGCCGGACTGTTCCTGTCGCAGCTCTTGTCCGGGCGCGACGAGTCGGAAGTGCCGTCGGCACTGATCGGCCTGCCGGCGCCGCAGACCAACCTACCGGCGCTGGAGGGTTTGAATCTGCCGGGGCTGGATTCGAAACAGTTCGCCGGCAAGGTGACGCTGGTCAACGTCTTCGCGTCGTGGTGCGCGCCATGCCGGGAAGAACATCCGCTACTGCTGGCGCTGTCGCAGGACAAGCGCTTCGTCATGGCCGCGCTGAACTACAAGGACCAGCCGGAAAACGCCCGCCGGTTTCTCGGCGACCTCGGCAATCCGTTCCAGGCGATCGGAGTCGACGCGGCGGGCCGCACGGCGATCGACTGGGGCGTCTATGGCGTGCCCGAAACCTTCGTCATCGGCAAGGACGGCAAGATCGCCTACAAGCATGTCGGCCCACTGACGGCGGAGTCAGCGAGAGATCTCCTGTTGCCGCAGATAGAAAAGGCGCTGGCGGTGCCAGGCTGACGGCCGCTCTGGCTTCGTCATCCCAGGGCGAAGCAGGAGCGAAGCGACGTCGCGGAGACCCTGGGATCCATGCCGTGACATCAGCCGAGGAATGCAGCGGTGGGGGAAAGTCGCCCGGGCGTATCGTGTTTGCCTTAGCCGCTGCCGTCCCGCCGGCGAGCGGAGCCTAGCCGATGGCGGTACATTGTTCTGCACCGCTGCGGTGTTCTGAAGCCACGGCATGGATCCTCGGGTCAGGCCCGAGGATGACGAACGCGAGAGGTCGATCAGGCTTTGAGCTCAGCCGTAGATCTGCTTGTGGACCTGGTAGAGCATTTCCGAGCGGTCGGCGCGCATGTCGGCCAGATCGCGGCTGGTGAAGCTGTCGATTTCGGCGACGAGGCGGTTGTAGTGCTTGCGCTTGGCAATGCTTGCGCGAGCGCGGGTCATGAGAGTGTTGATCATAGCAAGGTTCCTTTTGGCGCCGCATTGCTGCGGCAGTTGTTCCTCCCTTGATCGATACGAAGCATGACATAGTTATTGTGCGTTGCAAAAAGAAGATGTTGCAATGCACCATTGCACTGGACGCATAGCCGGTTAACCGGCCTTTACCCGTGGTCACGGCGAGACGGCATCGCTTCATACCTGTTTCGAGGCCTCAAGATGCGGTGAAGCACTCATCATCGATCTTGCCAGATCGATCGCCGGCTGGCTTGATCGCGCCGACACGACCGTTGTGGACATTGGGAGGGAAATTTGGCCGCCGCAGACTATTATGAAGTTCTCGATCCGCGTTTTGCGCGGCTGTTCAATGGCAACGCGCAAGTGGACAAGCTGTTCACCGGGTGCCGGTGGGCGGAAGGGCCGGCCTGGTTCGCCGCCGGCCGCTATGTCGTCTGGTCCGACATCCCCAACAATCGTATGCTGCGCTACGACGAGACCGACGGCAGCGTCAGCGTGTTCCGCCAGCCGTCCGGCAATTCGAACGGCAACACCGTCGACCGGCAGGGCCGGCTGGTCAGCTGCGAGCATTCGGGCCGCGGGGTCAGCCGTACCGAGCATGATGGCTCCATCACCACCATCGCCAAGGCCTGGCGCGGCAAGCGGCTGAACTCACCCAACGACGCGGTGGTGAGGTCCGATGGCTCGATCTGGTTCACCGATCCGGCCTACGGCATCGAGAGCGACTATGAGGGCGACAAGGCCGAGAGCGAGATCGGCGCCTGCCATGTCTACCGGGTCGATCCCGACAGCGGCGAGGTCGAAGCTGTCATCACCGACATGGTCAGGCCCAATGGGCTCGCCTTCTCGCTCGACGAGAGCAAGCTCTATGTCGCCGATACCGGCCGTACGCATGGCGCGAAGAATCCAGCCCACATCAGGGTGTTCAATGTCGGCAAGGGCGGCAAGAAGGTTTCCGGCGACAAGCTTTTTGCCGACTGCACGGCCGGCCTGTTCGATGGCTTCCGGCTCGACGAGGACGGGCGCATCTGGTCGAGCGCCGCCGACGGCATCCATTGCTACGACCCCGACGGGACATTGATCGGCAAGGTCAAGGTGCCGGAAGTCGTCGCCAATTGCGTGTTCGGCGGCAACAAGCTGAATTGCCTCTACATCGCCGGTACGACCTCGCTCTACATGGTCCGGCTCATGGTCAACGGCGCCAAGACCTACTGAGCGATCGTCAAACAGAATCCACGGGAGGACACCCATGCCATTCGTCAACATCCGCATCGTCAAGGAGGTGATTGCCGCCGACCCGGCCGGCAAGAAGGCGGACATAGCCAAAAAAGTCACGGCGGCGATCATGGACGCCACCGGACTGGGTAATGACGACGTCTGGGTGGTCTTCGAGGAGGTTAATGCGCGCGACTGGTATGTCGGCAAGACCGATGTTGAGACGCTGCGAAAGGGTTAGTCGAAGGAGTGGTAGCCGCGGGACGTCGGAGATTGGCCGAAGCCATGGTGGCCGCTGATCAACGTTGCCGGATGAAATCGGCGAAGGCTGAAACCGCTTCCCGCATCGCCTGCTGGTTCTTCAGCTCTGTCAGTATGACCTCCACGTCCGGTGATTTCTTGCCGAGCAAGGCAATCTCAAGCGCTGCTTCCTCGTAAAGCGCGAAAGACATGGTGCGCATGATCTCGGCCAGGGCCGTGCGGGCAAACAGCGAGCGTGGCGAAGCGTGCACCAGCATGGCCGGCTTGCCGACGGCGGCGTCGCGAGACACCAGCCAGTCGAGCGCGTTCTTCACGCCGCCCGGCACGCCATGGGCATATTCCGGACAAGAGACGATGACGCCGTCGGCGCTCGTAACGGCGTCGATCAGCCTGGAGGGCTCCGCCGGCGTCCGTTCGCCTTCGTCGTCGGGGTTGAAGATCGGCAACCGGCCAAGCCCGTCATAGACGATGACGCGACAGCCAGACGGCGCGTTCTGCGCCAGGGCCGCGATCAAGGCCGAATTGGTCGAGGCTGCGCGCAGGCTGCCGGAGAGGGCGAGGAGGTTCAACACAGCGTGGGACCAGTCCGGCGCGAATCGCGCCCGGAAAAACCTACCACATCGTCTGCTTGTATTCCTCGTCGAGCCAGCGGTCGGTCGCCTCGGCCGAATCGGCAACCGCCAACTGATCGCGCAGGATCTGGCCGAGCGTCGGCAGCGTCGCGCGGTCGTACCAGGTTTCCGGCTTCCACAGATCGGAGCGCATGAAGGCCTTGGCGCAATGCATATAGGCGGCCTTGACCGTCACCACGATGACGCTCTGCGGTTCCCTGCCGTCGACCGCCAGCCGTTCGCGCAAACCCGCATCGACAGTGATGCGGGCATCGCCATTGACGCGCAGCGTCTCGTTCATGCCCGGGATGAGGAAGAGCAGCCCGACCGACGGGTTGAGAAGGATGTTTTCCAGCGTGTCCAGCCGGTTGTTGCCGGGCCGGTCGGGGATGGCGATGGTCTTGTCGTCCAGTACCACGGTGAAGCCGGGTCTGTCGCCCTTCGGCGTCACGTCAGCATTGCCGGCGCCATCGGACGAGCCGATCAGCACGAAGGGGCTTTTGCCGATGAAGGAGCGGCAGTGACCGTCGAGCGCCTTCAGCTCCTTGCGGATGGAGCCGTCGGTTGGCCGGGGTGTCTTGTAGATCGTCCTCAGTTCGTCGCGCGTGGTGACGAATTCCATCCCGGTCTCCCTATTTTCCGGCCTCTCCGGTCTTGTCCTCGAGCGAATGGCGCAGGATCAGCGGCATCTGGCTGAAGGTGAACAGCAGCGTGATCGGCATGATGCCCCAGACCTTGAAGGTAACCCAGGCGTCGGTGGAAAAATTCCGCCAGACCACTTCGTTGACAAGGGCCAGGAACAGGAAGAACAGGCCCCAGCGAAAGGTGAGTTTTCGCCAGCCCTCGGCATCGAGGCTGAAAGCCGAATCGAAGACATAGCCGAGCAGCGACTTGCCGAAGAACAGGCCGCCGAGCAGCACGCCGCCGAACAGCGTGTTGACGATGGTCGGCTTCATCTTGATGAAAATGTCGTCCTGCAGATAGAGCGTCAGCGCGCCGAAGATGAAGACGACGACGCCCGACACCATCGGCATGATCGGCAAGGTGCGGGTGAGCAGCCAGGACGCGATCAGCGCAATCGCGGTTGCGGCCATGAACAGGCCGGTGGCGACGAAGATCGGTCCGCCAAATTCGGCAAGTGCCGGGAATTTCTGCACCAGCCAGGCGCCGCGCGCATTGGCGAAGAAGAACACCATCAGCGGTCCGAGCTCCAGCACCAGCTTGAGCAGCGGATTGACGCTTTCCTTCTTATGTTTCTGCGGGTCGGACGGGTCGCGTTCGAGGATGGGCGGGTTCATGGGTTCAGGCCACTCCAGCGATCGCCCTCGCGAATTCGCTTGCTGAGAAAGGTTCGAGGTCGTCGACCTGTTCGCCGACGCCGATGAAATAGACCGGCAATTTGTGCTTTGCCGCGATCGCCACCAGAATACCGCCGCGCGCCGTGCCGTCCAGCTTGGTCATCACCAGGCCGTTGACGCCGGCAATGTTGCGGAAGATCTCGACCTGGTTGAGCGCGTTCTGGCCGGTGGTGGCATCGACCGTCTGTAGCACGGTGTGCGGCGCTTCGGGGTCGAGCTTGCCCAGCACGCGGACGATCTTTTCGAGTTCCGCCATCAGCTCGGTCTTGTTCTGCAGCCGCCCGGCGGTGTCGATGATCAGCACGTCGGAGCCGGCTTCCCTGGCGCGTTCGAAGGCGTCGTAGGCGAGACCGGCCGCATCGGCGCCAATCTTGGAAGCGATGACCGGCGATTTCGTACGCTCGCCCCAGATCTTCAGCTGCTCGATGGCCGCGGCGCGGAAGGTGTCGCCGGCGGCGAGCATCACCGACAGGCCGCCGTCGGTGAGTTTGGCCGCCAGCTTGCCGATGGTGGTGGTCTTGCCAGTGCCGTTGACGCCGACGACCAGGATGACATGCGGCTTGTGGGAGAGGTCGAGTTCCAACGGCATGGCGACGTGGGTCAGCACCTTCTCCACCTCGGCCGCCATGACGGCGCGCACTTCGGTGTCGGAGACATCCTTGCCGTAGCGGCTGGCGGCCAGCGCATCGGTGACGCGCAAGGCCGTCTCCAGGCCGAGATCGGCGCGGATCAGCACGTCCTCCAGATCCTGCAGCGTGTCCTCGTCCAGCTTGCGCTTGGTGAAGACGCCGGCGATGTTGCCCGACAATTCCTTCGAAGAGCGGGCAAGCCCCTCCTTCATGCGCTGGAACCAGGAACGTCTCGGTGCCGGTTCCGGTGCTTTGACCGGCTCGGCCTTCTGCTCGACTTTTTTGGTGACGGTCACCTTGCCGGGGGCGGGTTTTGGCTCTGGCGAACGTTGCGGGGATGGAGGCGAGATGGGCGCTGACTTTACCTCCCCATCGAAGGTCCCGAGCGCAGCTCGGGGGTGGGGGTGATCAGCGCCGGCGCTGTCACCCCACCCCGCCGCTTCGCGTCGACCCTCCCCATCGAGGGGAGGGTGGGGCGTCGGCGCTGGAGCTTCGCCCTTCTCCCCGTCACTATACGGGGAGAAGGTGCCGGCAGGCGGATGAGGGGCGGCACTGGTCTCCGCCGTTGGCTGCGCGGGAGGCGCGGGCGGTTGCGGCACCTCGATCGGCGCCGGCGTTTCGGCCGGCTCCTCGGAAGGGGACGGCACTTCGACAGGCGCCGGTTCCGGCTGCCTTTCCGGGCGTGTCGGTTCGATCTCCGGCTCGGCCGGCGCGGGCACCTCTTGCGGCTGCGGCTCGGGAGCAGGCTCCGGGACAGGAATTTCCTCGGGCGCCGGCGGCTCGGCAGGCGTCTCAGGTCTGGGCTCTTCTTTCGGCGCGGGCTCCGGCAGCGGTTCCGGCTCGGACGGGATGACCGGCTCCGGTGCTGGCGGGATGGTTGGGGCGGGCTCCGGCTTCGGCTCCTCGGGTGCCGGCTGCGACAGGGCTTCCGCCTCTACCCGCGGCGTTGGTATCGGTTCCACCGGCGGCGCGGCTGTTGGCTCGACCGGCAATGGCGGCACAATTTCCGCCACGGTCGGCGGCTCGTCGCGCTTCAAAAACTCCGGCACGGTCTGCTCGGCTGCTGGCTTCAGCGCCTCCAACGCATCCCATTTGATCGGCGGCAGCGGCGCGGTCTCGTCGATCCGCTCCTCGACCACTTCCTTCTTGCCGAACGAAAATATCTTCTTGAGAAATCCAGCCATGCTTTGCGGTCTCAGGCGGCGCGGGCGGTAAGCGGCGCCGCGATCAGTCGGGCGCCGTCATGGCCAGAAATATCGGCCTCGACGATCTCGCCCGGCGCGCCTGCGGAGATAGCCGCAAGCGTGAACCCTTCGGTGCGGCCAAGGCCGTCGCGCTCGACCAGGATCGACTGACGGGTTCCGGCGAGCGTGGCAAGGTGCCTGATGTAGGCGGCTTCGCCAGCGGCACGCAGGCGTGCGGCGCGTTGCTTGATCACCTCGCGGCGAAGCTGCGGCATGCGCGCGGCGGGCGTGCCTTCGCGCGGCGAAAACGGGAAGACGTGGAGATGCGTTAGCCCGCATTCCTCGACGATTTTCTCCGAGTTCTCGAACATTTCGTCTGTTTCAGTCGGGAAGCCGGCGATGATGTCGGCGCCGAAGACGATGCCGGGGCGAAGCTTGCGCACATCCTCGCAGAAGCGGATCGACTGGTCGCGCAGATGGCGGCGCTTCATGCGTTTTAGAATCATATCGTCACCCGACTGCAGCGACAGGTGCAGATGCGGCATCAGCCGGGGTTCGGTGGCGATGGCGTCGAGCAAGTCGTCGTCGGCCTCGATGGAATCGATGGAGGAGAGGCGCAGGCGCTTCACGTCCGGCACTTGCCTCAGGATGGTTTTCACCAGTCTGCCGAGCTTCGGCGCGCCGGGCAGGCCGGCGCCGAAACTGGTCATGTCGACGCCGGTCAGCACGATCTCGGCATAGCCATTGCCGGCGAGCCGCTTGACCTGCTCGACCACGGCGCCCATCGGCACCGAACGAGAATTGCCGCGACCGTAGGGAATGATGCAGAAGGTGCAGCGGTGGTCGCAGCCATTCTGCACCTGGACGAAGGCGCGCGCCCTGCCCTCGATGGCGTCGACCATGTGGCCGGCCGTCTCGCGTACCGAAAAGATGTCGTTGACGCGCGCCTTCTCGGTGTCGTTGACGCCGAAATCCGGCAGCGCCCGATAAGAATGCGCCTTCAGCTTTTCCTCATTGCCGAGAACGAGGTCGACCTCGTCCATGGCGACGAAATTCTCAGGCTCGGTCTGCGCGGCGCAACCGGTGACGATGATGCGCGCGGCCGGGTTCTCGCGGCGTGCCTTGCGGATCGACTGCCTGGCCTGGCGCACCGCCTCTGATGTGACGGCGCAGGTGTTGAAGATGATGGCGCCGCCTTCCAGCGCGCCGAGGCCAGCACTTTCCGCCTCGCGGCGCATCACCTCGGATTCATAGGTGTTCAGCCGGCAGCCGAAGGTGACGACGTCGATGCCTTTGGAGATGGGGCCTTTGGAGATGGGGCCCTTGGAGATGGGGCCCTTGGAGATGGGACCCTTTGAGAGGGACGCCATCAGGCGGCGCTTTCGGTGTCGCGGGCCCAGATGCCGGTTGACGGGTCGAAGCTGCCGGAAAATTCCCATTCGGCGGCACCGGTGAGGATGACATGGTCGTCGCCGCGCCATTCGACATGCAGCGAGCCACCACCGGGGGTCATCAGCGTGACGCTGCGGCCGGTGCGCTTGGTGCGGGCCGCGGCAACCACCGATGCGCAAGCGGCCGAACCACAGGCCTTGGTCAGGCCGGCGCCACGCTCCCAGGTGCGGATGATCATCGTGTCGGGCGAGGTTACCTGCGCCAGCGTGATGTTGGCGCGCTCGGGAAACATCGGGTGGTTTTCGAGCAGCGGCCCGAAACGGTCGAGCTCATAGGACCAGACGTCTTGGTCGACCCAGAAGATGGCGTGCGGGTTGCCCATCGACACGACCGAGGGCGAATGCAGCACCGGCGCGTCGATCGGGCCGATCTGCAGCTCGATCATGCGGGTGTCGCGAAACTCTTCGGCCAGCGGAATATCCTGCCAGCCGAAACGCGGCGTGCCCATGTCGACCGAGATCGTGCCGTCGGCATGTTCAACGGCGTTGAGGATGCCGGCGCGCGTTTCAAAGGTAAAAGTCTTCTGGCCGGTTTCGGCGGCGAGCGCCTGGACGACGCAGCGCATGCCATTGCCGCAGGCCTGCGCGCCGGAGCCATCGGAATTCAGGATGTCGACGTAGTAGGCGGTACCAGGCGTGCGCGCGTCATGGATCGCCATGATCTGGTCGAACTTGGTCGCCGCATCAGCGTTCAACGCGACAGCCGACGCCGCCGTGACCTGATCGGCGCGGCCGCGCATGTCAGCAACGATGATCTCGTTGCCGATACCGTTCATCTTGGCGAAAGGGGCAGCACTTGCCATGGGTAGAAAAATCTCTTGCCGGTTTGGCGCCTATATGGCGGATACCGGCCGAAATTACCAGTGCGGGCTGCATCCTAGGTTATCGCGAAGACGCCCAATACGATCAGCAGAAAGATGACCAGAACGATGCCGATGAGGATGCGGGCGCCGGTGGCGGCGGCTCCAGCCAGTGCCGGCATGCCGAGCAGGCTCGCCGCGGCGGCGACAATCAGCAGAATGACGATCCATTTGATCATGGAGGATGCCTCACAGCTGGCAGATTTCCGACCGCCTACAAACGCGCGTCCGGCGTTCTGGGTTCCGTCTGCCGCTTCAGACCTCCGACACGTCCCAGACCTCGCCCGGACGCAAGGCGCGAAAGCGGTCGCGTGGCACGCCTTGGTGGTCGAGCGCTTGGCCAAGTCTTGTGGCCGGCTCGTAGACCGGTTCATTGGTGAGCCGGAACGTGCCCCAGTGGCAGCCGGCGGCATAGGCGGCGTTGCACAACAGCATGCCTTGCACCGCCTCTTCCGGGTTCTGGTGCTGCGGCGCCATGAACCAGCGCGGCTCGTAGGCGCCGATCGGCAGGATGGCGAGACGGAAGCCGCCATGCTTTTGCGCCATCAGCCGGTAGTTGGTGCCGCCGTGAAAACCGGTGTCGCCGGCGAAATAGACCTTTCCATCCGGAGTTTCGACCACAAAACCTGCCCACAGTGCCATGCGCCGGTCGCGCGCACCGCGCGCCGACCAATGATGCACCGGCTCGACATGGATGGCGACGCCGTCACCGAGGTCGACCCGGTCGCCCCAATCATGCACCGAAAGCCGCATGCCGGGCACGGCATCATTGATGATGGCGTCGTTGCCGAGCGGCGTCAGCACTTGCGGGTCGTGCCTGGCCTTCAGCCGCTTCAGCGTGGCGAGGTCGAGATGGTCGTAATGGTTGTGGCTGACCAGGACGAGGTCGATCGGCGGCAGCTGGGAAAAGGCGATGCCCGGCGGATTGACCCGTTTGGGCCCGGCGAAGGACACCGGCGAGACACGCGGCGACCAGACCGGATCGGTGAGGATGTTGAGCCCGGCGGTCTGGATGAGCAGCGTGGAATGGCCGACCATGGTGAGCCGCAGCCCTGAACCGTCGACCCGCTCCGCCGGTCTTGCCTGTTCAAACGGGCTCGGATTGGCCGCCGGCCATTTAGAGCGTTCGCCGCTCAACTGCCATTTCAACAGATCGGCAAAACGGCCGGGCGGCTTGCCGTCAGGGTTGAAGAACAGGGTGCCGTCGAAATGATCGCTGGGCGGGCCGCTGTAGTAGCGGTTGGCGGCTTTCTTTCTCGCGGCCAAGGTTCGACTCCAGCAGGTTTCCGTTTCATCAGAGATAGGACCGAAGCCGTCTGGCGCAAGAATTTGGTGGCCGAATGCCAAGGGTTGCGGCATCACCTCGACTAGGATCGCCGCCGATCGGCGACAGGAGGGACGGCGCGATGGTGATGAAGCGGACCAGGACACCGTGGATGAAGGCCGAGGATTTCGGCCGCTCGTTGCCGCGCGGCGTCGGCGTCAACCTGTTGGTGAGCGACATGGCGGCGATGGAAGCGTTTTGCTGCGACGTGCTTGGCGCGCGCGTGATCTATGCCGATGAGGATTTCGCGGCGATGGAATTGCTGGGATCGGTGTTCATGCTGCATGCCGATCACAGCCACCTCGACAATCCGATGACCGGCGTCATCACTGGGGCCGAGACGCGCGGGGCAGGCATCGAGCTGCGCCTGTACGGCGCCGATCCGGATGCGATCGAGACCAGGACGCGCGAACACGGCCACATTGTGCTGGCCGGCGCGGTCGACAAGCCGCACGGGTTGCGCGAATCCTATGTGGTTGGCCCGGACGGCTATGTGTTCGTGCCGAGCGCGCCGCTGGCCGTAGATTGAAAGTACTTGAGCGTAGTTTGTGTGGCCAATTGGCCGCACGCCGCTCAAGTTGCGCTAAATTTGCAACAAATGTTGCCGCAAACCGTATTTTAACCATATCGGGTTGAAATTTCGCCACCTTCTCCATCTTGGTGGGGGTGTGATTGCGCGGACGGCAGCCCCAGCCGGTTCCGACGGAGGTTGACATGAATTTTTCGAAGACCGGCCTTGTGGCCGTATCGCTGGCCGTACTCGTTGCAAGCGGCTGTTCAACCTCGCGGTTCTCGTCGATGGATCAGGACCAGCCGGCACCGCTGCAGCCTGCGCCCGCCGGCCAGGTGACCGGAAACCAGCTGCCTCCGCCGGCAGCGCCAGGCACCACCGACCCGTCACAGTTCCCGACCGCGCCCGCCAACACTCAGGTCGCTTCGCTGCCGCCAGATGGAGCAGCGCCTGCCGGAGCAGCCGACTTGACCGCGGCCAGCGTCGCTGGTGTCTGGAACGCGAGCGTGTCCGGCCAGAGCTGCAAGGTGGCGACGCCGCAGACCAAATTCGGCGCCGGCTACCGCGCCGGGCCACTGCATTGCCCGGCACCGATCGACGGCATCAAATCCTGGAACGTCGCCGGCAAGCAGCTGACGCTTTACGACGAGAGCGGCGGTACGCTGGCGCGGCTCTATTCCTCGGGCGGCGAGAAATTCGACGGCCAGACTTCCAACGGCCTGCCGATCTCGCTTACAAGGTAGACTGACCGCTCCTTATTGTTTTTACGCAATTCCCAGGGAAAACCGCTACACACTTTTCCTGGAATTGCTCTAGAACGACGTGACCGATGCACCTGCGTGACGGCCTCCAGACCCATGCGACCGTCAAGCAGCGCTACGACCATCTGGTCGGGACCGGTGCGATCGAACGCGATCCGGCGCAGGAGCGCATCACTGCCGCGCTCGACCGGCTGATCGACGAGATCTCGGCAAAGCGGCTGGCGCACAAATCGAGTGCGCTGGGCTGGCTGTTTGCCCGCAAGCGCGAGACGCATGAGCCGGTCAAGGGCCTCTACATCCATGGCGGCGTCGGCCGCGGCAAGACCATGCTGATGGACATGTTCTTCGAACTGGTGCCGGTCAGGCGCAAGCGCCGCGTGCATTTCAACGACTTCATGGCCGATGTGCAGGACCGCATCCAGAAGCACCGGCTGGCGCGCAAGAATGGCACCGTCAAGGAGGACGACCCGATCCCGCCGGTGGCGCGGGCACTGGCCGAGCAAGCCTGGGTGCTGTGCTTCGACGAGTTTTCGGTCACCGACATCGCCGATGCGATGATCCTGTCCAGGCTGTTCTCGGCGCTTTTTGCCAGCGGCGTGGTGCTGGTCGCCACCTCCAACGTCGCGCCGCAGGATCTCTATCGCGACGGGCTGAACCGCCAGCTGTTTCTGCCGTTCATCAACATCCTGGAACGGCACGCTCATGTGCTCGCGCTGGACGCCGAAAAGGACTACCGCCTCGACAAGCTCAGCCGCATGCCGGTCTATATCACCCCGGCGGATGCCGCCGCCGATGATGTCCTCGACGAGGCCTGGGAGGCGATGACGCATGGCAGGCCGACGGCCGAGACGGCGCTGACGGTGAAAGGACGGCAAGTCGTGGTGCCGGCTGCTGCCGGCGCGGCGGCGCGGTTTTCCTTCGCTGATCTGTGCGAAAAGCCACTTGGCGCCCGCGATTTCCTGGCGATTGCCAGCCATTTCTCGACCATCTTCATCGATCACGTGCCGGTGCTCGGCGAAGGCAGGCGCAACGAGGCCAAGCGCTTCATCCTGCTGATAGACACGCTCTACGACCATCATGTGCGGCTTGTGGTGAGCGCCGCGACCCCGCCACAGCTGCTCTATACGGCAAAGCGCGGCGTTGAGGTCTTCGAGTTCGAGCGCACCGCGTCACGGCTGATCGAGATGCAGAGCCGCGACTGGCTGGAGGATTGGGCGGAACGGCACAAGGCGAAGGTGCCCGAAGGCAGGCATAGCGAGCCTCCTGCCGCGATGGCCTAGGCCTTTCAAGTGGACGGCAAGGTTCCGGCAACAACCGTGTACTGATCGACGAATTCGGATTTCTCCAAAAGATAGCGATCATCTTCCGGATAGTAGCGGGCCAATTCGGGTGCATCGCCGGCAAAGCTTCGCACGGCATCCATTGATGACCACCAGCTCAATGTGACGATCTCCGTCGATCCGTCGCCACGATCGCGCATAAGCATCTGGAAACCGCGATTGCCGGCCGTGGCAGCGTAATCAAGGCCTCCCGTTCTTTCGACGTAGGCGGCATAGGCAACGCGATCCTGTGTGCGGATGACGGACGACCAGCGACGCAGAATGAGCGGTTCGGTCTCGGTCATGGCTAACCTCCCTGTTGTCGCGGCGGCATTCTAGAGCCTGTAGACATACATCACGAACGGCTCGGCCGCCGTACCGCGCGCCTCATAGAGCGCGCGGGCGGCAAGATTGTCCGGCTCGGTGCCGACCCAGGCCTCTTCGCAGCCATGCTCGCGGCCGATCTCGAACATGGCGTCGAGCATTTTTCGCGCGATGCCCTGGCGCTGGAAAGCCGGCGTCCCGCCAACCTCATCGATGTAGAGTTCGCTCGCCCTGTCCGGGTGGCGGTGAATGACGGCCGCGCATTGGCCGACGACGACATCATCGGCCAGCGCCACGATCATGAAATGACCCGGTTCGGCGAGATAGGCGGCAAATCTGTCAGCCCGCACCGGTTCGTCGAACACATCTTCGGCGATACCGATCAAATCGGCGTCATCGCCCGGAAACAGCCTTCTGATCTCCACAGTCATTGTCTAGATCTCCCAAGCCGGCTTAGAAATTTTGACGTTTACGTAAATCCCAATGTTTCTAACCGATTGAAATTATTCACTCGAAAATAATCGTTTGAATATTCCTTCGGCCGGGGCTATTGGGTGCGGCGAAAATTCGCGGTTCCCCGCAGCATTCCGGCCTCTTCTTCGACGCCGTATGGCGCCGTCACAGTCAAAGGGAAAACATCCTGACATGGCACGCAACAAGATAGCGCTCATCGGCTCTGGCATGATCGGCGGCACGCTCGCCCACATGATCGGCCTCAAGGACCTCGGCGACGTGGTGCTGTTCGATATCGCCGAAGGCATTCCGCAGGGCAAGGGGCTGGACATTGCGCAGTCGTCGCCGGTCGATGGGTTCGACTCCAGGCTGACCGGCGTCAATGATTATGCCGGCATCGAGGGCGCCGACGTCTGCATCGTCACCGCCGGCGTGCCGCGCAAGCCAGGCATGAGCCGCGACGATCTTCTAGGCATCAATCTCAAGGTCATGGAACAGGTCGGCGCCGGTCTCAAGAAGTATGCGCCGAAGGCCTTCGTCATCTGCATCACCAACCCGCTCGACGCCATGGTCTGGGCGCTGCAGAAGTTTTCCGGCCTGCCGAAGAGCCATGTCGTGGGCATGGCCGGCGTGCTCGACAGCGCGCGCTTCCGCTATTTCCTGGCCGAGGAATTCAAGGTCTCGGTCGAGGACGTCACCGCCTTCGTGCTCGGCGGCCACGGCGATTCCATGGTGCCGATGATCCGCTATTCGACGGTCGCCGGCATCCCGCTGCCCGACCTGATCAAGATGGGCTGGACCTCGAAGGAAAAACTCGACCAGATCGTGCAGCGCACCCGCGACGGCGGCGCCGAAATCGTCGGCCTGCTCAAGACCGGCTCGGCCTTCTATGCGCCGGCCGCGTCGGCGATCTCGATGGCCGAAGCCTATCTCAAGGACAAGAAGCGCGTGCTGCCATGTGCGGCGCATCTCTCCGGCCAGTATGGCGTGAAGAACACCTATGTCGGCGTTCCCGTGGTGATCGGCGCCGGCGGCGTCGAACGCATCATCGAGATCGACCTCAACAAGAGCGAGCAGAAGATGTTCGACAGTTCGGTGGCGACGGTGCAGGGCCTGTGCGAGGCCTGCGTCAAGATCGCTCCGCATCTCGCCTCGAAGTGAACCCCCGGCAGTTGATCTGGAGACAACGCGCATGAACATCCATGAATATCAGGGCAAGGCGCTGCTGAAGGGTTTCGGCGTACCGGTGTCCGAAGGCGTGCCGGTGTTCAAGGCGAGCGAGGCGGAAGCAGCCGCCAAGGCGCTGCCAGGTCCGCTCTATGTGGTGAAGAGCCAGATCCATGCCGGCGGCCGCGGCAAGGGCAAGTTCAAGGAGCTCGGCCCCGACGCCAAGGGCGGGGTGCGGCTGGCCAAGTCGGTGGCCGAAGTGGTCGCCAACGCCAAGGAGATGCTGGGCAACACGCTGGTGACCAAGCAGACCGGTCCGGCCGGCAAGCAGGTCAACCGCCTCTACATCGAGGATGGCGCCGACATCGAGCGCGAACTTTATCTGTCGCTGCTGGTCGACCGCACGGTCGGCCGCATTGCCTTCGTCGTCTCGACCGAGGGCGGCATGGATATCGAGGCTGTCGCCCATGACACGCCGGAAAAAATCATCACCGTTGCCATCGACCCGGAAAAAGGCGTGACGTCAGCCGACCTGGAGACACTCAACAGCGCGTTGAAGCTTGACGGCGACGCGGCCAAGGACGCCGGCACGCTGTTCCCGACCCTCTACAGGGCCTTTGTCGAGAAGGATATGAGCCTGCTCGAGGTCAATCCGCTGATCGTCATGAAGGACGGGCGGCTGCGGGTGCTCGACGCCAAAGTGTCGTTCGACAACAACGCGCTGTTCCGTCACCCCGACGTGCTCGAACTGCGCGACACCACCGAAGAGGACGAGAAGGAAATCGAGGCGTCGAAATACGACCTCGCCTATGTCGCGCTCGACGGCAATATCGGCTGCATGGTCAACGGCGCCGGCCTGGCCATGGCGACGATGGACATCATCAAGCTCTATGGCGCCGAGCCGGCCAACTTCCTCGATGTCGGCGGCGGCGCGTCAAAAGAGAAGGTGACGGCGGCGTTCAAGATCATCACCAAGGATCCAGCGGTCAAAGGCATTTTGATCAACATCTTCGGCGGCATCATGAAGTGCGACATCATTGCCGAGGGCGTCATTGCCGCGGTCAAGGAGGTCGGGCTGCAAGTGCCGCTGGTGGTGCGCCTGGAAGGTACCAATGCCGACCTCGGCAAGAAGATCATCAATGAGAGCGGCCTCAACGTGGTCTCGGCCGACGATCTCGACGACGCGGCCAAGAAGATCGTCAAGGCGGTGAAGGGCTGATCTGGTGCCTCCGCACAAGATAAACCTCATCGAGGCGGCGGACGCGAAGATCAAAAAGGTCTTCGATCCGCATATCGCCGGCGACGTCAACGAGTCGCAGGTCAAGATCGCCAAGTTCGGCGATGTCTTCGACTGGCACGCGCATGACAACGAGGATGAAGCCTTCCTCGTGTTGCGCGGCCGCATCGCCATCGATTTTCGAGACGGCACGGTAGAGCTTGCCAGCGGCGAGTTCATCGTCGTGCCGCGCGCCGTCGAGCACCGGCCGCGCTCGCTGAGCGAACAGCCTGTCGTGCTGATGTTCGAGCCGGCGACGACACTGAACACCGGCAATGCCAAGAGCGACCTCACCGTCGCCGACCTCAAGCGATTATAGCGGGGCGGCTCTGACCATGAACGCGCAGCCTTCCTCGATCAACGGTTTGTAAAAAAGGACCACCATGTCCATTCTCATCGACAAGAACACCAAGGTGCTGGTGCAGGGCCTGACCGGCAACACCGGTTCGTTCCACACCGAGCAGGCGCTGGCCTATCACGGCACCAAGATGGTCGGTGGCATCCACCCCAAGAAGGGCGGCACGAATTGGGACGGCAGCGTGCCGCTGCCGATCTTCGCCACTGTCGCCGAGGGCAAGGAAAAAACCGGCGCCAATGCCTCGGTCGTCTATGTGCCGCCGGCAGGGGCCGCGGCAGCGATCCTGGAAGCGATCGAAGCCGAGATTCCGCTGATCGTCTGCATCACCGAAGGCATACCGGTGACGGACATGATCAAGGTCAAGGCGAGGCTCGACCGTTCGACATCGCGGCTGATCGGCCCGAACTGCCCGGGTATCGTGACACCCGACCAATGCAAGATCGGCATCATGCCCGGCAACATCTTTCGCAAGGGCTCGGTCGGCGTTGTTTCGCGCTCGGGAACGCTTACCTATGAGGCGGTGTTTCAGACGACCAATGAAGGGCTCGGTCAATCGACGGCGGTTGGCATCGGCGGCGATCCGGTCAAGGGTACCGAGTTCATCGATATGCTCGAAATGTTCCTCGCCGATGACGAGACCAAGTCGATCATCATGATCGGCGAGATCGGCGGTTCGGCCGAGGAAGACGCAGCGCAGTTCCTCAAGGACGAGGCCAAGCGCGGCCGCAAGAAGCCGATGGCCGGCTTCATCGCCGGGCGCACGGCGCCGGCCGGCCGCACCATGGGTCATGCGGGCGCGGTCATCTCCGGCGGCAAGGGCGGCGCCGAAGACAAGATCGCGGCGATGGAATCGGCAGGGATCAAGGTTTCGCCGTCGCCGGCACGGCTGGGCACGACGCTGGTCGAGGCGATCAAAGGTTAGGGCAGTAAGGGAGTAGGGCAGTATGGCAGTAGGGAAAACAGGACAATTGGCGAATTGCCTACTGCCCTATTGCCTTACTGCCCTACTCCCCTCCAAACGTAAGGAGACGGAGCCAGGCTCCGCAGACAAAAATGGCAAGACAAGATCAGGCCAACGACCAATTTTCGCTTACCTCTTTCCTCTATGGCGGCAATGCCGACTATATCGACGCGCTCTATGCCGCCTATGAGGACGATCCGGAATCGGTCAACCCCGAATGGCAGGACTTCTTCGCGGCGCTAAAGGACGATGCCAGCGATGTCCGCAAGAACGCCAAGGGCGCCTCATGGGCCAGGCCCTCCTGGCCGCTGCAGGCCAATGGCGAACTGGTGTCGGCGCTCGACGGCAATTGGGGCATCGTCGAAAAGCACCTGGAAAAGAAGGTCAAGGACAAGGCAGTCACCAACGGCATCGTCCTCTCCGACGCCGATGTGCATCAGGCGACGCGCGATTCCGTGCGCGCCATCATGATGATCCGCGCCTACCGCATGCGCGGCCATCTGCACGCCAATCTCGACCCGCTCGGCATCGCCAAGCCGCTCGAGGACTACAACGAGCTGTCGCCGGAGAATTACGGTTTCACCGCCGCCGACTACGACCGGCCGATCTTCCTCGACAATGTGCTCGGGCTCGAATTCGGTACCATCCGGCAGATGCTGGACATCCTGACCCGCACCTATTGCTCGACGCTCGGCGTCGAGTTCATGCATATTTCCGATCCCGAGGAGAAGGCCTGGATCCAGGCGCGCATCGAGGGCACCGACAAGGAGATCACCTTCACAGCCGTCGGCAAGAAGGCGATCCTGCAGAAGCTGGTCGAGGCTGAAGGCTTCGAGCAGTTCATCGACGTCAAGTACAAGGGCACCAAGCGCTTCGGCCTCGACGGTGCGGAGGGTCTGATCCCGGCGCTGGAGCAGATCATCAAGCGCGGCGGCCAGCTCGGCATGAAGGAGATCGTGCTCGGTATGGCGCATCGCGGCCGGCTGAACGTGCTGTCCCAGGTGATGGCCAAGCCGCACCGCGCCATCTTCCACGAGTTCAAGGGCGGCTCGGCCGCCCCCGACGAGGTCGAGGGCTCCGGCGACGTGAAGTACCATCTCGGCGCCTCGTCGGACCGCGAGTTCGACGGCAACAAGGTGCATCTGTCGCTGACCGCCAATCCGTCCCATCTGGAAATCGTCGATCCGGTGGTGATGGGCAAGGCACGGGCCAAGCAGGACTATCTGTTCGGCCGCAGCCGCGAGGAGATCGTGCCGCTGGAAGAGCGCGCCAAGGTGTTGCCGCTGCTGTTGCATGGCGACGCTGCCTTTGCCGGCCAGGGCGTGATTGCCGAGATCCTCGGCCTGTCGGGCCTGCGCGGCCATCGCGTCGCCGGCACACTGCATTTCATCATCAACAACCAGATCGGCTTCACCACCAATCCGCGCTTCTCGCGCTCGTCGCCCTATCCGTCGGATGTGGCCAAGATGATCGAAGCGCCGATCTTCCACGTCAATGGCGACGATCCCGAAGCCGTGGTCCACGCCACCAAGGTGGCAATCGAATTCCGCATGAAGTTCCACAAGCCGGTGGTGGTGGACATGTTCTGCTACCGCCGCTTCGGCCACAATGAGGGCGACGAGCCGGCTTTCACCCAGCCGATCATGTATCGCAACATCCGCACCCACAAGACGACGGTGCAAATCTATGCCGACCGGCTGATCGCCGAAGGCCATTTGAGCCAGGCCGAATTCGACAAGCTCAAGGCCGACTGGCGGGCGCATCTGGAGCAGGAATGGGAGGTTGGCCAGCACTACAAGCCCAACAAGGCCGACTGGCTGGACGGCGCCTGGTCGGGCTTGCGTACGGCCGACAACCAGGACGAACAAAGGCGCGGCAAGACCGCCGTGCCGGTCAAGACGCTGAAGGAGATCGGCAAGAAGCTGACCGAGGTGCCGAAGGATTTCGAGGCGCACAAGACGATCATCCGTTTTCTCGAAAACCGCCGCCAGGCGATCGAATCCGGCGAAGGCATCGACTGGTCGACGGCCGAGGCGCTGGCCTTCGGCGCCATCCTGCTCGACGGCAATCCGATCCGGCTGTCGGGCCAGGATTCCGAACGCGGCACCTTCTCGCAGCGCCATTCCGTGCTCTACGACCAGCGCGACGAGACCCGCTACATTCCGCTCAACAATCTGTCGGCGGCCCAGGCCGGCTACGAGGTCATCAACTCGATGCTGTCGGAAGAGGCCGTGCTCGGCTTCGAATATGGCTACAGCCTGGCCGAGCCGAAGGCGCTGACGCTGTGGGAAGCCCAGTTCGGCGACTTCGCCAATGGCGCCCAGGTGGTGTTCGACCAGTTCATCTCGTCGGGCGAGCGCAAGTGGCTGAGAATGTCGGGCCTCGTCTGCCTGTTGCCGCATGGCTATGAAGGCCAGGGCCCCGAACATTCCTCGGCCCGGCTCGAACGCTTCCTGCAGCTCTGCGCCGAAGACAATATGCAGGTGGCCAATGTGACGACGCCGGCCAACTACTTCCACATACTGCGGCGCCAGTTGAAGCGCGACTTCCGCAAGCCGCTGATCCTGATGACGCCGAAGTCGCTGCTGCGCCACAAGCGGGCAGTGTCGAGCCTGCCGGAGATTTCGGGCGAAAGCGCGTTCCACCGGCTGTTGTGGGACGACGCCCAGCTGCTCTCCGGCCAGGCGATCAAGCTGACCAAGGATTCGAAGATCCGCCGCGTCGTGCTGTGTTCGGGCAAGGTCTATTACGACCTGTACGAGGAGCGCGAGAAGCGCGGCATCAACGACATCTACCTGCTGCGCGTCGAACAGCTCTATCCGTTCCCGGCCAAGGCGCTGATCACCGAACTGTCACGCTTCCGCAACGCGGAGATGGTGTGGTGCCAGGAGGAGCCCAAGAACATGGGCGCCTGGTCGTTCATCGATCCGTATCTCGAATGGGTTCTGGCGCATATCGACGCCAAGCATCAGCGGGTGCGCTACACCGGCCGGCCGGCAGCCGCGTCGCCGGCGACGGGATTGATGTCCAAGCACCTGGCGCAGCTTGCTGCCTTCCTCGAAGACGCGCTTGGTGAATAGAACAGAGCTCGGCGAATAAAACAGAACCGAAAGAACGGACAGGCACAATGGCTACCGAAATCCGCGTTCCCACCCTTGGCGAATCCGTCACCGAGGCGACCATCGGCAAATGGTTCAAAAAGGTCGGCGACACGATTGCGGTCGACGAGCCGCTGGTTGAGCTCGAAACCGATAAGGTGACGGTGGAGGTGCCGGCTGCCGCTGCCGGGACGCTGGGTGAGATCACCGCCAAGGAAGGCGAGACGGTCGGTGTCGGCGCACTTCTGGGGACGATTTCGGCAGGCGCCGCCGCTTCGGCGGCCAAGTCAGAGGCCAAGCAGGAGAGCAAGCCGCAAGCGGTGTCGCAGGCCTCGAGCCCCGATGCTGCGCACACCGTCAAACAAGCCGCGGCCGAGACCGCCAAGATCGCCGGCGACGCCGGCGCGATCGAGACGCGCTCCACGCCACCGGCGCCGGCTGCAGCAAAACTGATCGCAGAGAACAATCTGTCGGTCGACCAGCTCTCCGGTTCGGGCAAGCGCGGCCAGGTGCTGAAGGGCGACGTGCTCGACGCCCTTTCAAAGGGCGCGCCGTCGCAGCCAGCAGAGACGCCGAAGGCGCCACCCGCACCGGTCGCCGTGCGTGCGCCGTCCTCGGGTGACGATGCGTCGCGCGAGGAGCGCGTGCGCATGACCAAGCTGCGCCAGACCATCGCGCGCCGCCTCAAGGAAGCGCAGTCGACCGCCGCCATGCTGACCACCTTCAACGAGGTCGACATGTCAGCGGTGATGGCGCTGCGGACCAAATACAAGGATGTGTTCGAGAAGAAGCACGGCGTCAAGCTGGGCTTCATGGGCTTCTTCACCAAGGCCGTCACCCACGCCCTGAAGGAAATCCCCTCGGTCAATGCCGAGATCGACGCCACCGACGTCATCTTCAAGAACTATGCCCATATCGGCGTCGCCGTCGGCACGGAAAAGGGCCTCGTCGTGCCGGTCGTGCGTGACGCCGACCAGATGTCGATCGCCGAGATCGAAAAGGATATCGGCCGGCTGGGCATTGCCGCGCGTGACGGCAAGCTTTCGGTGGCGGATATGCAAGGCGGCACGTTTACGATTTCCAACGGGGGCGTTTACGGGTCGCTGATGTCGACGCCGATCCTCAACGCGCCGCAGTCGGGCATTCTCGGCATGCACAAGATCCAGGACCGGCCGGTGGTGGTCGGTGGCCAGATCGTGATCCGGCCGATGATGTATCTGGCGCTCAGCTATGACCACCGCATCGTCGACGGCAAGGAAGCGGTGACGTTCCTCGTACGGGTCAAGGAAAGCCTGGAGGATCCGGAGCGGCTGGTGCTGGATCTGTGAGCGGAGCTGATCCGCAATGAGCGGTTGGCTGGAAAGGTTCGGGTTCAGGCTGGGTCGGCGAGCCGGCGGCATGCTGCAGTCTGTTGGCCTGGCCGCCGCCGTTGTTCCGTCGGTGGCGTTGGCGGCCAGCTGGGATGTGACGCAGGCGAGCAGCAATCTTGGTGTCTTTGCCCTCAGTGACGCTGAACTGGCTGAGCGGCGGATCAACGTCACGCCGATAGGTGAGCTCGAATTGCCGACCGGTGAAATCATCGCCTGCGATCCTCTGATCAGCGGCACCGAGATGCCGACCTTGAGCCGCAGGGTCAAACCGGGGCACTACCCGGTTTCGCTGCTGGAAACCCAGGGCCGCGTCGCGGTCGCAGTACTGCGCTTCAGGCTAGGCACGCCGGTTCGTTGGGAACTGGCTACGCTGCCCGGCCAGGACGTCACGACGTTGAAGGACGACGAGATATTCGGCTATCCCGTCGACGGCGGCCTCGGCTCATTCATGGACAAGACTGCCATGGTGCTGATGTCGGAGCAGCTGGACAAGCTCGGCGCCGACCAGAACTATTATGACGACGTGCTGGCCGCCGAATTCACGCCCAACCAGGACAGATTCGTGATGCATCGCCCGGTTGCCGGCAACCCGCTCAACATCGCCATGTTCTGGAGCGGCTGGGGCGACGGATTTTATCCGTCGTTCTGGGGTCTGGATGCAGCCGGCGAACTGCTGCTTTTGACCACCGATTTCGGCGTACTGGAAGACGCCGATGGCCGCGAGAAGAAGTAGACCGCCGTGACAAGACGCACCCTGTCGCCCACGATCGGATGTGTAGCCGGGTCGCTGGCTTTCTTGTTCACCAGCTCTGTTGCCCATGCCGCTTGCCCGCTCGAACTCGCCGTCTATGGCGATGCCGAAAGCGAGGTCGGCATCGATTTCCGGCCGACGACGGATTCGGCAACCGTCACCAACACATTCAAGATGGTGCTCGACAAGGGCGTCGTGCTCGACGGCATCGTCATGTGGACCGATGGCGTGGCGCGGCCGCATGGCTCGCTGATGTACAAGTGCCCGACGGGCGACGTCACCGGCGAGGAGCTTGCCGCCTGCACCTTGTGGGAAGGCGTGATCTACAGTTCCGACGACAAGGGTAATATCGCCCTGCTGCCGGCCGAAGGCTTGGAAGCACCGAAGAGCCTGATCTTTCCCGATCTCGGCGCTTCCCTGCAGATGTCGGCCGCCTATGGCGAGAACGGATTCTCGAAAGTGCCGTGGGATGTTTTTGTCCTGAAGGGTTGCCAGGAATGAGCGCGACGCGGGTTCTCCTTGTCACCGGCGGCAGCCGCGGCATTGGCGCTGCCATCTGCCGGCTCGGGGCCGAGGCCGGCTATCGCGTCGCGGTCAACTATGCGTCGAACCAAAATGCCGCCGACGCGCTGGTCGCCGAAATCGAGGCTGGAGGCGGTGAAGCGTTCGCGGTCAAGGGCGATGTCGGCAATGAAGGCGATGTCGTCGCCATGTTCGAGGCGGTGGACCGTGCCTATTGCCGGCTCGACGCACTTGCCAACAATGCCGGCATCGTCGACGTCAAGCGCGCGTCGACGAGATGAGCGCTGCGCGGCTGGAGCGTATGATGCGTACCAATGTCGTGGGGTCCTTCCTCTGCGCGCGTGAGGCGGTGAAACGCATGTCGACCCGTCATGGTGGCAATGGCGGCGCCATCGTCAACCTCTCCTCGGTCGCGGCCATTCATGGCGCGGCGGGCGAATATGTCGACTACGCCGCTTCCAAGGGCGCGATCGACACCATGACCATCGGGCTGGCGCGCGAGGTGGCAACGGAAGGCGTGCGCGTCAATGCGGTCAGCCCCGGCATCACCGACACCGAGATCCATGCCTCCGGCGGCCAGCCAGACCGTGTCGCGCGGATGCGAGACATACTGCCGATGAAGCGGGCGGGCACGGCGGATGAAGTCGCGCGTGCGGTCCTCTATCTTCTATCCGACGCGGCGTCCTATACGACGGGCGCTATCTTGAATGTGAGCGGCGGCCGCTGAGCCCCTGACGAGAAGGACAATATCATGGCCTATGACGTCGTTATCATCGGATCGGGACCGGGCGGCTATGTCTGCGCCATCAAGGCGGCGCAACTCGGGCTGAAGACGGCGGTGGTCGAGAAGAACGCGACCTTCGGGGGCACTTGCCTCAACATCGGCTGCATCCCGTCCAAGGCGCTGCTGCATGCCTCCGAAATGTTCGCCGAGGCCGGCCATTCCTTCGACACGCTCGGCGTCGAAGTCACGCCGAAGCTGAATTTGAAGAAGATGATGGCGCACAAGGATGCGACGGTGACGTCCAACGTCAACGGCGTCGCCTTCCTGTTCAAGAAGAACAAGATCGATAGTTTTCGCGGCACCGGCAAGGTGGTCGCGGCCGGCAAGGTTTCGGTGACCGGCGAGGACGGCAAGGTCGAAGAGATCGAGACCAAGAACATCGTCATCGCCACCGGCTCCGACGTCGCCGGCATTCCCGGCGTCAAGGTCGACATCGACGAGAAGGTCATCGTGTCCTCCACCGGTGCGCTGTCGCTGGACAAGGTGCCAGGCCATCTGGTGGTGGTCGGCGGCGGCGTCATCGGGCTGGAGCTCGGCTCGGTTTGGGCCCGCCTCGGCGCCAAGGTCACCGTCGTCGAATTCCTCGACACCATTTTGGGCGGCATGGATGGCGAGGTCTCCAAGCAGTTCCAGCGCCTGCTCTCCAAGCAAGGTTTCGAGTTCAAGCTCGGCGCCAAGGTCACCGGCGTCGCCAAGGCCAAGAAGGGAGCGACCGTCACCTTTGAACCGGTGAAGGGTGGTGCTGCCGAGACCATCGAGGCCGATGCGGTGCTGATCGCAACCGGACGCCGGGCCTATGCCGACAGTCTCGGGCTGAAGGAGGCCGGCGTCGAAGTCGACGAGCGCGGCCGGGTCAAGACCGACGCCCATCTGAGGACCAATGTGCCTGGCATCTACGCCATCGGCGACGTCATCGCTGGGCCGATGCTTGCCCACAAGGCCGAGGACGAAGGCGTGGCCGTGGCGGAAACCATCGCCGGCCAGGCCGGGCATGTGAACTACGAGGTGATCCCGAGCGTCGTCTACACCAGCCCGGAAATCGCCTCGGTCGGCAAGACCGAAGAAGAACTGAAGAAGGCCGGCATCGACTATAATGCGGGGAAATTCCCGTTCACCGCCAATGGCCGCGCGCGCGCCATGCTGCACACCGACGGCTTCGTCAAGATCCTCGCCGACAAGGCGAGCGACCGGGTGCTCGGCGTCCATATCGTTGGCTTCGGCGCCGGCGAGATGATCCACGAGGCGGCGGTGCTGATGGAGTTCGGCGGCTCGTCGGAGGATCTCGCCCGCACCTGCCATGCGCATCCGACGATGTCGGAAGCGGTGAAGGAGGCGGCATTGGCCACATTCTTCAAGCCGATCCATATTTAGAGCCGACGGGCCGACCCCCCCCCAACTTCGTCATCCCGTCGCGGCACTCCGCTCAAAAGAAACGGCCCGCTTTTCAGCGGGCCGTTCGTCTTTGAAATCAGAGGCCTGATCAGTTGGCCGGCGCGGCAGGAGCCGGTGCGGGCGCAGGCGCCGGCTCTGCCGGGGCTGGTGCGGGCGCAGGTTCTGCGGGAGCGGGGGCTGGTGCCGGTTCGGCTGGCTTCATCGGTTCTGCAGGTGCAGGTGCGGGAGCCGGTTCGGTGGCCGCAGGCGGTTCGGCAGGCGCCGGAGCTTCGCCGCTTCTACCGAAAACATAGTAGGCGACAATGGCCAGGATGATGACAACCAAGGCAATCAGCCAGGTGCTACCGCCTGACTTGGGGGGCGGAACGTTGAGTGGGTCGTTTGGATTCGCCATAAAAGTGTCCTCCGTGGTTGAAAAGTATCAATCAATAGCCATCAACGCGCAATCGTTGAATGGGTTTCACGCTAGGGTTGGAAAACGCCAAAAACACGGCAATCCCTGTTCCTCCGCTGTCGTGCGACTCATTTGACAGCGGTGACAGTATAACCGGCTTTGCGGAAATCCTCGACCAGGCCTTCAGGACCGGAAAAAAGGCTGGCGACGTTTCGCCACGCAGCGCGGCGCGCCTGCCGCTGCTATCCTGCTTTTAGAGGATTGCCGCGATGAAGCCGCTTTCACAGACGTTCCCCAATCCCGAAGACGTTCTTTCCGGCGCGCAATTCGCCGACCGCTACGTGCTGGTCGCAAACGGCTTGTCGTTGAGCGCAATTGCCGCAACCGAACGCGTCATGGGGCGAACGCCACGCTGGGTCGGCAGGCTGATGACGCTGCGCAATTTCGCCGTCCGTCCATTTCGCCTGAAGACGGGCGTGGATTCTGCGTCGGCGCCTGACGGCAGGATCGGGATATTTCCACTCATCAGCAGGTCTCCGGGGAAGGTCGTCCTCGGTCTTGACGACCGGCATCTCGACTTCCGCGTTCTGGTCGAGGTCAACGACCTTGGCGGCGGCCGCCAGGAAATCGCCGCGTCGACGATCGTCAAAACACACAATCTGCTCGGGCGTATTTATCTCGCGATCGTCAAACCCTTTCACAGGGTTATCGTCCCGGCGATGTTGGCTCAGGTCTTGATCAAGTAAGCATCGGACTGAAACTGGGAACCGATGGACGTTGATAGGTCCTAGAGTCCGGCTGGCGTAACCGTGTATCCGGCTTTGCGGAAATCCTCGACCAGACCTTCAGGGCCGGGAAGGTGCAAGGCGCCGACCGCCATGAAGGCATTGCCTTTGGCCAGGATCGGTCGGGCATGATCCACCATAACCTTGTTGCGGCTGGTGATCATCGTCTGCGAGAATTCGGCGAAACCCGATTTGTCGTCGACCTGTTCGGGAATGACGACTCGAAATAGCGGCACGATCATGCCGGTGTCACCGCGCAGGTAGAGCGCGATCATGGTCTCGTTGACGTCGTTCACCTTGTCGCCGAGCTTCAGCGTGTCGACCAGCCCCTTCATGTGAAAGGCGAGCGGCAGCGAGGCCATGGCGCGCAGCTGATCGGCGACCGTTTCCAGACCTTCGACGGCCTTGCCGGAAGCTTTGGCATCCTCGGCGAGCTTGACATCGAGCACCGGTGCGCCACCGGCTTGGCGGGCGACCTCGCAGACAGGAAGCGCCACCATGGCCGACAACAGCCACGGCTTCATCTTGGCGACGCTCCCCGGCGGGATGCCGCGTGCGTCGAGCGCCTTGTTCACCACTTTGGCGTCGTCCGCCGACAGCAGCGACGACAGTGTGGTGTTGTCGCTGAACATCATCAGGTCCGGCTCTTCCAGCAATGCCGCCATCATCTTCTGCTTGTCGAGCACTTCCGTGGTCTCGATGATGACAGTGTCGGCGGCGTCATATGCCTTCTGCGCGGCGGGCGGCAGCGTGGTGACGCGCGGGTCGGTCATGTGCATGGTGCCGAATAGGAAGGACGGCTTTTCGCCCGGCTTTTCCAGCTTCCACAACAGGCCCTTGCCATTCGGCGTCGCTGCGGCTTCCGCTTCGATCGTCCGGTAGGCGGCGGGATCACTCTTCTGCAGGGCCGATAGCATGTTGACGCCGGTGCAAACCGGAATTTCGGCATGCGCCTTGCCGGCGGCAAGCAGCAGGAAGATGAGGAAAGACAGGAAAAACAGGACGTTGAGCGCCACAAGCAGCTTCAGCGACACAAGGGCCGCGCGGTCGGCAATGGCGATGACGCGTTTCATGGCCCGGTTGTAAGCTCAAAAAGCGGCAAAACGGTTAACCGGCGTTGCAAATTTCGACGGGTCTCCAACATTGCGGGTCAGGTGCTTATGCCCGCGGATGCGCCGCCTCGTAGATTTCGAGCAGCCTTGCGGTGTCGACGCCGGTGTAAATCTGCGTCGTCGACAGGCTGGCGTGGCCCAGCAGTTCCTGGATGGTGCGCAGGTCGCCGCCGCGCCCCAGCAGATGCGTAGCGAAGGAGTGGCGCAACGCATGCGGCGTCGCTGTATCGGGCAGGTTGAGCGCCGAGCGCAGCTTTGCCATGTCGCGCTGGACGATGGCCGGGTTGAGCGGACCGCCGCGCGCACCGCGAAACAAGAGGCCCTTGGGGTCGAGATGAAAGGGGCAAAGCCGCCGGTATTCGGCAATCGCGCGCAAGGCTACCGGCAGCACCGGCACCAGCCGCGTCTTGCCGCCCTTGCCGGTGACGCGCAGCACAGTGTCGGTCGCCAGTGCGAGCTCGGCGCCAGCCAGGCCGAGCGCCTCGGAAATGCGCAGGCCCGAACCGTAGAGGAGCGTCAGCACGGCGGCGTTGCGGGCGGCGATCCATGGTTCTTCTGCCAGTTGGCCTTCCACCGACACGACATGTTTCGCATCGGCCGCCGTCAGCGGCTTGGGCAGCGATTTCGGCTGGCGTGGCGCGCGCAGCGCCGCAGCACCGGCGGCATTGGCAAGGCCGCGCCGCTCGAGAAAACGCAGCAGCGAGCGGATGCCGGCCAGTCCGCGACCAAGCGTGCGGGCGCCGGCGCCGGCGTTGCGGCGGGCAGCGAGAAAGCCGCGCAGATCGGCCGGGCGCAGATTGGCGATGTCCGAAATGCCGGGCGAACCGCCACAATGGCCGGTGAGGAAGTGCAGGAACTGGCGTGTGTCGCGCTCATAGGCTTCGACAGTTTCGGGCGACAATCGGCGTTCGCGCGCCAGCATCTTCAGCCAGCTTTCGCGCGCCGCCTGCAAGTCGGGTTTGGCCGGGATGAGGAATTCCTGCATTGCGCTCTTCCAGTTCCCTGCCATTGTCCGGCAGACGGGTTAGGAAGCGGTGAAGAGCCGTCATTGAAATGACGCCGAGCGATCATTGAAATGACGCTGGGGTGGAGTTAGAGCAAGGCAGAGGATCTTTCGCCATGACCAAGCTCCAGAACCCCGTCCAGATGGCCGTGATCGGCGCCGCCCATGGCATCAAGGGCGAATTGCGGGTGAAAACCTTCACCGGCGAGCCGTTGGCGCTGGCCGATTACGGGCCGCTCTACGCCAGGGATGGCCGCGCTTTCCAGATCGTCGACATCCGGCCCGCCAACACGGTCGTCGTGGTGCGCTTCAAGGGCGTCAGCGACCGCAATGCGGCCGAGGCGCTGGCCGGCACGGAACTGTTCGTCGACCGTTCGATGCTGCCGGACGACGGCGAAGAGGATGAATTCTATCATGCCGACCTCGTCGGGCTGGAAGTCAGGGACGACACCAATGCTCCCATCGGCAAGGTCGTCGCCGTGCATAATTTCGGCGGCGGCGACATTCTCGACGTGACGCTGGCGGGGCGCAAAGGCGTGCTGATCCCATTCACGCAGGCCGCCGTTCCCGAAGTATCGATCACGGATGCTTTTGTCCGCATCGATCCGGCGGCGGCGGGGCTTGTCGAGGACGAAGAAGGCGATGCGCCGGGCCGCGACGGCTTCGACCCGAAGGGACGGCCGCGCGGCCCGCGGGATGCCGGGGGCAACCGGTGAGTTTTTCGGCATCGGTGCTGACGCTCTATCCCGAGATGTTCCCTGGCGCGCTCGGCCTGTCGCTGAGCGGCCGCGCGCTGGAGGCCGGGACGTGGTCGCTGCAAGCGATCCAGATTCGTGACTTCGCCACCGACCGCCACCACACCGTCGACGACACGCCGGCCGGCGGCGGCGCCGGCATGGTGATGCGCGCCGACGTGCTGGCCAGAGCCATCGACCAAGCCTCGCCCGCGGGCGATCCGCGCCCACGCCTGCTGATGAGCCCGCGCGGCAAGCCGCTGTCGCAGGCGCGCGTTCGCGAACTGGCCGCCGGGCCGGGCGCGGTGATCGTCTGCGGCCGCTTCGAAGGCATCGACCAGCGGGTGATCGACGCGCGGAACTTGGAGGAAGTCTCGGTCGGCGACTTCATCCTCTCCGGCGGCGAGCCGGCGGCACTGGTGCTGCTCGACGCCGTGGTGCGGCTGCTGCCCGGCGTGATGGGCAATGCGGTGTCGGGCGAGGAAGAGAGCTTTGAAAACGGCCTGCTCGAACATCCGCACTATACGCGGCCGCAGGAGTTCGAGGGCCGGCCAATTCCCGATGTGCTGATTTCGGGCAACCACAAGAAAATCGCCGCATGGCGGCGAGCTCAGTCAGAGATGCTGACGAAGGAGCGGCGACCAGACCTGCTGGCCGCCGCGCCTCAGCCTTTGGCGAAGTAGTAGAAGGCGAGAAGGAGGCCGACAGCGACGACGAAGCCGCGCACGACATTCTGCGGCACGCGTTTGGCGATCCAGACGCCGGCATAGCCGCCGAGCGCGCCGCCAGGAATCATGACGATCGCTTGCGGCCAGGCGATGACGCCGCCGGAAACGAAGACCAGGATGGCGACCGCGGCGATGACCATGGCCAGCATGTTCTTCAGCGCGTTCAGGCGGTGATAGTCGCCGACCTGGGTAAGGCCGAGCGTCGCCAGCATCATGACGCCCATGCCGGCGCCGAAAAAGCCGCCATAGATGGCAGTGGCAAACTGCGCCAGCGAGCCGACCAGAGTGCCAACCGAGGCTTCATGCCCCGGCTTTGGTGCCGGTCTCAGCCATGGCCCGGCGGCAAACAAGGCGGTTGCCGCCAAAAGCAGCCACGGCACCAGGGCGCGGAACGATGGATTGTCGAGCGCCAGAAGGATCAGCGCACCGACCAGCGCGCCTGCCGCCGAGATGAGACAGAGCAGCAGCGCTTCGCGCCAGAAGGTCTTGATGTCGGCCCAGTAGGCGAGCGTCGAGGTGATGTAGCCGGGAAACTGCGTCACCGATGAGGTGGCGTTGGCGACGATCGGCGGCAGGCCGACCAATGTCATGGCGCCGAAAGTGATGAAGGTGCCGCCGCCAGCGACTGCGTTGGCGGCACCTGAAAGGAAGCCCGCCAGAAAAAGCAGGATCGCGTCGAAAACAGACATGAGATGCCGCCAGGAACTTGTTTTGCCCGGATTAGGAAGCTTGAAGCGTGGGCGCAACCCCGCACTGGACGATTGCGTGGTGGCATGCGACCAAAAAAGACAGGGCCAAGGCGTGACAAAGCCGCGAAATAGCTGTATGTGCCCGCCCGTACCGGTCCAGAAGAATCTGCCGGACCCGTCAACAATGACGGTGTAGTCGCCCCTGCCCGATGTTTTGAAGACAGATGTCTTGGAGACAAAGAGCATAGCCGAGTGGTCAATGGAACTGCAAGGCGAGTGTCGGACGCTCTGACTGTCGGAAGAACAAGAAGTGGATTTTCAGATGGATATTCTCCGTCAGCTCGAGGCCGAACAGGCCGCCAAGATCGAAGCCAAGCGTAAGCTTCCCGAATTCCAGCCCGGCGACACCGTGCGCGTTCAGGTCCGCGTGACCGAAGGCACGCGTACCCGCGTCCAGGCTTATGAGGGCGTCGTCATCGCCCGCGCCGGCGCCGGCTTCCAGGAGAGCTTCACCGTTCGCAAGATTTCCTATGGCGAAGGCGTGGAGCGCGTGTTCCCGGTCTACTCGCCGATGGTCGAGGGCGTCGAGATCGTGCGCCGCGGCAAGGTGCGTCGCGCCAAGCTGTATTACCTGCGCGATCGTCGCGGCAAGTCGGCCCGTATTTCGGAAAACACCGGCGTGCGCGCCCGCAAGCTGAACGATGAGGAGCGCGATGCGCTGAACGCCGAGAAGGCCCGCATCGAAGCCGAGAAGGTAGCCGCCGCGCAAGCGCTGGCCGTCGAGAAGGCAGCGCAGGACGCCGCCGAGAAAAAGGCCGCCGACGAGGCCGCCAAGGCCGCGGAAGCGACCGCCGCCGAATAAGATTTTCAGGCGCATGGTTCAAAAAGGCGGCTTCGGCCGCCTTTTTTCGTTTCAGTTTCCGCCGACGCGACCATGCGCGATCGAAGCCGGAAATCTTCGCGCAAAATCTCCCCGAGCCTTGTTGACTCCAATTATCTTGTACACTAAATAATCGCGTACAAGTCAAATGGAGATATCAAATGCCCGCACTTTACGCCACCCAAGCCCGTGCCGTCGGTGGCCGCGCCGGCCACGTCCGGACCAGCGATGGTCTACTCAGTGTCGATCTTGCACCACCGAAGGAACTTGGCGGCAAGGGTGGCGCCACCAATCCTGAGCAGCTGTTTGCCGCCGGCTATGCCGCCTGCTTCGAAAGCGCCATGCGCTTCATCGCCGGCAAGCAGAAATTGCCGCTGCAGGATGCGGCGGTGACAGCTAATGTCAGCCTGCATGCCAATGGCCAAGGCGGCTTCCGGCTCGGCGTTTCGCTGGAGGCGGAGACGAAAGGTCTTGATCAAGTGACCGCGGAAGCGCTTGTATCGGCGGCGCATCAGGTTTGCCCCTATTCCAACGCCCTCAAAGGCAATGTCGAGGTGGCGCTTTCGGCAGTGGCGCTTCCGGCAAAGGCAGCATGACGACCACGACCACAAAGAATGCCAGCGAGGTCCCGGCGGTATCAGCCGGGACGATCAGAGTTCAGCGGCTGGATCAGCAGCTTTGCTTCGCGCTCTATTCGGCGAGCGGGCTGATGACGAAACTCTACCGGCCGCTGCTCGAACCGCTCGGCCTGACCTATCCGCAATACCTGGCGATGCTGGCGCTGTGGGAGCGTGCGCCAAGCACTGTCGGCGAGCTTGGCGAGGCGCTCGGGCTCGATTCAGCGACGCTGACACCGCTGCTCAAGCGGCTGGAGACCAGTGGTCTGGTCACGCGCCGGCGCGATGCCGCCGACGAACGCCGCGTGCTGGTCGAACCGACGGCGCAAGGCCAGGCACTGCGCGAGCAAGCCAAGGCCGTGCCCGTCGCGCTGTCCTGTCAGTTGCCGCTCGAGGCCGAAGAGGCGAAGCGCCTGCGCCGCGCGCTCACCAGCCTCGTTGCGGATTTGCGCAAGGCCAGCGCCGCTGTTCCGGATCCCGACTGATCAATCGGCGATCCGGGCACGGATCGTTCGGAAATCTCTCCATGTGAAGGCACCGGAATCCCCCGTTCAAGCGGTGCCGCTATCTTGCGGATCGTGCCGGATCTCGGCGGCGAGAACCTCGCGGTGGTGACTGAGAACGCCCGGCGCAACAGAGTAAACAATCTCTTACTAATATATCTTGCATTGGACATAACATCGCTTAGCAATGGTGGCTTCGGCTTCGGCTGCCCCCTGTTGTTTTTAGGAGTGATGTGATGGATTCTTTCGCCAAGGCCAATCGCTCCAATTGGGACAATCGCGCCGAATTGCATACCACCGACGAGGCCCGTCGCTACTATCCGATCGATCGGGTTCTGGCCGGTGGCTCAAGCCTGACCGCGCTGGAGAGGCGGGAAATCGGCAACCGCATCGTCGGCAAGGACATCGCCCATCTGCAATGCCATATCGGGCTCGACACGATCAGCCTGAAGCATCTCGGGGCAAAAAGCGTCACCGGACTGGACTTCTCGCCCAAGGCGCTTGCTGCGGCGCGCCGGTTTGCCGCGCAGGCCGGCGCCGAAGTGAGCTTCGTGGAAGCTTCGGTCTATGATGCGGTGGCGGAGCTCGACGACTACTACGACATCGTCTACGTCACCTGGGGCACGACCATCTGGCTGGACGATATCTTCAGCTGGGCCAAGGTGGTCGCCAATCTGCTGCGGCCGGGCGGGCAGCTGTATTTCCTCGATGGGCATCCGACGATGTTCCAGTGCGGCCGCAAGACCGATCAGCCCGGTCTGTTGCTGGATTGGCGAACGCCGCCACAGGCACCGCTGGAATGGCACGACACGCATACCTACACTGGCGACGAGCGGCCACTGACCCATCGCCTGAATTATGAGTGGATCCATCCCTTGGGCGACGTCGTCAACGCCCTCATCGCTTCCGACATGAGGATCGACTTCCTCAACGAGCATGCCATTTTGGGCTGGAAGGAATTCCCCTATATGGTCGAGGCCGGCGAGGGGCTCTACGCGCTGCCGGACGGCATGACCAAGATTCCGCTTTCTGTGTCGATCGGCGCAACGAAGCAGCGCTGAGCCCCGTATCGGCGTGGCGTTGCGGCACAGATCGTTCGGGAATCTCCCAGTTGAAAGCATTGGAATCCGCTTTTGCGCGAAGCGCCACATCGGACCGGCTTGCAAGGCGTTTGCGGACGGCTAAAGTCGGCGCCGGATTTCCTGCAAGCCCAAGCGTGTCCGGGCTTTTCATTCCTGGGAGTGTGTCATGACCAAATCGAAACTGCTGCTGGCCGGCCTGCTGGCCTGTCTTCTCGCGCCCGTCGCCGCATTGGCGCAGACGCTGCCCGACCTCGGCGGCAAGAAGGTGGTGGTGGTGACGGAAAACGCCTATCCGCCGCTGCAGTTCATCGATGCCAAGACCGGCAAGCAGATCGGCTGGGAATATGACGCGATGGACGAGATCGCCAAGCGGCTGAATTTCAAGGTCGAGTACCAGAACACCTCCTGGGACGCGATGATCCAGGCGGTGTCCGACAACCAGTACAATATCGGCATGACCGGCATCACCATCAAGGACGACCGCAAGGAGAAGGTCGATTTCTCCGATCCCTATATGCGCTCGGAACAGTTCATGCTGGTGCGCGGCGACGAAAGCCGCTTCACCGACGCAAAGACCTTCGGCGCCTTCAAGGACGGGCTGATCGGCGCGCAGGCCGGCACCACGCCTTTCTACACCGCCGTCTACAGCGTGCTCGACGGCAATGAGCAGAACCCGCGCATAAAACTGTTCGAGACCTTCGGGGCCACGGTGCAGGCACTGAAGTCGGGCGACGTCGATGTCGTGCTGACCGACGGCACCGCCGGCAAAGGTTATGTCGACGCCTCCGAAGGCAAGCTGAAGCTCATCGGCGGGGCGCTCGGCACCGAGGACTTTGGCTTCATCTTCCCCAAAGGTTCCGATCTGGTGAAACCGGTCAACGCCGCGATCGCGGCGCTCAAGGCCGACGGCACGATCGAGGCGCTGAACAAGAAGTGGTTTCTTGATTACAAGATGGGGCAGTAGTTCGTCTTGGCGCGAGTGTGTTTTGATGCGCAGGAATTCGCGCCGACTCTGTGCTTGAACACCCCCCTCTGTCCTGCCGGACATCTCCCCCTCAAGGGGGGAGATTGGCTGTACATTCTGCCTTCGCCAATCTCCAACGTTGGAGGAAAAGCGCGGCCAGCGAGGCTGCCAATCTCCCCCCTTGAGGGGGAGATGTCCGGCAGGACAGAGGGGGGTGGGACGGAACGCTGTCTTCGTGACCATTCTGTCGCCGGCATCGCCTGATGCAAGCGCCCTCAACCTCCACCCCCAGATCCGACTTCCCCTGGTGGCTCGCGGTGACCGCGGCGCTCGCGGTGGCAGCCGCCATCTTCATCGCCGCGAGCGATCTCTATGCCCAGGTTTTCGCCACCGTCGCCAAGGGCATCGGCATCACCGTCTTCGTCACCGTGGTCGCCTTCGCACTGGCCTCGGCCATAGGGCTCGGCATTGCGCTGATGGGGCTGTCGAGATCGCGCTGGCTCAAGCAGATTGCCCGCTTCTATGTCGAGATCATCCGTGGCGTGCCGATCCTGGTGTTGCTGTTCTGGATTGCCTTTGCCGGCGCGCCGGCCTTCGTCGCGGCGTGGAACGCGCTGACCGCGCCGTTGCAAAACGCCGGCTTGTTCGGCGAACTTCTGGTGCGCGACGTGTCGCTGCTGTGGCGCGCCATCATGGCGCTGACCATCGGTTATTCGGCCTTCATCTCGGAAGTGTTTCGCGCCGGCATCCAGGCGGTCGAGAAGGGCCAGATCGAGGCGGCAAAGGCGCTGGGGCTGACGCGCACGCAGCGCTTCCGGCTGATCGTGTTCCCGCAGGCGATCCGCACCATCCTGCCGCCGCTCGGCAATGATTTCGTCGCCATGGTCAAGGATTCCTCGCTGGTCTCGGTGCTCGGCGTCGCCGACATCACCCAGATGGGCAAGATCTACGCCGCCGGCTCTTTCCGCTTCTTCGAGACCTATTCGATCGTCGCCTATATCTATCTCATCCTCACTGTCGGCCTGTCGCTGGCCTTGCGGGCGCTGGAGAAGCGGCTGCGAAACCAGCATCAGGAATAGAAGTCAGGCCAAGACGGCGCTACGATCATGATAGTGCGGCCAGTTCCGGGGAGAGTCCCATGATCGTCGACAAGGCCAATGCGGCGCTGGATTCGGTTTACACGGCCGATACGCCGGAAGCGCTGGCCGACGCCTACGCCGCGTGGGCCGCGACCTATGACAGCGAAACCGCCTCGCTCGGCTATCTCCTGCCGTTCCTGATCACCGCCTGGGTGGCGCGCCATGTACCAACAGGCGAAGGACCGCTGCTCGACGCGGGTTGCGGCACCGGCCTGTCGGGACCGTCGCTCAGGGCGCTGGGCTATCACGACATTGCCGGGCTCGACCTGTCGGAAGACATGCTGAAGATCGCCGGCAGCCGCCAAGCCTATGGCGATCTGAAAAAGGCGATGCTTGGCGGTCCGCTGCCCTGGCCGGACGGCCACTTCCGCGCCTTCTTCTCGACCGGTGTGTTCACCATCAGCCATGCGCCGGCCTCCGGCCTGCAGGAATTGGTGCGCATCACCAGAAAAGGTGGCCACGCCATCTTCACCGTTCGTGACCAGGTGTTTGAAAGCGGCGGATTCCAGGCCGTATTCGGTGAACTGGAGCAGGCGAAAAAATGGCGACCGGTGGAGGAAAGTCCCTGGTTCCGCTGCTATGCGATCGCCGAACCGGATGCATTGGTGAAGACCTTCGTGTTCGAGGTGATCTGAGCAGCCGGCGCCTTCCCTTCTCCCACAAGGTGGAGAAGGCAGAGTCGCGCCTGAGCCATTGGACGAGTCAATTGCCGAAAAGCCAAAAGATTGGTATGAGCCACGCCATGGAAGAGCTTTTTGGCGATCCGGCCTACAAGGGTTTCGTGCTGCAGGACAGAAAACGCCTGCCGTCGCGATTCTCCGCGCGCGTTTGCGGCGCGCTGACCAGCCGACTTAGCTAGACCGCTTTCGCCGGGCCGAAAGGTCTCCGGCCTCACCTCTTCCCCTTTTTCATATCGACGGATTTACGCACATGAGCGCACCGCGCACCCTCTACGACAAGATATTCGACGAGCACGTCGTCGACCGCCAGGACGACGGCACCTGCCTGCTCTACATCGACCGTCATCTGGTGCATGAAGTCACCAGCCCGCAGGCTTTCGAAGGCCTGCGCATGACTGGCCGCAAGGTCCGGCATCCGGAAAAGACGCTGGCCGTGGTCGACCACAATGTCTCGACCTCGCCCGAGCGCAAGTTCGGCATCAAGAACGAGGAAAGCCGCATCCAGGTCGAGGCGCTGGCGAAGAACGCCAAGGATTTCGGCGTTGAATATTATTCCGAGACCGATATCCGCCAGGGCATCGTCCACATCATCGGCCCGGAGCAGGGTTTTACGCTGCCCGGCATGACCATCGTCTGCGGCGATAGCCACACCTCGACGCACGGTGCTTTCGGCGCGCTGGCGCATGGCATCGGCACGTCGGAAGTCGAGCATGTGCTGGCAACGCAGACGCTGATCCAGCGCAAGGCCAAGAACATGCTGGTGCGCGTCGACGGACAATTGCCGGAAGGTGTCACCGCCAAGGACATCATCCTCGCCATCATCGGCGAGATCGGCACCGCCGGCGGCACCGGCTACGTCATCGAATATGCCGGCGAGGCGATCCGTGCGCTGTCCATGGAAGGCCGCATGACCATCTGCAACATGTCGATCGAGGGCGGTGCACGCGCCGGCCTGATCGCAGCCGACGAGACGACCTTCGCCTACGTCAAGGACAAGCCGCGCGCGCCCAAGGGCGCGTCGTGGGATGCCGCACTTGCCTATTGGCAGACGCTGCAGTCCGACGAGGGTGCACATTTCGACAAGGTGATCGTGCTCGACGCGGCGAAGCTGCCGCCGATCGTCTCCTGGGGCTCGTCGCCCGAGGACGTCGTCTCGGTGCAGGGCATCGTGCCGAACCCGGACGATATCACCGACGAGAACAAGCGCACCTCCAAGCAACGCGCGCTCGACTATATGGGCCTGACGCCGGGCACCAAGATCACCGATATCACGCTCGACCGCGTCTTCATTGGCTCCTGCACCAATGGCCGCATCGAAGACCTGCGCGCCGTCGCCAAGGTGGTCGAAGGCAAGACAGTCAGCCCGCACGTCGATGCGATGATCGTGCCGGGCTCCGGGCTGGTCAAGGAACAGGCGGAAGCCGAAGGCCTCGACAAGATCTTTGTCGCCGCCGGCTTCGACTGGCGCGAGCCGGGCTGCTCGATGTGCCTTGCCATGAACGACGACCGGCTGAAGCCGCATGAGCGCTGCGCCTCGACCTCGAACCGCAATTTCGAGGGCCGTCAGGGTTTCAAGGGCCGCACCCATCTGGTGTCGCCGGCCATGGCGGCGGCGGCGGCGATCGCCGGCCACTTCGTCGACATTCGCGAGTGGAAATAATCCGGCGCGAGTGGAAATAATCCGGACTGTAGTAGTCCATGTCCGCGCCCATGCCAGAACCCCGGACCGCACAGCGGTTCGGGGTTTTTCTTTGACGGCTGGCCTCTATTCGATTTCGCTTAACTGCTTGTTTGGGCTTCCGGTTTAAGACCTTCCCTCACGGAAACGAGAGAAGTCACCATCCTTGGACACCGGCCTGTTCATAGCGCTGCTCAATCCGACGATCGCGCTGGCGCTCGGCGCGGCGTTCCTCGTGCTGTGGTTCTATCAGCGCCATCGCCCCTATCTGGCGGTGCTGGCCGCAAGCTATTCCGCTTCCGCCGCCGGCTTCCTGCTGCAGTATTTCACGCTGCCCATCGGCATGGCGCCGACCAAGCTCCTGTCCAACATATGCTTCACCTTTGCCGCCTGCTGTCTAGTCGGCGCGGTCGTGGCGCGCTACGGTCGGCGTGTGCCCTATGTCGGCATCGGCGTCCTGGCAGGTGGCGGACTGGCCGCGTTCTGCTGGTTCCTGTTCGTCCAGCCGGATCTGACATGGCGGATTCTTTCCATAAATTTCGGCTTCGGTGGCCTCAGCCTGCTTGTCGCCGCCGAACTGCGCGCGGTGCGCAACAACGGTCCGACCGAAAAAATCCTGTTCGTGCTGTCGCTGCTGTCCGGGTTGAATTTCATCGGGCGGACGCTGGCCGTGGTCATCGCGCATGGCGCGTTCACCAGCTATGACGGGTTTTATGCCTCGTCCTACTGGACGACGGCGCTGCTGTCGCATGCGCTGCTGTCGCTGCTCATCGCGCTTAGCCTGTTCTCGGCAGCCGCGCTCGACGTGATGAAAGCACTGAAGACCGAGACCTATACCGACCCCCTGTCGGGTCTTCTCAACCGCCGCGGCTTCGAGGAGCGTGGCATCCTGCTCTTGCAGCATTGCGCCACGGCCAGGTTCCCGGTGGCGCTGGTGCTGGCTGACCTCGACCATTTCAAGGCGCTCAACGATGTGCACGGACATGCGGCGGGCGACCGGGTGATCGCCGACTTTGCCGCCAAGCTTCGCGCGGGTGCAGGTGCGCGCGGTGTTGCCGGACGCATCGGCGGCGAGGAGTTCGCCGTGCTTTTGCCGCTGAGCGACCTTGCCGCGGCACGGCTGTTCGCCGAGGCCATTCGCACGCTCTATTCGGCAGGCGGCGTCGACGGGCTGCCGCCGGGCACGAAGGTGACCGCGAGTTTCGGTGTGGCTGCCCGCACCGGCGACGAGGGATTGGAGCCGCTGATGCGCCGCGCCGACGAGGCGCTCTACAAGGCCAAGAAGAATGGCCGCGACAGCGTGCGCCTCTCCTACGAGCGACCGGAGACGGTGTTCGTACCCGAAGCTGGCAGTGTCGGCTGAACTGCGAAGAGCCCCCGTTAACGTCTTTTTCGCCCGTCGGTGATTTGCTGTCCCGCGCGGAGTGCGAAAAAGCGTCATGGGCAGCGCCAACTTCATCCTTGTGATCAATCTGTTTGTTGCGGGGCTGCTGGCGGCGGCCTTCATGACGATCGCGATCTATGATGTGGGACGCGTGTCGGCTCGCTGGCTGGCGTTCGGCTATGCCCTGGGCATGGTCTATTTCGCCATCGAATTCAGCATCCCGGTTTTCGACAATGCCCGGCCAGTCGTTGTCGCCGCCTTTGCCGTCTTCCTTGGCGCAACCATCGCCTTCAATGGCGGGTTGGCCCGCAAATACGGCGTGGCGCCGATCTGGCCGCCAATGCTCTTCTTCCTGGCCGTCGCCACCGTCGCGGTCTATTACGTGCAGGATCTGCCGCGCCAGTCGCTTGCCCGCATGATGGCCTACCAGCTTCCCTATGCCGCCATGCAGTTTGCGGGGCTTGGCATCGTCTGGTCGTCCAGGCAAAGGCGTGACCGGCTCGACCATATTCTGATGGCCGTGCTGGCGGCCAGCGCCGTGCAGTTCGCGTCAAAGCCGTTCATTGCACATGCTTTGGGCGGCTGGGGCGCCGATCCGCAGTCCTATGTGCAGACCAGCTACGCGCTGGTGTCGCAGTCGATCGGCACGGTGTTGGGCCTGGCGCTGGCGCTCCTGATGCTGGCCATCCTGGTTCGCGACGTACTCGCCGAGGCGACATCGAAGTCGGAGACGGACATGCTTTCACGGCTGCTCAATCGCGGCGGCTTCGAGCGCCATGCGGAAGTCGCGCTGCGCGATGCCGTGCGCCGGGGTGTTCCGGTCGCACTGGTCATTGCCGATCTCGACCATTTCAAGGGCATCAACGACAGTTACGGTCATGCCGCCGGCGACCGTGTCATCGAGACCTTTGCCGGTTTCCTGCGCGAAGCCGCCGCCGACCATCATGTTGCCGGCCGTCTTGGCGGCGAGGAATTCGCCATCATCCTGCCGGGCACCAACCTCGCCGCCGCGCGGCTGTTCGCCGAGGGCACGCGCAGCGCTTTCGGCGCCCTGCCGATCGACAGCCTGCCGGCGAACCACCGCTGCACTGCCAGCTTTGGAGTTGCCGAGCTTCATTCGGGCGAAGGGTTTTCCGACCTGATGCGGCGCGCCGACGACGCGCTCTACCAGGCGAAAGGCAGTGGGCGCGATTGCGTGCGCGTCTCGGCCGGCCCGGGCCTTCGTCCGGCGATAGCGGCAAACGCCGGATAAGCCTGGAGACTACCGGCAGGGGCTGAGGTTGGGCATCTCGCCGTCGGCGAGGCCGTACATATAACTGCGGCCTTTGACGAAAACCGGCGGCTGGTAGCAGCCTCGGTTGATCACATTGCCCGATTGGTTTTCATAGATCACGTCTGGTTCATAGATGACGTCTGGCTGGCCGGCGCTGGTGTAGTCGGACATTTCCTTGGCCAGCTTGCCCTCGCCGACGATGATACGCTTGTAGCCGGCGGCGCTGTCGATGACGAGATTGCCGAAGGCATCGGCATAGACGCGGTCGTGGTGGCGCGACCCGGCCAGCGCCGGTGCGGCAAGACCGACAGCCAATGCCGCCAATATGAGCGCCGGCAAGCGCAATGTGCCTGAATTCGAACCCATGGCGTCCTCCGTTTCCCTGGCCATGATGTTTTCTACCTTCAGGGATCATGGCCTTCGAGTCGGAAATTAACCTTTTCTTAACCTTTGTTAAGAGGGGAGCCGGCCTGGACGGCAATCTCTTAATAAACATGGTTAATTTCCGACTGGATGGAAAACCCGGTGGCCATCATTCGGCCATGCTTGCCCGCACCATCGCGGCCTGACGCCGAACTGGCCCGAGCCTGACGTCGGGTGAGCTTGATCTTGGCGAAGCATCGCGGCTAGTTTGCCGCGCAGGAGGACAGCCTATGGCGTTGCGCCGGACGTTTCGGATGACGCTTGTGCTTGTTCCCCTGCTGGTTGCCGCAGCCTGTGTGCCGCAGCCGCCGAAAGCCGGCAACAGCGTCGCCGGCGCGCTTGCCCCCACCGCCGCCGATGTGAGCGCGCCACAGCCGCGCATCGCGACCTACAATTGCGCCGACGGCGGCAAGATGACCATCGAGAATCTCGGCACGTCGGTGCATGTGCTCAGCCCTGATGGCACCAGCGAGGATCTGCCGGCTTCGCCCGCCAATCAATCAAGCCGCTTCGGCGAAGCGCATGACGCAATCGTGATCGACGGACGCGATGCGCTGGTGATGAAGGGCGGGGCTACACCGCTGACCTGCACTCGCTGATTAGGTGCGTCGATATTCAGGTGAGGCCGGCCTGCGAACAGCGGGTTCCTGCGCTTCCGGTACTTGCGTACCCAAATGTACGCTCCGTTCCGGTTCTCGGAACCCACTATTCTCGACTTGGCCTGACCTGAATCTCAACACACCCTGGCGCCCGGACCTGGCGATATACCGCAATGCAGCGAACATTGCGCCGGCTTCGAGCCGGTGCCCTAATCGATTGAAGCAAAAGGCGGCCCTTTTGTCAGACTAAATTACGTTTTCGAAACGGTTTTCTGGCTTTGACGCGGTGCAAAAAGAGCATTAGAAACCGCCTGTCCGAAGTCGCATCCGGAAGCGGCAATGCCGCATTTCCACCTGGGGCTCCTGAGACGCCGAACTGGGGGAGCCATGAGCAAATCACCAGCCACCCGCGCAAGACCGCTTTCGCCGCATCTGACCGTCTATCGGCCGCCGATCACCATGACGATGTCGATCATCCATCGCATCACCGGTGGGGCACTCTATTTCGGCACGCTGCTGGTCGCCGTGTGGCTGATGGCGGCGGCGAGCTCGCAGGGCGCCTTCGACTGGGTCAACTGGGCATTCGGCTCGTGGCTGGGGCGGCTGGCGCTGTTCGGCTACACCTGGGCGCTGATGCACCACATGCTGGGCGGGGTACGCCATCTGGTCTGGGACACCGGCGCAGGTCTCGAAAAGCATACGGCCTCCAGGATCGCTTGGGCGACGCTGGCCGGTTCGATAGCCCTGACACTGTTGATCTGGATCGTCGGCTACATGGCGCGGGGGGCTTGATCGTGAGCGGCAACAACACCGACCTGCGCACGCCGCTGGCCAAGGTCCGCGGCCTCGGTTCCGCCCGCGAGGGCACGCAGCATTTCTGGCGCCAGCGCCTGACGGCGATCGCCAACATCCCGCTGACGCTGTTCTTCGTCGGCTTCCTGGTCGCGCTCAACGGCGCCGGCTACGAGGAGGTGCGCGCCGCCCTTGCCAATCCGTTCGTGGCGCTGATCCTGGCGCTGGTGCTGCTGTCCGGGCTCTATCATATGCGGCTCGGCATGCAGGTCATCATCGAGGACTATGTGCATGGCGAGGGCATGAAGCTGGCGCTGATTGCGCTCAATACATTCTTTCCCGTAGTGGTCGGCGTCGCCTCGATCTTCGCCCTGCTCAAACTGGCATTCGGAGGCTGAATTTGGCCAAAGACGCGAAAACCGCCAACACGGCTGGCTACACCTTCGTTGACCACAAGTTCGATGTGGTCGTCGTCGGCGCCGGCGGCGCCGGGTTGCGCGCCACGCTGGGCATGGCCGAGCAGGGCTTGCGCACGGCCTGCATCACCAAGGTCTTCCCGACGCGCTCGCATACGGTGGCGGCGCAAGGCGGCATTGCCGCCTCGCTGTCCAACATGGGCCCCGATTCCTGGCAGTGGCACATGTACGACACCGTCAAGGGATCGGACTGGCTGGGCGATGTCGACGCCATGGAATATCTGGTGCGCGAAGCGCCGGCCGCCGTCTACGAGCTCGAGCATTACGGCGTGCCGTTCTCGCGCACCGAAGAGGGCAAGATCTACCAGCGGCCGTTCGGCGGCCACATGATGAATTATGGCGACGGCCCGCCGGTGCAGCGCACCTGCGCCGCCGCCGACCGCACCGGCCACGCCATCCTGCACACGCTCTACGGCCAGTCGCTGAAGAACAACGCGCAGTTCTTCATCGAGTATTTCGCACTCGACCTGATCATGGAGCCGGACGGCACCTGCACCGGCGTCGTCGCCTGGAATCTCGATGACGGCACCATCCACCGCTTCTCGGCAAAGATGGTGGTGCTGGCGACCGGCGGCTACGGCCGCGCCTATTTCTCGGCCACTTCGGCGCACACCTGCACCGGTGATGGCGGCGGCATGGCCGCACGCGCCGGCTTTCCGCTGCAGGACATGGAGTTCGTGCAGTTCCATCCGACCGGTATCTACGGCGCCGGCTGCCTGATCACCGAAGGCGCGCGCGGCGAGGGCGGCTACCTCGTCAACTCAGAGGGCGAGCGCTTCATGGAGCGCTATGCGCCGTCGGCCAAGGACCTTGCCTCGCGTGACGTCGTCTCGCGCTGCATGACGCTGGAAATCCGCGAGGGTCGCGGCGTCGGCAAGAACAAGGACCACATCTTCCTGCATCTAGACCATCTCGACCCGGCCGTGTTGCATGAGCGGCTGCCCGGCATTTCGGAATCGGCGAAGATCTTTGCCGGTGTCGACCTGACCAAGGAGCCGATTCCGGTGCTGCCGACGGTCCACTACAATATGGGCGGCGTGCCGACCAATTACTGGGGCGAGGTGCTCAATCCCACCGCAGAGGACCCCGACCGCGTGTCGCCCGGGCTGATGGCGGTCGGCGAGGCCGGCTGCGCCTCCGTGCACGGCGCCAACCGGCTGGGTTCGAACTCGCTGATCGATCTGGTGGTGTTCGGCCGCGCTGCGGCGATAAGGGCCGGGCAGGTCATCGACCGCACATCGGCGATTCCCTCGCCCAACGAAGCCTCGGTCGAGAAGATCATGGATCGCTTCGACCGGCTGCGTCATGCCAATGGCTCGACGCCGACGGCGGTGCTGCGCGAGAAGATGCAGAAGGCGATGCAGGACGACGCTGCGGTGTTCCGCACACAGGAATCGCTGGAAAACGGCTGCAAGCGCATTTCGGAAATCTGGACGGAGCTTAGGGATATCAAGGTGTTCGATCGCTCGATGATCTGGAACTCGGATCTGGTCGAGACGCTCGAGCTGGAAAACCTGATGGCCAACGCCATCACCACGGTCTACGGCGCCGGGGCGCGCAAGGAGAGCCGCGGCGCGCATGCGCGGGAAGACTTTTCGGCGCGCGACGACACGGTCTGGCGCAAGCACACGCTGGCGCGGCTGAGCGAAGACGGCAAGGTGACGCTTAGCTACCGGCCGGTGCACACCGAACCGCTGCTGGCGGAAAAAGACGGTGGCATCAACCTGGCCAAGATCGCGCCCAAGGCCAGGGTGTACTGAGATGGCGCTGGCGGCTGCGGGATATTCCGGTACGCCCCTTCCGGCCAAGCTAGGCCTGAAGGACGGTATGACTGCCGCCTTCATCGCCTTGCCGGCGGAACTGGACGATCTCGCCGGGGCCGCCAATTTCGCCCAGGTCGACCGGCTGGCCGACTGGTCGAAGATTTCGGGCGCTCGTGAAAAATATGATGCCGTGCACGCCTTCACCCGGCAACGCGCCGAGATCGAGGATCGCCTTGCCGGTGTCGAAGCGGCGATCAAACGCGATGGCATGGTCTGGGTGTCTTGGCCCAAGAAGGCATCGAAGGTGCCGACCGACGTCACCGAAGACGTCATCCGCAACGAGGCGCTGAAGCTCGACCTCGTCGACGTCAAGGTCGCCGCCGTGAATGAGATCTGGTCCGGGCTGAAGCTCGTCATCCGAAAGGACCGCAGGTAAATGGTCGAACTGACGCTCCCAAAGAACTCGCAGATCAAGGCCGGCAAAACCTGGCCGAAGCCGGAAGGCGCGACCAACCTGCGCGAATACCGGATCTATCGCTGGTCGCCGGACGATGACGAGAACCCGAGCATCGACACCTATTTCGTCGACATGGACGATTGCGGGCCGATGGTGCTCGACGCGCTGCTCTACATCAAGAACAAGATCGACCCGACGCTGACGCTGCGCCGCTCCTGCCGCGAGGGCATTTGCGGATCCTGCGCCATGAACATCGACGGCTCGAACACGCTGGCCTGCACCAAGGGCTGCGACGACATTTCCGGCGCCGTCAAGGTCTACCCGCTGCCGCATATGCAAGTGGTCAAGGACCTGGTGCCCGACCTCACCAATTTCTACGCCCAGCACGCCTCGATCGAGCCATGGCTGAAGACGGTATCGCCACAGCCGGCCAAGGAATGGCTGCAGAGCCATGAGGACCGCGAGAAGCTCGACGGGCTGTACGAGTGCATCCTGTGCGCCTGCTGCTCGACCTCGTGCCCGAGCTACTGGTGGAACGGCGATCGCTACCTCGGCCCGGCCACGCTCCTGCAGGCCTATCGCTGGCTGATCGATTCCCGGGACGAAGCCAAGGGCGAGCGGCTCGACAATCTCGAAGATCCGTTCCGACTCTATCGCTGCCACACCATCATGAACTGCGCCCAGACTTGTCCGAAGGGATTGAACCCGGCCAAGGCGATCGCCGAGATCAAGAAGATGATGGTGGAGAGAAGGGTCTGAACAGAGGTGATTGCCGACGAGATTGTCGTCCGCAGCGATCCTTCCCACCCCCTTCCGGACATCTCCCCCGCAAGGGGCCTGTTGCAAAATTGGCTGGTTGTGATTCCCTGTTTTTGACAGGAGGATCGTTCGATGACGACGAAGCCGAGCGGGCAGTTCAGTTTTGTGGAGGCTCTGCTTCCGCAGGGTCTTGGTCGGAGCGGGCGGCTGGACCGGCTGTCGTCGCTTGTGAAGTGGTATCGCTTCGAGAAGATCCTGGCGCGGCTGCGCTCGCCCGGCGGCCCGGGCCGTCCTGCCTACAGTTCGCTGGTGATGTTCAAGGCACTGCTTCTGCAGTCCTTGTACGGGCTGTCGGACAGCGAGTTGGAGGAGGCGCTCGCCGATCGGCTGTCGTTTCGGCGCTTCGTCGGCCTGACGCTCGAGGAGACGGTGCCCGACCACACCACGCTCAACCGCTTTCGCAATCTTCTCGTCGAGGCCGGGCTTCTGGAGAAGCTGTTCGGCGAACTGGACCATCAGCTGGACAAGGCGGGGCTGATCCTGCGGCGCGGCACGATGCTCGACGCCACCGTTATCGAGACGGCAGCGGCACGGCCGCCCAGTGGAGCGGCGCAAGAGGCTGGCGATCCCGATGCCGGCTTCACGCGCCGGCAGGGCAAGCCTGGCTCCTCCTATGGCTACAAGGCGCATGTCGGCGTCGACCAGGGGTCCGGCCTGATCCGCCGGGTGAGGACGACGGCGGCCAACGTCAACGACACGGTGGAAGCAGACCATCTCATCTGTGGCGACGAAGGCGCGGTGTTGGCGGATGCGGCCTATCATACCAAGGCGCGCGAGTTGTCGCTGAAGGAGCGTGGGATCAAGCCGCGGCTGATGCGGCGGGCCAACAAGCATCATCCGCAATTGCCGGCGCGCCTGCAGCGCTTCAACCGGCTGATCGCGCGGCAGCGTTTCGCTGTCGAGACCACCTTTGCCACATGGAAGAACCGCATGCGGCTTCGCGCCATCCGCTATCGCGGCTTGGCCAAGGCGGCTGGGCAGGTTCTCATCGCCGTCATGGCCTTCAACATGCGCCGCTGGGTGACGCTGGCGACCTGATCCAGGGCCGCACTGCGCCCGAAATCCGCCCAACACGCCAAACCCTAACCCATCCGGCGACAGGCCCGCGCCGAAGGGCACTCCGAATTGGCCCTTACTTCTCCTCTTGCCCTCCCACCCTAGTAACGCAACAGGCCCGCAAGGGGAGAGATTGGCCGTCATCCCGGCTTTCGCTAATCTCTGACGTTACGAAAATGGATCGACAGCGCTGAAGCTACTGATCTCCCCCCTTGCGGGGGAGATGCCCGGCAGGGCAGAGGGGATGCTGTCCCTCCGGCCTCAGAAAGGATAGCCAACCCAATGAGCGAAGACCTTCCCATCCTTTCCCCCGCCGAAGCCCGCGTGCTCGGCTGCCTGATCGAGAAGAAGGAGCTGACGCCCGATGTCTATCCGCTGACGCTCAATGCCGCGCATGCCGCCGCCAACCAGAAAACGGCGCGCGAGCCGGTGATGGCGCTGGAGCAGGTCGAGGTGCACCGGGGGCTGAAGCTGCTCGAACAGAAGGGGCTGGTGCGGCAGATGTTCGGGTCGCGTGTCGAGCGCTACGAGCACCAGATGGCGCAGCGCTTCTCGCTGACCACGCCGCAGAGCGCCCTAGTCGGCTTGCTGTTGTTGCGCGGGGCGCAGACGGCACATGAACTGCTGGCTCGGGGCGAGCGGATGGCGCGGTTTTCGTCGATCGAAGAGCTGCGCGCTGAACTCGACATGCTGATCGGCCGCCGGCCGCCGCTCGTCCAGGAAATCCCGCGCGGGCCAGGCCAGCGCGAGGACCGCTACGTGCATCTCCTCAGTGGCCCGGTGGATGTTGCAGCGCTTTCGGTGCAACGGAGTGCGTCGGCGATGCCCGCTTCCGACCTGGAAGCGAGATTGGAGGCGCTGGAGCAGGAAGTCGCCGCATTACGCGCCCGCCTAGACGTGCTGGGCGCGTAGGGATCGGCGCGCCGCCGTGCGCGCCGGGTGTATTCACACGGGATGCGGCGTTCTCAACCAAGCTTGGCGTCGAGCGATACGTTGATGGCGCCGAGCGCCTTCGACACCGGGCAGCCGGCCTTGGCCTTTTCGGCCAATTCCTGGAACTTGGCGTCATCGATACCCGGCACCTTGCCGACCACGGTAAGGGCACTGCCGGTGATCCCGGTTCCGGGAACCAGCGTCACCACCGCCTTGGCGTCGACCTGGTCGGCTGGCGTGCCATTCTCGGCCAGGAAATGCGAGAACTGCATGGCGAAGCAACCGGCATGGGCAGCGGCGATCAACTCTTCCGGATTGGTGCCGGATTTGCCGGTCTCATCTTCGAAGCGCGCCTTGAATGAATAGGGCGTGCCCTTCAGTGTTCCGCTCTGGCTGTCGAGCGTGCCCTTGCCCTCTTTCAAATTGCCTTTCCAGACTGCGTTTGCGGTGCGGTCCATGGAGTCCTCCTTGATTGTCGCTGTTGCGCCGGCCGGGCGGCGGCGTTCCTGCCGACTATAGCGCGAGCGCGCCGGAAGGCCACCGCGCTGTTTGCGCAGTCACGTAATGTTGGCGGCGAGAGGCGAAATTCCTTTGAAAAATGTGCGTGCAAAAATGTCGGCTTCCATCCGGCCCGACCGTCCTGCGGGCGGCCACGGCATTCGTGGCGGATGGAGGTTCACATGGACAACCTGTTTTTTGCACTCTGGAAGAGGCCGGGTCGCAGGGCTGTGCGGCCCGAAGACTTCTGGCTGCATCCGCCGCCTTCCGGCCTCGGCCGGCTGCTTGCGGCGGTCGCCATCATCGGGATTGCGGCATGCCTTCTCGACCATGCGGCGACCGTCAAGGGCGCGGCTGACTCCGTCGTTGCCGCATCCTATGGTTCGTCACAACAAGGGAGATAGAGATGCAATATGTTTGCCTGGTCTACGGCGAGGAAAAAGACCTCTATGCACTGACACCGGAGGGATCGGCCAAGCTCGACGCCGATTCGCTGGCCTATGACAGGTCGCTGGAAAAACGCGGCCTCCTGATCATCGCCCAGGCGCTGCAATCGGTGAAGACGTCGAAAACCGTGCGGCGGCGCAAGGGCAAGCGGCTGGTCACCGACGGTCCCTTCGCCGAGACCAAGGAGCAATTGCTCGGCTTCGTCATGATCGAGGCGAAGGATCTCGACGAAGCACTGGAGATCGCCGACGGGATTCCGCTGGCCGAAATCGGCACCATCGAGGTCCGGGCGGTCTACGACGTGCCGGGGTCATGATGCGCCGAAATCCTGTTTACGGCGGTATGCTGGTCTGACAGTCGGGTCGGCTGCCGTCGCTTGCAGCGGCCACCAAATAGTCTGAGGGAAGACCGTTAGTCTTGGAGGTGGAAGATGAGCGTTGCGCTGGTGACCGGTTCTGGCGGGCTGGTCGGCTCCGAGTCGGTCGAGTATCTCCTGGAGAAGGGCCTGGATGTCGTCGGCATCGACAATGACATGCGGTCCTATTTCTTCGGAGAGGAGGCATCGACGAAATGGCGCGTCGCCGAACTGGAAAAGAGGCACAAGCGCTACCGGCACCAGTCGATCGACATCCGCGATTTCGAGGCGCTGGAGAAACTGTTCAGCGAAATCGGCCAGGACCTGGTCGTCGTCATTCATGCAGCGGCGCAGCCTTCGCATGACTGGGCGGTCAAGGAGCCCTTCACCGATTTCGGGGTGAATGCGGTCGGTACGCTCAACATGCTGGAGGCGACACGCCGCCATGCCGCACAGGCTGCCTTCATCTTCATGTCAACGAACAAGGTCTATGGCGACACGCCGAATTTCCTGCCGCTGGTTGAGCGGGAGACGCGCTGGGAAATCGACGAAAGTCACCAGTACTTCGCCCGTGGCATCGATGAGAGCATGAGCATCGACCAATGCACGCACAGCCTGTTCGGCGCATCGAAGGTGTCGGCCGATGTGCTGGTGCAGGAATATGGTCGCTATTTCCAGATGAACACGGCCTGCTTTCGTGGAGGATGTCTGACCGGCGGCGGCCATTCCGGCTCGCAGCTTCACGGGTTCCTCGCCTATTTGATGAAATGCACCGTCACAGGCGCGCCCTACACCGTGTTCGGCTACAAGGGCAAACAGGTCCGCGACAACCTCCACGCTCATGATCTTGTCAACGCGCTGTGGCAGTTTGCGTCCGACCCGAAGCCGGCTCGGGTCTACAACATCGGCGGAGGCCGTTTCGCCAATTGCTCGATGATGGAAGCGATCGAGATTTGCCAACGGATTTCCGCCAACAGGCTGAACTATGTCAGTTCCGACCACAATCGTGTTGGTGACCATATCTGGTGGATCAGCGATATTTCGGCCTTCCAGGCCGATTATCCCAACTACAGGCTTCAATACGACATCGAGGCCACGCTTCAGGATATCCATGATGCCGGCAAACCGCGCTGGATCCGGGGCGGGTGATTGATCGCCGCCATCCGGTTGTGCGTGGTGGGTCAGTTCACTGGCCGACGCTTCCGGAAGACCGTATCACCCAGAACCAACAGGTTGATGTCCGAGGTGAAGAACACGCCGAGAGCGTCTTCCGTGTCATGGATGATGGGGCGTCCCATGACGTTGAAGCTGGTGTTCAGCAGAATTGGCAGGCCGGTCTTGCGGTAGAATGCCGAGATCAGCCCGTGGAAGAGCGGATTGGCCGCCTCAGTCACGCTCTGCAGGCGTCCGGTGTCATCCACGTGGCGCACTCCGGCCGGCGCTCGCCCCGGCAGCCATTTCAAAGTTCGCTCCATGTAGGGGGATTCGGCGTAATCCTGGAAATAGTCTGGTCCAAATTCGTGCAGAATGCTTGGAGCAAAGGGGCGAAATTCCTCGCGGAACTTGACGGCTGCGTTCAGCCGGTCGCGTATGTCAGGCGAGCGCGGATCGGCCAAAATCGAGCGGTTGCCAAGCGCGCGCGGTCCAAACTCGGCACGCCCCTGCATGAAACCGACGATCGACCCGCTCGCAAGCTCGCCGGCGACGAACTCGGACAGCTGATCAGAATTCTCGGCGCTCAAGCACGGTTCGACGCCGTATTTGCGAAGCCGTTCCAGCGACTCTTCCGTCCGCACGGAGCCCAGATAAGGCGTGGAGAACCTGGGCACACGCTGGTCAGGGTGCGCCGCCTGCCAAGCCAAAAGGGCAGCCCCCACAGAGTTCCCGTCGTCGCCGGGCGCCATAGGCACGTGCAACTTGGTATAGGGGGTCGATACCAGGATTTTCCCGTTCGCGCTTGAATTCAGCGCGCAGCCACCGGTGAAGATCAAGTTTTGCCCTCCCCAGCGCCCGTGCGCCATGGTCAGGAATTCGAACAGAACGTCCTCGAAGACTTTCTGGGCGGTAAACGCCAGGTCCGCATTCGCAAGATGACCGGCCTGGCGACGCGGCAGCAGGTGGCCGACTACGGCCGCATAGTCTCGCGAGAGTGACAAATGTCCGCCATTCACTTTCACCGCCGACCGCATGCGGCGGTAAAGTTCGGCGTCGAGCTTACCGTAGGCGGCAAGTCCCATCAGCTTCCATTCCTCGCCGGCCAGTGGATCGAATCCAGCGGCAAAGCAGACCTGGCTGTAGAAAATGCCGAGGCTTGCGAGATTCGCGAAGCCGGGCGTATCCAGGCGCTTGAGCTTTCCGTCGCGAAACGAAAAGACGGATGTGCTCGAACCCTCGCCCATGCCGTCCATCACCACGCAGAGCGCTTCGTCGAAAGGGCTCGAAAAAGCGGCGGTCGCGGCGTGGCAGAGGTGATGGTTCCAGCCCTTCTTTTTCAGCCGACTGCGAAACCCGTTCCGTTCCGTGAGACGCAGTTCGAGGTTCAGCAGCAGGTCGGCCACGGACGTGGGCGCACGGTAAAGCCCGTGATGAAAAATCCATCCCCGCGCGAGCTTCGCCTCGAGATCGGACCCGCCCATGCGCTCGAGGGCCGCGAGGCCCCAGCGGCTCAGATGCGCGAGATATTTGACCGAGCGCAGCGCGGTGTTCGACCACGTCAGGTTGGCGGAGACCTGTTCCGCATGCACATATTTGTCGAGGATGGGCTCGATCAGGCCAAGGGCGTCGGGCGGCGCGTGCCAGCCGCGCTTGTACTTCAGGGTGCGCTCGTTGGCCTGCGCGAACAGCACTTCGCCGTCGTCGTCGACCACCGCAATCGCGGGATCGTGCTGAGAACAGGAAAAGCCCAGATATATCGTCAACGCCCCGTCCCCAAGGCTTCCATGATCACGTTCACGCCCGCCGGCGCGCCTCCGGCCTTCGCCAGCAGATCGTGTATCCTGGCCCAGGGATAGTCACGGCTCTTGACCGTCTCGAGAGCGCGGGCGATCGCCCGCGCATCCAACTCGCGGCCACGCGGCAGGCGAATCCCGAAACCCTGTTCTTCGAGCTGGCTGGCCAACACTTTCTGGTCGGCAATGGTCGGAATGAACAGAGCGGGCTTGGAATAGCGGACCGTTTCCCATGTCGTCGCCATCCCGGCGTGATGGATGACGACGTCGGCACCGATAATCAGCGCCTCCATGTCACTGACACTGTCCAACACGGTTGCCTTCTGTCCGCGATGCGCGGCCTCGAGCGCTTTCGTGACGGTCTCCAGATGCTGCCGGTCCACCTTTCCGCCGCACTGGGCGACGACCGAATATCCGGCAAGGAAGGCGCCCCGAATGGCTGCTTCGAAACGCCTGGTATCGTTGTTTGAAAGCGTGCCGAATGTGATCAGGGCGTAGCCCCGCGAGGCGGGTGGCTCGAAGCGACGACCCTCATTGATCGTCGGTCCGATATAGTGGCGCGGGACGTCGCCCAAGGGGTCGCCCACTTGCAGTTCCCTAAGGCAGAACACCAGTTCACACAGCGGCGGCGCCAATCTGCGCCAGGAGCGCTCCACGCCATACACTTCCTGCAACGAGGCGGCGAACCTGAACCTGACCATTTCGCGCAGAAGGGCAGGCGTGCCGTAGAGAACGTCTTTCGCCAGCTTTGCGTAGCCATCTTCGCGGCGCATCCGGCGCTGTGTCGCCGGGTTGAAGACGAGGGTCGGGACCGTGTGGATTCTTGGAATACCAAGCGCGGTGCCGATCCGGCTTGCCCAGAACGCCATGAAGTCCTGCAGGATCAGCCGTGGTGACAGGGCCGCGACCTCAGGCAACAGCTTTGCATGGATTGTCTGCGAGGCACGAATAAGGTCAGCGCCCATCTGCAGCAAATTGAAGTCGGGAGCGTCGATATCGTAGTCGACGTCAGGATAGGGCAAGAACTGCGCCCCGGTGGACCGTATCGTGTTTTCAAATGTCTTGTGGCCGAAGCAGACGACCTTTTGCCCTTTGCCGACAAGTCCGCCCAACAGGGGCAGCATCGGCTTGGTGTGCCCCATGGCAGGCGTCGTGAAGGCAACGATCATGCTGCAAGATATCCTCTCCGTCCGTAACGCCTGACCTGGTTTCCAGCCGCTCGTCCCGAAGATCATAGGGCTGTGTTGAAGTGTGTTGCAAATTTTCCGGCGACAGGGTTGTGGCATGCGGGCGGCCCCCCACTTTCAGCAGAACAGACGCCAAGTTTGAATCGGATTTTCTTGATAGGACGCAACTCTTGCGTGTTGAAGCAAGCCGCGAGTTCCCTTATCGTCGCCCCGAATTCGGGGACCTCGGCATGCCTTTCCTTGTTGCTATCCTTGGCGTCCTGGGAGCGGCGGCGTTCTGGTGGTATCGGATGAAGGCCATGAACGAAGCGGCGCGCGATGTTGCCGACGTCGTCGGGCGTGTGCAAGGCAACATCCGTCGCAAGAAACTGCGCAAACAGGCGGCGCTATCGCCGCTGACGGCGATCGACGATCCGGTGGTGGCCGCTGCGACGCTGATCACCGCCATGGTGTCCGAGGACGGTCCGGTCCTGCCGAAGCGCGAAGCCGTCATCCGGTCGGTGATCTCGGAGATTGCCGACAAGAAGAAGACCGACGAGGCGGTGATCTATGGCAAATGGGCGGCGGCACAGATCGACGACGCCACCATCGTCATCGACAAGTTGGCGCCGTTCCTGCGCGACCGTCTGGATGTCGCCGAGCGAAACGATTTGCTGCAGATGGTGAACCGCGCGGCCCAAGGCGGCGAGAAAAGCCTCGATATAGCCGACCAGCGCATGCTGCGGCTGCGGCAGAAGCTCGGCTTCGAAGTCAACTAGGGTGTGTTGATATTCAGGTGATGCCGGCCTGCGAACGGAGACTTCCTGCGCTTCCGGTACTCACGTACCCAAAAGTACGCTCCGTTCCGGTTCTCGGAACTCACCATTCTCGGCTCGGCCTGACTTGAATCTCAACACGCCCTGGCATGTCAGTGAGGCGGGTTAGATCGCCTCGCCTTTCAACAGTTTTGGCGTGTCGCCCGAAAGCCCCGACGCCTGGCGAATGAAAAACTCCTTCAGCCTAGGCATGCGCTCGACCAGACCGAGGCCGATGTCGCGGACAGCGCGCAGCGGGCCGATGTCGTTGGAAAACAGCCGGTTCAGGACATCGGTGGTAATGCCCATCTGCACCGTGTCGAAGCGCCGCCACTGCTGGTAGCGCTCAAGCACGTCGAGCGCGCCGATATCCTGGCCAAGGCGGTCGGCCTCGACCACCACTTCGGCAAGGGCGGCGACATCCTTGAAGCCGAGATTGAGGCCCTGGCCGGCGATCGGGTGGATGCCGTGGGCGGCGTCGCCGGCAAGCGCAATGCGCGGCGCGACGAAGGCACGGGCGATGGTCAGGCCGAGCGGCCAGGCGCGCGGCTTGTCGGTGACGCGGATCTCGCCAAGCTTCAGACCAAAGCGCAGTTCGAGCTCGTGCTCGAAGACGAGGTCGTCGCCGGCGACCAGTTTCTCGGCATCCTCCGAGCGCTCGACCCAGACGAGCGACGAGCGATTGGTTCCGTCCTCGGCCGGCTTTAACGGCAGTGTGGCGAAGGGGCCGGCGGGGAGAAAATGCTCTTCGGCGCGGCCGTTGTGCGGACGCTCATGCGCCACGGTGCAGACGATGCCGGACTGACCATATTCCCATTTCACCGTCTTGATGCCGGCCATGTCGCGCAGTTTCGAGTTGACGCCGTCGGCGGCGACCAACAGCCGCGCCTTCAGCGTCGCGCCGTCGGCCAGATGCACGGTGATGCCGGCGCCGTTGCTGTCGAAGGCGCTGACGGCGACGCCTTCGATGATATCGATCCCGAGCTTCTGCGCGCGCCGCCGCAAGGCGCCATTCAAATCCTTGTTGGCGACCATATGCGCAAACGGCTCGCCGGGCGCGACCTCGCCGTCAAAGGTGAGGAACACCGGCCGCACCGGATCGGAGGTGCGCGAATCGGTGACGATCATCTCGGTGATTGCTTGCGATTGCGGGGCGATCTCGTTCCAGACGCCGAGCTGGTCGAGCATGCGGCAGGCGGCAGCGGCGATGGCCGAAGCGCGGCCATCCCTTTGCCAGGCACCAGCGGGCGCGGCGTCGACAACAGCGACGGCCAGACTTGGCCGTGCCTGTTTCAGCGATACGGCGGCGGCGAGGCCGACATAGCCGGCGCCGGCGACCAGGACGTCGAGCGAAACCCGTGTTTTTGCATCCGCCTTGCGTTCCATCATGCCAGCTCCTTCGGTGACCGGACGCCCGGGAGACTTGTCCCCATGGATTGCGGCCTTGACTGCCCGCCATTCCTGTCGGAAACCGCCATAACATTTCCGCGGCGAGGATGCGAAGCATGACGACGGCCATGGGCGAGCTTCTCGGCATTCTCGACCTCGAGCAGCTGGAACACAATCTGTATCGTGGTCGCAGCCCCAAGCTCGACTGGCAGCGTGTCTTCGGCGGCCAGACCATCGCCCAGGCGCTGGTCGCAGCGCAGCGAACCGTCGAGCCCGAGCGCCATGTGCATTCGCTGCATGGCTATTTCATGCGCCCCGGCGACACCAAGGTGCCGATCATCTACGAGGTCGACCGCATCCGCGACGGCGGCTCCTTCACCACACGCCGCGTGGTGGCGATCCAGCACGGCCAGGCAATCTTTTCGCTGGAAGCCTCGTTCCAGCAGGACGAGATCGGCCTCGAACATCAGGTGCCAATGCCGCAGGACGTGCCGGCGCCCGACAGTCTTTTGTCGCAGCGCGAATTGCTGGGCAAGTTCGGCGAGGCCGTGCCCGACGGCATCAAGCGTTACTGGGAGCGTGACCGGCCGATCGAGATGAAGCCGGTGATGCTGAAGCATTACACAAGCCGGGAAAAGCTGGAGCCGAAGCAGAACATCTGGATCCGCACCACCGGCCCGGTGCCGGCCGATCGCGCCACGCAGGCGGCGGTGCTCGCCTACCTCTCTGACATGACACTGCTCGACACGTCGACCTTTGCGCATGGCCGCGCCATTTTCGATCGCGACATCCAGGCGGCGAGCCTCGACCACGCCATGTGGTTCCATCGCAGCCATCCGCTCGACGACTGGATGCTCTACACGCAAGACAGCCCGTCGACGCAAGGCTCGCGGGGCTTCACCCGCGGTTCGCTGTTTGCTCGCGACGGCACGTTGATCGCCTCGGTTGCCCAGGAAGGCCTCATCAGGCTGAAGCGTTCGCCTGCCGAATAGGCATTTTTGAAAAATTGCTTATTTTTTAATCACAAGCCTTGGGGCGACTGTGCACGCTTAGCTGGCGAATGGCCACGTAACCTCTCTCGATCTCTTTGTTTACAACAGGTTAACACCCTGCTTCGGCAACTGGCACGGAGCTTGAATCCTAGCGGGCACTCTCCGGCTCTATTGGGATCGGCGAAGTCGTGCAAACGCGGGGGACCCGCAACAGCAAAGGGTGAAACCTTATGAAAATCGTGATGGCTATCATCAAGCCGTTCAAGCTCGACGAGGTGCGCGAGGCGCTCACCGCAGTCGGCATCCAGGGCCTGACCGTCACCGAAGTCAAAGGCTACGGGCGTCAAAAGGGACACACGGAAATCTATCGCGGGGCGGAATACGCGGTCAGCTTCCTGCCGAAGATCAAGATCGAAGTCGCGGTCGGCCTCGACATGGTCGACAAAGCCGTCGAAGCCATCACGGCGGCGGCCAAGACCGGCCAGATCGGCGACGGCAAGATCTTTGTTTTCGGCATCGACCAGGCCGTGCGCATTCGCACCGGCGAAACAGACACCGACGCGCTTTGAGCGGCGAACACGTATTCCAATGGAGAGTTCAATGAACATACCTTCCACCTTGAAGTCAGTGGCGCGCTCCGCGCTGCTGGGCTCGTTCGCGCTCGGAGCATTGGGCACGGTCGCCGCATTCGCGCAGGAAGCGGCTCCCGCCGTTGCCGCGGCAGCGTCAGCAGCGCCGGCTTTCACCGTCGACAAGGGCGACACCACCTGGATGATGGTTTCCACCGTGCTGGTGTTGTTGATGACCGTTCCCGGCCTTGCGCTTTTCTACGGCGGCCTGGTTCGCACCAAGAACATGCTGTCGGTGCTGATGCAGGTCTTCACCATCACCAGCGTGGTCATGATCATCTGGGTTTTCTACGGCTACAGCCTCGCCTTCACCCCGGGCAACGCCTTCGTCGGCGGCCTTTCCAAAATGTTTCTCTCTGGCGTCGATGTGACGACGCTGTCGGAAACCTTCACCAAGGGCGTCGCCATTCCTGAACTGGTGTTCGTCGTCTTCCAGATGACCTTCGCCTGCATTACGCCCGCCCTGATCGTCGGCGCTTTCGCCGAACGCGTCAAATTCTCCGCCTTGATCCTTTTCGTCATCCTCTGGGTCACCTTCATCTACTTCCCGATCGCGCATATGGTCTGGTTCTGGGGCGGCCCGAGCGCTTACTCCGATCCGACCGGCCTCATCTTCAGCTTCGGCGCCATCGATTTCGCCGGCGGCACTGTCGTTCACATCAATGCGGGCATTGCCGGTCTCGTCGGCGCGCTCATGATCGGCAAGCGCATCGGCTACAAGAAGGACCTCATGGCGCCGCACTCGATGACGTTGACCATGGTCGGCGCTTCACTGCTGTGGGTCGGCTGGTTCGGCTTCAACGCCGGTTCGAACCTCGAAGCGAACGCCTATGCGGTGCTGGCCATGATCAATACCTTCGTCGCCACGGCGGCGGCGGCGGTGACCTGGATCGTGCTTGAATCGCTGCTGCGCGGCAAAGCCTCAATGCTTGGTGCTGTTTCGGGCGCTGTGACCGGCCTCGTCGCCGTCACGCCTGCTGCCGGCTTTGCCGGCCCGATGGGCGCCATCGTGCTCGGCATCGTCGCCACCTTCGGCTGCTACTTCTTCGTCTCGGTGGTGAAGAACACGTTCGACTACGATGACAGCCTCGATGTCTTCGGCGTCCACTGTGTCGGCGGCATCATCGGCGCGCTCGGCACAGGCATCCTGGTCAATCCCGCCCTCGGCGGCGCCGGCATCGTCGACTATTCGACGGCCGACTTCGCAGCCGGCTATGCCGGCACGGCCACCCAGCTCCTTTCGCAGGCCAAGGGCGTCCTGGTGACCCTGCTGTGGTCGGGCATCGGCAGCGCGATCCTCTACAAGATCGTCGACATGATCATCGGCCTGCGTCCGACCGCCGACGCAGAACGCGAAGGCCTCGACCTCACCTCGCATGGCGAAGCGGCCTATCACTCGTAAGCCCTGTCCGGGGCGGCCTCGGCCGCCCCGCATTCTCCCATCCCGTCGTGACGCTCCCGAAAGGTGCTCACGCATTGAGGCCCGGATCCGCTCCGGGCCTCTTTTTTGTGCGGAGCCATGCCGGCGGGTAGCACCGCCTCGATCACAATCGCTTGATGAGGGCACTTCATCGGCCGCCGGCCTGAAACATCGACCGTGCCGGTTCCGAACTGGGGTGGCGAAACGTCGTTTGGATGTTCGCACAACAACAGGGAAGGAAACTTTGTCATGAACATCAAGACGATCTGCCTCGGAGCGCTTGCTCTTGCCATGGTCAGCGGCACGGCATTTGCCGGCGCTCTCGATTCACCGGACAATATGGCGCCGTTCTTCACCGATTCCGGCATGAAAACCATGAAGCCGAAGACCGAATTCAAGGCGGCCTGGGATTCAATGGCAAAGGACAAGCAGGACTCCATGATGAAGGAGTGCCAGGACGCGGCCATGAGCAAGCCCCACGCCGAATTCTGCGCCAACCTGCAGGCGCTCGGCGGCGCCAACTAGCGCGCGCTTCCAACCAAAATGATGGCGGGCCAGCGTGCCCGTCATCTGCGCTTGTCTCAAAGGGGTCGCCGGCTCACGAACGCCTCAAGCGATCGTGATTCTACGCTGGCCAGGCTCGCTGCTACGATCCGTCTTGATCCAACCCCCGGATCCATCTGCGGGCGAAATCCCACTTTTGCCTGTACAAGGCCTCGCTGGCTCCGGCCCGCGAGGCCTTCTTGTTTTGCCTGGGAAGTTTGTACCGGCCTCCACTCAACCGTCGGTAATGCGCTTTGGCGCTCTCAACCTCTTATAGTTAATGCGGCCTTAACCTTCCAACCGATAGTCTGACATCCGAATCTGCCGGAGTGCGTCATGCGCCCGGCCAGTCCATGACAGACGGGGAACGAGGTATGCGTTCAGGGGCTTCAGCACCGCTCGCGCTGACCGATACGGGGCACGGGATCCAGGCGTTCGCGCGGCGGCAGGTCGGCCGGTTGGTCGGCGCCGGCCTGTTTGCGACGGTCGCCTTCGGTGTCGCCAGCCTCGCCACCTGGAATGTCGCCGATCCGAGTTTTTCGCACGCCACCGACAACACCGTCACCAATGCCATGGGCTATGCCGGAGCAGTCTTTTCCGACCTTGCCATGCAGTTCTTCGGCCTTGCCGCCGTCGCCGCCCTGGTGCCAGCGGTGATCTGGGGCTTCCTGCTGTTTTCCGCACGCGGCGTCGACAGGCTGCCGAAGCGCGGGCTTGCCTGGTTCGGTTTTGCCATCACTGCTGCGGCGATCGCCGGCTGCGTGGTGCCACCCAAGACGTGGCCGCTGCCGACCGGCCTTGGCGGCGTGTTCGGCGACATGGTGCTCAAGATCCCTGGTCTTTTTGTCGGCGGCTATCCGACCGGCATCATCGCCAGCGTGATCGCCGTGCTGCTCCTCGCACCGGCGCTGTGGCTGTTTGCCTACGGTTCGGCGCTGCTTGCCCGCAAGAACGGTTTTGCCGTCCTCGAGCAGCCTGCCGCGCCCGATCCCCGGGAGCAGGACGACCTGCTCTTCGACAATGACGAGGACGAGGGCGATGAGGGCATATTGGCGCTTGGCGCCATCACCCACTGGTGGCTGTCGTTGCGCGCCTATCTGCGCCGCCGCGCCGCACGTCGCCGCGAGGAGCGGGACGAATACGAACCGGAGATGGAGCCACGCGCCGGCGGCTGGCGGCGCGCCGCCGAACGGGTCGAATCGGCCGAGTTCGCCGAAGCGCGGATGAGCGCCGACGGCCGCGCCCGCGTCGAGCCGGAATTCTTCGCCGCCATGGTCAACGACCGCAGCGCCTCGATCGACCCCGACGATGCCGATGTCTTCGACGAAGATGACGAGGACATGGATTTTGCACCCGAACCCGGCCAGCGCCGCGCCGCACCGCAGGTGCAGCCATTCCGCTCCGATGCCGCCACCCGCGTCGCCGCACCCGCGCCTCGCCCGGCGCCCGGCGCCCGTGTCCAGCGCGAGGCGCAGACCTCACTGATCGGCTCCGAAAACTTTGAAATGCCCTCGCTGCACTTCCTGTCCGAGCCGAAGAACGTCGTGCGCGATGCCAGCCTGTCCAAGGACGCGCTGGAGCAGAATGCGCGCCTGCTCGAGGGCGTGCTGGAGGATTTCGGCGTCAAGGGCGAGATCATCCATGTCCGACCCGGCCCGGTGGTCACGCTTTACGAGCTCGAGCCGGCGCCCGGCATCAAGTCGTCGCGGGTCATCGGCCTGGCCGACGACATCGCCCGCTCGATGAGCGCGATTGCCTGCCGCGTCGCCGTTGTGCCCGGCCGCAACGCCATCGGCATCGAGCTGCCGAATGCCAAGCGCGAGACCGTCTATCTCAGGGAGATCCTGGCCAGCCGCGATTTCGAAACCACCAAGTCCAAGCTGGCGCTGGCGCTCGGCAAGAGCATCAATGGCGAGGCCGTCATCGTCGACATCGCCAAGATGCCGCACGTGCTGGTGGCCGGCACCACCGGTTCCGGCAAGTCGGTCGCCATCAACACCATGATCCTGTCACTGCTTTACCGGCTGACACCGCAGGACTGCCGGCTGATCATGATCGATCCGAAAATGCTGGAACTCTCGGTCTATGACGGCATCCCGCATCTGCTGACGCCGGTGGTCACCGATCCGAAGAAAGCGGTGGTGGCGCTGAAATGGACCGTGCGCGAGATGGAGGACCGCTACCGCAAGATGTCGAAGGTCGGCGTGCGCAACATCGACGGTTTCAACGCCCGGGTACAACAGGCCGAGAAAAAGGGCGAAAGGATTTCGCGCACGGTGCAGACCGGCTTCGACCGCCAGACCGGCGAGGCGATCTACGAGACGGAGAACCTCGATCTCGAACCGATGCCCTACATCGTCGTCATCATCGATGAGATGGCCGACCTGATGATGGTCGCCGGCAAGGACATCGAAGGCGCGGTGCAGCGCCTGGCGCAGATGGCGCGTGCCGCCGGCATCCATGTCATCATGGCGACGCAGCGTCCGTCGGTCGACGTCATCACCGGCACGATCAAGGCCAACTTCCCGACCCGCATCTCCTTCCAGGTGACGTCGAAGATCGACAGCCGAACCATCCTGGGCGAGCAGGGCGCCGAGCAGCTGCTCGGCATGGGCGACATGCTTTACATGGCGGGCGGTGGCCGCATCCAGCGCGTGCACGGCCCCTTCGTCTCCGACGATGAGGTCGAGAGGATCGTCGCGCACCTGAAGCTGCAGGGCGTGCCGGAATATCTCGACGCCATCACCGAGGATGACGGCGAGGACGACGACGAGCCTTCGGGCAAAGGCGGGTCCGGCGGTGGCGGCAACAGCAATTTCGAGGATTCCGACGATCCCTACGATCAGGCGGTGTCGGTGGTGCTGCGCGACGGCAAGGCCTCGACCAGCTACATCCAGCGCCGGCTCGGCATCGGCTACAACCGCGCCGCCTCGATCATCGAGAAGATGGAGAAGGAGGGCATTGTCGGCCCGGCCAACCATGCCGGAAAACGCGAGATTCTGGTGCCGACGGAAGACGACAAGTTCTGATCCAGCGCGGCAGATTCAGCCGGGGTGGCAACTTTGAACCTTTTGGCGCGTTCAAGCGACTGAGCGCTGTCCAGCCCGCCAAATTTAAGCCCAACTGGGGGCCCAAGGACTGCGACGACAACCAAATGAGAGTGACCGGCATGAAAAACGCTTCTTTCACCCCGATCAGCGATTTTGCCCCGACCCGCCGCCAGCTGCTCGGCCTCGGTCTGGTCCTTGCCGGCGCTGCGGCCGTCAACGTTGTTCCCGGGTTCCAGCTGCTGGCGTCGGCGCAAGCCGCGGTGCCGCCGACGGCGCAGAAGATCGCCGACCATTTTTCCTCGGTCAAATCGATGAGCGGCGAGTTTGTCCAGTTCGGCCCCAAGGGCGAGCAGACCGGTGGCAAGTTCTTTCTGGAACGGCCGGGCAAGATCCGCTTCAACTATGATGGATCGTCGAATTTCCGAGTGATTTCCGACGGCAAGTCGGTGGTCATCCTCAACAAGAGGTTGAAAACGTCCGACCTCTATCCGCTGTCGAAGACGCCGCTGAAGCTGTTGCTCGACAACAAGATCGACCTCTCCGGCAACCGCGTCAAAAGCGTCAAGGAAGAGAACGACCTCACCACCATCCAGCTTGCCGACAAATCGGTGTTCGGCAATTCGAAGATCACCATGATGTTCGATCCGAAATCCTACGAACTGCGCCAGTGGACCATCACCGATGCGCAGGGCAAGGACACGACGGTGATGATCTTCAACGTCAAGGAGGGCGTGAGCTTCGCTCCCGACACCTTTGCCATCGACTATACGGCGAACCGCGAGCTCAATACCAAGTCGCGCTAAGGTCCGCCGATATTCAGGTGATGCCGGCCTGCGAATGGCGGCTTCCTGCGCTTCCGGTGCTCACGTACGAAAAGTGCGCTCCGTTCCGGTTCTCGGAATCCACCATTCTCGGCTTGGCCTGAACTGAATCTCAGCGAACCTTAGTCCAGCCTAAGCTGATCTTCGAGCGCGGCCCGGCTTGTTTTTCGGGCGTGTGGCTGGCAGGTTCCGGCCTGTCTTTCTCACAGGCGCATGATCCCTGACCAAGGGCTTCGACTTTGGTGTTTCATGCGCGGCCCGGATCCTGCGCATGCCCTTTTCCATCGCCACCTGGAACATCAATTCCGTCCGCCTGCGCATGCCGATCGTCGAGCGCCTGCTTTTGGAACAGGCGCCGGATGTGCTGTGCCTGCAGGAAACGAAAGTTCCCGACGAGCTGTTTCCCGAGAAGGCCTTCCGAAAGCTCGGCTACGAGCACATCGCCTTCCATGGCCAGAAAGGCTATCACGGCGTGGCGACGGTGGCGCGCCGGCCGATCGAGGTCGTCGAGAAGCGGCGCTTCTGCGAAATCGAGGACAGCCGGCATCTGTCGGTCACCGTTCAGGCCGGCGGCAAGACGATCCTGCTTCACAATTTCTACGTTCCAGCCGGCGGTGACGAACCCGATCCCGTCATCAACCGCAAGTTCAAGCACAAGCTGGATTTCGTCGCCGAGATGAACGCCATCCGCGCCGAGCATAGCGAAGTGTCAGGTTCGGTCCTTGTCGGCGATCTGAACATAGCGCCGCTCGAGCACGACGTCTGGTCGCACAAGCAGCTGCTCAATGTGGTCAGCCATACGCCTGTCGAGACCGAAAACTTCGAAGCCATGCGGCTCGCCGGCGACTGGGTCGACTTGATGCGGCTCAACGTGGCGCAAGAGCAGAAGCTCTACACTTGGTGGAGCTACCGGGCACAGGATTGGCAGCTGTCCGATCGCGGCCGGCGGCTCGACCATGTCTGGTCGTCGCCAAATCTGGTGCCGCGCTTTGCCGGCTACGAAATCCTGCGTCTGGCGCGCGGCTGGGAACGGCCGTCGGACCATGTGCCGGTCATCGCTCGCTTCGACCTGGATTAAGTAAGTTTACGCCCCGGATCGGCGCTCTTCCCACACGGGCCGCAGCTGCGACATCACCAGTTCGTCGCGGTGCTCGCCCTGGAAATAGGCGCTGCCTCTCGAAATGCCCTCCGCCGTGAAGCCGACAGCCTGGTAGGCGCGTCTCGCGCGATGATTGTCCGGGAAAAGGCCGATGACGAGACGATGAGCGGTGGTGTCTTCGAACACCCGGTCGACGACGGCTGCCAGCAGCATTCTGCCGTGGCCTTGCCCCGGGACGGCGACCGCGACCCGCCTGACCAGCGTCACGCGCTCGGGCGAAGACCAGTGGCGCAACAGCACGAAGCCGATCGGCGCCAGCCCGTCGAAGCCGATGAAATATACATGGCTGTCGTCGACGAAAGCGTTGCGGTGACGCGCCTCGTCCCAGCGCCCAACCAGCGCGTCATAGCCTTCCAGCCGCTCGGTCGCCATGATGAAAGGCAGGTCTTCCTCGGTGGCGCGAACGAGTCGGAAATCCAACTGCGCCTCCCTTTGTTCGAGCATGATTATTTCGGGATGATGCTCTAGCCGGCGAAGCGCGGCGCCAGTTCCTCGATGCGGCGGATCAATGCCTGAAAATCCTCCAGGATGCGCTGATGCAGGTGCACCGCGATGTCGGGATATTCCTCGAGGATGCGGCGGAACATCTTGCGGCTGAGCCGCAGCACTTCCGAATCGATCTCGGCCGACGCGCTGGTCAGCCGGTTGGTGTCGGCGATCAATGCCAGTTCGCTCAATATGGTGCCGGGGCTGGCACTGCCTATCGGGATGCGCTCGCCGTTCTGCTCGCGATAGAGCACGATGCGCCCGCTGACCACGATATAGGCCGAATCGGCCTGGTCGTCCTCGCGGTACAGCTTATGGTCTGCTAGCAGCAGGGTGGTTTCGGCGCCGAAGGCGAGCAGGCGCAACTGTTCCTGCGTGAAGCCCTCGAAGAGCTTCACGGCGGACAGGATGCGGATGTCGTCATCCAGCGCCATCTCTAGCTGTGTCCCCGAACGGTCAGTCCAATCCCTCCCTTAGAGCGCCGCGTCCCCTTGGACGCGTAAAGGACGCTCTAACATTTGAATCTGCGCATCGGCAGCGGGTCGATCCAGAACACCTCCAACCGGATCGTACCCGAAAACGGCCCCGCCCTGACCGCTTATTGGATAATGAAATGTTTAAGGAACCAGCTTGTAGCCGCCGCTTTCTGTCACAAGAATTTCCGCATTGGAAGGATCGCGCTCGATCTTCTGGCGCAGCCGGTAGACATGGGTTTCCAGCGTGTGCGTGGTAACGCCGGAATTGTAGCCCCAGACTTCTTCGAGCAGAACGTCGCGCGTCACCACCTTCTGGTCGGCGCGGTAGAGATATTTAATGATCGAGGCCTCTTTCTCGGTCAGCCGCACTTTTGCGCCGCGCTGGTCGATCAGAAGCTTCTGGCTGGGCTTAAACGTATAAGGGCCGACCGAGAAAGTGGCGTCTTCGCTCTGCTCGTGCTGGCGCAGTTGTGCACGGATGCGGGCGAGCAGCACGGCGAAGCGGAACGGCTTGGTGACGTAGTCGTTGGCGCCGGCTTCGAGGCCGAGAATCGTGTCGGAATCGGTGTCGTGGCCGGTCAACATGATGATCGGCGCCTTGTAGCCACCCTTGCGCAATATTTTCACCGCCTCGCGGCCGTCCATGTCGGGCAGCCCGACATCCATGATGAGCAGGTCGATCAGGCCGCCGCGGGCTGTGGCGACGCCTTTGGCGGCGGTTGCTTCCTGCAGAACGTCGAATTCCTCATACAGAGCCAGTTGTTCGACGAGGGTGCCGCGCAGGTCGTCATCGTCGTCAACGATCAGAATGGTGCGTGATGTCATGGATCAATCCGTTGTTTTGAAAAGAATATTCAGTTGACCGCCCCCCGTTTATGCGGAAGCTGACCGGCACAACAGCCGATCACAGTGATTTGTTCCGTGACACGATCATACAAGAAAAAACGGCCGCGCAATGCAGCCGGCGCAATTTTGCCAAAAGGGCTGCGCGTGCTCACCGTGCGCGCCAGGCCCGGCAATCCCGCCCAGGGGTTCTTGCAGGCCGGCAGCCTGGTGTTTGCGTGTGCGTTGGGAAGGGGCGGCATCTCGGCCGACAAGCGCGAAGGCGATGGCGCGACGCCGCTTGGCGCGATGCGGATCCTGTCAGGATATTTCCGGGGAGATCATTTTTCCGCCGGCCGCAAAACCCGGCTGGCGATGACGCCGATCGGCCCCGATCTCGGCTGGTGCGAGGTGCCTGACGACCGCAACTACAACCGGCCGGTCACCATCCCCTATGGCGCCAGCCACGAGCGGATGCGACGCGACGATCGTCTCTACGACGCCTGCCTTGTGCTCGACTGGAATATATCACCGCGCCGGCGCGGTCGGGGCAGCGCGATTTTCTTTCACCTCGCGCGGCCCGGCTTCACGCCAACCCAAGGCTGCGTTGGCGTGACTGCTCGGACAATGGCGCGGCTGCTGCCGCTGCTGTCGGATCGGACAGTGGTGAGGGTGGTTCGTTAGGGCAGTATGGCAGTAGGGCAAGAGGTGTGTGTCGGCGCTGCCTTGATTCTCCCTACTGCCTTACTGCCCTATTCCCTTACTCCCCTATTTCCGGCGCGGCTTCTGCCAGCCGATATCGAGAAGGCCCAATCGGCCGAGTTCCCTGTCCATCGCGCGCGTGATGTCCTTGCGCCTGGCGCCGATGTCGCGCAACTGGCGATCCGACAGATCCTCGACATTCTGGTGTTGTGGGAGGTTGACCGCAACTCTCGCGTGGCGAAGCCAGTCAAGCAACGCGAGCATCCAGGTCGGGCGGGTGGCTGGCGACTTAAAAACGATGGTGGACATGACGGGTTCCGTTCCTCCAGATATCAAATCTGGCTTGATGGTGTTTCGATGGATGCATCATGCCGGATTGAAATCTAAACAGGAAACGAGTAGTTTTCTCTGGATCGTCAAGTTTTATTTGAGGATGGCATGGCTCGCTTGCTGCCTGGAACCCGAGCGCTGCGGACGCTGGAAGCAGCGGCCCGGCATCTCAATTTCACCCGCGCCGCCGATGAGCTCGGCCTGACGCCGGCTGCGGTCAGCCATCAGATCAAGGAAATAGAGGATCAACTGGGGATCGTGCTTTTCACGCGCACCAGCCGCACCATCCGGCTGACCGCAGCGGGGACGGTGCTGTTCGAGGCCTCGATCGATGCGCTCGACCTGCTTGGCCGGGCCGTCTCGCGGGCGCGCAAGCTGACGCGCGGCACGGCCCTTTTGAAGGTAACGCTCGACGCGCAGTTCGCGTCAAAATGGCTGATGCGGCGCGTCGACGATTTTCGCAAGCGCCAGCCCAATATAGAGCTCAGGTTCGACATCGCCTACGAAGTGCGGGATTTCGAACTCGACGACGTCGATGTCGGCATCCGGTTCGGCGCCGGCAAATACCCGGGCCTTCGCGCCCACCGCTTGTTCGATAACATCCTCATTCCGGTGTGCAGCCCGAGCCTCTTGACCTCCGGTCCGCCGCTGCGCGAGCCGCGCGATCTTTTCAATCACACGCTTGCCCATATCGAATGGTCGCGACAGGGCGTGACATGGCCGAACTGGCGGATGTGGATGGCGGCGGCCGGCGTCAACGATTTCGACGACAGCCGGACCATCGTGTTCGGAAACTCCACCGATGCCGTCCAGGCTGCGCTCGACGGCAATGCCGTCGCGCTCGCCGATTTCGCCATGGTGGCAAACGACCTTTCCCAGGGCAGGCTGGTGCAGCCTCTTGAACTCGGCCTGCGGGTGGCGCCCGAGTTCGCCTATTTCCTGGTCTATCCCGAGAGTACTGCCGACGATCCGCGCATCATCGCCTTTCGCGAATGGATTCTCGAGGAAGTCGCCAGGACGCAGACCTGACGATCGCGGCAGGCAGTCAGGCTGTCGCCGCTGCTCCGAACCAGCCGATCACCGCGCCGATGAGGAGCAGCACGCCAAGCCAGTGGCCGCCGTCGATGAGGGTCAGATCCCAGCCGAAATTTTCGTAGCGATGGTTGACGGAAAGCGTCGTGGCGACGAACCCCAGCCAAAGCACGAAACCGAAGACAAGCCCGGCAACGAGGCTCGGTTCGCCACCGGTCATCGCGCCGATGACCAGAGCCATGACCGACGCCATGATCAGTTCGGCGATGAAGCTGATGACGAAGGGCAGCGGCGATTTGCTCATCGTCGCAGGATCAAGCCTGGCCGCCTTCAGCCAAGGCTTGCTCAAGCCCATGTACCAAGCCGCGCCGAACAACCACGCCACCACGGCGGCGACGATCACCGCCAGCCAATTGACTGCTGAAAAATCCATGAATTCCCCCTCCCGATGCATGTCGCCCAAAGTGTGCAGCGGTTTTGACATGCATATCCCTTGAATCAGTGCGGGATGGAACGCCTGTTCGGCGATGCCGTCAAGCGAAGCGCCAGACGGTCGTGCGCTTGACCAAAGCATCCTCAAGCGCTCGCGTGACTGCCACTTCGTAGACGGCGAGCGGCTCCAGCCCTGCCTTCGGCATATAGGAGCGGCCGGGATCGCCGACGAGGATGTCGGCGCCGCGTGCCTTCAGCGTCGAAAACCATGGCATCAGACCGTCGGCGAAGGATTTGTCGTAGAAGACGTCGCCGGCAAGAATCACGTCCCAGCCCGCATCGGTTCCGATAAAGTCGGTGCCGAGGAATTTGATGCCGACGCCATTGGCCTCGGCGTTGAGGCGGATCGCCGTCTCGCAGAACGGGTCGATATCGGCGGCGATCACCTCTGCAGCACCAGCTTTCGCCGCGGCTACGGCGACCAGTCCGGAACCGGAGGCGAAGTCGAGCACGCGTTTTCCGCGCACTGTCGACGGATTGTCCAGGACATAGCGGGCCAGACCCTGGCCACCGGCCCAGGCAAAGGCCCAGAAGGGCGGCGGCAGGCCGATTTCGACCAGTTCGTCCTCCGTCCGCTGCCACAGATCATGTGCCTCGTCGGCCAGATGC